>DASWRL010000040.1:0-20059 GCA_036403195.1 Gaiellaceae bacterium
CGCTTGGCCGGGTTCCCCTCCGGCGTCTCCTCCTGCCACGTCTCCTCGCGCGTGCGGATGATCCGGTCGACGATCATGTCCATCGCCTGGTCGAGCGGCAGCTCCTCCCAGTGGGTCGCGAACGGCCGGCGGTACTTGACCTTGTACTCGCGCAGCGGCCCGTCGTGCATGTTCTTGCTCGCCGCGCCCTTCGGGCACAGGCGGCCGCGCGAGATCGGGCTCGCCGGGTCGCCCTCGACCTGGATCACCTCGCCGTCCTTCACGTAGGCGAGCTGCGCGCAGCCGACGGCGCAGAACGGGCAGATCGACCGGGCGACCTTGTCGGCGTGCGCGATGCGCGGCGTCAGGTCACGCGATCGAGGTGACTGCGCGGCCTTGCCGAGGCCGAGCAGGTCGCCCTCGCGGACCTGGCGCACGAGCGGCCACGACTCGAGCAGCTTGGTGAAGCCCACGCCGGCGTTGTTCCTCCGGCGTCGGCCGTAAAACATATCGCACTACGATCTTTAGTCGTCCCCCGGCAGCTCGTCGATCACGCGGCGAAGGTGCGTCCGCTCGGGTCCGAGCGCGTCGTGGACCGCCGCCAGCTTCTCCTCGCCGAGCGGCGTCAGGGTCAGGTTCACGACGCGGCCGTCGTGGCGCGACTGCCGCCGCTCGACGAGGCCCGCGAGCTCGGCGCGCTGCACGAGCTCGGTGACGGCGCTCTGCGTGAGCGCGAGCAGGCGGACGAGGTCGGACACCGTCGTCGTGCCGCCGTCGGCGCCGGCGATCTGGAGCAGCAGGAGGTGCTGGCGCGGCGTGATGCCCGCCGTCCGCGCGCAGTCCTCGCTCCGGCGCAGGAAGCGGCGCAGCTCGGCGCGGAACGCCGCGGCGGCGCGGTAGCGGTTCGCGGCCATCCTCGTGGTTTTCGCAGCTTCCGGGCCTGGAAATCAAGTGCCTGTGCTGACGGTCGCACGCCTCGTCGCCTGGACGTGCGCCCTCGAGGTGCTGTGGGCGATGTTCGTCGGCACGACACAGAGCACGGAGCTGATCGCGGGCCTGATCGCTGCGGCGCTCGTCGCGCTGTTCGTCGAGGCTCTCCGGGCGGTCGGCGTGCTCGGCTTCCGCTTCTCGTTCGGCGCCGTCGCGAGCGCGTGGTCGATCCCGGGGCACGTGCTCTTCGACTTCGTCCTCGTCCTCGGGATCCTCGTCCGCGACGTCGCCCGGGGAAGGCGCGTGCGCGGCCAGTGGCTGACGGTCCCCTTCACGGAGGAGCCGGGCGCGCGCGGCCGGTTCCGGCGCGCGCTCGCGGCGGCGCTCGAGAACGAGAGCGCGAACGGGATGGTCGTCGACCTCGACGACGGCCGCGCGCTCCTGCACTCGCTCGACACGCGCGTCTCCACCGGAAGGCAGGTCATGTGAACGCGTTCCTGTGGGCGGGGACGGCTCTCGTCGCGCTCGAGCTGCCGCTGCTCGTCTTCGCGGCGCGCGCGCCGCGGCTCGACGCGCTCGTCGCGGTCGAGGCGGCCGCCTCGATCTGGACGCTCGCGCTCGTGCTCCTCGCGCAGGGGTTCCACCGCACCTCGTACACGGTGCTCGGCCTCGCGGCCGCCGTCCTCACGTTCGCGGGGTCGATGGTCTTCGTCCGGTTCTTCGAGCGCGAGCTCGATCTGTGAGAACCGTCGTCGTCGACGCCCTGCTGGGCACGGTCGTCGTGTCGGAGGCGCTGTGCGTCGTCGGCGTCTTCGCGGGCGCGACCGTGTACGACCGCCTCCACTATGCCGGTGCGACGACGGCGGTCCCGCCGTTCCTCGTCTTCGCGGCGGTGCTGCTGAAGCAGCCGCACCCGTACACGAACCCGGTCTGGAACGCGCTCTTCGTCGCCTTCGCCCTCTTCTTCCTGAACGGCGTCCTCACCCACGCGATCGCGCGGGTCGCGAGACAGCGCGAGGCGCAGGACGTGGAGCTGTGACTCCGCTCCAGTCCGTCGCGATCCTGTTCGTCGCGCTCGGCGCGTTGCTCGTCGTGCTCGCGCGGGACGTGGTGCGACAGGCGCTCCTGTTCTCGCTCTACGGGTTCGCGCTCGTCGTCCTCTTCATGGTCCTGCAGGCGCCCGACGTCGCGCTGTCGGCGCTCGTCGTCTCCGCGATCGCGTACCCGCTCGTGCTCGTGGGCGCGATCGCGCGCGTCGCGGCGCACCGGAAGAGGCGGAGCGAATGAGGCTGCCGCTCCGGCTCGCTCTCTTCGCCGCCGGCGCCGCGGGGCTCGGCTTCCTGCTCCTGTGGGCCGTGGCCGACCTGCCGCCGTTCGGGCACTACGCGGGCCCGTACGGCGACATCGTCTCGAAGGTGGTCGAGCCGCAGCGGCACATGGCGAACGCCGTGACGGCGGTCGTCTTCGACTACCGCGGCTTCGACACGATGGGCGAGGAGCTGATCCTCTTCGCGGCTGCGTCCGCCGTCGCGCTGCTGCTGCGCGACACGCGCGGGTACGACACGGCCGACATCGTCGACGCCGTCCGCAGCGACGCCGTCAACGGCTTCGGCGTCCTCGCGGCGATCGCGACGCTGCTCCTCTCGCTCTACGTCGTCTCGCACGGCTTCGTCACGCCCGGGGGCGGCTTCCAGGGCGGCGTCGTCGCGGCGGCGGCCTTCGCGCTCGTCTTCCTGACCGTCGAGTACCACGCCTACGCGCGGCTCGCGCCCTCGAAGTTCGCGGAGCCCGTCGAGTCCTTCGGCGCCGGCGCGTACGTCGGGCTCGGGCTGATCGCGTTCGCGTTCGGGCTCGCGTTCCTCGAGAACTTCATGGATCTCGGCGTCACCGGGCGGCTCCGGTCCGGCGGCAGTGCGGCGCTCGTCAACTGGGCCTCGGCGCTCGCCGTCGCCGGCGGGTTCCTCGTCGTCTTCGCCGAGTACCTCGAGGAGAACATGGCCGCCCGCTACCGGCGGGACGACCCGTGAGCGTCCTGCCGTACGTGCTCGCGGTCTGGGTGTTCCTGGTCGGCCTCTACGGGATCGTCTCGAGCCGCGACCTGATCCACCTGACCGTCTGCGTGAGCGTCTGCCAGTCGGCGACGTACGTCCTGCTGCTCGCGATCGGCTACCGCGAGCACGGGACCGCGCCCGTCTTCGGGGACATCCCGACGTCGCGAAAGGTCGTCGACCCGATCGTGCAGTCGCTGACGCTCACCGACATCGTCGTCGCCGTCGCCGTGTCGGCGCTCCTGCTCGCGCTCGCGCTGCGCGCCCTGCAGCATCACGGGACGCTCGATCCGGCCGACGTCGCGGAGATGAAGGGATGACGCCGCTCATTCCGCTCGTCGTCGCCGTGCCGCTGCTCGCGGCGACGCTGATCGCCTTGACGGGGAAGTGGCTCCCGGCCGTCGGGGCCGACGTGGTCGGGTTTGCCGCCGCCGCGGTGCCGATCGTGCTCGCCGCCGTCGTGCTCGCGCGGACGGGCGGCCGGATCCTCTCCTACTGGTTCGGCGGCTGGCGGCCGCGTTCCGGCAGCTTCCCCGTGGGCATCGGCTGGGCGGTGGACTCGTTCGGCGCAGCGTTCGCCGTCCTCGTCTTCGCGCTGCTGCTCTCGGCGCTCGTCTACTCGTGGCGCTACATGCAGGAGGAGCGGTACCTGTACATCGTCCTGATGCTCGCGTTCGGCACGGCGATGGCCGCGTTCGTGCTCAGCGGCGACATCTTCAACATGTTCGTCTTCTTCGAACTGATGAGCGTGTCGGCGTTCGCGCTGACGGCGTACAAGGTGGAGGAGGCGAGCCCGATCCAGGGGTCCTTCAACTTCGCCGTCGTGAACACGATCGGGGCGTTCCTCGTCCTGTTCGGGATCGCGCTCCTCTACGGGCGCACCGGGGCGCTGAACCTGGCGGAGATCGGGCAGCGGCTGACGTTCGACGGGAAGCACGACGGTGTCGTCGTCGGCGCGTTCGCGCTCATCACGTGCGGGTTCCTCGTCAAGTCGGCGATGGTGCCGTTCCACTTCTGGCTCGCCGACGCGCACGCCGTCGCGCCGGCGCCGGTCTGCGTCCTCTTCTCGGGCGTCATGGTCGAGATCGGGATCTTCGCCGTCGCGCGCATCTTCTGGACCGTCTTCGCGGGCGTGCTCGGCCAGTTCGACCACCCGATCCGCGATGTGCTCCTCGGCGTCGGGACCGTCACGGCGATCCTCGGCGCGCTGATGTGCGGGCTGCAGCGGCACGTGAAGCGCCTTCTCGCCTACTCGACGATCGCGCACGCGGGCTGCTTCCTGATCGGGGTCGCCCTGCTGACTCCCGACGCTCTCGCCGGCTCGGCCGTGTACGTCCTCTCGCACGCGCTCGCGAAGGGCGCGCTGTTCCTCGTCGGCGGCATGCTGCTCGTGACGCGCGGCAACATCGACGAGCTGCAGCTGTTCGGCTTCGGCCGGCGGCTGCGCGCCGCCGCGCTCGCGTGGTTCGTGGCCGCGCTCGCGCTCGCGAGCCCGCCGTTCCTCGGGACGTTCACGGGTCACGCGCTGATCGAGGACTCCGCCAGCGTCGAGGGCTACTGGTGGGTGCCGCTCGTCCTCGCCTTCGCGACGATCGGCTCGACGGCGGCGATCGTCCGCGCCGGGCTCCGCATCTTCTTCGCCGTCGGCGACCGCGAGGACCCGCTCCTCTCGCAGCAGCCGACGGAGAGCCCGCTGCCGGAAGAGCACCCGGAGCTCGCCGTCATGGCGGCGGTCACGCTCGTCCTCGCCGTCGCGGGGCTCCTGGTCGGCGCGTCGACGGGGCTCGCGGCGAAGGCGATGGAGGCCGCGCACACGTTCACGGACCAGCTCTCGTACGTGCACGTCGTCCTCGACCACCGGCCGCCGACCCCTCCTCCGCCCGGCGAGTGGCGCACGACCGGCGAGAGCGTGGTGTGGGCCCTCGTCACGCTGGTCGGCTCGTTCGCGCTCGGGGCAGCCTCGACCGTCCGCGACCGGCTGCCGCGCCGGCTCACCGACGCGCTCGGTGCCGCGTTCGCGCCGCTGCGCGCGGTCCACAGCGGTCACGTGGGCGACTACGTCGCGTGGGTCACGTTCGGCACCGCCGTCATCGGCGGGCTGTTCGCGATCACCATCCGCTGAGCCGGCGGGCCGCCCCCGGGGCGGAGGCGGCCCGTGGTCGCTAGCAGCAGCCGGGCGGACAGCAGTCGTCGCTGTCGCAGCAGCCGTCGCTCTCGTAGAGCAGCATCGCGCCTCCTTTCATTCCACGGGGACGAGCTCGGCGACGAGGCGCTGGACGCGCGCGTCGATCTCGTCGCGGATGCGCCGGACCGTCTCGAGGTCCTTGCCGGACGGGTCCTCGAGCTCCCAATCCTCGTACCGCTTGCCCGGGTAGACCGGGCAGGCGTCGCCGCAGCCCATCGTGACGACCACGTCGGCCGCGCAGACGGACTCGTCGGTGAGCCGCGTCGGGCGCTCGTCGCTCAGGTCGATACCGAGCTCCGCCATCGCCTCGACGACGGCGGGGCTCAGGCGGTCCGCCGGGTCGCTGCCCCCGCTGCGCACGTGCACCTTCCCGCCGGAGCGACGCGTCGCGAGCGCGGCCGCCATCTGGCTGCGTCCGGCGTTGTGGACGCACACGAACAGGATCTCGGGCGGCGTCATCGCAGGGCCTCCAGGTGATCGACGGCGATCAATATGCCCAGGATGCCGATGACATTGATCTGTGTCAATATGAGCGCCGTGCAGACCTTCGCGACGATCGCGGCCTGCTGCCCGCCGCTCCTCGCCGAGCCGCTCTCCCCGGCCGACGCCGAGCGGCTCGCCGCGGCGCTGAAGGCGATCGCGGACCCGGCGCGGCTCCGCATCCTGAGCCTGATCCAGTCGCAGCCGCGGGCCGAGGCCTGCGTCTGCCACCTGACGGAGCCGCTCGACCTCTCGCAGGGGACCGTGAGCCACCACCTGCGCGTGCTCCGGGAGGCCGGCCTCGTCGAGCGCGACCAGCGCGGCTCGTGGGCGTTCTACCGCGTCGTCCCCGAGTCGCTCGCCGCGATCCGGTCGCTGCTCGCGTGACGGCGCGGACGCGGTCGGCACGTTCGTGCCGGCTCCCCGATCACAGCTCGGCCGCGAGCGCGACGCGGAGCGCGTCCAGGTCCGCCTCGTCGTTGTAGGCCTGGACGGAGACGCGCAGCACCCAGCCCTGCCGTGTCTCCGCCACCGGCACCTCGATGCGGTGACGCTCGCGGAGGCGGCGCTGCAGCCGCGGCGGGTCCGGGTGCTCGACCCGGAAGCCGCGCATCTGTGCGAACGCGTCCGTGAGGGGCGCGAACGGCAGCTCGAGCGACGCCAGCAGCGCGTGGCACCGCGCTCGCACCGTCGGCCAGTCGTGCTCTTCCTGGAAGGCGATCGCCGACGGCACCGCGAGGTACGCCGACGGGTCCCGCGTCCCCTGCCAGCGGTGGCGTTCCGGGAACGACGCCGCGTCCTGCCAGTCCCACGAGACGACCGCGGGCTCGATCAGGTCCTGCACGCCGGGGCGCGCCCACAGGAACCCCGAGCCCTTCGGCGCGCACATCCACTTGTGGCAGTTCCCCGCGTACACGTCCGCGCCGAGCGCCTCGAGGTCGAGGTCGATCTGCCCCGGCGCGTGGGCGCCGTCGACGACGAGGAGGGCTCCGCCCGCGCGCGACCGCTCGGCGAGCCCCGCGACGTCGTTGATGCGTCCCGTCGACCACTCGACGTGCGAGCAGAAGACGACGCGCGTGCGCGGCCCGGGGTCGAGCTCCGCGAACGGACGGCGGGCGACCGTTGCGCCCGTGCTGCGGCGCACGTGCTCCCAGAGGAGCTCCATGCCGCCGTACTCGGCGTCGCCGACGAGCACCTCGTCGCCCGGCTCGAGCTCGAGCGACCGCGCGACCGCGTTCAGCCCGACCGTCACGTTCGGCTGGAACGCGAGGTTCGCCGGGCTCGAGCCGACGTACCCGGCGAGCGCCGCCCGCGCCTCCTCGAGCAGCCCCGGGAGCCGCCGCTCGAGCCCCAGGTGCTCCACCGGCCGCCGCTCGATCTCGAGCTGCCAGCGCTGGTACGCCGCGAAGACGGGGCGGGGGCAGGCCCCGAAGGAGCCGTGGTTCAGGAAGACGACGCCGGGGTCGAGGAGGAACGCGTCCTTCACGGGCCTTAATCCTCCTGCAACGGACGGCAAAGATGCGTTCATCGCGGGGCGGTTATAACGGGGGGTGGTGCGACGCTCTTCCTTCCTCTCGCTCAGGGCCGCCGAGCTCCTGGTCGTCGCCCTCGTCGGGGCCGGCCTCGCGCTCGGCGGCGCCGCGCTCCTCGGCGACCTCGGCGAGCACACGACCGTGCAGCAGGTCGTGCCCGCGGCGCAGCCGGCCACGACCGTGCGTCCGGCGGCCACGCGCGGCCTCACCCCGGAGACGATCTACAGGCACGACGGCCCCGGCGTCGTCCAGATCACTGCGACGAGCGTCGCGCAGGTCCAGAACGACCCGTTGAACCTGCTGCCGTCGACGCCGCAGACGTCGCAGTCGCTCGGGTCGGGGTTCGTCATCGACCGCGCCGGCCACATCGTCACGAACTTCCACGTCATCCAGGGGGCGCAGAAGGTGCAGGTCTCGTTCTCGGGCCAGGACCAGCTGCCGGCGACCGTCGTCGGCAAGGACCGCTCGACCGACCTCGCCGTCCTCAAGGTCGACGCCCACGCGCGCGCGCTCACGCCGCTGCAGCTCGGGAACTCGGACCGCGTGCGCGTCGGCGACCCGGTCTACGCGATCGGGAACCCGTTCGGGCTCACGCGCACCCTCACGACGGGTGTCGTCAGCGCCGTCCAGCGCCAGATCTTCGCGCCGAACGGCGTCCCGATCGAGAGCGCGATCCAGACCGACGCCGCGATCAACCACGGCAACTCCGGCGGCCCGCTGATCGACTCAGTCGGCAGCGTGATCGGCGTCACGTCGCAGATCCAGACCGGAAGCGACGCCAACCAGGGGAACGTCGGCATCGGCTTCGCGATCCCGATCAACACGGTCCGCGACATCGCGGGCCAGATCATCGCCGGCGGGAGCGCCCAGCACGCGTTCCTCGGGCTGAGCGCCGCGGCGGTGACGCCGCAGCTCGAGAAGCTGTTCAACCTGCCCGTCGCGCACGGGCTCCTCGTCCAGGACGTCACGCCCGGGAGCGCCGCGGCCAAGGCGCACATCCGCAAGGGGTCGACGTCGGTGGTCGTCGAGGGCGAGAGCTACCAGGTCGGCGGCGACATCATCACGAAGATCGACGGACAGCCGGTCACCGACGTGCAGCAGCTCTTCTCGGCCGTGTTGCGCAAGCACCCGGGCGACAAGCTCGCGATCGAGCTGTGGCGCCACGGCGCCCGAAAAACGATGACCGTCACCCTCGGGACCCGCAAGAACGGTTGAGCGTGTAGCGCAGCTACCTTGTGCCCGATGGAGCGCGGGCATGTCGTCCTCGAGCACACGGTGGTCGAGGCGGAGGAAGAGCTCTGGCAGGACGACGGCGAGGGTCACGACGGGTGGTTCTGCGTGCGGACCGACCCGTTTCCGTGCCCGGCGAGCGGCTGCACGTTCGTCGCGGAGTTCATGACCGCCGCGCACCTGATCCTCGTGTGGCAGGAGCTGGACGACCCGAACCTGCTGCGCCACGCGGCGCGAGCCCGGGACGTCGGCCGCAACCCGCGGGTCACGGGGTACCGGTCCGTGTACGGGCCGAGCGCGTCGTACTACGCATGGATCGCCGCGGGGCGGCCGGTGCACGGCGTCAAGACCGCCTGACGTGGCGATCCCGCACGCCTTCGGCGAGAGCCCGCCGCTCTCGCTCGGCGTCGAGGAGGAGCTGATGATCGTGGACGCCGCGACGCACGAGCAGGTCGCGGCCGTCGACCGGATCCTTCGCGGCGTCGAGGGCCGCGACCTGCCGGGTGGCCTCAAGACCGAGCTCTTCGCCTCCGTCTTCGAGACGAACACGGGGATCGCCGCGGGCGTCGACGAGGTCGACGCGGCGCTCCGCGCGCTGCGGCGGGCCGCAGCCGACAGCGCCGGCGCGGAGGGCCTCGCGGTCGCCGCAGCCGGGTCGCACCCCTTCGCGCGCCCCGAGGCGCAGCCGATCGTCAAGGAGGAGCGCTATGTGACGTTCGTCGGCTACGGCGGCATCTCCGTGCGGCGGCAGGGGGTGCAGGGCCTGCACGTGCACGTCGGCATGCCGACCGCAGAGGGCTGCTGGCGCTGCCTCGAGGCGGTGGTCCCGTGGCTCCCCGTCGTGCTCGCGCTGTCGGCCAACTCCCCGTGGTTCGGCGGAGAGCTGACCGGAATGGCGTCGAACCGCGCACCCGTCCTCGCCGAGCTCCCGCGTGCGGGCGCGCCGCCCGACTTCGGCGGCTACGAGGAATGGGAGCGGTGGGTCGAGCGCCTCGTCTCGCTCGGCGTGATGGAGGACTACACCCGCGTCTGGTGGGACGCGCGACCGCATCCGAAGCTCGGCACGCTCGAGGTGCGGATGCCGGACCAGCCGACCGACGTCGGCCTCTCGGCCGCCTTCTCCGCGCTCGTCCAAGCGATGTGCGCCACCGCGCTCGACGGCGGGCTTCCGGGCGGGAGCCCGCGCGCCGACTACGCGCAGAACCGGTGGGCGGCCGCGCGCTTCGGCCCGCGCGCGCGTCTCATCCACCCCGACGGCGGGTCCCTGCCGACGGCGTCCGAGCTCGGCGCCGAGCTGCTCGACCTCGTCGCGCCCGCGGCACGCGCGCTCGGGGCGCAGGACGTGCTCGCGCGGATCGACCCCGGCGCGTGCGAGGCCGACGTGCAGGCACGGGCGGCCTCCGCTGCGGAGGCCGCCGCGGATGTCGTCGCCCGATCGCTAGCCTGACGCGGTGCCCGTCGTCTCCGAGACGATCCAGGTGACCGGCATCCGGTGCGAGCGCTGCGTGATGCGCCTCGCGAAGACGCTCGAGGGCGCGGACGGCCTCGAGTCGGCGAACGCGAACCTGATGGGCCAGGTGATGCTCGCCTACGACGACGAGCGCACCTCGAGGGATGCGCTCGTCGAGCTCATGCGGCGGGGCGGCTTCCCCGCGCTCCTCGCCTGACGCCGCTCAGCGCGGCGGGTCGCCGAGGTGCTCGTCGCGGTCGACGGCGTCGTCCCGCTGCGGATCGGAGGTGCTGAGCCCCGCCGTCGTCCAGCCGGGGTCGGCGGAGTTCGTCGTCCGGTCGAAGCCCGTCGGCCGGTCGAGCGACGGCTCGCCGAGCGTCGCGAGCCGATCGGACGGCGCCGGCTCGATCCCGTGCCGGATGCCGTCGGTCTCGGCGTTCCGCTCCTCGGGGTCCGGGTCGACGACCGTCGTGTCGACGAGCCCGTAGTGCAGCTTCACCTCGTCGGCGTCGAACGCGTCGCCGTCGAGCTTCGGCGAGTCGCCGACGATGTCCTTGCCGACCGTCGCGCGGAGCACGCCGTCGTGCTCGTGCAGGAACTCGGTCGGGATGGCGTGCCGCGACTTGAATACGTGGCCCGACTCCACGACGACGAAGCCGTCGCGTTCCGCGACGACCGTGCCGACCTTGTGATCGTCGCTCGTCACGACGTCCTGACCGTGCATGGAACCTCCCGTGTCGTTGTCAGGTCTGCCCGTACAACGTGCGGCGGGCGGGAATCCGGTACGCCCCGCGGTCGTTTGCATGCTTGGCTAGGGTGGTTCCGAAGTGAGCGACAGCGCACGGACGGCCGCCGACACTCGCAGGCTCGCCCAGGAGGCGAGGGACCGAGTCCGCTTCGAGGAGGAGGCGCTGGAGTTGAGCGATCAGGTGTACCGCGTCGCGCGGCGGCTCGCCGGCTCTCGTGAAGAGGCCGAGGACCTCGTCCAGCAGACCTACGAGCGCGCGTTCCGGTCGTGGCGCCAGTACACGCCGGGGACGAACCTCCGCGCCTGGCTCCTTCGGATCCTGACGAACCTCAACATCGACCGCGGGCGCCGGCAGCAGCGAGCGCCGCAGACGACCTCGATCGACGGCGAGGCGGGCGACTACTTCCTCTACAACAAGCTCGAATCGCAGGTCCCGGAGGAGAACCCGGACGAGGAGCGCGTGCTGGAGCGGCTGTCGCAGGACTCGATCGTCGACGCGCTCGCCGACGTCCCGCACGACTTCCGCGACGCGATCGTGCTGGTCGACATCGGCGAGTTCTCGTACGCCGACGCGGCCCAGATCCTCGACGTGCCGATCGGCACCGTGATGTCGCGTCTGCACCGCGGGAGGCGTATCCTGAAGAAGAACCTCGCGGACAAGGCGGTGGCGCCGTGAACGATCCGTGTGACGAGTGCGAGGCGATGATGCAGCCGTACCTGGACGGGGCGCTCTCGGACGACCAGGTGGCGCAGGCACAGCGGCATCTGTCGCTCTGCAGCTGGTGCGCGAAGCGCTACCAGTTCGAGGAGCGGCTACGCCACTACGTGCGCGTGGCCGTCAGCGAGCCGATGCCGCCGGAGCTGAAGGCGAAGCTGCTCGCGCTCCGGACCCCGCTGTAGGCGGCGGCGCCGCTACGCGACGGCGGCGGCGCTGTCGGGCTCGGCGTGCTCTTCGCCCGGCGGCAGCGCATGGGTGGGCGCACTGCCGGGAAGCCGCTCCAGGAGGTCGTGCACGAGCGAGGCGAGCCGGTCGCGGGTGCCGCTCACGAACTCGTCGGTCTGGCGCCGGTAGTCCTCGAGCGCCGAGAGCACCTCTCCGATCAGCCGGTCGGCGCGGAGCCGCGCCTCGCGGACGATCTCCGTCGCCTCCTGCCGCGCCGCTGCGGTGATGGCCGCGCCCTCCTCGACCGTGCGCTCGCGCTCGGCCTCGACCTCGCGGCGGAGTGCGTCGATCTCGCTCTGCGCGGTCTCCCGCAGCGCGGTCGCGACCCGCTGGGCGGTGATCAGGGCGTCCGCGACGGCCTGCGAACGCTCGCGGTGGTCCTCGAGCTCGCGTGTCAGCACCTCCACCTGCCGGCGGAGGTCGTCGCGCTCCTGGGCGAGCGTCGCCCGCCGCTTCTCGAGGACGGCGAACGCGGCGTCGGTCGCCCCGCGCTCGTACCCGCGGAAGGCGACCGGCAGCTCGGGCCGCGAGTCGGAGGTCGACATCGCTCTCACTGTGCAACGGTCCGGGCGCCCGCGCAATCCCTGGTGGGGCCGGACCGCTCAGATCCGCACGTCCCGGTCGCCCGGCGGGCGCAGGTCGGAGCAGTCGACGAGGGCGGCGTCGAGCCCGCGCCCGCCCTCGTCGGGAACGCCTTCCCACGCGGTGCGGTCGAGCGCGACGGGGTGGCTGCGGGTGCCGTCGTACGAGGCAGCGGCGGCCGGCGCCGGGTGCGCGGCGACGCGCGCGACTGCA
Source organism: Gaiellaceae bacterium (assembly GCA_036403195.1). Lineage (GTDB taxonomy): Bacteria > Actinomycetota > Thermoleophilia > Gaiellales > Gaiellaceae > PALSA-600. Next base: position 12,321 of record DASWRL010000040.1, read on the forward strand.
CGCGGGTCGAGCTCGGGGCCGTCGGCGAGGACGACGACGGCGCGCCGGACCTCCGGGCCGAGTGCCGCGAGGCCGCACCGGAGGGTCGCACCCGGCCCCCGGGCCCAGTCGGGGCAATGCACGAGCCGCGTCCCGGGAAGCGCCTCGAGCGCGTGCGCTCCCTGCACCACCACGATCTCGTCGACCGGCGCCTGCCGGAGCGCCTCGACCACCGCCGGCAGGAGCTCGCGCTGCTTGACGCCGCCGTAGCGGGTCGAGGCGCCGCCGGCGAGGACGACGACGGCGACGCCGCTAGTGGACGTCGACGGTCGCCTTCTGGATCACGACGAGGCGGAGCGGCTGCTCGGTGCTCGGGTCGCCGAGCTTGCCGATCCGCCGGACGGCGTCGAGCCCCTTCGTCACGTGCCCGAGCACCGCGTAGTCGGGCGGTAGCGTCGCCGCGCCGGGGCCGGTGACGACGAAGAACTGGCTGCCGGCGGCGCCGGCCGGCTCGGTCTGCGTCTTCGCCATCGCCACCGTGCCGAGCGTGTACTTCGTCGACGCCGGCGGCGGGTCGACCGTCGTGTAGCCGGGGCCGCTCGTGCCGGTGCCCGTCGGGTCGCCCCCCTGGATCACGAAGCCGGGCACGATCCGGTGGAAGACGGTGTCGAGGAAGTACCCGCGCCGAACGAGCGAGACGAACGACGCCGTCGCGTGCGGCGAGTCCGCGACGTCGAGCCTGATCGTGAAGCTCCCGCAGTTCGTCGCGAGCGTGACGTCGTACGTCTTCTTCGGGTCGAGCGGCGACCGCGGCTTCGGTGCGCGGCGCTCGCTCGGCGTCGGCACCGTCTTGATCGGGAAGCAGCCGTCGGCGTCGGGCGTCCCTGCCGGGCGCTGGTTCGGGATCTTCTTCGTGCCGCCGCAGCCCGTGAGGGCCACGCCGAGCGCGAGGAGCGCGACGGCGCGCCTCACGAGCCGACGGCGGCGCGGGCACGGCGCACGAGCGCCCGCGCGATCTCGACCTTGTACGCCGTGCGCGGAAGCGGCGTCGCGTCGTCCACGTCGCCCGCCAGGAGCCAGGGGACCGGCGCCGCGCCGGCGAGCGCGATCCGCGTCTCGCCTCCCCGCCGAACCGCCGCGACCCCGACGAGCGGGAACGCCCACCGCTTGCGCTCCATCGCCTTCAGATACGTGCTGGCGTCGCAGTCGGCGTAGCCGACCTCGACGATCACCTCGCCCGGCTCGAGCGTCGTCGTCCGGCGGGCGTCCGGCGTCGGCAGCCGGTACAGCTCGGCGAGCCGCAGCTCCCGGCGGTTCGTCGTGACCGTCGCGTCGAGAGCGAGCAGCGCCGCGGCGACGTCGGAGGGATGCGCCGACGCGCAGTAGTCGTTGCCGAAGATCGCGTGCTCGCGGTGCTCGCCGTCGCGCGCGAAGCATTCGTCGCCGCCGTGGAGCCTGCACGGCCAGCCGAGCCGCCAGTACCAGCACCGGGTCGCCTGGAGGAGGTTGCCGCCGAGCGAGCCCATCGTGCGGAGCTGCGGGCTCGCCGCGAGCCGGCACGCCTCGCGCAGGACGTCCGGCACCTCCGGGTCGCACTCGAGCTCGGCGAGCGGCGCCCCCGCGCCGATGCGGCCGGCGGCGATCCCGCGCGGCACGACACGGCGGATCTCGACGAGCGACCGCCCGTCGAGGAGGCCGGCGCGGACGAGCGGGACGACCTCCGTGCCGCCGGCGAGCGGCAGCTCGCCCGGGCGGACGTCGTCGACGCTAGACGCGCGCCGGAGCTCCAACGCGCTCCCCTCGCCGCGCCTCGGCCTCGCGCAAGGCGCGCAGCATCTCCTCGCGGGTGATCGGGAGCCGACGGACGTCGGCGCCGGTGGCGTCGCGGATCGCGTTCGCGATCGCGGCGGCCGTCGGGATGATCGGCGGCTCGCCGAGCCCCTTCGACCCGAGGTTCGTCAGCTGGTCGTCGGGCACGTCGATCAGCTCGCTGACGATCTCCGGCACGTCGGCGATCGTCGGCAGCTTGTACGCGTCGAGCGTCGTCGTCAGGAGCCGGCCGGTCTGCGGGTCGTGCAGGCGCTCCTCGGAGAGCGTGTGGCCGATCCCCTGGATGATCCCGCCCTCGATCTGGCTCGACGCCCCGAGCGGGTTGATCACGCGGCCGATGTCGTGGACCGCCGCGATGCGCTCGACCCAGACCTCGCCGGTCTCGACGTCCACCGCGACCTCCGCCACCTGGACGCCGAAGGTGAGCACCTGCATCCCTGTCGGGTTCGGGCCGCGCGCGCCCTTGCCGAGGATCTGCGCGTCCTCGAGGACGTCCACGACCTCCGCCGGCGGCGCGCCCGGCTTCCCCCGCTGCTCGGCGATCTCGTCGATCTGGCGGCGGGCGTCGGCCGCTGCGGCGCGCACGGCAGGCCCCATCGAGGGCGTCGTCGACGAGCCGGCGCTGATCGAGGCGAACGGGCCGCGCGCCGAGTCGCCGGCGGCGACCGTGACGTGGTCGAGCGGGATCCCGAGCTCCTCCGCCGCGATCTGCGCCATCGCAGTCTTCGTGCCGGTGCCGATGTCCTGCATCGCCGTGAGCACCGACGCGCGCCCGTCGGCGCCGACGCGCACCCACGCGTAGCTCGGCGGGCCGCCGCCGCCGTACCAGATCTGGGACGCCATGCCGACTCCGCGCTTCACCGTCTCGGTGGAGCGCGCGCGCACCTCGTGGCGCCGCTCCCAGTGCGGCTCGGCGCGGCGGTAGCACTCGAGCAGGTTCTTGCTGCTGTACGGGCGGTCGTCGCCGAGGTCGTGGTCGGTGTGGTTGCGCCGGCGAAGCTCGAGCGGATCGAGGTCGAGCTTCGCGGCGAGCTCGTCGAGCAGCGCCTCCAGCCCGAACGTCCCCTCCACGAAGCCCGGCGCGCGGAACGCCTTCATCGGCGGCAGGTTCAGCTTCGCGCCGTACGTCGTCGTCCTCACGTTCGGGCACGCGTACAGCATCTGCATCGGCCCCTCGGTGCCGGACGACCAGCCGTCCCAGCCGACGGCGTTCACGAACTCGCCGCCGAGGGCGGTCAGCGTCCCGTCGCTCCGCGCGCCGACCGTCAGCCGCTGGATCGTCGCGTTCCGGTTGCCGGCGGCGGTGTTCTCCTCGCGCCGTGTCAGCGCGCACTTGACGGGACGGTGCGTCCGCCTCGCGAGCTCCGCCGCGATGAACGTGTAGTCGTCCGGGTCGTTCTTCGAGCCGAAGCCGCCGCCCATGGCGTGGCAGACGACGCGCACCCTGTCCGCCGGCAGCCCGAGGCCCTGCGCGACCTCGTCGCGGACGCCCCAGATGTACTGCGTCGAGATGTGCACCTCGACCGCGTCGCCGAGCCACTCGACGACGGCCTGGTGCGTCTCGAGCGAGTTGTGGAGGACGACCTGGGTCCTGAACTCGGCCTCGACGACGACGTCGGCCTCCGCCCGGCCGCGCTCGTAGTCCCCGCGCGCGCGGACGCGCGGCGGCGCGACGAGCTGCTCGCTGCGAACCGCCTCGTCCGCGTCGAGCAGCGGCTCGAGCACCTCGAGCTCGCAGTGGATCGCGGCGACCGCAGCGCGCGCCTCCGCGAGCGTGTCGGCGCACACCGCGGCGATCGCCTGGCCCTGGAACTCGCAGTCGCCGGACAGCACGTCGACGTCGCCCGGCCCGACCGCCGCGTGGACGCCCGGCGCGGCCAGGGCGGGGCCGAGGTCGAGCGCGGTCACGCGCGCACGGGGGTGCGGCGAGCGGAGGACGGCGGCGTGCAGCATCCCCGGCTTCACGACGTCGGCCGTGTAGACGGCGCGGCCGGTGGCACGTTCGACGCCGTCGAGCCGCTCCGCCGGGCGGCCGACGATCGTGCGAGGGCCGGCCGGCCACTGCTCGAGCGCGTCCTCCTCGACGACGAGCCACACCTCCTCGTAGCGGCCCTCGACCTCCTTCTCCGTCCGGATCAGTCTCGCCACGTGCGGATCGCCTCCTCGATCTTCGGGTACGCGCCGCACCGGCAGAGGTTCCCGGCCATGGCGTGCCTGATCTGCTCCGGCGACGGCGCGGGCGTCGCGTCGACGAGCGCGACGGCGCTCACGATCTGCCCCGGCGTGCAGAAGCCGCACTGCAGCGCGTCGCTGCGGACGAACGACCGCACCATCGGGTGGTCGCGAAGCCCCTCGATCGTCGTCACCTTCGCCTCGTCGAGCGTGTGGACGAGCGTGATGCACGAGAGCACCGGCTCGCCGTCGACGAGGACGGTGCACGCGCCGCAGTGCCCCTCGGCGCACGCGACCTTCGTGCCGGTCAGGTGGAGCTCGTCGCGCAACGCCTCGGCGAGCGTCGTCCCGACGTCGCTGCGCACGTCGTAGCCGTGGTCGTTCACGTCGAGCCTCACGCGGCGGTCACCGCCTCGATCTGCGCGATGTGGACGAGCCGGTGCGTGAGGCGGATCGTCTGGCGCGCCTCGACCTCCTCCTCGATCGAGGGGATCGTCTCCCACAGGTCACGCGCCGCCTCGAGCAGCTCGCGGATCCCGTCAACGGCGTCCGCGTAGCCGTTGCGCTCGGCGCACGTGTTGATCGCGAGCCCGAGCACCCCGACATGGTCGGGCTGCCGGGCCCAGAGGAGCGGCGTCGCCATCGAGAGGTACTGGTGGATGCGGGCGAGCTGGAGCGGCAGCGCGATCGTGTCGCGGCCGAGCGGCTCCGTCGGCTCGGGCAGCGCCTCGCCGTCGGCGAGCGCGTTCGCGTTGCCGGCGAGCATCCCCCGTAGCTGCGCCTCGGAGTACCCGGCGCGGAGCGCCGTCTTGACGCTCAGGAGGAGGGAGGACGGCTGCTGGCCGTAGGGGTAGTCGCTCGCGTAGAGGACCTGCTCGGGCGGCACCTGGCGGTAGAAGTCGAGGAGGTCGACGGCGCTCCACGTCGAGGTGTCGAAGAAGACGCCCCGGCGGCCGCGCATGCAGCTCGCGAGCGCCTGCATGTCGGCGATGCCGGCGTGGGCGAGGATGAGCGACGCCTCCGGGTAGCGCTCCATCAGCGACCGCAGCCCGTCCGCGATCGGCGGCAGGCCGCGGCCGGCGTGGATGAGGATCGGGACCCGCCGCTCGGCGGCGAGGGCGAAGACCGGCGCCAGCCGCTCGTCCGTCGCGGTGAACCTCTGCGCCCGGGGGTGCAGCTTGATCCCCCGCGCGCCGGCGTCGAGGCAGCGCCGCGCCTCGTCGATCGGCGACTCGTTCAGGTCGAGCCGGACGAACGGGATCAGCCGGCCGCCCGCCCGCTCCGCGAACGCGAGCGTCCGGTCGTTCGCGGCGCGGAACGCCGGGTGCCGGTCGGGCTCGTCGAGGCAGAACATGAAGGCGCGCGAGATCCCGTATCCATCCATGATGCCGAGGAGCTGGTCGAGGTCACCGACCATGCCGTCGATGTCGTGGCCGAGGTGCAGGTGGGCGTCGAAGATGTCCGCCCCTTCCGGCAGGAGCCGCTCGAGCTCGCCCTTCCACCGCTCGACGAGATCGAGCGCCCTCGTCCGTGCGTCCATCGGTCCGAGTCTAGTCAGCGAGGGTTAGAGTCCGGCGCATGCCCGATGTCCTGATCTACGCAGACACGTTCCGCTCTCCCGAGCTCCGTCACGAGGTGCCGCTCGGCATCCCCGACCCCGTCCTGTACGCCGAGAAGGACGGGACGAAGCACGTCGTCACGCACTCGATGGAAGCGCCGCGGCTCGCAGCGAGCGGGACCCTCGAGCTCCACCTGATGGAGGAGCTCGGCGTCGACGAGCTCGTCGCGGCGGATCTGTCGCCGCTCGAGCTGCGCGCCGAGCTCGCGCTGCGCGGGGTCCGCGCCGTCGGCGTCACGAGCGCCGTCGTCCCCGACACCTTCCCGATCTGGCTCGCCGACCACCTGCGCGCGAACGGCGTCGAGTTGACGACCGACCCCGACCTCTTCGACGACCGCCGCCGGGTGAAGTCGGAGGCCGAGCTCGAGGGGATGCGGCGCGCGCAGCGGGCGGCGGAGGCCGCCATGGACACGTGCCGCGACATGCTCCGGCGCGCCGAGCAGAACGGCGACGGACTCACGCTCGAGGGCGACCCGCTCACGGTCGAGCGGGTGAAGTCGGCGATGGGCATCGTCTTCGCGTCCCACGGGACGACGGCCGACGAGTTCATCGTCGCGCCGGGGCCGCAGGGCGCCGTCGGCCACGACATGGGCTCCGGCCCGATCCGGGCAGGAGTGCCGATCGTCGTCGACATCTGGCCGCGCGACAACGACTCGGCCGTGTACTGCGACATGACCCGGACGTTCGTCGTCGGCGACGTCCCCGAGGACGTCCGCCGCTGGCACGCCCTCTGCAAGCAGGCGCTCGACCGCGCGATCGCCGAGATCCGGCCCGGCGCGGCGGGCAGGGCGATCTTCGACGGGACCTGCGAGATCTTCGAGGCGGCGGGCGAGCCGACGCAGCGCACGAAGCCGGACGGCGAGCCACTCGTCGACGGGTTCTTCCACGGCCTCGGCCACGGCGTCGGCCTCGAGGTCCACGAGGAGCCGGGCCTCGGCCGAACGACCCGAACGGCGCTCGTCGCGGGCGACGTCGTGACGGTCGAGCCGGGGCTCTACCGGCAGGGCTACGGCGGCGTGCGGCTCGAGGACCTCGTGCTCGTGACGGCGGACGGCGCCGAGAACCTCACGCGGTATCCGTACGACCTCGAGCCGTGAGCGGGCGCGACATCGACACGCTGCTCCTCGAGGAGCGGCGGTACCCGCCGCCGCCGGCCTTCGCGGCGCAGGCGAACGCACAGCCCGGCATCTACGAGGAGGACTTCGACGCGTTCTGGAGCCGCGAGGCGACAGAGCGCGTGGCGTGGTTCGAGCCGTTCACGAAGCTCTACGAGTGGGAGCTCCCGTACGCCAGGTGGTTCGTCGGCGGGAAGCTCAACGTCGCCTGGAACTGCCTCGACAAGCACGTCGAGGCGGGGCACGGCGACCGCGTCGCCTACCACTGGGAGGGCGAGCCCGACGGCGACCGGCGTACGCTCACCTACAGCGACCTGCTGCGCGAGGTGACGAAGCTCGCGAACGCGCTCCGGAAGCTCGGCGTGCGCAAGGGGACGCCCGTCGGCATCTACCTCGGCATGGTCCCGGAGGCGCCGGTCGCGATGCTCGCCTGCGCGCGGCTCGGCGCGCCGCACACCGTCGTCTTCGGCGGGTTCTCCGCCGACTCGCTCGCCGACCGGCTGAGCGACATGGGGTGCGAGGTGCTGATCACGCAGGACGAGGCGTGGCGGCGCGGTGCGACCGTGCCGCTCAAGCGGACCGCCGACGAGGCGGTAGCGCGCGCCGAGACGGTGAAGAACGTGGTCGTGCTGCGACGGACCGGCGCGGACGTCCCGATGGAGGCCGGCCGCGACCACTGGTGGCACGAGCTCGCGACGGACGACTCCGAGTGCGCCGCGGAGCCGATGGACCCCGAGGACCTGCTCTACCTCCTCTACACCTCGGGCACCACCGCGAAGCCGAAGGGCATCGCCCACACGACGGGCGGCTACCTCGTCGGCGTCGCTTCGACGCACTGGTACGTGTTCGACCTGAAGCCGGAGCACGACGTCTACTGGTGCGCGGCCGACGTCGGCTGGGTGACCGGCCACAGCTACATCGTCTACGGCCCCCTGTGCAACGGCGCGACCTCGGTCATCTACGAGGGGACGCCGGACTACCCGGACAAGGACCGCTGGTGGGACGTCGCGGAGCGCTACGGCGTC
>DASWRL010000041.1:0-16574 GCA_036403195.1 Gaiellaceae bacterium
CTCCTCGCGCAGCTCGAGGAGCTGGGAGCGTGGTACCGCGACCTCGTGGCGGTCGCGGTCGGCGCCGGCGCCGCGGCGATCCACCTCGACAAGCTCGCGCTCCTCGAGGAGGACGCCTCGCGCGAGCGCCTGCTCGGAGCCGAGCGCGCCGCCGAGGCGACGCGCGAGTCGTGGCGCGCGCTCGAGGAGTTCAACCTCGCCCCGCAGCTCGCGCTCGAGGCACTCTTCGTGCAGGTCGCGCGCGAGCTCGCCTGATCGCGCCGCGCGGTTGACACCGCACGGGCGGCAGTCCATAGTCGGGCGACTCAATGGGGCAGAGTCTGGCCCATATCGCGTCCGCGCTCGACGAGGCCGTCGACGACCGGGCGGGTCATGCGTTCGCCTTCCTCGGTGACCTCGTCCGCGCGGCGAGCGTCCTCGGCGGGGAGCTGGAGGCGCAGGAGCTCGTCGCTGCGGAGCTCGAGCGGCTCGGCTTCGCGACCCGCATGCTCACGGTCCCCGACGACATCGCCGAGCGCGACGGCGCGGGCGTCCCTCGGCTCGCCTACGACGACCGGCCGGTCGTCGTCGGCGAGCGGGCCGGCAGCGGGCGGTCGCTCCTCCTGAACGGCCACGTCGACGTCGTCCCTCCGGGGGCGCGCCCGGCGTGGCACGGCGACCCCTTCGAACCGGTCGTTCGCGACGGGTGGCTCCTCGGTCGCGGGGCCGGGGACATGAAGGGCGGCTTCGCGATGGCGCTCCTCGCGCTCGAGGCGGTGCTCGAGGTCGCTCCGAGCAGCGCCCGCGGGCCCGTCTCGTTCGTCTCGGCGATCGAGGAGGAGTGCACGGGGAACGGCACCCTCGCCGCGGTCCGCGCGGGCGTCGTGGCGGACGCGGCGCTGCTCCCCGAGCCGACGGGGCTCGAGCTGCTCCTCGAGGGCATCGGGATCCTCTGGTTCGAGCTCGTCGTGAGCGGCCGCCCGACGCACGCGCAGGACCCCGGCGCCGGCGCGAACGCGATCGAGCTCGCGCTCCCGCTGATCTCGGGGCTGCGGGAGCTCGAGCGGGAGGCGAACGCGGCAGGCGGCCGGCACGCGCTCAACGTCGGGACCTTCCGCGGCGGCGACTGGCAGTCGAGCGTCCCGGGCGAGGCGACGATCGGCGTGCGCTTGGGCTTCCCCCGGGCGTGGTCGGTCGCGGAGGCCGAGGCGCGGGTGCGCGCCGCCGTCGCCCGGGCCGCCGAGAGCGACCCGTGGCTCGCGCGCAACCCGCCGCGCCTTCGGTTCAACGGCTTCCGCGCCGAGGGCTATGCGCTCGACCGGCGCCACCCGCTCGCCGAGGCCGTGGCCGCAGCCCACCGCGACGTGCTCGGTACGGAGCCCGCGGTCTCGGCCGGGACGGCGACGACCGACGCGCGGTACTACGTGAACCAGGCCGGCATTCCCGCGCTCTGCTACGGGCCGCGCGCGCGGAACATCCACGGCATCGACGAGGCGGTCGAGCTCGAGAGCATCGTCGTCGGCGCGCGGGTGCTCGCGCGGTTCCTGCTCCGGTACCTGGGGGAGGAGGCGTGACCGGTCCGGGCGTCGCCCCCGTGATCTCGCGTGCGCTCGAGCCGCTCGAGCTCCGCCGCGCCGAGGAGCAGCTCGCGGACCGCTTCGTCACGGCGATCGCCCTCGGGGAGTTCGTGCCGGGCCAGCGGCTCCCGTCCGAGCGCGCGCTGTCGGCGCAGCTCGGTGTCTCACGCAAGACGGTGCGCGGGGCCCTGCACGCGCTGGCGGGTGCGGGGTATGTCGAGATCGGCCGCGGCCGGAACGGGGGCGCCGTCGTCACGCGCGATTGGCTGCCGGCGTCGGCGTCGATCGTCAAGCGGACCCTCGGCGCCAACTGGCAGGCGTTCGAGGAGCTGTTCGACCTGCGCCACCTGATCGAGCCGCTCATCGCCCGGACCGCCGCCGCCAGGCGCACCGCCGACGACGTCTTCCGCATCGAGGCCGCGTGCGCCGCGTACGACGACGCACCCGACCGTGAGGCGTCGCGTGCCGCCGACGCTGCGCTCCACGCGGCGATCGCCGCGGCGACGAACAACTCCCACCTCGCGAGCCTCAGCAACGAGATCCGCGCGCAGGTGAGCCTCGGTTTCGGAGCCGAGCCGTACAGCGCGGAGATCCGGCGCCGCGCGATCGGCGATCACAGGAACCTCGTCTCGGCGATCGCCGACGGCAACGCCGAAGCGGCCGAGCGGATCGCGCACGACCACTTCCTGCTCACCGAGGACGCGCTGCGGAGCCTCGCGGCGCGCGTCGAGGTGAGGACGTGAGCCCGCGGACGCGGTACGTGACGACGCGGGTCGCGCTGACGGTTCCGACGCTCCTCGCCATGAGCGTGTTCGTGTTCCTGCTCATCCACCTCGTGCCCGGCGACCCGGTGCGGACGATGCTCGGCTTCCGCGCGACGCCGGAGAACGTCCGCGTGATCAGGCACGACCTGCACCTGGACCGTTCTCTCGCCGGCCAGTACGTGAGCTGGCTCGGCGGGATCTTCCACGGAGACCTCGGCCAGGACTACATCAGCCACGAGCCGTTGACGCAGCTCCTGCGCGAGCGGATCCCGGTGACGCTCGAGCTGACCATCGGGTCGATGGCGCTGGCGCTCCTCGTCGGCGTGCCGCTCGGCGTCGTCGCCGCGACGGGCCGGCGGGCCGGCCGGCTCGCGACGACGGTGTTCACGATCGCCGGGATCAGCGTGCCCGACTTCTGGCTCGGCACGCTGCTCGTGCTCGTCTTCGCCGCCAAGCTCAACTGGCTCCCGCCGACCGGCTACGTCCCCCTGACGGACGACCCGGTCGAGAACCTCCGGTACATGACCCTGCCCGTGCTCACGCTCGCGGTCGGCGAGACCGCCTACATCCTGAGGACGACGCGCGCCTCGATGCAGGAGACCCTCTCCCGGCCGTTCGTCACGTTCCTGCGCGCGAAGGGCCTGCGCCGGTACGCGATCGTCTATCGCCACGCACTGCGGACGGCCTCGCTCCCGATCGTGACCGTCGCGGGCATCCAGTTCGGCGTCCTGCTCGGCGGCGCGATCGTCGTCGAGACGCTCTTCGGCCTGCCGGGCGTGGGCAAGCTCGTCGTCACGGCGATCAACCAGCGGAACTACACGGTCGTGCAGGGGAGCGTGCTCGTGATCGCGGCCCTCTTCATCGTCGTCAACCTCCTCACCGACCTCCTCTACGGGGCGCTCAACCCGAGGCTCGAGGCACAGGCCGAATGAGCGTCCTCGCCTCCACCTCGCGTGCAGTCGGCCGGGGGCGCCGCGCCGTCCGGATCGGCCGCGGCGAGGCCGGCGTCGGCCTCCTGATCCTCGCGATTCTGGTGTTCGTCGCCGTCGCGGCGCCGCTCATCGCGCCGTACTCGCCGGACGCGATCGACTCGAAGCACATCCTCGCCGCGCCGAGCTGGTCGCACCCGTTCGGGTTCGACGCGCTCGGGCGCGACGTCCTCAGCCGCGTCGTCTACGCCTACCGGACCTCGCTCGCGATCTCGGTCGGCGCGGTCGCGCTCGCGCTCGTCCTCGGGCTGCCGATCGGCGTCGTCGCGGGCTACTTCGGCGGCTGGGTCGACAACATGCTGATGCGGCCGGTCGACCTCCTCCTGGCGCTGCCCGCGCTCCTGCTCGCGATCTCGCTCATCTCGATCTTCGGCCCGGGCGAGGTGATCGCGCTCTTCGCGATCGCGGTCATCTACCTCCCGATCCTCGCGCGCGTCGTGCGGAGCGCGGTGCTCGCGGTGAGTCGGGAGTTGTACGTCGAGGGCGCCCGTGCGCGCGGCGCCTCGCACCTGCGCACGATCGTGGCGCACGTCGTTCCGAACGCGATCGGCCCGGCGATCGTGCAGGCGAGCGTGCTCGCCGGGTTCGCGCTGCAGATCGAGGCGGCGCTCTCGTTCCTCGGGCTCGGCGCGCAGCCGCCGACCGCGTCGCTGGGGCTCATGCTCGCCGACGGCTATCAGGTGCTGCAGCAGGCGCCCTGGGCCGACATCTTCCCCGGCCTCGCGATCGCGATCACCGTCGTCGCGTTCAACCTCGTCGGCGACGGCCTGCGCGCGCGCCTCGACCCGCGGGGGATCAGCGAATGAGCGTCCTCTCGGTGCGCGACCTGAGCGTTCGCTTCGGCGACGTGTCAGCCCTGAGCAACGTGTCGCTCGACGTCGAGGAGGGCGAGATCTTCGCGCTCGTCGGGGAGTCGGGCTGCGGCAAGACGACGCTTGCGATGTCGATCATGGGGCTCCTCCCCGAGCGAGCGGTCGTCGAAGGCGGGATCGACTTCCTCGGGCGCGACCTGACGACGCTGACGGAGGACGAGCGGACGGCGCTGCGCGGCGACCGGATCAGCATGGTGTTCCAGGATCCCGCCGCCGCGCTCGATCCGGCATTCGCCGTCGGCGAGCAGATCGCGGAGACGATCCGCGCACACCGTCCGGTCTCCGCGCGCGAGGCGCGCGAACGGGCGACGCACCTGCTGCACGAGGTCGGGATACCGGATGCCGAGCGGCGGTACCGCGACCCGCCGCACCGCTTCAGCGGCGGCATGCAGCAGCGCGTCGTGATCGCGACCGCGCTTGCGAACGAGCCCGCGCTCCTGATCGCGGACGAGCCGACCACCGCGCTCGACGTGACGATTCAGGCGCAGATCCTCGGGCTGATGCGCGAGCTCCGCCGGCGGCACAACACGACGATCCTGTTGATCGCGCACGACTTCGGCGTCGTCGCGCAGCTGTGCGGCCGCGCCGCGGTGCTGTACGCCGGCCAGGTCGTCGAGGTCGCGCCCGTCGAGCGCCTCTTCGGCGAGCCGCGCCATCCGTACACGGAGACGCTGCTCGGCGCCCTGCCGTCCCGCGCGGCGCGTCGTGGGAGCCTCGCCGCGGCACCGGGCCAGGTGCCGGATCTCGTGAGCCCGCCGCCGGGCTGCCGCTTCGCACCGCGATGCCCGTTGCGGCGCCCCGAGTGCGATCGCGTGCCTCCGCTCGCGGCGCTGGAGGATCACCTCACGGCGTGCTGGGCGCGGCCCGAGACGCGCGCAGCCGCTGCCGCGGAGCTCGTCGGCGGAGGGAGGGCGTGACGGCTCTCGTCGAGCTGCACGGCGTCACGCGTGACTTCGCCGCCAAGGGCCGGCTCGGCGACAACCGAACCCTGCGGGCGGTCGACGAGGTCACGCTCGACATCCGGCGCGGAGAGATCCTGGGCCTCGTCGGCGAGTCCGGGTCGGGCAAGAGCACGCTGGGGCGGCTCCTGCTCCGCCTTCTCCGGCCGTCGACCGGCCGGATCGTCTTCGACGGGACCGACATCTCCCGGCTCGGCCGCGCCGACGTCCACGCGTTCCGGCGGCGGGCACAGCCGATCTACCAGGACCCGTACAGCTCGCTCGACCCGCGGTGGCGGATCGCGCGCACCGTGCGCGAGCCGCTCGACGGGTTCAGGATCGGCACGCCGGAGGAGCGTGAAGCGCGCGTCGCCGAGCTCCTCGAGGCGGTGGGGCTCTCGACGCGGCACGGAGCGGCACGGCCGCACGAGCTGTCAGGGGGGCAGCGCCAGCGCGCGGCGATCGCGGCCGCGCTCGCACCGCGGCCCGACCTCGTCGTCGCGGACGAGCCGGTCTCGGCGCTCGACGTGCTCGTGCAGGCGCAGATCCTGAACCTGATCGCGAGCCTGCAGGAGCTGTTCGGCCTCACGATCCTCTTCATCACCCACGACCTCGCCGTCGTCGAGCACCTCGCCGACCGCGTCGCGGTGATGTACCTCGGCAAGATCGTCGAGGTCGGCCCGACGGACGGCGTGCTGTCGTCGCCCCGTCATCCGTACACGCAGGCGCTGATCGAGTCGATCCCGCATCCGGATCCCGGTCGCTCGCTCGAGCTCCCGAGCCTGCGCGGCGAGATCCCGTCGCCGCTCGCTCCGCCGTCGGGCTGCCGGTTCCACACCCGGTGCCCGATCGCCGTCGACCGCTGCCGCAGCGTGTCGCCGGCGCTCGACCAAGTCGACGGCGACCACGCCGTCGCGTGCCACCTCGCTCACGGCCGTGAGGCGGCCGCATGACCCCGACCCCCCGAAGGAGAAGCGTATGCCGACCGCGCACGTGAACGGGATCGACGTGAACTACCGGCTCGAGGGAGACGGCGACGAGACGATCGTGCTCGTGAACGGCCTCGCCGACGACCTCGAGACCTGGATCTTCCAGATCGACGACCTGCTCGGCGCCGGCTACCGCGTGCTCCGGTTCGACAATCGCGGCGTCGGCGCGTCGAGCATGCCGCCCGGGCCGTACACGACCGCGCTGTTCGCCGCGGACACGAAGGCGCTCGTCGACGAGCTCGGGATCGGAGACTTCCACCTCGTCGGCGTGTCGATGGGCGGGATGATCGCGCAGGAGTATGCGATCGCGAACGGCACCGACCTGCGGTCGCTGACGCTCGCCTGCACGTACGCGGCGCCGGGGCCGTTCTGCTCGCGGATGTTCTCGATGTGGGCCGACCTCGCGCCGGAGCTCGGCGTCCCGTTCGTGATGCGGGACGTGACGCTGTGGGCGTTCACGGTCCCGTTCTTCGAGGAGCGCGAGGAGGAGCTCAAGGAGTTCGAGGCGGCGATGGGCGACCTGCCGCAGCCGCTCGAGGCATACCTCGCGCAGCTGAGCTCGATCCGCACCCATGACACGACGGACCGGCTCGGCCGGATCGACGTGCCGACGCTCGTCCTCGCGGGAGAGGACGACATCCTGATCCCGGTCCGACTGTCCGAGCGCCTGTGCGCCGGGATCCGTGGAGCCGAGTGGAGGACGACGAAGGGCGGCCACGCGTGCCTGTGGGAGCACCCGGCCGAGTTCAACAGTGCCCTCATCGAGTTCGTCGACGCCCATCGCGGCGGCGGGAAGGAGTGATCGAAATGGGAGACGAGGAACGTCGCGAGCTCGACGAGCTCCTGGCGGGGATCGAGCGCGAGGGGATCAGCCGGCGCGACCTGCTGCTCCGTCTCGGGCTGGCCGGAGGAGCCCTGGGGCTCGGCGGAGCCGTGGCCGGTGCGATGCGCACGCCGGGGGCGCGGGCAGCGAGCTTCTTCGCGAGCGCGCAGAGGGGCGGGACGCTGAAGGCCGCGCTCACGGGCGAGCCGGACAGCCTCGATCCTGCGAAGTCGCAGATCTACACGGGTGCGCAGGTGTACGACAACATCTTCAGCAAGCTCGTCGACCTCGACGAGCACCAGAAGTTCTACGGCGTCCTCGCGAAGAGCTGGAAGCAGGTGAACGCGAAGACGTGGATGTTCGACCTCCGGCAGGGCGTCCATTTCCACAACGGCGAGCCGTTCACGGCGGCCGACGTCGCGTACACGTTCCGCCGGATCCTCGACCCGAAGACGGCGAGCGGGTACTCGCCGCTCTACACCGCCATCTCACGGGTGGAGGTGGTCAATCCGCATCGGGTCGTGTTCCACCTGAAGACGCCGTTCGGCCCGTTCCTGACCAACCTCGCGAACAACGGCGAGATCGTCAACAAGAAGGCGATCGAGTCCAGCAAGAACCCGGCGCGCAACCCGGTTGGAACCGGGCCGTTCCAGTTCGTCGAATGGGTGCAGGGCGACCACGTGACGCTGAAGCGCTTCGACCGGTACTTCGAGCCGGGGAAGCCGTACCTCGACGGGATCGAGTTCAAGTTCCTCCCGGTCGACCAGAGCCGCATCGACGCGCTCCGGTCCGGCGACCTGGACTGGCTCGACGCGGTGCCGCTCCAGCAGCTCAACCAGCTGAAGCACGACGGGAGCTTCAACTACGTCGGCTCCGCGCTCGCCGGGATCCCCGACTTCCTCGCGATGAACGTCCGCAAGCCGCCGTTCTCGAACCGCGCGCTGCGGCAGGCGGTCGCGTGGGCGCTCGACCGCGACGAGATCCGCGCCGTCGCCTACTTCGGCGCCGGCGAGGTCGGCTCCGAGGAGGTGCCGTCGGGCTCGATCTGGCACGACAACGCCGATCCGTATCGGGGCGGCCCGAACCTGAAGAAGGCGAAGGCGCTGATGAACGCCGCCGGCCACGGCAACGGGCTCCAGGTGCAGTACCTCGGGCTCCCGCAGTACCCCGAGCTGCTGAAGACGGGCGAGGTCGTCCGCGAGCAGCTCAAGAAGATCGGGATCGACATGAAGATCCAGCAGGTCGACGTCTCGGTGTGGTTCGACCGGTTCAGCAAGGGGGCCTACCAGATCACCTCGGCCTACCAGGAACGGACGATCGACCCCGACAACTTCTACTCGCTCGTCCTGAAGACCGGGGCTGCGATCAACGCCACCGGCTACTCGAACGCGCGGGTCGACAGGCTGATCGGGCAGGCGGCGCAGGAGACGAAGCTCGCGAAGCGGAAGGCGCTGTACACGCAGATCCGCAAGATCGTCTTCGCGGACGCGCCGCTGATCTTCGTGCACTACGAGACGCTGAACTACCTGATGCGGAAGAACGTCAGGGGCTCGACGATCAACCCGACGCTCGAGCTCCGCGCCGGGAACATCAGCGAGAGGTGACGTGTTCGGGCGCCGGCCGCCAGGCGCGGCCGGCGCCCGCCCTCGCTAGAATCACGGGTCCGAACCGGCCCCCGGCCGGATCTGCCGACGTAGCTCAGCTGGTAGAGCACTTCACTCGTAATGAAGGGGTCCGGGGTTCGAGTCCCCGCGTCGGCTTCCTCGAGCGCCCGGCTGCCTCGCGTCGTGCGCGCGGTCTACGGCGCAGCGCGGCGGGCGAGGCGCAGCGACCCGAGCGCGAGCAGGACCACGAGCGCGATCCCGACCGCGTACTCCACCGGCCCGACTCCGTCGCGCGTTGCGAGCGCGCGGGCCAGGTCGATCGCGAGAGCGGCGACGGCGATCCCGCAGACGATCGGCCAGACTCTCATGTGACGAATGTTACCTCCCGTGAGCGCTCGCCGCCCCCATAACCGGACCGACCCGCCGGGCGTTCCACACGGGTAAGCGCGAAAAGGGGGTTCGATGTCGAACTACTACGAGGGCGGCCGCGTCGAGGACGCGCCGCTCGGGCGCGAGGGCCAGGCGGAGGCCGAGACGATGTACGCCCCGCCGCAGCACTACGCGCCGCAAGGCTACGGGTACGGCTACGGGTACGGGATGCGCGGGATGCCGCGCCTTCGCCGGCAGTACCCGATCGAGACGAAGCCGTTCTTCCTGACGAGCGAGTTCGCAGCCGCCGTGGTCGCGGTCGTCGCGCTCGCGATCACCGCCGCCGCCTCGGACACGATCGACGCGTGGCGCTTCTGGCTCCTGGCGACGGGGATCACGTGCGCCTACCTGCTCAGCCGCGGCATCGCGAAGTCCGGGACGCGCAGCAACGCGACCGACCCGCGGG
Organism: Gaiellaceae bacterium; assembly: GCA_036403195.1. Lineage (GTDB taxonomy): Bacteria > Actinomycetota > Thermoleophilia > Gaiellales > Gaiellaceae > PALSA-600. The sequence goes on from DASWRL010000041.1 coordinate 9,371, forward strand.
AGCAGCTCGACCTGACCCGGCGTGGCGACCGGGGCGAGCACGACCACCACTGAGCCGCCGGTGGGGGAGCGGTAGGCGCCGCTCCCCCGCGGCTACGACCCGAGCGCCGCCTCGACGGTGTCGTGCACCGCGAGGCGGCGGTCGAGCCCGCTCACGTGCAGCGTCCGCCGCGGCTCGTGCTGCGGGGCCGCGAGCGCAAGGCCCTGCGCGCCGAGCTTCGCGTGTGCCTCGACGAGGGCGCCGAGCGCCGTCGAGTCGACGAACTCGACCGCCGACAGGTCGACGACGACCCGGGCCGGCGAGCGGCCGATCGCATCGGCGAGCGCGGCGCGGACGTCGGGCGCATTGTGTAGGTCGAGCTCGCCCGCGAGGCGGACGACGACGGCGTCGCCGACCTCTTCCACCGCGCGCACCGGCGGCTCCCGGAGCGGCGCCGCGAACTCGTCCGCCATGTCGCGATTCAAGCACGACGGCGTATGATCGCGGGAGATGGAGAGACGGCTGCTTCGTCGCAGGGGCGCCGCGACGTTCGCGGTCCTCGTGCTCTGCGCCGAGGTCGCCGGACGCAGCATCACCGCGAACGTCGACCGTGCGCTGCACGTGAGCCCGCTCGCGCGGCCGGACACGTCGTACTACCCGTTCCTGCTCGCAGGCGTGAAGATCGCCGGCGCTCTCACCCTCGCCGGGCTCCTCGCGCGCGGGCTGCGCGCATGGGCCGCCGCCGACGCAGGACGCCGGCTCCTCGCCGCCACCGGCTGCTCTCCGGAGGCGGCGCGGCGCACGCCCCGCCCCTCGGGGTCGCTCCGGGTGTGGGCTGCCGCGTTCGCGGCGACGTCGACCACCTACGCGATCCATGCCGACGCGGACAGCGTCGCCGCCGGGCGCTCCGCGATGCTCGCACCGTGGCTGCACACGTACGCGCTGCCGGTGTTCGCCGTGCTCGCGGTGGTCGTGGCGCTCGTCTGGCGGTTCGCCACGTGGATCTACGAGATCGAGGAGCACGCCGTCCGCACGCTCGCGCGGGCGCGGAAGATCCTCACCGCCGTCACGCGCGCTCGCACTGCGCACCCGCGGCCGACCGACGACCGCGCACCGCGCCGCCGCTTCGGCCTCACCTTCGAGTCGCGACCGCCTCCCCTCCCCGCCTGACCCGCAGGTCAGCCGTCTGCCTGCGGGCGACGTCGTCGTCGGAGGGACCGGGAGGAGGAGCGAAGTGAACTCGACGTACTTGCCCGAGGCCGCTGCCGCGCAGAGGCGCGACGTCCGCGCGCAGGCGGTCTCCCTGATCGGCCCGCTCGTGTCCGTGAGCGGGCTCGTCTGGGCGATCCTGCAGCCGTACCGGGTGACGCTGCTGCACCCGCGCCACCAGGGGGTCTGGTGGCTCATCGCCGAGCCGCCGCTGCTGCTCGCCGCCGTCGGCGCCGTGTTCGCGGTCGTCGTCGCGCGTCCGCTGCTCGCCGACCTGGAGGAGCACCGTGCTACCGGACGCTGAGATGGTCCACTGGTTCTTCGCGGTCGGCATCCTCTTCGTCGGGCTCTGCCTGCTGTCGGAGGCGATCGTCGGGCGGGAGGTCTGGCAGATGCGGCGCTGGCGGAAGTACCTGTGGCCGGGCCTCGCGTTCACGCTCGGGCTCCTGCTCTGGCCGGTGATGGCGTTCTTCACGAACTCGGCGATCCACATGTACGCACACGGCTCGTGGGCCGAGGTGCTGATGCTCGCGGGCGGCGCCGAGCTCGGCCTCGTGCACGGGCGCCTGAAGTCGCGGCTCTGGCGGCTCACCTGGCCGGCCGCGTTCCTCGTCACGGGCACGGCGTTCATCGTCCACGAGCAGAACCCGTGGCTCTTCGCGCGCTCGGCCTTCCTCCACCACCTGCTTGGGTGGACGTTCATCGTCGCCGCGGCGATCCCGCTCGCGATGGCGTGGCGGCCGAGGTCGCAGGTGCTGCAGGGCGCGTTCGCGCTCGTGATCGTCGTCGTCTCGGTGCAGCTCTTCTCCGACCGCGACGTCGCGCCGATCTTCGGGCACCTGTCGCCGCAAGCGGGGGTGCCGCACCCATGAGACGCATCCTCGTCGTCGCGGCCCTCGCCGCGCTCGCGGTGCCCGCGGTCGCCTCGGCCCACGCGACGCTGAAGTCGACGACGCCCGGGTTCCGGCACGAGCTCCGGTCCGGCCCCGCGCAGATCCGGCTCCATTTCGACCAGAAGGTGAAGCTCCTCCAGGGCGCAGTTCGCGTGCTGGGGTCGGACGGTCGCAACTATGCACGCCAGGCGCGCGTCAGCGGGACCGACGTCGTGGCCGGCGTCGCACCGCTGCCGCGCGGCCCGTACACCGTGCGCTGGCAGGCGATCTCGGCGGACTCGCACGTCGTATCCGGTGTCTGGACGTTCGGCGTCCGCGTGAAGGCGCCGGCGGTCGAGGACGCCTACGGCGCCGGCGGGCCGGGCCCGACGGAGCACGTCGTCCGCTGGGTCTGGTTCCTCGGGCTCGCGCTCACGATCGGTGCGCTCGGCCTCAGGCTCGTCGTCCTCCGCGGGCTGGCGGTGCCGCGACTCCTCGAGCGGAAGATCGCGGTCGCGGCCGGGATCGGCGCGGTCGTCGCCCTGCACGCGGGGATCCTGGCCTTCTCACTGCGTGCCGAGGACGCGCTCCAGCTCCCGTTCGGGCGCTTCCTCTACGGCGACCTGTCGCCGATGGCGCAGACCCGGTTCGGGGTCGCGTTCGTGACGATGACGCTCGTGTTCGCGCTCGTCCTCGCGCTCGTGTTCGTCTCGTGGCTGCTCGACCGCGTCGAGCCGCTCGTCCCCGCGTTCGCGCTCTCGGTCGTGTTCGTCGGCGGGCTGTCGGTCTCCGGACACGACGCCGTCGACCGCGGGTCGTCGTGGAAGACCGAGGTCGCGGACTGGCTCCACCTGTCGGCAGCGTCGCTCTGGATCGGCGCGCTCGCGACGATGGCGGTGCTCCTCTGGTCCGGGGCGCCCGAGCTCAGGCGGGTGACGTTCCTCCGCTTCTCGCGGCTCGCCACCGTCCTGATCGCGCTCGTGCTCGGCGCGGGCGTCTACCTGTCGATCGTCCGGCTGCCGCACGTAGCGGACCTCTGGAGCACCGGGTACGGCCGCGTCCTGCTCGTGAAGCTCGGCCTCGTGAGCCTCGCGCTCCTCTGGGGCGCCTTCCACCACTTCGTCGTCCGGCCGGCGATCGGCCGCGGGGGAGGAGGGATCGCCGCGCGCGTCGGGCGGAGCCTCGTCGCGGAGAGCATGGTCGGCAGCATCGTCCTGCTCCTCGCGGCGATCCTCGTCGACTCCAGGCCGCCAACGTGAGAGCGAAGGGCGCGACGCTGGCCTCGAAGGTGTCGGTCCCGCAGACGACCGCGACGGACCTGAGTCGCGGGTAGGTTCGGCGGGTGGAGCTCACGGACTACCGCGATCGCTTCCCGATCCTCGAGTCCACGACCTACCTGATCAACCACTCACTCGGCGCGATGCCGGCCGAGGCGGAGACGCGCCTCGCGCGCTTCGCGCACGAGTGGCGGACGCGCGGCGCGCGTGCGTGGGGGGAGGGCTGGTGGAGCTCGGTGTTCCGCGTGGGCGACCTCGTCGGCGGGATCGTCGGCGCGCCGCCTGGCTCGACCGTGATGCACCAGAACGTCACGGTCGCCGAGGCGATCGTGCTGTCGTGCTTCGACCTGAAGCCGCCGCGCAACCGGATCGTCTTCGAGGAGGGCCTCTTCCCGTCGGTGCGGTACGTGCAGCAGGCCTGGACGCGGTTCGGCGCCGAGGTCGTCGTGTGCGCCGACGCCGAGGCCGTGATCGACGCGATCGACGAGCGGACGCTGCTCGTCCCCGTCTCGCATGTCCTCTACAAGTCCGCGGAGATCCAGCCGGTCGAGGCGATCGCGGCGAAGGCGCGCTCGATGGGCGCGTACGTCTGCCTCGACGCCTACCAGTCGGCCGGCGCCGTCCCTCTCGACGTCACGGCGCTCGGCGTCGAGTTCTGCGTCGGCGGCTCGGTGAAGTGGCTCTGCGGCGGCCCGGGTGCAGGGTGGCTCTACGTCCGGCCCGACGTCGCCGAGCGGCTCGAGCCGGCGTTCGCCGGATGGCAGGCGCACGCGCGGCCCTTCGCCTTCGAGGAGCAGATGGACCCGGCGCCGGGCGCGGCGCGCTTCCTCACCGGCACCCCGATCGTCGCCGCGAACTACGCGGCGAGCGCCGGCTACGAGATCGTCGCCGAGATCGGGGTCGCGCGGATCCGGGAGAAGTCGATGCGGCAGACGGCGCTCCTCGTCGACCTGGTCGACGAGGCCGGCTTCGAGCTCACCTCGCCACGCGACCCGGGCAAGCGCGGCGGCTCGGTCGTCTTCCGCGTCCCGGAGTTCCAGGCCGTCCACGCGGAACTCGCCCGGCGCGACATCATCTGCGACACCCGCCCCGACGCAGGGATCCGCTTCGGCCCGCATTTCTACACGACCGACGACGAGATCCGCTTCGGGGTCTCGCAGGTGCAGGAGATCCTGGCGACGGGCGCGCACCGCGGGCGGGCGCACGCGGCAGCGGGGTACTAGAGGAGCGCGCGGAGGCGCTCCGCGGTATCCGGCGCGGTCGGCTCGTCCTCGTGCCGCACGTAGACGTAGGCGGGATCGCGGATCGTCAGGGCGACCTCCCGCAGGTCGTCGTCGGTGTACGGGGGCTCGCGGAGGCGCAGGTAGCGGAACGGCTCCGCCGACGGATCGTTCACCTTCACGACGCCGGTTGCGTCGTCCCACGACTCGTCGCGGAAGTCCCAGGCGACCCGCACGCCCACCGGCACGGAGCCTTCGACGAACGACAGCGTGCCGTCGTCCCGCGGCCCCATGTACACGATCCGCACGGGGCCGAGCCTGTCGCCGAGGGCGAGCGCGCGCTCGAGGAACGTCGTCACCCGGTCGAGCCGCGTCAGCGAGAGCTTGACCGAGAACTCGAACCCGTCGGGAACCGCATCCGCCCAACGGCGGAACTGGTCGGCGCTCGGCAGGCGGTACCCCGTCGAGTTGAGCTCGACGGTGTCGAACCGCGACGCGTAGAAGCCGAGGAACTCCGCCGGCTGCACCCCCTCGGGATAGAACCCGGGTCGCCACGAGGGGTACGACCAGCCGGAGGTGCCGACCTTGATCGCCACGAGCGCGAGAATACGTCCGGAGGTAGGGCTAGGGTCCCGAACCCGTGACCGTGACGAGCGAGGTCATCCCCGACAACACCATCCGGGTCCTCGACCACGGCTTCGTGCGCCTCGACGACGCCATGGCCGACGACCTGTCCGTCGTCAACGGCGCCCGCGTCTCGTTCGCGCGGCGGAGGACCGAGATGGACGACTCCGACGCCGGGCTGATCCGGTTCCTGATGCGCGACCGGCACGGCTCGCCGTTCGAGCACAACGCCTTCCGGTTCCACGTCCGCTGTCCGATCTTCGTGGCGCGCGAGTGGTTCAGGCACCGCATCGGCTCGTTCAACGAGTTCAGCATGCGCTACGCGAAGGCGACCGACGACTTCTACCTCCCGGAGCCGGACGACGTGCGCACGCAGGTCGGGAAGCCCGGGCACTACCGCTTCGAGCCGGTCACGCCGGAGCTCGCGGAGGAGACCCGCGAGGAGCTCGACGCCGTCTACCGCGACGCCTACGCGGCCTACGCGCGCCTCGTCGAGAAGGGCGTCGCGCGCGAGCTCGCCCGCTCCGTGCTCCCGGTCGGCGCGTACACCCAGTTCTACTGGACCGTCAACGCACGGGCCCTGATGAACTTCGTCTCCCTCCGGAACGCGGAGTTCGCCCAGCTCGAGATCCGCCGCTATGCCGAGGCCGTCGAGGAGTTCTTCGCCCGGAAGATGCCGGTCACCCACGCCGCGTTCCTCGAGAACGACCGCGTCGCGCCTTAACGGGCGCGCCGCGCGCTTCCTAACACTCTTGTAACAGAATGTCACTAAGTTCTGGTGTGCGCGTCGGGAGGGTGGGAATGGAACGTCCGTTCCCACCGTTGTACATGGTGACGGCTGACGCGCCCGAACCGCGCGCCCGTCTCCAGCGAAGAAGAGAAGGAGTTCGTTGACCGAAATCAGCATGACCCCGGCTGTTGCCGAAGCGCTCGACACGCTCATCCACCTGCGCGAGGAGCACGGTGCGCTGGCCCCTGCCGACGTCGCGGAGGCCGTGCTCACGCACGACCTCGACGAGGCGGAGGCCGAGGCGCTGCAGCTCGAGCTGGTGGCGCACGAGATCGCCCCGGAGCCGGAGGACGAGGACGAGCCCGAGCTCGACCTGAGCATCGGCGCCGGCCTCTACACGACCGACTCGTTCCAGATGTTCCTGAACGAGGCGGGCCGCTATCCGCTGCTGACCGCGGCGGAGGAGGTCGAGCTGGCGAAGCGGATCGAGAAGGGCGACATGGCTGCCAAGGAGCGGATGATCAACTCCAACCTGCGGCTCGTCGTGTCGATCGCCAAGCGGTACCAGACGCAGGGCATCACGCTCGGCGACCTGGTGCAGGAGGGCGTCCTCGGCCTGATCCGCGCCGCCGAGAAGTTCGACTGGCGCAAGGGCTTCAAGTTCTCCACGTACGCGACCTGGTGGATTCGTCAGGCCGTCCAGCGGGGCGTCGCCAACAAGGCGCGCACGATCCGGATCCCGGTTCACGTCGTCGAGCGCGAGCAGAAGGTCGCGCGCGCGCGGCGCGAGCTCGTGGCGACGCTCGAGCGCGACCCGACGCCCGAGGAGATCTCGACGCACTCGAAGCTGCCGCTCAACCACGTCCACGAGGTGCTCGCCGCGGCGCGTGCGGTCGCGTCGACCGACATGCCGGTCGGCGACGACGGCGACGCGTCCTTCGGCGACCTGATCGCCGGCACGGGCCCGTCGACCGAGGAGGAGGCGTCCGCCTCCCTCCGCGACCTGGCGGTGCGCCAGGCGGTCGCGAACCTGCCCGACCGCGAGCGCGACGTGATCGAGCTCCGCTTCGGCCTCGTCGGCGAGGGCCCCGCGTCGCTCGAGGCAATCGGCAAGCAGCTCGGCCTGACCCGCGAGCGCGTGCGCCAGATCGAGACCGAGGCACTGCGCAAGCTCGCGCAGAACGAAGACCTCGCAGACGCCGCGTAAGCGCCACACCACGTCGGAATGACCACGGGCCTGGTTCGCATCGCGAACCGGGCCCGTCTGTTTATCGTGGTCGGCCGTGCACCACT
>DASWRL010000042.1:0-9590 GCA_036403195.1 Gaiellaceae bacterium
GGCGCGTGGCGCAGGTGGGGCCCCTACCTCAGCGAGCGCGCGTGGGGCACGGTCCGCGAGGACTACAGCGCGACCGGCGAGGCATGGGACTTCTTCCCGCACGACCACGCCCGCTCGCGGGCGTACCGCTGGAGCGAGGACGGGCTCGCGGGGATCTGCGACGACGAGCAGCGCCTCTGCTTCGCGCTCGCGTTCTGGAACGGGCGCGACCCGATCCTGAAGGAGCGGATCTTCGGCCTGACGGGACCGCAGGGGAACCACGGCGAGGACGCCAAGGAATACTGGTGGTACCTCGACTCGACCCCGACGCACTCGTGGATGCGGTGGAAGTACATGTATCCGCAGACGGAGTTCCCGTACGGGCGCCTCGTCGAGGAGAACGGCCGGCGCGGGCGGCTCGACCCGGAGTTCGAGCTGCTCGACACCGGCGTCTTCGACGACGGCCGCTACTGGGAGATCACCGCCGAGTACGCGAAGGCTTCGCCGGAGGACGTGCTGGTGCGCGTCACGGTTCAGAACCACGGCCCCGAGACGGCGACGATCCACGTGCTGCCGCACCTGTGGTTCCGCAACACGTGGTCGTGGGGGCTCGACGACCGGCGGCCGTCGCTTTCGCTCGAGGACGGGCGCATCGTCGCGCGCCACCACGCGCTCGGCACGCGGTACCTCGCCGCGGCCGGCGCGCCCGAGCCCCTCTTCTGCGAGAACGAGTCGAATCGCCGCCGGCTATGGGGCGGAGACGGCCCCGCCTACCCCAAGGACGGGATCAACGACCACGTCGTCGCGGGTGCGGCGACCGTGAACCCGGCCGGGACCGGAACGAAGGCCGCCTTCCACTACGTGCTCGAGGTCGAGCCGGGCGCGACGGCGACGGTCGAGCTCCGGCTCTCCGACCGTCCGACGGACCTGGGCGACGGCTTCGCCGCGACGTTCGCGGCGCGCGAGGCCGACGCCGACGAGCTCTATGCGGAGCTCGCCCCCGCCCACGCGACGGCCGAGGAGGCGATGGTGCTCCGGCAGGCGCTCGCGGGCATGCTGTGGTCGAAGCAGTTCTTCCACTACGACGTCCGCCGCTGGCTCGCGGGCGACCCGGCGGGGCCGCCACCGCCGCCGGAGAGGCTGCACGGGCGGAACGCGGAGTGGACGCACCTCGACAACCACGACGTCATCTCGATGCCGGACCCGTGGGAGTACCCGTGGTATGCCGCGTGGGACCTCGCGTTCCATTGCGTCCCGCTGGCGCACGTCGACCCCGGATTCGCGAAGGACCAGCTCGTGCTCCTCTGCCGCGAGTGGTACATGCACCCGAACGGCCAGCTTCCCGCGTACGAGTGGGCGTTCGGCGACGTCAACCCGCCGGTGCACGCCTGGGCGGCGCTGCGCGTGTTCGAGATCGACGGCTCCGGGGACGTCGCATTTCTCGAGCGGATCTTCCACAAGCTGCTCCTCAACTTCACGTGGTGGGTGAACCGCAAGGACGCGGCGGGCAACAACGTCTTCGAGGGCGGCTTCCTCGGCCTCGACAACATCGGCCCGTTCGACCGCAGTGCGCTCCCCGTCAGCGGCAGGCTCGAGCAGTCGGACGGCACCGCGTGGATGGCGATGTACTGCCAGAACCTGCTCGAGCTCGCGCTCGTCCTCGCCGAGCACGATCCGACGTACGAGGACCTGGCGACGAAGTTCTACGAGCACTTCGCGTTGATCGGCGCGGCGCTGAACGACAAGGGCCTCTGGAACGAGGAGGACGGCTTCTACTACGACGTCCTGCACCTCGGCGACGGGTCGGCTTTCCCGCTGCGGGCGCGGTCGATGGTCGGGCTGCTGCCGCTCGCGGCGGTGACGACGCTCGGGCCGGCGACGATGGCCCGGCTGCCGGGGTTCATGGAGCGCGTCGAGTGGTTCACGCAGAACCGCAGCGAAGGCCGCGAGGTCGTCCAGCACACGGCCTCCGAGGAGCACGCCGGGTGGCGGATGCTCTCGATCGTCGACGAGGGTCGGCTGCGCCGGATCCTCGGCGCCATGCTCGACCCCGCCGAGTTCCTCTCCGACCACGGGCTCCGCGCGCTCTCGAAGCACCACGAGGAGCATCCGCTGCACGTCGAGGTCGACGGTGTGACCGCGACGCTCGACTACGAGCCGGGCGAGTCCACGAGCGGCCTCTTCGGAGGCAACTCGAACTGGCGCGGCCCGATCTGGTTCCCGGTCAACTACCTGCTCGTCGAGACCCTGCGCGTCTACCACCGGTACCTCGGCGACTCGTTCCGCGTCGAGTGCCCGACCGGGTCGGGCGTCGAGCTGTCGCTGGCGGAGGTCGCGGACGAGCTGGCGCGCCGTCTCACCGGGATCTTCCTTCGCCGCGAGGACGGGACGCGCCCGGTGTTCGGCGGCTACCGGCTCCTCCAGGAGGACCCCGCCTGGCGCGACAACCTGCTCTTCCACGAGTACTTCCACGGCGACACCGGGTCGGGCATCGGGGCGTCGCACCAGACCGGCTGGACGGGTCTCGTCGCCGATCTGATCCTGAGGCGCGGGCTGCCGCGCTGAGCGCGCCGAAGGCGGTTCGTGGTACGAATCTCCCGTGACCGCGGCGCGTCGGAGCGTGAGCGTCGAGCGGGTGATGCGAATCGCGGAGTTCCGCGCGGCGCTGCGCGACTTCCAGAGCCGCGGCGACCGCGTTCTCCGCGAGCTCGGCCTCACGCCGCAGCGCTACCTGCTCCTGATCTTCGTCAAGGGCGCGCTCGACGGCGACGGCCGGCCGACGATGAGCGAGCTCCGCGAGCGGATGAAGCTCTCGGCGAACACCGTCACCGACTTCGTCGACCGCGCCGAGCGGGACGGCCTCGTCGCGCGCGAGGCTGCCGACGATGACCAGCGCTTCGTGCACGTGCGTCTCACGCCGGCCGGGGAGCGGCTCCTCGACGACGCCATCCTCGCGACAGCGGCAGGGCGGCGGGAGTTCGCGACGCGGTTCGAGGCGGTCGCGCGGACGTTCAAGGCGGCGCTGCGGCCCTGACCGCTGTCGGCGGCGCCGGCTACGGAGCCGCAGTCGTCGACGTGCCCGAGCAGTTCGCCTTCCGGTACCACCGCGACGGGCCGGGGCCGCGGGCGCTCACGGTCGTCCCCTGCACGACCGCGTTGAGGCAATACGTGGTCGCGGTCGGCTTCCCGGAGGAGCCGGTGCCGACCGTCGCCCCGAGGGACCGGTCGTAGCTCGCGATCCCCGGCGGGTTCTTGTTGACGGCGTTCCCGAGGCCCACGTACGTGCCGTTGTCGGCGTAGAACGCCTCCGCGGCCGGCATGGCGGCCCGGATCCGCTGCTCGGCCGCCTTCGTGCGCGAATGCCCGGTGAAGCCGAGGTAGGACGGGACGGCGATCGTGATCAGCGCCGCCACGATCACGACGACGACGAGCAGCTCGACCAGCGTGAATCCGTCCTCGCGCGACCGCATCCGTCCCTCCGACATAGATGTGTACTGCATATATTTCGGCCGGTTGCGGCCACGGCCCGCCCCCCGGACGGGGGATCGCCGGGCAGGAGGGCCGGCAGGCGCGCGCGAATCGGTGCGCATGCCGGCCGGTACGCGGAGCGAGGAGTACGAGGCCGCCGCCGAGTTCCGCCTCCGCCTGCTCGCCTTCCAGCGCCGGACCGAGGAGGTGACCTCGAGATGCGGCCTCACGCCGGAGCGGTACCTCCTGCTCCTGCTGATCCACGTCGGCGAGGTCAGGGGCGAACGCGTCAACGTCAGCTCCCTCCGCGCGCCGCTGCGGCTGGCGCAGAGCAGCGTGAGCCGGCTGGTGGACGGCGCCGTCCGCGCAGGGCTCGCGACCCGCACCGCCGACACGACCGACGCGCGCCGGCACTTCCTGTCGCTGACGGCGACGGGTCGGGGCCGGCTCGAGCGCGCGTTCGCCGAGCTCGGCCCGGATCGCGGCGAGCTCGCGCGGGCGCTGAGGGGCAGCGGCTTCGACGCGATCGCGTAGCCCGTCGCGCCCGAACCCCCCGACGTTTCGCCGCACAGGCGCGCGGATATTTCGCAACACGAAATGCCACCTGACGAGCGGCCGCTCCTCCTCTTCTTCCACTCGCCGCTGTCCGGCCGCTGCCGGCTCGCAGAGGGCTACCTCGCGCAGACACTGCAGCGGAACAGGAACCACGACACGTTCACCGTCAGGCGGATCGACGTGACGAAGCGCCCGGACCTGGCGGGACGGTTCCGCGTCGACGGGCTGCCCGTGATCTGCGTCGTGGAGGCGAATCGCGTCGTCGCGCGCATCGACGGCCCGACGCGCGCGACGCCGATCGCACGCGCGCTCGCGCCGTGGCTCCGCCGCACGTCCAGAGCGGCGCCGCCGCCGCGCCGCTGACCGTCCCGCGCGCCTACTGCTTCCGTGCGATCGCCCGCGCGAGTTCGGGCTTCGACATCTTCGACCTGCCCTCGATCTCGAGGCCCTGCGCGCGCTCGTACAGCTCCTTCTTCGTGTTCCCCTCGACGTCGACGCCGCCGAACGTCTCGCCCTTTCCCTGCTGCTTCTCTCGCGTCGACTTCTTCGAGCGCGAGTCCGACGGGCCGGGCTCGTCCTTGGGCTCCCAGTGATCGCCCACCTTCTCGAAGTCGTGCTTCAGCGACGCGTACGCGGTCCGGTGCGCGCGCTCTCCCTCGCCGTACTGCTCGACGGCGCTGTCGTGCGTCTTCGCGAACTGCCGCTGCGCCTTCGCCGGCGACCGCTTCAACGTCCCCGGCAGCTCCGACTGCTTCGCCTTCCCGCTCTTCGTCGTCTTCGGCATCTCGGGCCTCCTCGAATGGGTCGTGTCAGGAAAGACGTTGACGAGCGAGGCGAGTATGAAACCGCCTGACGTTTCCAAATACGAACTACCTGGGTATACGAGCGATCGAGCGTCGCGGAGCGTCTCTCGCTCGCGGCGCCGACCACTCACAGGAGGATGACAATTGACTCGTTCGAAGAAGGGATTGCGCTGGACCGGCGCGCTCATGCTCGCCGGCGCCGGCGCGTCGGTCGCGCTGTGGGCCGGCGCGTCGACCGGGCCGGCCGACGCCGCCGGCCCGGCGGCGAGCACGACGACCGCGAGCACGACGACCACCACGACGACGGTCGCGCCACCGAAGAACACACAGCCGCCGACACTCACCGGCACGCCGACGGTCGGCTCCACGCTGACGGCCACGAACGGGTCGTGGTCGGGCAGCGGCGTGACGTACACCTACCGCTTCCTGCGCTGCGACAAGACCGGCGGCAGCTGCTTCGCCGGCGGGACGACCACCCAGAAGACGTACACCGTCGCCCCCTCGGACGTCGGCAACACGATCCGCGTCCGCGTGATCGCCGCGAACGGCGGCGGATCCAGCACGGCGACATCCGCGCCGACGGCCGTGATCAAGAGCGCGGCGCCGCCGCCCGTGAGCAACGGCTGCCCGGGCGGCACGGGTGCGCTCGCCGTCACGAAGCTGTCGCCGCCCGGTCGCCTGACGATCGACCGGCAGGACGTCTCGCCGGTCGTGGTCGGGCGCACGACGCAGCAGCTGCAGGTGCGCTTCCACGTCTCGGCCTGCAACGGCCGCGACGTCCAGGGCGCGCTCGTCTACGTGACCGCGGTGCCGTACCAGCAGTTCTCGATCCCGCCGGAGACGGCCACCGGCGCCGACGGGTGGGCGACGCTGTCCCTGACCCGGCTCCGCGGGTTTCCCGCCGCGGCGCATCAGCAACTGCTCGTGATGTTCGTGCGCGCGCGCGAGCCGGGGAGCGCCGTGCTCGGCGGCGTCTCGACGAGGCGGCTCGTGTCGTTCCGCGTCGACCTGACCCGCTGAGGCGGACGGTCGGGCTGGGAGGGGATGCAATCCCTCCCAGCCCGGGACGGCCGGTGAATTAAGACTCTCGTAAGGTCGCTGAAACGCCGGCGCAACCTCGTGCCTCCACGCTTCGCAGGGTCACCACGACCGCTGGAGGTTCGATGAGCACGAAGGGAATCGCCGCTGCTGCCGCCGCGGTCGCAGGAGGCCTCCTCGCCGCGTCCGCGACGGCGGGGACCATGCATCCGGAGCTCGGTGCGCGGCTTGCGGGCATGGGCGAGCACGGTGTCGTCAACATCACCGTCAAGGCTGCCCACCACGATCTGTGCTGGACCTTCGACATCCCCACGAAGGGCGCGACCCGCGCGACGGTGCGCGATGCTCACGGGATGATCGTCGTCAAGCTCGGCACGGCATACGCGAGGAAGGGATGCGCGATGGTGGGCACGAAGGCACTCGCGCTTCTCGATGCGAAGCCGTCGCGGTACTCGGTGTGGGTCGACACGAAGGGCCACCCGGGCGACCTTCGCGGGAAGCTGTTCGCCGGCATGGCGCACATGTGATGGAGGACCGGGAGGAGAGACCGGCTCCGCGTGAGCACCAGGCCCGCGTCGGGCGCGGCGTGTTCCTCGCGACGGTCGGGGCCGGGCTCTCCTCACTCGTCTGGGGGAAGGCGGCGTGGGAGGGGGTCTCCGGCGCCGTGACGCCGCTCGCGTCCGACGTCGCGCCGTTCCTGCCGACGACGGGGTGGCGGATCTACAGCGTCTCCGACCACTTGCCGGTGTTCGAGCCGGCGAGCTGGCGGCTCGGCGTCAGCGGGCTCGTCGGGCGGCCTCTCTCGCTCGACCATCGCGAGCTGCGGCAGCTTCCTGCCGTCGAGCAGGTCTCGACCTTCCACTGCGTGACGGGGTGGACCGTGAAGAACGTGCGCTGGAAAGGCGTGCGGATCGCCGAGATCCTCGCGCGCGCCCGGCCGCACCCGGGCGCCCGTGCGCTTCGGTTCGTCTCCGCGGAGAAGCCGTACGACGACTACCTCACGCTCGAGCAGGCGTCGCTGCACGACGTGCTGCTCGCCTACGAGCAGGACGGCAAGCCGCTCTCGCGCGCCCACGGCGCGCCGGTCCGGCTCGTGATCCCCGAGATGTACGGCTACAAGAACGTCAAGTGGCTCGAGCGGATCGAGCTCGTCCCTCACGCCGGGGACGGCTACTGGGAGGCTCTCGGATACGACCGCGACGCCTGGGTGGGGCGGTCGAACGGATACGGCACGTGACCGGCTACGTCCAGCGGTTCTCCCGCACCGAGCGTGCCCTGCACTGGGTGAACGCGCTCGTCTTCCTCGTCCTGCTCGGGTCCGGCCTCGTCCTCTACCTTCCGAGCCTCGAGGTCGCGGTTGGGCGGCGTTCGCTCGTGAAGGACGTCCACTTCTACGCCGGGATCGGCTGGATCCTCGCTCTCGCTCTCGTCGTCGTCCTCGGCGATCGGCGCGCGGTCGCGCGTGCCGCGCGCGACCTCGACCTGTTCGACGGCGACGACCTCCGGTGGCTGGCGCGCCGGTCGCCCGCGCCGCAGGGCCGCTTCAACGCGGGCCAGAAGCTGAACGCGGCCCTGACCGCCGCGTTCACCGTCCTCTTCGTCGTCTCCGGGCTCCTGCTCTGGCTCGGCGAGCGCCACACGCAGCTGCGCTTCGCGTCGACGGTCGTGCTCCACGACGGGCTCGCATTCGGCGCGGTGATCCTGCTCGCGGGGCACCTGTACCTGGCGGTGCTGCACCCGGCGACCCGCCACGCGCTCCGCGGCATGACCTCCGGCACCGTCAGCGAGGAGTGGGCGGCGCGACACCACTCGAAGTGGAAGCCACAATGAGGGGATGGCGACGATCCTGGTGGTCGACGACGAGCCGGTCGTGCGCGACGTCGTCGCGCGCTACCTGGCCCGCGACGGGCACGCGACGATCGAGGCGGCCGACGGGATCGACGCGCGCCGGCTGATCGAGCTCGAGGAGCCTGCGCTCGTCGTCCTCGACGTGATGCTTCCGGGCCTCGACGGCCTCGAGCTCTGCCGCTGGATCCGCGCGCGCTCCGATACGCCGGTGATCCTGCTGACGGCGCGGGTCGACGAGGCCGACCGGATCGTCGGGCTCGAGCTCGGAGCGGACGACTACGTGACGAAGCCGTTCTCGCCGCGTGAGCTCGCCGCGCGCGTGCGCACCGTGCTGCGGCGGACGGAGGCGCCGCGCGCGCACTCCCAGCGGCTCTCCTTCGGCGACGTCGCGGTCGACGCAGGGAGCCGCACCGTCACGAGGGGCGGCGAGGCCGTGCCGCTCACGACGAAGGAGTTCGACCTGCTCTGGTTCCTCGCCTCGCACCCTCGCCACGTGTTCTCGCGCGAGACGCTCATGGACCGCGTGTGGGGGTACCGGTCGGCCGTCGAGACGGGCACGGTCACCGTCCACGTCCGGCGGCTGCGCGAGAAGGTGGAACGCGACCCGACCGTCCCGGAGCACCTTCGCACCGTGTGGGGCGTCGGCTACCGGCTCGACCCGTGACCTGGCTCGCGCTCGTCGTCGCCGGCGCGAGCCTCGGCGTGAGCCTCGTGGTCGCGACGCTTCTCCGCCGCGCACCGGCGATCGGGCTCCAGCTCGCGGGGCTCGCGTTCCTCTCGGTGTGCGTCCCGCTCGTCGCGGTGCTCCTCTCGGGCTGGGTGATGTTCCACATGGGCGACGATGTGAAGATCCTCGCGGTCGCCGCGGCGTCCGCCACCGCCGCCGTCGTAGCCGGCCTCGTGCTCGCGCGCGCGATCGCGTTCCCGATCGGCCGCCTCGCGAGCGTCGCCCGCACGATCGCCGGCGGCGACCTGTCGACGCGGGCCGACGAGGGCGGCCCGCGCGAGCTGCGTGAGCTCGCCGTGGCGTTCAACGAGATGGCGGGGTCCGTCGAACGGCTCTTCGACGTGCGCCGCGACCTCGTCTCGTGGGCGAGCCACGACCTCCGGACTCCGCTCGCGTCGCTGCAGGCGCTGCTCGAGGCGGCGGAGGACGGGGTGCTCGAGCCCGACGAGTACCTCCCGGCGATGCGAGGGCAGACGGCGTCGCTCGTCGCGCTCGTCGACGACCTGTTCGAGCTCGCGCGCGTGGACGCGGGGGCGCTCGCGGTCGAGCTGCGGCGGGTCGAGCTCGACCGGCTGGTGTCCTCGGCGATGCGCGTCGTCGCGCCGCAGGCCGCGGCGCGCGACGTGCGACTCGATCGCGCAGGCGACGTCGACGCTGCGGTCGTCGCGGCGCCCGACCAGCTCGAGCGGGTGCTCGTCAACCTCGTCTCGAATGCGATCAGGCACACGCCTCCGGCAGGGGCGGTCGCCGTCCGCGTGGAGCGGGCGGGAGACGAGGTGCACATCCACGTCGAGGACACGGGCGAAGGGCTCGACGAGGAGACGCAGCGGCGGATGTTCGACCGGTTCTGGCGCGGCGACCGCGCGCGCTCCGGCGGCGGTGCGGGGCTCGGGCTCGTGATCGCGAAGGCGCTCGTCGAGGCACACGGCGGCGCGATCTGGGCCGAGAACCGCGTTCCGGCGGGCGCCCGCGTGTCGTTCAGCCTGCGCTCCGCCTGAGGACGCGAGCCTCAAGGATCGGCCGGCCCCGCCGATATCGCTCGTGTGGAGACGGGCGCAGCCGTGAAGTTCTGCGTGGAATGCTCGCGAAGCGCGAGCAACGCCGCGATCATCGAGGAGCGCTGGGGCTACTGGCTCTCGGGTGGCGGAGCCCTCCTCCTCTACTGCCCGAGG
>DASWRL010000043.1:0-83146 GCA_036403195.1 Gaiellaceae bacterium
GACGACGGCGCGGATGAGCAGCGCCTGGGCGCGGTGGGACGACCACCGGTTGGTGGAAGGCTGCGGGAGGGCAGCCGGAACGCCAGGCTGTGCCGCCATCATCATGCTGATCGGCACGAGCGGCCTGTTCCTTTAAAGGCACACGCAGAGGCCGCCCGCGGCTCCCCGACCCCCCGAAGGGCTAGGTGCGGCTCGCCCCGCGTCCAGTGTGCAAGCCGGTGCGCCGCGCCCAGGATGCGCCCGTGACATTTCTTCGGAAGTCGGGGTTGGTCGTTCTTGCCGTCGCCGGGATTCTCGGCCTCGCGGCCTCCAGTTCGGTTGCCGGCGTCGGCGCGCCTTCCGTAGTCGGCCCCTCCTCCGGTGTGCATGTTCAGTCACTACCCGCCTTCAGCTGGACAGGCGTGCGCGGAGCCGATCACTACGAGTTCGTCGTCGCCGCAGATTCCGGGTTCAACTCGCCCGTGCTTGGTGGCGACGGACGGTTCACGACGAAGAACACGCTCGCCACCGTGACGAGGTCACTTCCGAACGGCAACTACTGGTGGCACGTTCGTGCAGTCAACAAGGACGGCAGTGTCGGCAACTGGTCCGCGCCTCGGAAATTCATCGAGGACTGGCGGTCGGCACCTCGCCGCGTCGCGCCCGGAAGCGTTGTGAACTATCCGACGCCTGTGGTGCTTTCGTGGCGCCCGGTGCCAGGGGCAGCGAAGTATGACGTCTCTCTCGCGACTGACCAGCGGTTGGGATCGCTTGTGACGTCGAATCCGCTTGAGACGACAGGAACGTCGATCGCGCCCGCAGTCGCTCTACACAAGGGTACGTATTACTGGGGTGTCGTTCCCATCGATGCAGAGGGAAACAAAGGGACTCCGTCGGCAACCTACTCCTTCGCTTGGCAGTGGCCATTCTCCGCGCCCAAGCATCCTGTCGTGACGAATCTCTCGAAGGCAGAAGGGACGTATATCCCGCAGTTCTCCTGGAGCGCGGTTGCGGGCGCGGCGACGTACGAAGTCGAGATCAACTCCGACAAGACCTGGGCCGCGGGATCTCGCGTCTGTTGCGACGACAAGGTCCTGCAGACCACGTTCAGCCCGACGATCGCGCTGAAGAGCAACCGGTACTACTGGCGTGTCCGGGCTATCGATTCACAAGGAAATGCCGGTGATTGGAGCCCAGGCGGAGACGCATCCGATGCCGGCGCCGACACGTTCGTCAAGACCTTCGACAACAGGGGTCAGGCGAGTATCGGCGGCCTCCATGTGGAGGACTGGACGGGATCGACGATCACCGGCCAGCGCACGACGAATCCGATCGTCGTCTGGGAGCCTGTCCCAGGTGCGGCAAGCTATGAGTACGAGGTCACGCTGTCGACGCCGAACGGGTGCGACTACACGTACCGCGGGAATCCCAGTGACCATTGGCGTGGCGTGACGGCCGCTACAAGTTGGACCCCGGTGGCGGGTGGCCAGACTCCGTTCCCCCCGTACCCGGTTCCCGGAAAGTATCCGCTCGCCGATGGTCATGAGCTGACTCCGAACACAAGCTACTGCGTCCGGGTGCGTGCCTACGCCGGCAACGATTCACAGGGGAACCCTGTGTACGGGGACTACACCGAGCTCTCAAGCGCCTTCTCGTTCAGTGGTTACGGGACGCAGCCGTGGGGTCAACTCGGCCACGGCTCATGTCTCAGCCCTGGATCGCCGCAGGCGGTGGCTCAGATGCCGTGCTTCCGGTGGCAGCCCGTGACGTGGGCCCAGAGCTACTGGATCATCGTGTCGAAGGATCAGTCGTTCACGAACATCGTCGATTACGCGCTCACGAACATTCCGGCGTATGCACCACGGAATGCGTACAACGCGGTGACGTACCCCGACGAGACGACCAGCTACTATTGGGCGGTTCTGCCGGCACCGTTCAAGGACGGCAGCGGTGCCGTCGGTAGCCCGCTCAACGCTTTGATCTCGGGGTCGTTCCAGAAGCAGATCGCCCCGGCAGGGCTCGCCGTGCAGGAGCCGGGCCATCCTGTATTCACATGGAACTCCGTACCGGGCGCATTCCAGTACGAATTCCAGGCATCGATCGACCCGAACTTCGGTTCCACGCTCGAGGACGTGAAAACGGCTGAGACCTCTTACTCCGCGGAGGCCACGTACCCGGCAAGTGCAGTTGCCCATACACAGGGCTGCACCGCGAATTCGACGAAGCTCTCGTGCCTGCTTCCGCTCCACTGGCGCGTGCGCGCGATCGACGTGAACGGCGTTGCCCTCTCGTGGACGCAGCCCGCGCCGTTCCCGCATCCGCTGCCGCAGCCGAACCCGATCTCCACGCAGCCCGTTGGAGCCGCGATCCCGACCTGGCGGTGGAGGCCCGTCGAGGGAGCTGCTTCCTATGACGTCCACGTCGACGGTCCAGCCGGGACACGTCTCGACTACCACGTGATCGGAACGGCTGTTACGCCGTACACGATGGTCGGAACCGGCGTTTTCCGCTGGCAGGTTCGCGCCAATTTCCCGAACAGTGTCGGTGGCGCGAGTGGGCCGTACTTCCGCCCTGGAAAGCCGTTCGCCCACACCGTCAACGCGCCCAAGGGCCTTCGGACGAGCGGGAGCGCTGCTGCTCTCGTTTTGTCCTGGCAGCCGGTCCCCGGTGCCGCGCGGTACCAGATTCAAATCGGGACGAAAGCTGATTTCAGCTCGACCGTCGAGAGCGTTCAGACCGACGGCCCCACCTTCGCGCCCCGGTTCCCATTCGGTTATGGAAACGGCGGCAAGTTCTATTGGCGGGTTGCTGCTCTCGACGGGAACAACGCGAGCGGCGACTACTCCGACACGCAGACTTTCAAGCTCCCCGCGCACAAGTACCAGTAGCCGTAACGGCGATACGGTCGCTGCGGATCTCGTCTAGAGTGAGCCGCGCAAGGGGGGAGAGATGAAGCCGGTCGTCCTGATCTCAGCGGTCTGCGTGCTCGTGGCTTCGGCCGCGATCGGCACGGCGGCGGGTAGCACGAAGCCGCTGCCGGCCCCGCGCGTCGACGTCTCGGGCTGGAGCGCGAAGAAGACGTACACGATCGGCCAGGCCGTCTCGTACGGGTTCGCGATCCGGAACCGCGCGGGCGCGGGCCTGAAGGTGGTCGAGGTGCGGATGACGCTCCCGAAGGGGTGGCGGCTCGTCAAGGGAACTGATCCTTGGCCCAGGAGCGTCAAGGGCTCGGCGGCGGTGTGGCGCTTCACGAACCTCGCGCGGGTCTCGCGCTCGGGATCGGTGCGGCGGCTGGTGCTCAGCTACGAGGTCGGCGGCAAGCCCGGCACCGCGTGCTTCACGCAGACCGTCCGCGGTCTCACGCCGCTGACGGCGAAGCGTACGACGCATGGCTGCAACAAGGTTCTCGACGCCGTCTTCCACTAGACCGCGTCGATCCGCACCCCCGCCGCGTCGAGCGTCAGCCGCGCGACCTCCTCGTCGAGGCCGGCCGGCAGCACGTGCACGCTCGGGCCGAGCGACCCCGCGTGCTCCAGCAGGTGCGCCGCCGCGAGCGCCTGCAACGAGAGCGTGACGTCCATGGCCTCGGCGGGACGACCTTCCGCCGCGGCCTGGTCCACCGCGACTGCGCCGCCGACGAGGAAGAGCGCCCGCCCGTCCGCGAGGACGATCTCCTCGACGTGGTCGCGCACCTCGCGGCGGCCGGCGGCGTTCGCCGCGAGCCACGCCACGTCGATCGTGTCGTCGGCCGAGCCGGCATTCGCGAGAACCGCGCGGTCGCGGACGACGGCGAGCGCCTCGCCGCCGAGCGCCCCGGGCGCGGCCGCCGCCGTCACGATCACGTCGGCCCGCGCGCACGCCTCGAGGAGCGGCGCCACGTCGTAACCCTCGTGGTGCGCCTCGAGAGCGGCGAACGGGTCGACTTCGCAGACCGTGACGCGCGCCGCGAGCCCGCGCAGTCGCGCGGCGATTCCCTTGCCGAGCGATCCGTAGCCGACGACGACCGCCTCCTTGTCCGCTGCGAGGAGGTTCGTCCGGTCGAGTATCGCGTTCACCGCCGACTGGCCGGCACCGAACCGGTCGCCGACGAGCGACTTCGCGCGAGCGTCGTCGACGGCGATGCACGGGATCCGCAGCGTCCCGTCCTGCTCCATCGCGCGGAGCCGGCTCGCGCCCGAGGTCGTCTCCTCGCACGCGCCGGTGAGAGAACCGAGCGACTCCGTGTGCGTCGTGTGCGCGAGCCGGACGAGCGTCGCACGGTCGTCGATCACCACCTCCGGCCTCCGGGCGAGGGTCTGCGAGAAGAACGCGAGGTCCTCCTCGCGGGTTGATCCCGCGCGCGCGTGCACCGTCACTCCGAGCGTCGCCAACGCCGCGGCGACGTCGTCGTGGACCGTCGCTCCGGTCGCCGCCGCGGTGACCTCGGCTCCGGCGTCCGCCAGCAGCGTCGCCAGATACGCCGTCGCCGGGTCGACCGGCAGGACGACGGCGACACGTCTCCCGGCGAGCGCGCCGCTCGCGCGGAGGCGCGCGCCGACGCCGGTCAGGACGGGCATCCACTCGGCCGCCCAGCGGATCTTGCGCCTCCCCACCTCGGCCGGCGCGCTCATGCGGAGACTCCGAGCGTCGCGAGCTTCGTGCGCGCGATCTCGCGGTCGAGCTCGTCCGGGAACGCGTGGAGCCCGGGCCCCAGCTTCCCCGCTGCGAGGTGGTGCACCGACAAAGCCTGCACCGAGAACGACAGGTCCATGATCTCGACGGGGTTCCCGTCGCCGCCGGCGATGTTGACGAGCGACCCGCCGACGCACAGATACGCGCGGCGCCCGTCGACGTCGTGGCGTGTCACCCCCGGCCGCACCTCCGCGCCGGGGCCGAGCGCGTCGACGTCGATCTCGCGGTCCTGATGACCCGCGTTCGCGAGGACGACCCGGTCCTTCAGGAACGCGAACGCCG
The DNA here is from genome assembly GCA_036403195.1 of Gaiellaceae bacterium. Taxonomy (GTDB): domain Bacteria; phylum Actinomycetota; class Thermoleophilia; order Gaiellales; family Gaiellaceae; genus PALSA-600. The sequence goes on from DASWRL010000043.1 coordinate 4,933, forward strand.
ACGAGGGGAGCGCGTGCGTCCCACCGGTCGCAGTGATGACGAAGTCGGCCGTGGCGAGCGCCTCCTCGAGGGGCGCCACGCGATATCCGTCCATCAGCGCTCGGAGGGCCTGCACGGGGTCGAGCTCGACGACGGTCACGCGGCCGCCGTACCCGGCAGCACGGCGCGCGAGCCCCTGGCCGACCCAGCCGTAGCCGACGACGCAGAATCGCTTCCCGGCCGCGCTCAGGTTCGTGAGGCGAAGGATCGCGGTGAGCGAGGTCTGCCCGGTGCCGTACGGGTTGTCGAACATGTGCTTGCAGCGCGCGTTGTTCGCGGCGACGGCGGGGAAGGTCAGACGCCCCGCCGCGTCGAATGCCCGGAGCCGCGCGACGCCCGTCGTCGTCTCCTCCGTCACGCCTCGCAGGCTCGCCACGAGGTCGGGCCGCAGGTCGAGGATGCGCCGTGTCAGCTCGGCGCCGTCGTCGACGACGATCTCGGGGCCCGTCTCGGCGACCGCGAGCAGATCGGCCGTGAACTCGTCGGGTGTCGCGCCGTGGCGCGCGTGCACCTCGATCCCGCGGCGCACGAGCGCGGCGCACACGGCGTCCTGGGTGGAGCGGGCGTTGCTGCCCGCGGCGACGACGTCGGCACCCGCCTCCGAGAGGAGCAGCGCGAGGTACGCCGTCTTCGCCTCCAGGTGGACGACGACGGCGACGCGCCGCCCCGCCAGCGTCCCGTCGGCCAGCCGCTCGCGGGCGAGCGTCGTGAGCACCGGCGAGTGCCGTGCCGCCCACTCGATGCGCCGGTCGCCCTCGTCGGCGAGGCGCGGGTCGGCGATCGTCGAGCGCGATGCGGCGTCGGACGCTGCCACGCGCCCGACGATACCCAGCGCCGCGCGCGCTCCCTCAAGCTGCGAACAGGCGGTGCCGATACCGCTCGTGCGGCGGGGTGGCGACGGCAACGTGGGGAGAGCGCCCCTCGCCGCATACGCGGACGACTACGCGCCGGCGATGTCCTGGAGGACCGCGGCGGAATGCAGCCGCACGTACCCGCAGTTCCGGCAGGCGAACACCTTCAGCTTCACGCCGCGGCGTACGTCGGGCGCGGCGCGCTTTTCGACCGGGACGAGGAGGTAGTCGCCGACCGGGCCGTCGAGCGTCCAGTCGCACGCGGGACAGCGCATGCTCACGCTGCGGCGCCTCAGGCGGCGCAGCAGCTCGCGTTCGGTTTGCGAGTCGGCGGCGTCGGAGCTCATGCGGCGACCTCGAGCCTAGCGGGGAAGGCGACGCTTCACGCCCCCGCGAGCAGTGCACGGCCGACGACGGCCGCCTCGGCGCCCGCGCGCGCGAGCGCGGCGACGTCGGCAGGCGAGCGGACGCCGCCCGCCGCGAGCACGCGAGCGCCGCGCGCCGTGGCCTCGCCGACGAGGGCGAGATCCGGCCCCGCGAGCGTCCCGTCGCGATCGATCGCCGTCAGCAGGATCCGCGCCCCGCGCGCACGCTCCACGGCGTCCTCCCAGGCGAGCTCACCGGCCGCGGTCCAGCCGGCGGTGCGGACGACGCCATCGCGGACGTCGACCGCGAGCACGAGCGCCTCGCCGAGGTCGAGCCAGGGCTCGGGGTCGGGCCAGGCGGCGGTGCCGACGACGACGCGGTCGGCCCCCGCATCCAGGAGCGCGTCGGCGTCGGCACGTGACCGGATGCCGCCCGACGCCTGCACGGGGACGCCGAGCGCCGCGACCCGGCGCACGAGCGCCGGCCGCACACCGCCGCTCCGCGCGCCGTCGAGATCCACCAGGTGGAGCCGCGAAGCGCCCAGCTCCACCCACCGCTCGGCGAGCGCGACGGGGTCGGCGGCGCGCTCGACGACGTCGTCGTAGGCTCCGCGGCGGAGGCGCACCGCCTCCTCGCCGAGAACGTCGACGGCGGGCAGCACCGGGATCTCCAGCGAGAACCACATGGTTCCATGTTAACGTGCTAACATGGAACCAGCTGCAGATGGCTGAGCGGAGCCGACACCCATGGCGTACCAAGGAGATGAGAGAGCTCTTCGAGGCGATCCTCGCGCTCGAGACGCGGCAGGAGGTGGAGGCCTTCTTCCGGGACCTGTGCACGCTCTCGGAGCTCGAGGCGATGGCGCACCGGTGGCAGGTGGCGCGGCTCCTGGAACGGGGGCTCCCGTACCTGGAGATCGCGCAGCGAACGGGAGCGTCGACGACGACGGTGACGCGGGTGGCGCACTGGCTGCGCCACGGCGAGGGCGGCTATCGGTCGGCGCTCGACCGCGCGGCCTCCTGAGGGTCGCCCTCCCCGCGAAGGGGCGGCTGCGCGAGCCCGCCTTCCACCTGCTCGAGGACGCAGGCCTCGGCCCTGAGCAGCCGGGCGACCGGGCGCTCGCCTTCCCGTGCCGGAACGCGCCGGTGGAGGTGCTGCTCGTCCGGGCGGCCGACATCCCCGAGTACGTTCAGGACGGTGTCGTCGACTGCGGCATCACCGGCATCGACCTCGTCCGCGAGCGAGGGGCCCAGGTGCACGAGCTGCTCGCGCTCGGCTTCGGGTCGTGCCGCCTCGAGGCGGCGGTGCCCGAGGAGTCCGAGGCGTGGACGCTGGACGATCTCGCGGGCGTCAGCATCGCCACCGTGTACCCGCGGCTCGCGCGCGAGCTCCTGCCCGTCGAGGTGGCTCTCGTCGACGTGAGCGGCTCCGTCGAGATCGCCCCGCGGCTCGGCCTGGCCGACGCGATCGTCGATCTCGTCTCGTCCGGCAACACGTTGCGGACGAACGGGCTCCGGTCGCTCGGCGTGCTCCTCGAATCGGAGGCCGTGCTCGTGGCAGGCGATCCCGAGGCGTCCGCGCCGTTCGCGGCGATGCTGCGCGCGGTCGTCGAGGCGCGGCGCCACCGCTACCTGATGCTCAACGCGCCGGAGAGCGCGCTGCCTGCGATCTCGGCGCTCGTCGCGCCGCGCGTCCCCAGCGTCATCTCGCTGTCCGAGCCGGGGCTCGTCGCGGTGCACGCGCTCGTCCCGGCGGCCGAGGTGTGGCGTCTGCTGCCCGAGCTCGAGGCGGTGGGCGCGTCGTCGATCCTGATCGTGCCGGTCGAGCGGCTCGCCGCATGAGGGCGATCGCCCCCGACTTCCGGCCGTACGAGTGGGCGGCGACGACGCCGGAGGTCGCGCGCCTCGCCGGGATCGACGAGTCGCAGGTGCTGCGGTTCGACCAGAACACGCCGGCGCTGCCGCTCCCGTCGACGCGGCCCGGGACGGTCGCCGGCGCGATCGCGCGCGCCAACAGCTACCCGGGCGGCGGCTACGTGCGGCTGCGCCGCGCGATCGCCGACTACGCAGGCGTCGAGCCGGAGAACGTCGTCCTCGGCGCGGGCGCCGACGACCTGATCCTCCTCTGCGCACGCGTCTACGCCGGGCCGGGCGACGTCGTCGCCGTCGCCGACTCGCCCACCTACCCGCTCTACCGGATCGCGACGCAGCTCGCGGGTGCCGACGTCGGCGACGACGCGCCCGTCCTCACGTTCACCTGCCGGCCGAACAACCCCACGGGGTCGCTCGGCCCGCTGCCGGATGCGCGGCCGCTCGTCGTCGACGAGGCCTACCACGAGTACAGCGGCGCGACCGCCCTCGACCTGACCGCGCGCGAGGAGGTGATCGTGCTGCGCACGTTCTCGAAGCTCTTCGGCCTCGCCGGCGCGCGCGTCGGGTACGCGATCGCGTGCCGTGACGTCGCCGACGAGCTCAACGCCCGGCAGGCGCCCGCCCCCGTCGCGTCGGTCGCAGCCGAGCTCGCGATCGCGGCGCTCGCGTACCGGCCCGACCCGCGGCCGGAGCTCGAGGAGCGCGACCGCCTCGCGTCGGCGCTCCGCACGCTCGGCCTCGACCCGTTGCCGTCGCACACGAACTTCCTCTACGTCCCGGTCGAGGACGGCCTCGCGCTGTCCGACCGGCTGATCCGGCAGGGCGTCGTCGTCCGTGCGTACCCCGACGCGATCCGTGCGTCCGTCCGCGACGCCGCGGACGACGACGTGCTCGTCGAGACGCTCGCGCGCATCCTCGACCGCCCCTCGCCCGTCGCGCCGGCCGGCCATCGCGTCGCGCGGACGCTCCGGGCGACGGCCGAGACGCGCCTGCGGACGCGGCTCGCGCTCGACGGCGCGAGCCGCGTGCGCGTCGCGACCGGCGCCGGGCTGTACGACCACCTGCTCGAGCAGCTCGCGTTCCACGGCGGGCTCGACCTCGTCCTCGAAGGCGTCGGCGACCCCGAGACGGGCGACCACCACACGGCCGAGGACGCGGCGCTCGCGTTCGGCGCGGCGCTCGACACGGCGCTCGGCGACCGTCGCGGGATCGCGCGCTACGGCGACGCCGTGGTTCCGATGGACGACGCGTTGGCGCGCGCCGCCGTCGACCTGGGTGGGCGCGCGCACGCCGAGGTCGTGCTCGAGCTCGACCCGGGGATGGCGACGCACATGCTCGAGAGCCTCGCGCAGTCCGCGCGCGCCTCGATCCACGTGCAGGCGAGTGGCCGCGACGCGCACCACGTCGCCGAGGCGGCGTTCAAGGCGGTCGGTCGGGCGCTTCGGGCTGCGGTGCGCGTCGAGTCGTCGGGGCTGCCCTCGACGAAGGGGATCGTGTGAACGCCGCCGTCTGCGAGTACGGAGCCGGGAACGTCCGCAGCGTGCGGCTCGCGCTCGCGCGCCTCGGTGCGACCGAGACGCGCGACGTCGCAGGGGCCGATCTCGCGGTGCTGCCCGGCGTCGGCTCGGCGCGCGCAGCGATGGCGGGGCTCCGCGCGCGCGGCCACGACGTCGCGCTCCGCCGGCGCTTCGCGGACGGGGCGCCGATCCTGGGCATCTGCCTCGGGCTGCAGCTCGCGCTCGAGGAGACGGAGGAGGACGGCGGCGTCGCCGGGCTCGGGCTCGTCGCCGGCCGTGCGACCCGCCTGCGCGAGGGGCGCGTGCCGCGGATCGGCTGGGCGCGCGTCGACGGCGGCGGCGACGCCTACTACTTCGCCCATTCGTATGCCGCGGAGACGCCGCACGCGACGGCGTGGTCCGAGGGCGTCGTCGCCGAGGTTCGCCACGGCTCGTTCGTCGGCTGTCAGTTCCATCCCGAGAAGAGCGGCGCCGCCGGCGCCCGGTACCTGGAGGAGGCGGTCGCGTCGTGCCTCTCCCTCGCCTGATCCCGTGCCTCGACGTCGCCGGCGGCCGCGTCGTCAAGGGCGTCCGGTTCCAGGCGCTGCGCGACGTCGGCGACCCCGTCGACCTCGGCGCGCGCTACTCCGACGAGGGAGCGGACGAGCTCGTCTTCCTCGACGTGAAGGCGACGCTCGAGGCGCGGGGGACGCTCGTCGAGCTCGTCGGTCGCGTCGCGGAGCGGCTCTCGATCCCGTTCACGGTCGGCGGCGGGGTGAGGACGGTCGACGACGCGTGCGAGCTGCTCGAGGCGGGGGCCGACAAGGTCGCCGTCAACTCGGCGGCGCTCGAGCGCCCTGCGCTCGTCACCGAGCTCGCCGGGGAGCTCGGCTCCCAGGCGGTCGTCGTCGCGATCGACGCCGAGGGCGGGATGGTGCGTACGCGCGCCGGCACCGCCGACGCCGGCCGCTCGGCGGCCGAGTGGGCGCGCGAGGCGGAGGCGTGCGGCGCCGGCGAGATCCTCCTCACGTCGATCGACGCCGACGGGACCCGTGAGGGGTACGACCTCGAGCTCACGTCGGCGGTCGCGGCGGCGGTCGACGTCCCCGTGATCGCGTCGGGCGGCGCGGGCGACGCGTCGCACGTCGCAGACGCGCTCGAGGTGGCGCAGGCCGCGCTGCTCGCGTCGATCCTCCACGAGGATCCGGCGCGGCTCCGCTCGCTGCGCGAGGAGCTGCGCCGGCGCGGGGTCGAGCTGCGATGAGCGACGAGCTCAGGGCCGCGATCGTGCAGGACGCCGCCGACGGGCGGGTCCTGATGCTCGCGTGGATGGACGCCGAGGCCGAGCGGCTGACACGGGAGACGGGCGAGGCGTGGTTCTGGAGCCGGTCGCGCGGCCGGCTCTGGCGGAAGGGCGAGACCTCCGGGAACACGCTCGCGGTCGAGGAGATCCGCGACGACTGCGACGGCGACGCGCTCCTCGTGCGGGTGCGGCCGGCGGGCCCCGCCTGTCACACGGGGTCGACGACGTGCTTCGCGCCGGCGCTCTGGCGCACGATCAGCGAGCGCGCGCGCGAGCGGCCCGCCGGGTCGTACACGACCGAATTGCTCGACGCCGGGACGGCGGCGTGCGCGCGCAAGGTCGGCGAGGAGGCCGTCGAGGTCGCCGTGGCGGCGCTCGCGGAGGACGACGCGCGCGTCGTCGAGGAGGCCGCCGATCTCGTCTACCACCTGTACGTCCTGCTCGCCGCCCGCGGCCTCGACGTCTCGCAGGTCGAGGACGAGCTGCGAAGGCGGGAGTTGCGGCCGGCCGGTCCTGCCTTTACTCTTTGAAGTAATGAGGCGCGCGGCGCACCCGTTCATCGCGATTTCGGTCAAGTTCGCGCGCCCGCAGCGCGGCTAGCCGGCTCGCACCACCCCTCGCCCCGCCGGACTAGCCACAACGGAGGCGGGGGACGACGATGAGAGCACAGGGCCTGTACGACCCGAGCTTCGAGCACGATGCCTGCGGGGTCGGCTTCGTCGCGCGCCTCGACGGGACGCGCGGCCACGAGACGATCGTGCGCGCGCTCTCGGTGCTCGCGAACATGGAGCACCGGGGCGCAGCGGGCGCGGACGCCGACACCGGCGACGGCGCCGGCATCCTCGTGCAGCTCCCCGACGCCTTCTTCCGCGCCGCGGCGGGCCTCGACCTGCCGGCGGAGGGGCGGTACGGCGTGGGGACGTGCTTCCTGCCGCGCCTCCCCGAGCGCAGGCGCGAGCTCGAGCAGCTCCTCGAGGACGCGGTCCGCGCGGAGGGCCAGCACGTGCTCGGCTGGCGCGACGTCCCGGTCAGGCGCGCAGAGGCGGGGAGGCAGGCGCAGCTCCACGCGCCCGTGATGCGGCAGCTGTTCGTCGGCGCCTCCGACGACCTGACGGACGTGATGGCCCTCGAGCGGAAGCTGTACGTGATCCGGCGGGTGGCCGAGCGCGCCGCCGGCGCCGAGCTCGTCCTGCCGAGCTTCTCGGCGCGCACGGTCGTCTACAAGGGGATGCTCTCGGCGCCGCAGCTCGCGCGCTACTTCCCGGACCTCTCCGACGACGCGTTCGCGAGCGCGGTCGCCCTCGTGCACTCGCGCTTCAGCACGAACACGTTCCCGAGCTGGGAGCTGGCCCACCCGTACCGGCTGATCGCGCACAACGGCGAGATCAACACGCTCCGCGGGAACGTGAACTGGATCCGCGCGCGCGAGTCGCAGCTCGCCTCCGAGCTCTTCGGCGACGACATCGAGAAGGTGCTGCCGGTGATCCGTCCCGGCGGCTCGGACACCGCGAACTTCGACAACGTCCTCGAGCTGCTCGTGCTCGCGGGCCGGTCGCTCCCGCACGCGCTGATGATGATGGTTCCCGAGGCCTACGAGGGCCGGCCCGACGTGTCGGACGCGCTCCGCGGCTTCTACCGCTTCCACGAGTGCCTGACGGAGGCGTGGGACGGCCCGGCCGCGATCGCCTTCAGCGACGGAACGCTCGTGGGCGCCATGCTCGACCGGAACGGCCTGCGCCCCGGCCGGTGGCTCGAGACCACCGACGGCTGGGTCGTCCTCGCGTCGGAGGCCGGCGTGATGGACGTCCCCGCGTCGCAGGTGCGGCGGAAGGGGCGGCTCCAGCCCGGCAAGCTGTTCCTCGTCGACCTCGAGCAGGGACGGATCGTGCCCGACTCCGAGGCCAAGGACGAGGTCGCGGCGCGGCGGCCCTACGGCGAGTGGTTCGACCGCGAGCGCGTCCGGCTCGCCGACCTGCCGCGCCGTGAGCCGCGGCCGCTCGGCGCGCCGCTCCGCAGGCTGCAGCTCGCCTTCGGGTACACGCAGGAGGACATGAAGGTGATGCTGGCGCCGCTCGCCGCGAACGCGGAGGAGGCGGTCGGCTCGATGGGCAACGACACGCCGCTCGCCGTCCTCTCCGACCGCCGCCCCCTCCTCTACTCGTACTTTAAGCAGCTCTTCGCGCAGGTGACGAACCCGCCGATCGACCCGATCCGGGAGGCGGTCGTGATGAGCAAGCAGTCGCTCGTCGGGTCGGAGCGGAACCTGCTCGCGGAGACGCCGGAGCATGCGCGGCAGCTCGTGATCGACAACCCGATCCTCCGCGACGAGGAGCTCGAGCGCCTCCGGCAGGTCGAGTCGACGGTCTTCCGCGCCCACACGATCGACTTCACCTGGCCGGTCGCCGAGGGCGTCGAGGGGCTCGAGGCAGCCGTCGCCCGGATCTGCGCCGACGCCGACGCCGCGCTCGCCGACGGCGTGAACGTCCTCGTCCTCTCCGACCGCGAGGTCGGTGCCGACCGCGTCGCGATGCCGTCGCTGCTCGCGGTCTCCGCGATCCACCACCACCTCGTCCGCGCCGGAACGCGCCTGCAGGCGGGGCTCGTGGTCGAGTCGGGCGAGCCGAGGAGCGTGCAGAGCGTGGCGGTGCTGATCGGGTACGGCGCCGCCGCGGTCAACCCCTACCTGATGCTCGCGACGATTCGCGGGCTCGTCGACGACGGCCGCATCGACCTCTCGCTCGACGAGGCCGAGGCGCGCGCCGTGTCCGCCATCGGCAAGGGCCTCCTCAAGACGATCTCGAAGATGGGGATCTCCACCCTCTCCTCGTACTGCGGCGCGCAGGTGTTCGAGGCGGTCGGACTGTCGGCGGCCCTGGTCGAGCGCCATTTCACCGGCACCCCGTCTCGCGTCGGCGGCATCGGCCTCCGCGAGCTCGCCGAGGGCGCGCTCGCCCGGCACGCCCGCGCGTATCCGGAGCACGCCGACGAGCTGCTCCCCGTGGTCGGGCTGTACGCATGGCGTCGCGACGGCGAGCACCACCAGTGGAACCCGGACACGATCGCGCTCCTCCAGCACGCCGTCCGCGGCGGCGGCCGTCCGACGTACGAGGAGTTCGCCGCCGCGGTCAACGCCGACTCGTGCCGCCGCTCGACGCTCCGGGGCCTGCTCCGGTTCCGCGAGCGCGACCCGATCCCGCTCGAGGAGGTGGAGCCGGCGGCGGAGATCGTCAAGCGCTTCTCGACGGGCGCGATGTCGCTCGGCTCGCTCTCACGCGAGGCGCACGAGACGCTCGCCGTCGCGATGAACCGGATCGGCGGCCGCTCGAACACCGGTGAGGGCGGCGAGGACCCCGCGCGGTTCCGGGACGACCGGCGGTCGAAGATCAAGCAGGTCGCGTCGGGACGGTTCGGCGTCAACATCGACTACCTCGTCAACGCGGACGAGCTCCAGATCAAGATGGCGCAGGGCGCGAAGCCCGGCGAGGGCGGACAGCTTCCGGGCCACAAGGTCGATGCGTACATCGCGTCGATCCGCTTCACGACCCCGGGCGTCGGTCTGATCTCGCCGCCGCCGCACCACGACATCTACTCGATCGAGGACCTGAAGCAGCTGATCTACGACCTGCGCTGCGCGAACCCGGACGCACGGATCTCGGTGAAGCTCGTCGCCGAGGTCGGTGTGGGCACGGTCGCCGCGGGCGTCGCGAAGTGCAACGCGGACCACATCCTGGTCTCGGGCCACGATGGCGGGACGGGCGCGTCGCCGATCTCGTCGATCCTCCACGCCGGCGTTCCGTGGGAGATCGGTCTCGCGGAGACGCAGCAGACGCTCGTGCTCAACGACCTCCGCTCGCGTGTCTGGGTGCAGACGGACGGCCAGCTGAAGACCGGTCGCGACGTGGTCGTCGCGGCGCTCCTCGGCGCCGACGAGATGGGGTTCGCGACGGCGCCGCTCGTCGCGACGGGCTGCGTGATGATGCGCGCCTGCCACCTCAACACCTGCCCCGTCGGCGTCGCGACGCAGGATCCGGAGCTCCGGAGGCGCTTCAAGGGGAAGCCGGAGCACGTGATCGAGTTCTTCTTCCACGTGGCGGAGGACGTGCGCCGGATCATGGCGTCGCTCGGGATCGCACGGTTCGAGGAGCTCGTCGGCCGTGTCGACCTGCTCGAGCCCGATGAGGCGATCTCGCACTGGCGGGCGCGCGGGATCGACCTCACGCACCTGCTGCGGTCGCCGGACGTCCCGGCGGGGACGCCGCTCCGCCGCACGAAGGCGCAGGCTTCGCCGCTCGGCGGCGCGCTCGACTGGACGCTGATCGAGGCCGGCGGAGGCACGTTCCCCGTCCGGAACGTCGACCGCACCGTCGGCGGGCTTCTCTCGAGCCACGTGACGAAGCACGGGCTGAAGGAGACGCGGCGCTACGAGCTCGTCGGCTCCGCGGGCCAGTCGTTCGGCGCGTGGCTCGCGCCGGGTCTCGAGCTGACGCTCGTGGGCGACGCGAACGACTACGTCGGCAAGGGCCTCTCGGGCGGGACGCTCGCCGTGCGGCCGCCCGACGACGCCGCGTACGTGGCGGAGGAGAACGTCATCGTCGGCAACACGGTCCTCTACGGCGCGACGTCGGGCCGCGCTTTCATCCGCGGCCTGGCCGGCGAGCGCTTCGGCGTCCGGAACTCGGGCGCGACCGCCGTCGTCGAGGGTGTCGGCGACCACGGGTGCGAGTACATGACGGGCGGGCGCGTCGTCGTGCTCGGTCCGACGGGGCGCAACTTCGCGGCCGGGATGAGCGGCGGGATCGCGTACGTGCTCGACTTCGACGCGGCACGCTGCAACCTCCAGAGCGTCGGGCTGGAGCCGCTCGACGAGGACGACGAGCGTGACGTCCTCGCGCTGCTGCGCGAGCACGCCGCACTGACCGGGTCGACGGTCGCGGCCCGGCTGCTCGCGGACTGGGAGCCGGAGCGGTTCACCAAGGTGATGCCGCACGACTACCGCGCGGTGCTCGACCTGCCCCTTTCCGCGGGCGGCATCGGCTTCGTCACGCGTGAGTCGGAAGAGGCGGTGGCGTAGCGGCATGGGCCGGATCGGCGCCTTCAAGAAGGTCGACCGCGTCGAGGCGCCCGAGCGCGACCCGCGCGAGCGCGTCGCCGACATGCGCGAGTTCGTGGGCACGCTGCCGCTCACGGAGCTCCGCGAGCAGGCCGCGCGCTGCATGGAGTGCGGCGTCCCGTTCTGTCACCACGGCTGCCCGCTCGGGAACCTCATCCCGGACTGGAACGACCTCGTCTACCGCGACCGCTGGCACGAGGCGATCCAGGAGCTGCACCGCACGAACAACTTCCCCGAGTTCACCGGCCGCCTCTGCCCGGCGCCGTGCGAGGCGGCGTGCGTGCTCGAGATCGACGAGGGGCACGCCGTGTCGATCAAGCAGGTCGAGCGGGCGATCGTCGACCGTGCATGGGACGAGGGCTGGATCGTCCCGCAGCCGGCGCCCCACCCGACGGGCCGGAGCGTCGCAGTCATCGGCGCGGGGCCGTCGGGGCTCGCGTGCGCGCAGCAGCTCGCGCGAGCAGGCGAGCGGGTCGTCGTCTACGAGCGAGACGAGGCCGCCGGCGGGCTCATCCGCTTCGGCGTCCCCGAGTTCAAGATCGAGAAGCGCCTCGTCGAGCGCCGCGTCGACCAGTTGCGGGCGGAGGGCGTCGAGCTCCGCTTCGGGGTCGACGTCACCTCGCTCGACGAGCTGCGCCGCGAGCACGACGCAGTCGTCCTCGCGATCGGCGCGCGTGTCCCGCGCGACCTCCCGGTGCCCGGGCGCGAGCTCGCCGGCGTCCACTTCGCCATGGAGTACCTGTACGACCGCGCTCGCGCGGTCGCCGGCACGGGCGGCGGCGAGATCACCGCCGCCGGGAAGCACGTCGTCGTCATCGGCGGCGGGGACACGGGCGCCGACTGCGTCGCGCACGCGCACCGTGAAGAGGCGAGCTCGGTGACGCAGATCGAGCTCGTCGGCGAGCCGCCGCCGGCCCGCCCGGACGACCTGACGCCGTGGCCGCGCTGGCCGATGAAGCTGCGCACGTCGTACGCGCTCAAGGAGGGCGGCGAGCGCGACTTCGCCCTCTCGACCACGCACCTCTCCGGCGACGCGCGGGTCGAGCGGATCCACTGGCAGCGGAACACCGGCGTGCCGCCGTTCGAGCTCGTGCCGGGGACGGAGGAGGCGCGGCCGGCGGAGCTCGTGCTGCTCGCGATGGGCTTCACGGGCCCCGAGCGTCAGCTCGTCGACCAGGCCGAGGACGGCGTCTTCGTGACCGGCGACGCGCGGCGCGGGCAGTCGCTCATCGTCTGGGCGATCGCCGAGGGGCGGCAGACCGCGAAGGCCGTTCGCGCCTGGCTCGACGCGCGCGACGGCGGCGACGCAGCGATGGTCGACGGCACCCGCGGCGAGTACACTGCGGCGCGATGAGGCGGACGATGAACGACGTGCACGACGAGCAGTGCGCCGTCGCCGCGACCGCCGAGCTCATCGCGACGAAGTGGACGCCGCTGATCGTCCACGACCTCTCGGAGGGGCCGCGCCGGTTCATGGAGCTCGAGCACTCCTGCCCCGGCATCAGCCCGCGGACGCTCTCGGAGCGGCTCGACATGCTGGAGCAGGAGGGCGCGATCGTGCGCCACAGCTATCCGGAGTCGCCGCCGCGGGTCGAGTACGCGCTGACCGACAAGGGGCGTGCGCTCCTGCCGATCATCCGCGAGATGCGGAAGTTCGGGCGGTCGTGGATCGTCCCCGCCGACCACCGGCGGCACGCGGCGGCGCGCTAGGCGTCAGCCCGGCAGCGCCGCCTTCGCACCCGTCACCGTCGCGCGCAGCGCCGCGGCGCGGTTGACCGCGTTCACGACGGCGCGGAGCGACGCGCTGACGATGCTGGGGTGGAGCCCGACGCCCCACACCGGCTCCTCGTCCACGTCGGCCTCGATGTAGGCGGCCGCGGTGGCGTCGGCGGCGGCGCTCATCGCGTGCTCGTGGTAGTCGCGCAGCCGGATCTCGACGCCGAAGCTGCGCGCGAACGCGTCCACGAGCGCAGCGATCGGGCCGTTGCCGACGCCCTCGATCGTCTGTGGCGCGCCGTCCACCGCGAGCTGGACGACGATCCGGTCCTCGGCGGCGCTCGAGTGCGTGTACGAGACGAGCTCGTACGGCGTCACATGCGAGAGGTAGTGCTCGTGGAAGAGCGCGAGCAGCTCGTCGGCGGTGAGCTCGCCGCCGCGGACGTCGGTGACCGCCTGCACCTTCTGCGCGAAGTCCACCTGGAGCCCGCGCGGGAGCTGGAGGTGGTGCTCGGTCTCCATCAGGTACGCGACGCCGCCCTTCCCGGACTGCGAGTTCACGCGGATGATCGCCTCGTAGCTGCGCCCGAGGTCCTGCGGGTCGATCGGCAGGTACGGGACGTCCCACACCTTCGACTCCGACCGCTGCTGCGCGTACATCCCCTTCTTGATCGCGTCCTGGTGCGAGCCGGAGAACGCCGTGTAGACGAGCTCGCCGACCCACGGGTGGCGCGGGTGGACGGGCAGCTCGTTGCACTCCTCGACGACGCGCTTCGCCTCGTCGAGCTGCGACAGGTCGAGTCGCGGGTCGATCCCCTGCGTCAGCAGGTTGAGGGCGAGCGTGATCAGGTCGACGTTGCCGGTGCGCTCTCCGTTCCCGAAGAGCGTCCCTTCGACGCGGTCGGCGCCCGCCATCAGCCCGAGCTCGGCCGTCGCCACCGCGGTGCCGCGGTCGTTGTGCGGATGGACGCTGAGGATGATCGCGTCGCGCGCCGAGACGTGACGCCCGAACCACTCGAGGCGGTCGGCGTAGACGTTCGGCGGGAACGCCTCGACGGTCGTCGGCAGGTTGACGATCATGCGGTCGTCGCGCGTCGGCTCCCACGCCGCCATCACGGCCTCGCAGATCTCGAGCGCGAGCTCGAGCTCGGTCCCGTGGAAGCTCTCGGGCGAGTACTCGAACACCACGTCGGTGCCCGTCTGCGCCGCGAGCTCCTTGCACAGGCGCGTGCCGCGGACGGCGAGGTCGATGATCCCGGCCTCGGGGAGGCGGAACACGACGCGCCGCTGCGTCGCCGACGTCGAGTTGTAGAGGTGCACGATCGCGCGGGCCGCGCCGTCGATCGCTGCGAACGTCCGCTCGATCAGCTCCGGCCGCGCCTGGGTCAGCACCGCGATCGTCGTGTCGCCGGGGATCAGGTCGTCCTCGACGAGCTTCCGCACGAAGTCGAAGTCGGTCTTCGACGCCGCGGGGAAGCCGACCTCGATCTCCTTGATCCCGAGCTGCACGAGGAGGTCGAACATCCGCTGCTTCCGCTCGGGGTCCATCGGCTTGACGAGCGCCTGGTTGCCGTCGCGCAGGTCGGTGGAGCACCAGGTCGGCGCCGCGTCCACGACACGGTTCGGCCAGGTGCGGTCGGGTAGGTGGACGGTCTCGTAGGGGCGGTACTTCCAGTACGGCATTGACATGTCGATCCTCCGGAGGGCGTGGGTCTCCCGGCGGTGCGGGATGCGCGGACGGGTATGTCGCGAGAACGCCTCCCCTACCGGGGAAGGAGCAGGCCGAGCGCGAGGATGATGGTGGAGCGCTTGGCGGTCATCGCTTCCGAAAGGATAGTGGCCGCCGCCGGTGATGGCAACACGGGCGACTTTCCCTTTTGAAGCTTGACATGACACCATGCTGTCGGCACACTCGAGGCACTGTGAGCCGTCCGACGCACACGCTCGAGCTCGATTCGCCGCCTTCGGCGCAGCTCTCCGTGCTCGGAATGCTCATCGTCATCGTCATCCTCATTCTCCCCCTCTAGGGGGGAGATGTCGCTCACGCGGCCCTGGACGCCGCACACGTCGACCGGGAGACAGGAGTAGTGCGCGCCCGCGCGCGCTCCCGACTTGGAGGAGAAGGAGGCTGGACGAATGACGAAGACCGTTGCATGTCTTGCAGGGGACGGTGTCGGCCCTGAGTTGATGGCCGCCGCGACGCGTGCCCTCGACCGCGTCGCGGCGCTGCACCACCTGGATCTCGTAGACCGCCACCTGCCGTTCGCGGGCGAGGCCGTGACACGGTCCGGCCATCCGCTGCCGCCGGAGACGCGCGCCGGCTACCGCGACGTCGACGCGATCCTCGTCGCGTCGCCCGGCGAGCCCGCGTTCGCCGGCGTGAAGGCCGACCTGCACCTCGCCTGGCGCGTGGCGCGCGTCCACGTCGGGCCGCGGCACGACGTCGTCGTCGCCGGCCCCGTCGGCGAGTGGGCGAACGCGACCGCGCTCGCGCGCGCGTTCGACTCGGCCGAGTCGCGGCGCGGCCGCATCCTGGTCGTCGGCGAGTCGCCGGAATGGCGCCGCGCCGTGGCCGAGGAGCGCGCACGCCGGGACGGGCTCCACGTGGAGGAGGCGACGCTCGGCGAGACCCTGGTACGTCTCCGCGACGACGCTTCGTCGCTCGACGTGATCGTGACGGAGGCGCACCTCGTCGACGGGCTCGTGGACGCCGCCGCCGCGTTCGCCGGCTCGCACGCGGCGGTCGCGCATGCGTGGCTGCCGGACGAGGGCCCCGGGGTGTTCGCGCCGGGCCGCACGGCTCCGGACGACGTCGCCGGCTTCGGCGTCGTCGACCCGACGGCGATGCTGCTCGCGACGTCGCTGATGCTGGCCGAGGGCCTGAAGCGGCGATCGGCGTCGCGCACCCTCGAGCGCGCGGTCGGCGTCGCGGTCGACCGCAACGGCCACTCGGACGACACGCGCGGCTTCACGGACGCCGTGATCGAGCTTCTCCCGCAGTCCCGCACGGACGTCGAGCACTTCGACGAGGCGTGGCGGTGAGATCGAGCTCCCGCATGCTCGGCTCGGACGCGATCCTGCGCGCGCTCGAGCACGAGGGCGTGGATGTCGCCTTCGGGATCCCGGGCGGTGCGATCCTGCCCACCTACGACGCGATCGCGCGCGGCACGACGGTCCGCCATGTACTCGCCCGCCACGAGCAGGGCGCCGGGCACATGGCCGAGGGCTATGCGCGTGCATCCGGCAAGGTGGGCGTCGCGATCGCGACGTCCGGGCCCGGGGCGACGAACCTCGTCACGGCGATCGCGGACGCGTGGATGGACTCCACGCCGGTCGTGTTCGTCACCGGCCAGGTGCGGTCGAACCTGATCGGCACCGACGCGTTCCAGGAGGTCGACATCACCGGCATCACGATGCCGATCGTCAAGCACTCGTGGCTCGTCCAGGACATCGAGGAGCTGCCGTCGGTGATGAAGGCCGCCTTCCACGTCGCACGGACGGGGCGGCAGGGCCCGGTGCTCGTCGACGTCGCGAAGGACGTGCAGGAGGCGGAGATCGACTTCGCGTATCCCGACGACGTCGACCTGCCGGGATGGAAGCCGCCCCGGAAGGTGCACCCGCGCCAGGTGCGCGCTGCGGCCGAGGCGATCCTGCGCGCCGAGCGCCCCGTCGTCTACGCGGGCGGAGGCGTCCTCAACGCCGAAGCGTCCGAGGAGCTGCGCACGCTCGTCGACGTCGGGCGCCTGCCGGCGGTCGTGACGCTGATGGGCAAGGGCGGCCTGCCCGACTCGCACCCACTCAACTACGGGGCGCCGGGCATGCACGGGTCGAAGTACGCGAACTGGGCCCTCAACAAGGCCGACCTCGTGATCGCGGTCGGCTCGCGCTTCGACGACCGCGTCACCGGCAAGGTCTCGGCGTTCGCGCCGGGCGCGAAGGTCATCCACTTCGACATCGACGCCGCGGAGGTCGGGAAGATCCGCCACGCCGAGATCCCCGTCGTCGGCCCGCTGAAGCTCGGGCTCGCCGAGCTCGTCGCGGAGCTGCAGGCGCTCGCGCCCGACGGGCCGCCCGACCGGACGCCGTGGCTGCGGCAGGTGGAGGAGTGGCGCGAGCGGTTCCCGTTCCGGTACGCGAAGGGCGACGGCCCGCTCAAGCCGCAGACCGCGATCGAGGCGCTGCGCGACGCCGCCGCCGGCCTCGACCACGACGTCGTCTGGACGACGGGCGTCGGCCAGCACCAGATGTGGGCGATGCAGTACCTCGTCTGCGACACGCCGCGGTCGTTCATCACCTCGGGCGGGCTCGGGACGATGGGGTACGGCGTCCCCGCGGCGATCGGCGCCAAGGCGGCGCGGCCGGACGCGACCGTTGTCTGCATCGACGGCGACGGGTGCTTCCAGATGACGTGCCAGGAGCTCGCGACCGCGGCGCTCGAGGGCCTGCCGATCGTCACCGTCGTGATCAACAACGGGTGGCTCGGGATGGTGCGCCAGTGGCAGGAGATGTTCTACGCGGAGCGCTTCGCGCAGACGCACCTCACCCACGCGGTGCCGGACTACGCGCAGCTCGCAGAGGCGTTCGGCTGCGCCGGCTTCACGGTCGAGACGGAGGGCGACCTCGAGGACGCGATCGCGTCGGCGTTCTCCGCCGGGCGCAGCGCAGTGATCGACGTCCGCTGCGACCCGGAGGAGAAGTGCTTCCCGATGGTCCCCGCCGGCGCCGCAGCCGTCGACGTGATCGAGGCCCCCGAGGCCGAGGCGGTGGGCGCGTGAGCGTTCGGGTCGCACGGTGAGCACGCACACCATCTCCGTCCGCCTCGAGAACAAGCCCGGGGCGCTCGCGCGGGTGTCGCAACTCTTCTCGCGCCGCGGCTACAACATCCAGAGCCTCGCCGTGGGGCCGACCGAGCGAGACGACATCTCTCGCCTCACGCTCCGCGTCGACTGCAGCGAGCACTCGCTGGAGCAGATCGAGAAGCAGATGCACAAGCTCGTGAACGTGCTCCGCGTCACCGAGCTGCGGCCGGACGAGTCGCTGGAGCGCGAGCTCGCACTGGTCACGGTGAACGTGCCGCCCGACCGGCGCGCCGACCTCGTCGCGCTCAGCCAGGTCGCGGGCGCGACCGTCGCGGACATCGGCCGCGACGCGATGACGTTCGAGATCGTCGGGCGGCCCGACCAGCTCGAGGCGTTCGAGGAGCTCGTCCGCCCGTACGGCGTCCGCGAGCTCGTCCGCACCGGCCGCATCGGCCTGCGGCGTCCGAGCCGCTCGTCCACTCCCTCCGAAAGGACCTGAGAGAACACATGGCAGAGATCCACAAGACCGGCAACCTCGAGCTCCTCGACGGGAAGGTGGCCGTCCTCGGCTACGGCAGCCAGGGCCACGCCCACGCACTGAACCTGCTCGACTCCGGCGTCGACGTCGTGGTCGGCCTGCGGGAGGGCAGCCGGTCGTGGGCCGCCGCGGAGGAAGCCGGCCTGACGGTGACGACGGCCGCCGAGGCCGTCAAGGGCGCGCAGCTCGTGTCGATCCTCGTGCCGGACGGCGCGCAGCCGTCGCTCTTCGAGGAGGAGATCGCGCCGAACCTCGCACCGGGTGCGGCGCTCCTCTTCGCCCACGGCTTCAACGTGCACTACGAGCGCGTGGCGCCGCCCGAAGGGCACGACGTGATCATGGTCGCGCCGAAGGGGCCCGGCCACGTCGTGCGCCGTCTCTACACGGAGGGCTACGGAACCCCGGCGGTGGTCGCCGTGGCGCAGGACGCGTCCGGTCGCGCGCGCGAGCTCGCATTCGCCTACGGCGCCGCGATCGGCGCGGCCCGCGCCGGGATGGTCGAGACCTCGTTCGCCGAGGAGACCGAGACCGACCTGTTCGGCGAGCAGACCGTCCTCTGCGGCGGCGTCACCCAGCTGATCCAGCTCGGGTTCGAGACGCTCGTCGAGGCGGGCTACCAGCCCGAGGTCGCCTACTACGAGTGCCTCCACGAGCTGAAGCTGATCGTCGACCTGATCTGGGAGGGCGGCATCGAGCGGATGCACTACTCGATCTCCGACACGGCCGAGTACGGCTCGCACGCGGTCGGGCCCAAGGTCGTCGACGAGCACGTGCGCGAGAACATGCGCGCCGTCCTCGGCCGGATCAAGGACGGGTCGTTCGCGCGCGAGTGGGTCGCCGAGATGGACCGCGGCCAGCCGATCCTCGAGGAGAAGCGCCGCGAGCTCGCCGCGACCCAGATCGAGCAGGTCGGCGCGCGCCTCCGCGAGCTGAACGTCAAGGTCGAGCAGTCGGGGGTGGCGTGAGCGTCTACGACCGGACGCATCCCGCGAAGCGGCACAGCGCGGCGCTGACCGACGGCGTCGACCGCGCGCCCGCGCGCGCGATGCTGAAGGGCGTCGGCTTCACGGACGAGGACCTCGCGCGCCCTCTGATCGGCGTCGCGACGACGTGGATCGAGACGATGCCGTGCAACCTGAACCACCGCCTGCTCGCGCGGTACGTGAAGCAGGGCATCCGGCTGGCGGGCGGCACGCCGCTCGAGTTCAACACGGTCTCCGTCTCCGACGGGGTCTCGATGGGCACGTCGGGGATGCGCGCGTCGCTCGTCTCGCGCGAGGTGATCGCGGACTCGATCGAGCTCGTGGCGCGCGGCCACCTCTTCGACGGGCTCGTCTGCATCGTCGGCTGCGACAAGACGATCCCCGCGGCGGTGATGGCCCTCGCTCGACTCGACCTCCCGGGGCTCGTCCTCTACGGAGGGTCGATCGCCCCGGGCCGGTACCGCGGACAGGACGTCACGATCCAGGACGTCTTCGAGGTCGTCGGCGCGCACGCGGCGGGAACCGCGACCGCCAACGAGGTGCACGCCCTCGAGAGCGTCGCCTGCCCCGGGGCGGGGGCCTGCGGCGGCATGTACACCGCGAACACGATGGCGACGGCGCTCGACTTCCTGGGGGTGAGCGCACCGGGCCTGAACGAGATCCCGGCGGACCACCCCGGCAAGCCGCGGGCGGCCGTGCAGGCCGGGCAGCTCGCGATGAAGCTGGTGGTCGACGACACGCGGCCCCGCAGCATCCTCACCCGGGACGCGTTCGAGAACGCCATCGCGTCGATCGCCGCGACCGGCGGCTCGACCAACGGCGTGCTGCATCTGCTCGCCATCGCGGCCGAGGCCGGCGTGGAGCTCTCGATCGACGACTTCGACACGATCTCGGCCCGCACGCCGATCGTCGCCGACATCAAGCCCGGCGGGCGCTTCGTCGCCACCGACCTCTTCAGGGCCGGCGGCGTCGGCCTCGTCGCGCGCGAGCTCGTGGAGGCCGGAGTGGCGCATCCCGAGGCACTGACGGTCGACGGGCGCTCCCTCGGCGAGGTCGCCGCAGCCGTGCGGGAGACGCCCGGCCAGCAGGTCGTCGTCTCCTGGGACGCGCCGCTGAAGCCCACCGGCGGCCTCGCGATCCTCCGCGGCACCGTCGCGCCCGAGGGGTGCGTCGTGAAGCTCGCGGGGCACGAGCGCCTCCACCACCGTGGGCCGGCGCGGGTGTTCGAGTCCGAGGAGGAGTGCTTCGCGGCGGTCAAGGCGCGCGCGATCGTCCCCGGCGACGTCGTCGTCATCCGCTACGAGGGCCCGGCCGGGGGCCCCGGGATGCGCGAGATGCTGCACGTGACGGCAGCGCTCGTCGGCGAGGGCCTCGGCGACGAGGTGGCGCTCGTAACCGACGGCCGCTTCTCGGGGGCGACGCACGGCCTGATGGTGGGGCACGTCGCGCCGGAGGCCGCGCGCGGCGGGCCGATCTCGCTGCTCCGTGACGGAGACACGGTCGTGCTGGACGTCGAGGCGCGGCGGCTCGACGTCGAGGTCGACGACGCGGAGCTCGAGCGACGCCGCGCGGAGTGGCGCCCGCCCGAGCCGCGCTACACGACCGGGGTGTTCGCGAAGTACGCCGCGACCGTCGGCTCCGCCTCCGAAGGGGCGCGGACGTGACGGTCGAGATCCTCCGGTGCCGCATGTGCGAGACCGAGGTGCCGGCCGGCGCGAGCGGGTCGTGCGGCCGCTGCTTCGGGCCGCTCGAGCCGGTGTACGACTGGGACGCCGTCGCGCGCGAGGCGACGCGCGAGCGGATCGAGGCGGGGCCGCGGTCGATCTGGCGCTACGCGCCGCTCCTCCCGGTGGGCGCGCCTGCAGACGCGTCGAACGGCCCCGGCTGGACGCCGCTCGTGCGGGCGCCGAGGCTCGCCGACGAGCTCGGCGTCGGCGAGCTCTACCTGAAGCTCGACCACACGAACCCGACGCACTCGTTCAAGGACCGCGTCGTCGCCGTCGCCGCCGCGAAGGCGGTCGAGCTCGGCGCCGACACGCTCGCGTGCGCGTCGACCGGCAACCTCGGCAACGCCGTCGCGGCGCGCGCCGCGGCGCTCGGGATGCGCTCCGTCGTCCTCTACCCGACGACGGTGGAGCCGGAGAAGCTGCGCGCGACGGCGGTGTACGGCGGCCACATGGTCGCGATCCGCGGCTCGTACGACGTGTGCAGCAGGCTGGTCGTCGAGCTCTCGACCGAGCTCGACTGGGCGTTCGTGAACGTCAACCTCCGCGCGTACTACGCGGAGGGCTCGAAGACGCTCGCGTTCGAGATCGCCGAGCAGCTCGGCTGGGAGCTCCCCGACGCCGTCGTGGCTCCGGTCGCGTCGGGGTCGCTGTTCACGAAGCTGTGGCAGGGGTTCCAGCAGCTCCAGCGAGTCGGCCTCGTCGGCGGCGAGCTGCCGCGGCTCCACGGCGGACAGGCGGAGGGCTGCTCTCCGGTCGCGGCGGCGTTCTCGGAGGATCGTCTCGTCGCCCCCGTGCGGCCGGCGACGATCGCCCAGTCGCTCGCGATCGGCGCGCCGGCCGACGGCGACCTCGCCGTCGCGACCGCGCGGGCCTCCGGCGGCGGCATCCATGCCGTGCCCGAGCACGAGGTCGGCACGAACATGGCGCTGCTCGCGTCCGGGTCGGGGATCTTCGGCGAGACGGCTGCCGGTGTCAGCTTCGGCGCGCTCCGGGACGCGGTCGCGCGCGGCGAGCTGGGCGCCGACGACCGCGTCGTGATGCTCGTCACCGGCACCGGGCTGAAGACGCCGGCGGTGCTCGACGTGGCGCACGCGGTCGAGATCGACGCCGACGTCGACCTGCTGCTCGACGAGCTGGGGGTCGCGGCGTGAGCGCCACGAGGGACCCCGTCGTCGAGGCTGCCCGTGACGAGATCGCGGCGCTCGACGTGCGCCTGATCGCGATCGTGAACCAGCGGATCCGCAAGGTCGCCGAGCTCCGCCGCTACAAGGAGGAGAACGGCATCGCCTTCGTCGACCGCGAGCGCGAGGCGTGGCTCGCGGACTACCTGAAGCGCGTCAACTCCGGCCCGCTCAGCGACCGCGGCGTCGACGAGCTGATGGCGTTCGTGCTCGAGCTCGTCAAGCGCGAGGTGGCGCGTGGCTGACCGCATCGCCGTCCTGCCCGGCGACGGCATCGGGCCCGAGGTCACGGCCGAGGCGCTGCGCGTCCTGGCTGAGCTGCCGGTCGACGTCGAGGTGGTCGAGCTCCCGTTCGGGGGCGCCGCGATCGACGCGACGGGGGAGCCGCTGCCGGACGAGACGCTCGCGGCGTGCCGTGCGTCGCGCGCCGTTCTCCTCGGCGCCGTCGGCGGGCCGCAGTGGGACGGCGCCGCGAAGCGCCCGGAGGCGGGCCTGCTCGGGATTCGCCGTGCGCTCGACGTCTACGCGAACCTGCGCCCCGCGGTCCACGGCGCCGTCGACCTGCTCGTCGTCCGCGAGCTCGTCGGCGGCCTGTACTTCGGCGCCCGCGGCATCCGCGACGACGGCACGGTGTTCGACACGTGCGAGTACCACCCGTCGCAGGTCGAGCGCATCGCACGGCGCGCGTTCGAGCTCGCACGCGCACGGCGCCGCGCGCTCGTCTCCGTCGACAAGGCGAACGTCCTCGACACGTCGCGTCTCTGGCGCCGCGTCGTGACGGAGCTGGCGGCGGAGTATCCCGACGTCGCCCTCCGGCACGCGCTCGTCGACAGCTTCTCGATCGAGGTCGCGCTGCACCCCGAGACACTCGACGTCGTCGTGACCGAGAACATGTTCGGCGACATCCTGAGCGACCTCGCATCCGGGGTCGCCGGCGGGCTCGGCCTCGCCGCGTCGGCGAGCCTGGGCGACTCCGGCCCCGGGATCTTCGAGCCGGTCCACGGGACCGCGCCCGACATCGCGGGAAGCGGGGCGGCGAATCCCGCCGCCATGATCCGGTCGCTCGCGCTGCTCGTCGAGCACGCACTGGGCCGTCCGGAGCTCGCCGGCGCCGTCGCGGCCGCCGTCGACGACGCGCTCTCGGCGCGCCCCACGCCCGACCAGGGCGGGAACGCGACCACCGTCGAGTTCGGCGACGCCGTCCTGGCCTCGCTCGAGCACCGTCTCGCCGTAGAGGAGGAGTCATGGGCAACCACGCCGTCGTGACCGAGACCTGCCGCTGCGCGGTGCCGGTCCCGGTCGTCAAGGCAGAGCGGAAAGGGGCGGCGCGCACCGTGTGCGCCCGCTGCGAACGGCCGCTCCGGATCGAGTTCGGGAGCAGATGACGACCGTCGGCTACCCCGGCCCCCGCGGCAGTCACAGCGACGCCGCCGCCGCCGTCCTGGCGCCCACGGCGACCGCCGTCGACCTTCCGAGCTTCAGCGCCGTCGTGGAGGCGGCCGCGTCCGCCGAGGTCGCGATCGGCGTCCTGCCGATCGAGAGCTCGCTGATCGGCCCGATCGCCGAGACGCACGACCTGCTCTACGGCGCGCCGCTCTCGATCGTGAAGGAGGCGACGCTGCCGATCACGCACGCGGTGCTCGGGCTGCCCGGCGCGACGCTCGAGGACGCGCGCGTCTTCCGGTCGCATCCGGCCGCGTTCGACCAGTGCCGTTCTCTCCTCGGTGCGCGCGACGTGCGGCGGGTGCCCGCCGCGACGACGGCGGACGCGGCGCGCGAGGTGAAGGAGGCGGGAGACGCGGCACAGGTGGCGATCGCGAGCCTCGGCGCCGCGGAGACCTACGGGCTGGAGGTGATCGCCGAGGACGTCGGCGACCGCCCGGCCGCGTTCACCCGGTTCGTGGCGCTCGCGCCGTACACCCAGGTCGCACACGGCGAGGGGTGGCGGACGGCGCTGTCGTTCGTCACCGACCACCAGCCGGGCGCGCTGTACCGCGCCCTCGGCGCGCTGGCGCGCGGCGAGGTGAACCTCGTCCAGCTCGTTTCGCGCCCACTGCCGAATTCGCCGTGGCGCTACCGCTTCGACGTCGTGCTCGACGGGCACGTCTTCGACCCGTCGATCCGCCCTGCGATCCAGGAGCTGCGCTCGCTCACGCGCGAGCTGCGCCTCTTCGGGTCGTACGCTGCGGAGGGGACGCGATGAGCCGGACGCTCTTCCGCAAGATCTGGGACGCCCATCTGGTGGCCGACGGCGGCGCCGCCCCGTCGCTCCTGTGGGTCGACCTGCACCTCGTCCACGAGGTCACGAGCCCGCAGGCCTTCGAGGGGCTGCGCGTCGCCGGCAGGCGCGTCCGCCGGCCCGACCTCACCGTGGCGACGATGGACCACAACGTCCCGACGACGGACGGCCCGATCACGGATCCGCTCGCGAAGCAGCAGCTCGAGACGCTCGCGCGCAACTGCGACGAGTTCGGCGTCCGCCTGTTCGCGACGGGCAGCGGGCGCGAGGGGATCGTGCACGTGATCGGCCCCGAGCTCGGGCTGACGCAGCCGGGCATGACGATCGTCTGCGGGGACAGCCACACGTCCACGCACGGCGCGCTCGGCGCGCTCGCCTTCGGGATCGGGACGTCCGAGGTCGAGCACGTCCTCGCGACGCAGACGCTCCCGCAGGGGCTGCCGAGGACGATGCAGGTCGACTTCGTCGGCACGCTCCCGTTCGGTCTCACCGCGAAGGACATGGTCCTGGCCGCGATCGGCGAGCTCGGCGTCTCGGGCGGCCAGGGTCACGTGATCGAGTACACCGGCGAGGCGATCCGCTCGCTCTCGATGGAGGGGCGGATGACGATCTGCAACATGTCGATCGAGGCCGGCGCCCGCGCGGGCCTCGTCGCGCCGGACGAGATCACGCGCGTCTACCTCGAAGGGCGCCCCGCGTACGTCGAGAGCGACTGGAGCGACCTCCATACCGACGCCGGCGCCGCGTACGACGCCGTCCGGACGGTCGAGGTCTCGCAGCTCGCCCCGCAGGTCACGTGGGGGACGAACCCCGGGATGGTCACGTCGATCGACGGCGTCGTCCCGGATCCCGCCGAGTACCGCGAGGCGGAGGCGCGCGAGGCGGTCGAGCGCGCGCTCCGGTACATGGACCTCGAGCCGGGCACGCCGCTCCGCGAGATCCGCGTCGACAGGGTCTTCATCGGCTCGTGCACGAACGCGCGGATCGAGGACCTGCGGGCGGCGGCGCGCGTCGCCGACGGCCGCCGCGTCGCCGACGGCGTGCACGCGATCGTCGTGCCGGGGTCGGCCCAGGTGAAGCGGCAGGCGGAGGAGGAGGGGTTGCGCGACGTGTTCGAGCGCGCGGGGTTCGAGTGGCGGCGCGCGGGCTGTTCCATGTGCCTCGGCATGAACCCCGACATCCTCGCGCCGGGCGAGCGATGCGCCTCCACGTCGAACCGCAACTTCGAGGGCCGCCAGGGGGCGGGCGGCCGAACACATCTGCTGAGCCCGGCGATGGCGGCCGCGGCCGCCATCCACGGCCGGTTCGCGGACGTGCGGGAGTTCGCGTGAGGCCGCTCACGAGCGTGACGGGCACGGTCGCCGTGCTCGAGCGCGCCGACGTCGACACCGACCAGATCATCCCCAAGCAGTTCCTGAAGCGGATCGAGCGCGCGGGGTACGGCGAGTTCCTCTTCTTCGACTGGATGAAGGACCCGGGGTTCGAGCTGCACCGGACGCCGGACGCGTCGATCCTCGTCGCGGGCCGCAACTTCGGGTGCGGCTCGTCACGGGAGCACGCGGCATGGGCGCTGGAGGATCACGGGTTCCGGGTCGTGCTCGCGCCGTCCTTCGGCGACATCTTCCGCCAGAACGCGATCAACAGCGGCCTCGCGCCGATCGCGGTCACGGCCGAGGCGCTGGCTCAGGTGAAGGACGCCGTCGCCGCGCGGAACGAGCTGACGGTCGACCTCGAGGCGCTCCGGATCTCGCACCCCGACGGGCTGGTGCTCTCGTTCGACTTCGACCCGCACGCGCAGGAGACGCTCGTGCACGGGCTCGACGACGTGGCGCGGACGCTGCGGCGTGAGGACGAGATCGCGGCCTTCGAAGCCGGCTACGTGCCGCGGTTCGATCTCTCGCGGGTGTGACGACGCCTCAGCCGGTGTTGCGGAGGGCCGCGGCGATACCCGCGATCGACCGGAGCAGCGGCACGCGCGCGCCGTCGTCGCCGGCGCGGTGGCGACGCAGCAGCTCCACCTGGAGCGCGTTCATCGGGTCGACGTAGGGGTTCCGCAGGTCGACCGAGCGGCGCAGCATCGGCTGGCGCTCGAGTAGCCGCGACACGCCCGTCGCAGCGAGGACCCCGGCCACCGCGCGCGCGTGCTCCTCCTCGATCTGCGCGAACGGCCCGTCGTCGGGGACGAGCCGCAGGTAGCCCCGTGCGATCGGCAGGCTCGACTTCGCGAGCGTCATCTCGAGGTTGTCGACGACGGCGCGCACGAACGGGAGCCGGACGTAGAGGTCGCGGAGCACGGCGCCGTCGATCTCCGCGAGCGCGGTGCCGGCGCCGTACCACGCCGGCAGGAGCACTCGGTTCTGCGTCCACGCGAACACCCACGGGATCGCGCGAAGCGACGCGAGATAGTCGTCGTCGTTCGGCCGCCGGGCCGGGCGCGACGCGATCTCGAGGAGCGACAGCTCGTCGACGGGCGTGAACGACCGGAAGAACGGGACGAAGCGCGGGTCGTCCCACACGAACGCCCGGTATGCGGCGCGCGAGGCCTCCGCCATCCGGTCGAGCACCCGCCGGTCGTCGTCCGAGGGCGGCGCCGCGAGCAGCTCCGGGTACGCCGCGAGCAGCGTCCCCGCCAGCGCCGCCTCGAGGTTCCGCCGCGCCAGGCCGACGAGGCTGTACTTGAACGAGATCGTCTCGCCCTGCTCGGTCAGCTTGAGCCGCCCCGGCGGATGGCCGGCCGGCTGCGACGCGATCGCGGCGTGCGTCGGGCCGCCGCCGCGCCCGGCGCTCCCGCCGCGGCCGTGGAAGATCGTCAGCTCGACGCCGCGGCGCGCGGCGACGGCGGCGAGCTCCTCCTGCGCGCGGTAGATCGCCCACTGCGCCGCCAGGTAGCCGCCGTCCTTCCCCGAGTCCGAGTAGCCCACCATCACCTCCGCCGGGCGCGGGTCGCCGGCGAGCATCTCGTCCACGATCGCCGGCGCCGCGGCGAGGTCGTCGAGCGTCTCGAAGAGCGGCACGACGCGGAGCGACGTGAGCGCCCGGGCGCGGCGCACGTCGCCGATCGACGACGTCCCCGACACGATCAGCGTGTCGAGCGCCTCCGGCCCGTGCCGCTCGCGCGCCGCGTCCGCGGCGGCCAGCGCCTCGCGGGCGCGGTCGGTCCGGAGGTCGCGCGCGTGCAGGCGGACGTCGAGCTTCGCGACGTGGAAGCCGAAGATCTCCACCATGCGCTCGAGGCGTGCGACGCGCCCCTCCGCGACCCGCCGGCCGCCGTTCCGCGCGAGGCTGTCGCGGATCAGGCGCAGGTCGGCGAGGAGCGCGGCGGCGTCGGGGTAGCCGTCGTTCCCGAGCCGCCACCAGACGAACGAGAGCTTGCGCCGGTACGGCTCGAGCTCGTTCCGCGCTCCGATCTCGTCGGCGTAGGCGGGCAGCTCCGCCGCGTCGCGCGCGAGGGACCCCTCCAGCTCGACCGAGACGGAGACGAGCGACCGCGCGGAGGCGAGCTCCACTGCGAGCGCACGCACCTCGTCGCGGTAGCGCTCGAGCGCGAGTGCCCGCGCACGCGCGAGCGCCTCCTCGATCGACGCCGGGCCGACCGACGGGTTGCCGTCCATGTCGCCGCCGATCCACGACCCGAAGACGAGCGGCGGCGGCGCCCCCGGCACCCGTTCGCGCCAGTCGCGCAGGAGGTCGGTCGCCGCCGTCATGAGGCTGTGCTCGAAGAACCACAGCCCGTGCCGGATCTCGTCCGTGATGCGGAGCCTGTCGTGGCGGACCTCGTCGGTCTGCCAGAGCAGCGTGATCTCCTCGGCGATGCGCTCCTCCACCGCCTGCCGCTCCGCCGGCAGCAGCCGTGGATCGTCGAGGAGCGCGAGCTGCTCGGCGATGCGGATGTGCGCGAGGAGAACCGTGCGGCGCGTCGCCTCCGTCGGGTGCGCGGTGAGGACGAGCCTGATCGACGTCGCATGTGCGCGCGCACGGTCGCCGCGGCGGACGCGCCTGAACGCGTCGTCGAGCGACTCCGCCGCGACACGCCCGTGCCGTGCGTCGTCGCGCCGGCGGCGCAGGCGGTGCAGCTGTTCGGCCAGGTTCGCGAGCTGGAACCAGAGGCCGAACGCACGCAGCACGAGCGCCTGGTCGCGCCCGGGCAGCTCCGGGTCGACGTCGGCGACGGTGCCGTCGCGGCGTGCGGTCTGCGAGGCGCGCCTGACCCGCTCGACGAGCTCGAGCAGCCACGGCCCCTCCTGCTCGACCAGGACGGCACCCAGCAGCGTTCCGAGGAGTCGCACGTCGCGACGGAGCGGCGCGGCGGCGTCGGCCATCTCGCGCCTACGAGCTCAGGCCCAGCGCGGCGAGGGCGTCGGCGGCGTCGGGGTCGATCGTTCGCACGTGCGTCGCGTCGAGCATCGCGCGGGGACGGCGGCCGGTGACGACCAGCACGACGCGCGCGTCCGTCTCGATGGCGCCGCTCCGGCGTGCGCCGATCAGGGCGCCGAGCGCGGCGCCGCCGGATTCGTCGGCCTCGACCCCTGTCGTCTCGGAGAGGAGCTCGGTGTACGCCGCGATCGCGTCCTCGGAGAGTGCGAGCACCGCGCCGCCGGTGGCGCGAGCCGCACCGAGCGCCAGGTCGCCGGACGACGGGTCGCCGACGGCGAGCGACGCGACGTGCGTGTGCGCGTGGACGCGCGAGATCGCGCGGTGGTCGGCGAACGCCGAGGCGATCGGGCTCGAGCCCTCGGCCTGGGCGGCGAACATCCGCGGGAGCGGCTCCGAGGCGAGGCGCGCCCGCGTCAGCTCGGCGAACCCCTGGGCGAGCTTCGAGAACAGCGTCCCGCTCGCGGCCGGGCAGACGACGGCGTCCGGAAGCTGCCAGTCGAGCTGCTCCGCGATCTCGAACGAGATCGTCTTCGCACCCTCGCTCGCGTACGGGTGGAGGTTCCCGCTGACGAATCCCCACGGGAAGAGCGACCCGAGCTCGAGCTCGAGCCGGCGGCAGTCGTCGTAGGTGCCGCGCACGGCGAGCACGTGGACGTTCGGGTGCCGCGTGCCGCCCGCCGCCGACGCGCTCCCGGCGGGGACGAGCACGATCGCCTCGAGCCCGGTGGAGGCGGCCGCCGCGGCGACGGCGTCGCCGAGGTTGCCCGTCGACGAGCAGCAGAGCGTCGTCACGCCGTGGTCGAGCGCGGCCGAGACCGCGAGCGTCGCGATGCGGTCCTTGTACGACCTGGTCGGGTTCTCGCTCTCGAGCTTCAGCAGGAGGTCGACGCCGAGGAGCTCCGACAGCGGCTCGCAGCGGACGAGCCTCGTCCATCCGGCGCCGACGTCGACGCGGGCGCCCGCGGGGAGGAGCGCCTCGTAGCGCCAGAGCGTGCGTGCGCCCGACTCGACCGACGCGCGCGTCAGCGTCCGCTCGATCCGCCCCCAGTCGTAGGCGACGTCGGTCGGCCCGTCGCACCGCCGGCACGCGTCGACCGGGCCGGGTGGTGCGACCTCCTCGCAGACGCGGCAGCGCAGGTGGTGGGCGCTCACTTCGCCGCTCCCCCCGTCTCTCTTTCGAGGCCTAACCGGAGTGACGGGTGTGTCCGGCTAGGCCAATTGCGCGCAGGCGATGGCCGCGATCGGGGCGAACGGCTTCATCGTGGAGCGCTGCATGGCGCTCCGACTCTAGCCGAGGAGGTGCGGGGGCGCCAGCCGGCGCCGTTGAGCGCTCGCTCGGCCGCCGGCGACGGCGGGCAGGAGGAGCACCTTCGAGCCGCTGCCCACGGGCGTGTCGAGCCCCGCGAGGAGGCGGATGTCCTCGCCGTCGACGAAGATGTTGAGGAAGGTCGGCACCGACCCCGCCTCGAGCACGCGCCCCTCGAGCGCCGGGTGCGCGTCGACGAGCGCGGCGAGAGCGTCGCGGACCGTGCCGGCCTCCACCACGACCGACCGCTCTCCTCCGGCCTCGCCGCGCAGGACGGGCGGGATGCGGATCTCGGTCACGCTTCAGAATATAAAGCGTTGCTCGCGAGGAACCGGCGGATCTGGCGCGTGGCCTGCCCGATCCGCTGCTCGTTCTCCACGAGCGCGAACCGAACGTGGCCGTCGCCTCCGTCGCCGAACCCGATGCCGGGACTGACTGCGACGTCCGCCTCGCGGGCGAGGCGCAGGGCGAAGTCGAGCGACCCCGCAGCGCGGAACCGCTCCGGGACCTCCGCCCAGACGAACATCGTCCCGAGTGGCGGCTCGACCGCCCACCCGGCGCGGGCGAGCCCGCCGCACAGGGCGTCGCGCCGGCTCCGGTAGATCTCGCACACCTCACGTGTGTAGTCGGCCGCCTCGCGCAGCGCGACGGTCGCGGCGATCTGGATCGGCTGGAACGTGCCGTAGTCGAGATACGACTTCAGCTTCGCGAGCGCGGCGACGACCTCGGCGTTGCCGAGCAGGAAGCCGACGCGCCACCCGGCCATCGAGAACGACTTCGTCAGGCTGTACAGCTCGACGGCGCACCCGGCCGCGCCGTCGGCGGCGAGGACCGACGGCGGCTCGTGCCCGTCGAAGGCGACGTCCGCGTACGCGAAGTCGTGGACGAGCAGGAACTCGCGCTCGCGCGCGAGGTCGACGAGACGCTGCATGTCGTCGGCCGTCGCCGTCGCCGTCGTCGGGTTGTGCGGGAACGAGATGACGACGGCCCGAGGCCTCGCCGAGCGGACGGCGTCCTCGATCGCAGCGACGCCGCCGGTCGCGGGGACGGTGACGACGCTCGCGCCGGCGAGGCGGGGAGCGACCTGGTGGATCGGGTACGCGGGCGTCGGCACGACGACGGAGTCGTCGTGGTCGACGAGCGTCCACATCAGGTGCGCGAGCCCCTCCTTCGCGCCGATCGTGCTCACGACCTGCGTCTCGGGGTCGAGCTGGACGCCGTACCGGCGCGCGTAGTGCTCGGCGACCGCGCGGCGGAGCGAGTCGATGCCGCGGCTCGCCGAGTACCGGTGGTTGCGCGGGTTGAGGACCGTCTCGCGGAGCTTCTCGACCGCGACTTCGGGCGACGGGATGTCGGGGTTCCCGAAGCCGAGGTCTATGACGTCGCGGCCGTCCCGCCGCAGGTCGCGCTTCAACCGGTCGACGGTCGCGAACACGTACGGCGGCAGCGTGTCGATGCGGTGGAACGCGGCGCCCACGGTTCTCATGCCCTCACTTTACAAAATGAAGTGTTAGCTGTATGGTCACCGCTCGATGCGCCTCGCCGCCCAGCCCGCTCCGGCGCGATGTCCCAACCGGCACCCAGCGCCAGGGACGCCCCTTCCCTCGAGCTCGTCCTCAAGCGGAACTCCGTCGAGCGGCTGAAGCGCGAGAAGAGCCCGCTCGGCATGCTCGACGAGCTGCCGGCGCTCATCGCCGCCGGGTACGAGCAGGTGCCGGAGGAGGACATGGTCAGGCTCAAGTGGTGGGGTCTCTACCACGACAAGCCGAAGATCGGGACGTTCATGCTGCGCGTCAAGGTCCCGGGCGGGATCCTCGCGCCCGACCAGCTCCGCGCGATCGGAGAGATCTCGAACGATCACGGCCGCGGTGAGGGCGAGCTGACGACACGGCAGAACGTCCAGCTCCACTACCTCGAGCTGGACGCGCTCCCCGACGTGTTCGCCCGGCTGCATGCCGCAGGGCTCACGTCGGCAGGCGCGTGCGGGGACACCGTCCGCAACATCACGGGCTGCCCGGTCGCCGGCCTCGCGCACGACGAGCTGTTCGACGCGACGCCGGTCGTCGAGGAGGCGGCGCGCGTGTTCTACGGCAACCCGGATTACTCCGACCTCCCGCGCAAGCACAAGATCGCCATCACCGCCTGCGCCGACGCCTGCGCCGCGCCCGAGATCAACTGCGTCGCGCTCGTCGGCGCCCTCCGCGACGGCGAGGAGGGGTTCGGCGTCCTCGTCGGCGGCGGCCTCTCGTCGGTGCCGCGCGTCGCGCGTGAGCTCGGGATCTGGGTGCCGAAGGCCGACGCCGTCGTCGTGCTCGCGGCGATCCTCGACGAGTGGCGCGAGGACCTGCGGTACCGGGTGTCCCGCGTCAAGGCGCGCCTCAAGTTCATGATCGACGACATCGGCGCGGAGGGGATGCGTGCCCGCGTCGAGGCGCGGCTCGGGCGAACGTTCGACGACTTCGTGCTCCCGCCGAGGCCGCGGCCGTCGAACCACCTCGGCGTCCACGCCGGCTGGGTCGGCATCCCGGTGCACCTGGGGCTGATCTCCGGCGACCAGATGGTCGGGCTCGCGGCGCTCGGCCACGCGGTGCGGATCACGCGCCAGCAGAATCTCGTCGTCGTCGGCGACCCCGACGTCGACGCGCTCGCGCGCCTCGGCCTGCCGGTCGACGCGGGCCCGCTGCGCGGAGACGCGATCGCGTGCACCGGCGAGCCCCACTGCAACTTCTCGGTGACGGAGACGAAGACGCGGATGGACGCGCTCGTGCGGCTGCTCGAGGACCGGTTCGCGGCGTCGCAGATCGACGGCCTCCGTCTCCACCTCGATGGATGCCCGCACGCCTGCGCGCAGCACTGGGTCGGCGACATCGGGTTTCAGGGGACGACGGTGCGCGACGAGGAGGGACGACGGCGCCAGGCCTACGACGTGTACCTCCGCGGCAGCCTCGACCGCCCCGCCGCGATCGCGCGGCCGGTGTTCCGGCGCGTGCCGACCGAGGAGCTCGACGAGGCCGTCGTCGCGCTCGTCTCGGGGTGGGTCGCCGCGCGCGGCGACGGCGAGACCTTCCGCACGTGGTGCGACAGGACGACCGACGGCGAGCTCGCGCAGCTCGTGGGAAGGGAGGCCGCCGGTGGACGTCGAGCTGCTTGACGACCTGGAGGCGGGGGAGCTCGCGGTCCAGTTCGAGGGGGAGGAGCCGGAGGTGCTCATCGAATGGGCGATCGAGCGGTTCTCGCCGCGGATCGCCATCTCGACCGCGTTCCAGGCCGACGGCGCCGTGCTGCTGCACATGGCCTACGCGATCGACCCCCGCATCACGCTGTTCAGCGTCGACACGGGA
Source organism: Gaiellaceae bacterium (assembly GCA_036403195.1). Classification (GTDB taxonomy): domain Bacteria; phylum Actinomycetota; class Thermoleophilia; order Gaiellales; family Gaiellaceae; genus PALSA-600. The sequence goes on from DASWRL010000043.1 coordinate 38,173, forward strand.
CGGCTGCCACAGGAGACGTACGACCTCGTCGAGCAGATGCGTGAGCGCTATCCCGGGCTCGACCTCGACCTGCTCTCGCCCGACGCACAGACCGTCCGCTCGATGGTGGGGAAGCACGGCCCGAATCTGTTCCGCCGGAGCGTCGAGAGCCGGCTCCTCTGCTGCCAGGTGCGCAAGGTGCTGCCGCTGCAGCGGTACCTCGGCGGCCTCGACGCCTGGATCACCGGCCTTCGCCGCGACCAGTGGGCGACGCGCAGCGACATCCGGAAGGTCGAGATCGACCACGACCACGGGGCGATCGTCAAGCTGAACCCGCTCGCGGAGTGGAGCGAGGACGAGGTGTGGGACTACGTCCGCGAGCACGACCTCCCCGTCAACGCGCTGTACGCGAAGGGCTACACGTCGATCGGCTGCGCGCCCTGCACGCGCCCCACGACGGCCGGGGAGGACCTCCGCGCCGGCCGCTGGTGGTGGGAGACGAACGCGCCGAAGGAGTGCGGGATCCACTGCGCGATCGAGACGGGCGGGCTCGAGCACGAGCTGAGGGCGCTCGTCGGCGAGGACGCATGATCCCGCTCGGCGGCGAGGCGCGCGAGGTGGCGCTTGCCGAGTCGCAGGCCGTGCTCTCGATGGCGCGCGACGAGTCGATGCGCGGCCGGCTCGCGGAGCTCGTCGCGCAGGCGGAGGACGGCTCCGTCGACGGCGACGCCGAGCAGCTCCTCGAGGACGTGCTCGAGCTCGGGCTGCAGACCGGCCGCATCCGCGCGTACTACGGCCCCGGCGGCGAGCAGGCGGCCGTGAAGACGCTGCGTGCGCTGCCGCGCGGCCGCGCGCGCAGCGACAGCGCCCGCGCGGTGAGCGATGCGCTCGGAGCGCTCGCGGGGCGGCCGCTCGACCGCGTCTCCGTCACGTCAGTCGCGCCCGGCACGTACACCCTGTCGATCGAGGCGGGTGGCATCGAGGCGTCGGTGCGGCTCGACGGTGTGGGAGCCCGCGTCGTGAGCGTCGGCTCGTGAGCCCGTCGCGCCACTACATGGTGTGCCTCGACCTGTGCGGGAGGTCGTGCCTCGTCGTCGGCGGCGGCCGCGTCGCGCTCGAGAAGGCTGAAGGCCTGCTCGCCTGCGACGCGGACGTCACGGTCGTGGCGCCCGACGTCGACGAGGCGCTCGCGTCGCTTCCGGTCAGGGTCGTCTCGCGGCGGTTCCGCCGCTCCGACGTCGTGCGGCGGTTCCTCGTCGTCGCGGCGACCGACGACCGGCTCGTGAACGCCGACGTCTCCGCCGCGGCGGCCGACTGCGACGTTCCCTGCAACGTGGCCGACGATCCCGACCTCTGCAGCTTCATCCTCCCCGCCGTGGTCCGCCGCGATCCGATCGTCGTCGGCGTCTCGACCGGCGGCGCGTCGCCGGCGCTCGCGCAGCGGATCCGCGACGACGTGCGCGACCTGCTGAGCCCGCGCCACGCCGAGCTCGCGCGCATGCTGCACGAGCTGCGCCCGTGGGCGAAGCGCGAGCTCGGCACGTACGAGGAGCGGCGCGATTTCTTCCAGCGCCTCGTCGAGGGAGCGCTGTCGTGACGGTCGCGATCGTCGGCGCCGGGCCGGGCGATCCCGGGCTGATCACCGTGCGCGGCCTCGAGCTCGTGCGGGCCGGGGAGATCCTCGTCTACGACCGGCTCGTCGCGCTCGAGGTCGTCCAGGAGGCACGTGACGCGGTGCTCATCGAGCGCGACGGCCTCACGCAGGCGCAGGTGAACGAGCTGCTCGTGCGCCACGGACGGCGCGGCCGCCGCGTCGTCCGGCTGAAGGGCGGCGACCCGTTCGTCTTCGGCCGCGGCGGCGAGGAGGTCGACGCGCTCCGGGCGGCCGCGGTGCCGTACGAGGTCGTGCCCGGCGTCTCGACCCTCACGGCGGTTCCCGGTCTCGCCGGCATCCCGCTCACGTCGCGGGACGTGGCGGGCGAGCTGACGGTGATCACCGGCACGAGCGCCGACGGCGGTGAGCTCGACTACCGCCGCCTCGCCGCCACGCCGGGCACGCTCGTGATCTTCATGGGGCTGAAGCGGCTCGGCGAGATCGCCGACCGGCTGATCCTCGCCGGACGCAGGATCGACGAGCCCGCCGCGGTGCTCTCGCGGCTCTCGCTCCCGGACGCCGAGACGCGGACCGGCACGCTCGGTACGATCGCCCGCGTGGCGCGCGACCTCCCGCAGCCGGCGCTGGTCGTCATCGGCGACGTCGTGCGCTCGGCGGGCGTCCGGCGTGCAGCGACGGCCGGCCCCGGCCGCGCCGCCTGACGTGCTCGACCTCGTCCGCGCCGAGGCGGACGCCGCGGCGCGCGCGTTCCCGCTCCTCACCGACGAGGCGGTGGCCGAGGCGCTCGCGCGGATGGCCGAGATCCTCCCGCGTGAGCGCGACGTCGTCCTCGGCGAGAACCGGCTCGACGTCGACGCGGCCGCCGGCCGGCTGGACGAGGGGTCGCTCGACCGCCTCCGTCTCGACGACGGCCGCCTCGAGGACCTCGCGCGGCAGGTCGCCGCGGTCGCGGAGCTGCCTCCGCTCGAGCGGGTCATCGAGGAGTGGACGCTCGGGAACGGGCTGCGGGTCACGGCGCGTCGCATCCCGATCGGCGTCGTCGGCGCGAACTTCGAGGCCAGGCCCGGGGTCGCGCTCGACATCGCGACGCAGCTCCTGAAGAGCCTCAACGGGTGCGTGCTGCGAACCGGGTCGGCGGCGCTCCGCACCGTCACCGCGATCGTCGACCGCGTCGTGCGCCCGGCGCTCGAGGAGGCGGGCCTCGCGGGCGCCGCCGTCGGGCTCGTGCGCGGCGAGGACCGTGCCGGCGCGCTCGCCCTCGCCTCCCTCCCCGAGCTCGTGCCGCTCGTCATCCTGCGCGGCAGCGGTCCGGTCACCGCCGAGCTGGCGCGCCACGCGGCGGCGCACGGCGTGCAGACGCTCGCCCACGCGGAGGGCGGCGGTGTGCTCTACGTCGACGTGTCGGCGGACCCGGCGAAGACCGAGGCGCTCGTCGCGGCGAGCCTCGACCGCCTCGGCGTCTGCAACCGCCTCAACCTGCTCCTCGTCCACCGCGGCGTCGCCGATCGCGTTCCCGGTCTGGTCGCGCAGCTGACCGGTCTCGGGATCGCGGTCCACGGCACCGCCCGGGCGGCGGCGGCCGCAGAGGTCCTCCCGCTCGACGTCCCGCTCGGCCACGAATGGGCGAACGACGCCGACCGGGTGCGCTCGGTGACGGTCGACGTCGTCGAGTCGCTCGAGGAGGCGTGTGGGCTCGCGAACTCAGAGACGTCCGGTCTCGCGGCGGCGATCGTCGCCGAGGACGAGCCCGCAGCCGCCGACTTCTTCCGGCGCTACCGCGGCACCGCCGCGTTCTGGCACGCGCCGACGAGGTACACCGACGGGTTCGCGCTGATGGGCGTGCCCGAGACCGGCATCAACGTCGGCTTCGGGCCGGGCCCGCGCGGGCCGGTGACGTACCGCGACCTGTGGCTCAAGCAGCTGCGGGTCGTCGGCGACGGCACCCAGCGCCGCTGATGCGGCGGCCCACGGTCGTCAAGCTCGGGAGCTCGCTCGTCGCCCACGAGGACGGCGAGCCGCGCGTCGACCTGCTCGCCGCGGTCGCCGCCGCGATCTCCGCGCGCGTCGCCGAGCGCGACCCGGTCGCCGTCGTCTCCTCGGGCGCGATCGCGCTCGGCCGCCGCAAGGGCGGGGGTCGCCGGCGCACGTCGGCGCTCGCGCAGCTGCAGGCGGCGTCGGCGCTCGGCCAGGCCGAGCTGCAGCAGCTGTGGCAGGCGGCGTTCGCGCCCCACGCGCTGCACGTCGCCCAGGTGCTGCTCACGGCGTCCGACCTGACCGAGCGCCGCTCGTACCTCAACGTCCGGGACGCCCTGACCGCCCTCTTCGACGCGGGCGCCGTCCCCGTGATCAACGAGAACGACGCGACTGCGACCGACGAGATCAGCTTCGGCGACAACGACGTCCTGGCCGCCCAGGCCGCCGTGCTCCTGCGCGCGCGGCGGCTCGTCCTGCTCACCGCGGTCGGCGGGATCCTCGCCGCACCGCCCGAGGGCGGCGCCGGCGAGGTCGTCGCCGACGGCGCAGCGGTCAGCGAGGCGATGCTGGGCGCGGCCTCGCCGCTCGGTCGCGGCGGGCCGGCGAGCAAGGTCGCGGCTGCCAGGCTCGCCGCAGCAGGCGGCGTCGAGACGTTCGTCGCGGCCCCGGCCGACCTCGTGGAGCTGCTCGCGGGGCGGGCGGCGGGGACGCGGTTCCCCGCGCACGCCGAGGGCGAATCCGCCTTCAAGCTCTGGCTGCGCTACGGGAAGCGCACGACCGCGGACCTCCGGGTGGACGACGGCGCGGCCACCGCCGTGCGCGACCGCGGCGCGAGCCTGCTCGCCGTCGGCGTGCTGGACTGGAGCGCCGACTTCCGCGCCGGGGACGGCGTCGTCGTCTGCGACCGCGACGGGCGGCCGCTCGCGCGCGGGGTCGCGGCGGTGGACGCCGCGGCGCTCGCGGGGCGGCCGCGCGACACCGAGGTGGTCCACCGCGACCGCCTCGTCCTCCTCCGTCCCGGGGAATAGATCTACGCTTCATCCGTTGTAGTAGGTACAACTATTGAAGCGAAGAAAGGCTGAACCTTGTCCGAGTTGCTGCTGATCCCGCTCGAGGACACCGTCGTGTTCCCGAGCATGACGGTCACGCTCGCCGTCGACACCGGCGGCGCCGAACGGGTGCTGCTCGTGCCGGTGCACGACGGCGCCTACGCGCGCGTCGGGACGGTCGCCGACGTGACCGGCTCCATCCGGCTGCCCGGCGGCGGCCAGGCGGTGACGCTGAACGGCGTGCACCGCGGCGTCGCGGGCGCGGCCCGCACCGGCCCCGACGGGCGCCTCCGCGTCGAGGTCGAGGAGCGGCCCGACGAGAATCCGCCGCGCGTCCAGACGGCGGAGCTCGAGCGCGAGTATCGCGCGGTGGTGGAGGAGATCCTCGAGCTCCGTGAGGCCGATCCGCGCGTCAGCGACTTCGTGCGCGCGATCACGGAGGCCGGTGCGCTCGCCGACACGACCGGCTACGCGCCCGACGTCGGCTTCTCCGAGAAGGTCGAGCTGCTCGAGGCGGTCGACGTCGTCGAGCGTCTGCATCTCGCGCTGAGGCTCCAGCGGGAGCGGCTCACCGAGCTGCAGGTGAGGCGCCGCATCCGCGACGACGTCGAGTCGGGTGCGCAGAAGCAGCAGCGCGAGTACATCCTGCGGCGGCAGATGGACTCCATCCGCAAGGAGCTCGGTGAGGACGACGCGTCCGCTGCCGACGACTACCGCACGCGCATCGGCGAGAGCTCGATGCCCGACGCCGTGCGCGAGCAGGCCGAGCGCGAGGTCGCGCGGCTCGAGCGCATGGGCGACCAGAGCGGGGAGTCGCAGATGATCCGCACGTACCTCGACTGGCTCCTCGACGTGCCCTGGGGCGTTCGCTCCGAGGAGCGCCTCGACCCCGCGTACGCGCGAGAGGTGCTCGACGCGGACCACGCAGGGCTCAAGGACGTGAAGGAGCGCGTGGTCGAGTACCTCGCCGTGCGGAAGCTGCGTGAGGACCGCGGGATCGAGGCCGACAAGCGGTCGGGCGCGATCCTGACCCTGATCGGGCCGCCCGGGACGGGCAAGACCTCGATCGGCGAGTCGATCGCCCGGGCGCTCAACCGCGAGTTCGTGCGCATGTCGCTCGGCGGGGTGCGGGACGAGGCGGAGATCCGCGGGCACCGGCGGACCTACATCGGTGCGCTGCCGGGGCGGCTCGTCCGTGCGCTGCGCGACGCCGGGACGATGAACCCCGTGATCCTGCTCGACGAGGTCGACAAGGTCGGCGCCGACTGGCGCGGCGACCCCTCGGCGGCGCTCCTCGAGGTGCTCGACCCCGCGCAGAACCACTCGTTCCGCGACCACTACCTGGACGTCGAGCTCGACCTTTCGGACGTCGTGTTCATCGCGACGGCCAACGTCGCCGACACGATCCCGGGGCCGCTCCTCGACCGCATGGAGGTCATCCCGTTCGACGGCTACACGGTCGACGAGAAGGTCTCGATCGCGCGCGGCTACCTGTGGCCGCGGCAGCGGGAGCGGAACGGGCTGCGGGAGGACGAGGTGACGATCGGCGACCCGCTGCTCGAGACGGTCGTGTCCGACTACACGCGGGAGGCCGGCGTCAGGCAGCTCGAGCGCGAGCTCGGGAAGCTGCTGCGGAAGATCGCGACCAGCATCGTCTCCGGCTCGGTGGAGGCGCCGGTCGCCGTCGATCTCGACCTCGTGCGGTCGGCTCTCGGCCGCCGCCGGTTCTACCAGGAGTCGGCGGAGCGCACGGCGGTGCCGGGTGTCGCGACCGGCCTCGCGGTGACGGGCACCGGCGGGGACGTGCTGTTCGTCGAGGCGAGCGCGATGAAAGGCAAGGACGGGCTCGTGCTGACCGGCCAGCTCGGCGACGTGATGAAGGAGTCGGCGCGCATCGCGCTGACGTACGTCCGCTCGCACGCCGCGCAGCTCGGGATCGACGAGGACGCGTTCGAGGATCGCTCGTTCCACGTGCACGTCCCGGCCGGGGCGATCCCGAAGGACGGCCCCTCCGCCGGCGTCACGATGTCGACGGCCCTCGCGTCGCTCCTCACGGGACGGCCCGTGAAGCACACCGTCGGCATGACGGGCGAGGTGACGCTGCAGGGACGGGTCCTGCCGATCGGCGGCCTGAAGCAGAAGGTGCTGGCTGCGCACGCGGCCGGCCTCACCGACGTGGTCCTGCCGGAGCGCAACCGCGCCGATCTCGACGACGTGCCCGAGGACGTCAAGGGTGAGATGCGGTTCCACCCCGTGATGACGCTCGACGAGGTGCTCGAGCTGGCGCTCGAGCCGGCCGCCTCGCATGCGCTGTCGTAGCTGCACCCCGATGCCCGAGGAGGTTCGCCGCGTCGCGAACCTCCTCGAGCGCCGGTTCTCCATCTCCGTCATCTGGGCCTCGTACGAGGGCGCGACACGGTTCAACGAGTTCGTGCAGGCGCTTCGCCCCGTCGCGCCGGCGACGCTGACGGCACGGCTGAACGAGCTCGAGGAGGCGGGGCTGCTGCAGCGCGTCGTCGTCGAGGGGCGGCCGCCGCGGAGCGAGTACCGGCTGACGACCCGCGGCGAGCGGATCGCGTCGGTCGTCGCGCTGCTCGGTCGCTAGGCTCGCGGCGTGACCGACGTCGCGGAGCTCGCCGCGCAGCTCGTCCGGATCGATTCGGTCAACCCGGCGCTCGTCCCCGGGGGCGCGGGGGAGGCCGAGATCGCGCGGTTCGTCGCCGACTGGTGCGAGCGGAACGCCTTCACCGTCGAGGTCGTCGGCGGCGAGCGGCCCAGTGTGATCGCGCACCGCCGCGGGTCGGGCGGCGGCCGGTCGCTGCTCCTGAACGCGCACCTCGACACCGTGGGCGTCTCCGGGATGGACGCGCCCTTCGACGCACGGCCCGAGGGCAGGCGGCTCTACGGTCGCGGCGCGTACGACATGAAGGGCGCGCTCGCCGCGATGCTCGCAGCCGCGGCCGGCCTCACCGGCCTGCGCGGCGACGTCGTCGTAACGGCGGTCGCCGACGAGGAGCTCGCGTCGATCGGGACGGAGGCGGTGCTCGAACGCGTCCACGCCGACGCCGCGATCGTCGTGGAGCCGACGGAGCTCGAGGTCGCGGTCGCGCACCGCGGGTTCGTCGGGTTCGAGATCGAGACGGCGGGCGTCGCCGCGCACGGCTCGCGGCCCGACCTCGGCGTCGACGCGATCGCCCGGATGGGCCCGATCCTGACGTCGCTCGCGGAGCTCGACGCCCGCCTGCAGGCCGGAGCCGCGCATCCGCTCGCGGGGCCGGCCTCGCTGCACGCGTCGCTGATCGCGGGCGGCCAGGAGCTCTCGAGCTTCCCGGCGAGCTGCGTCCTGACGGGCGAGCGCCGGACCATGCCCGGCGAGACGCTCGAGCAGGTCGAGGCCGAGCTTCGGTCGCTCGCCGGCGGTGCCGAGGTCCGCATCGTCGCGAGCCGCGAACCGCTCGACGCGCCTGTGGACGACGCGTTCGTCTCCATCGTCACGCGGCACGCCCGCGTCGACCGCGTCGTCGGCGCGCGCTTCTGGACCGACGCCGCGCTGATCGCCGCCGCAGGGATCCCGACCGTCCTCTTCGGGCCGGTGGGCGAAGGCGCGCACGCGCACGTCGAGTGGGTCGACGTCGACTCGCTGGAGCGCGTTCGAGACGTGGTCGCGAGCGTCGCCGCCGAGTGGTGCGCGTGAACGCGGTCAGCGCGCGCGGCGGGCGACGGCCTCGATCTCCACGAGCAGGCCCGGCGCGAGCATCGCGCCCACCGTCGTCCGCGCGGGGTACGGCGGGTCGAAGACCTCGCGGTACACCTCGTTGTACGCGGCGAAGCTCGCCATGTCGGTGAGGTACGCCGTCACCTTCAGCACGTCGCCGAGCCCGGCTCCCGCCGCTTCGAGGCAGAGGCGGAGGTTCTCGAGCGCCTGGCGCGTCTGCGCCTCGATCCCGTCGGCCGGGGCTCCCGACGCGTCGGTGCCGACCTGCCCGGCGGTGTAGACGAGGTCGCCGCTCACGACCACGGGCGAGTAGGGCGAGCTCGGGATGCCGACGCCGTCCGGCTGGATCGCCTCGAAGGTCATGCCGGCATCCTCTCACCCGTGTCGGCGCGGAACACGTGCGCCTCGTCGGCGCGCGGGCGCAGCGAGACGCGCTCACCGCGTGCCGGCGCACGCCGTACCTCGCCCCGCGCCACGAGCTTCGTCGTGCGGCCCGCGACCTCGGCGACGCAGAAGACGTACGCGTCGGCGCCCACTTCCTCCACGACCTGGACCTCGGCCGCCAGCCCGTCCGGTGCGAGGTCGAGCGACTCCGGCCGGAGCCCGACGACGACCTCGCCGCCCGCCGCGCCCGCCGGCACCGGGATCCTGACGCCGCCGAGCGAGACCGTGCCGTTCGTGAGCGGCATCGTGCAGAGGTTCATCGCAGGAGACCCGATGAAGCCGGCAACGAACGTGTTCGCTGGACGCTCGTAGAGCGTGCGCGGCGTGTCGCACTGCTGCAGCTTCGCGTCCTTCAGGACGGCGACGCGGTGCCCGAGCGTCATCGCCTCCGACTGGTCGTGCGTGACGTACACGGTCGTGATCGCGAGATCGGCCTGGAGCGCCGCGATGTCGGCGCGCATCTGCACGCGCAGCTTCGCGTCGAGGTTGGAGAGCGGCTCGTCCATGAGGAAGACCTTCGGGATCCGGACGATCGCGCGGCCCATCGCGACACGCTGGCGCTGGCCGCCGGAGAGCTGGCTCGGCTTGCGCTCGAGGTACTCCTCGAGCCCGAGGAGCTCCGCCACCTCGCGCACGCGGCGGTCCCGCTCTCCCTTCGGGACGCGCGCGATCTTCAACGGGAACCCGATGTTCGCGGCGACCGTCAGGTACGGGTACAGCGCGTAGTTCTGGAAGACCATCGAGATGTCGCGCTTCTTCGGGGGGACGAACGTGACGTCCGTCTCGCCGATGTAGACGGCGCCTTCGTCGACTTCCTCGAGCCCCGCGAGCATGCGCAGCGCCGTCGTCTTCCCCGAGCCCGAGGGGCCGACGAGCACCATGAACTCGCCGTCCTCGACGTGCAGGTTCAGCGCGTCGACGGCCGGCGTCGAGTTGCCGGGATAGACGCGCGTCGCGTCCTCGAACCGAACGTCAGCCATCTCTCCTCCAGGTCGTCTCGAGCTCGCGCCGGACGCGGGCGCGGGCCTCACCGTCGGCGCCGATCGCGCCGAGCGCCGACAGCGCCGCGCCGAGCACCGGCGGCGCCTGCGTCGTGTGGAGCCGGACGTGCGGCGCCACCTCGCGGAGCCGCTCGCCGAGCTCGGAGAGCGTCGCTTCGTCGAAGCTGCGCGTCACTCCTCCGCCGATCGCGACGTCGACCTCCCTGTGCGTCAGGGTGAGCCGCGTCAGCGACGCACGCACGAACGCCGCGATCTCGTCGAGGAGACGGAGCACGATCGTGCGCGCGACGTCGTCCCGCTTCGCCTCGAGAAAGACGAGCGGCGACAGCTCGAGCAGGCGCCGCTGCGGCACACGGCCGAGATGGATCGCCTCCGCGACCTCGTCCGGCGTCGCGAGGCCGAAGTGCGCCGGGACCGACTGCTCGAGCGTCGTCTTCGGGCCGCGGCCGTCGGCGCTCCTCGCCGCCGACCAGAGCGCGGCGGCGCCGACGTCGCTGCCGCCGCCCCAGTCGCCGGTGATCTCGCCGAGCGCGGGGAACCGCACCTCGCGCCCGTCCGGCGCGACCGCGACGCAGTTGATGCCCGCGCCGCAGACGAGGCCGACGCCCCATCCGTGCGGCGTGCCCGCCCACAGGACGGCGTACGTGTCGTTCGCGACGACCGCCCTCGTCGCCCACTCGAGCGCGTCGACCCGCCGCTGCAGCTCGCGCTGCTCCGCGGGGAAGTCGATTCCGGCCATGCAGAGCTGTCCCGCCGCCGCGACGGGGCCGTTCCGCCTCACGAGCCCGGCCTCCGAGACCGCTTCGGCGAAGAGCCCCTGCAGCACCTCGACGCTGCCCTCGATCCCGATGTGGTGCGGCGAGCTGAGCGGCCCCCGGACGAGCGCGAGGACTCCGCCGTCGCGGCCCACGAGCGCGAGGTCGGTCTTCGAGTTGCCGCCGTCGACGGCGACCACGAGCTCGCTCACCGGACGGCCTCCGCGAGCATCGCCTCGGTGAGCCCGTCGACCATCGCGAGCTGCCCGACGAGCGGATGCGCGAGCAGCGCCTTGCGCGCCGACTCGAGGTCGCGCGCCGCTGCTGCGCGAGCGGCGAGCCGCTCGTAGGCGGCGACGTGCTGCACGAGCCCGAGCAGCTCCGGCGCGAGCGGCCGCTGCGGGAGCGGCTCGGGACCGGCCGGCGAGACGTGCGCCGGCAGCTCGACGACGTCGTCGAGCTGGAGCCCGGGCACGACGACCCCGTTCCGTGTGTCGACGACGTGCACGCCGTCGCGCACCCCGGAGAGCGCCGCCACGAGCCCCACCGCCGCCTCGCTGTAGAACGCACCGCCGCGCTGCTCGAGGAGCTCCGGCTTGCGGTCGAGCGCGGGGTCCCGGTACAGCTCGAGGAGCTGCCGCTCGATCCCCGCGACGACCTCGGCGCGCGGCGTCTCGCCCGCCAGCTGCCGTTCCAGCACCTCGTCGTGGGCGTAGAAGTAATGGAGGTACGGCGACGGCACGACGCCGAGCTCCTCGATCAGTCGCGGCGGGTTGTTCGCGAACTCCGCCAGCTCGTCGACGCGCTCCGCGAGGAGCCCGGGCAGGACGTCGCGCCCGTCGACGTGCACCGCGCGCACCCAGGTCAGGTGGTTGAGGCCGACGTGGTCGACGACGACCCGGTCGGGCGCGACGTCCAGCATGCGGGAGATCAGCCGCTGGAAGCCGATCGCGACGTTGCAGAGCCCCACGGCGCGGTGCCCCGCGTCGAGCAGCGCGCGGGTGACGATGCCGACGGGGTTCGTGAAGTCGACGATCCACGCACCGGCGGCGGCGCGCTCGGCGACGCGCTCCGCGATCTCGAGGACGACCGGCACCGTGCGCAGCGCCTTCGCGAGGCCGCCGGCGCCCGTCGTCTCCTGGCCGATGCACCCGCACGCGAGCGGGAGCGTCTCGTCGGTCAGGCGCGCCGCCTGGCCGCCGACGCGGATCTGGACGAGGACGAAGGAGGCGCCGTCGAGCGCGCGGTCGAGGTCGGTCGTGCGGACGAGCTCGCCCGTGAACCCGACCCGCCCGAGCATCCTCTCGGCGAGCGCGCCGACCACGTCGAGCCGCTCGCCGTCGACGTCGTGGAGGGCGAGCTCGTCGACCGGGAGCTCCGAGAGCCCCGAGACGAGCTCCGGCGTGTAGGTCGAGCCTGCGCCGACGACGGCGACCTTCATCCCTTCACCCCGGTCAGCGTGACGCCCTCGACGAAGGCACGCTGCGCGAGGAAGAAGAGCACGATCACGGGCGCCATCACGAGCAGCGTCGCCGCCATCGTCAGCGGCCACTGCACCTGGTGGAGGTTGCGGAACTGGGCGAGCCCGATCGACGCGACCCAGTTGTTGGGGTTCTCGCCGACGTAGAGGAGCGGCAGGAAGAAGTCGTTCCACGTGTAGAGCACGGAGAAGAGCGCGACGGCGGCGATCGCGGGCTTCGCGAGGCGGCACACGACGGTCGTCAGGATGCGGAGCTCGCCGCAGCCGTCGACCCGCGCCGCGTCGATGTACTCCTCGGGGATCGTCAGGAAGAACTGGCGCAGCAGGAAGATGGTGAACGCGTCGCCGAAGAAGTTCGGGAGGATCAGCGGCCAGAGCGTGCCGACCAGGTGGAGCTTCGCCCACATCACGTAGAGCGGCACGACCGTCACCTGCGGCGGCAGCATCAGCGCGACCAGCACGACGAGGAACATCGAGTCGCGGCCGCGCCAGCGGAGCCGTGCGAACGCGTACGCCACGGGGATGCTCGAGAGCAGGAGGCCGATCGTGGCGAGCGACGAGTACACGAAGGAGTTCAGCGTCCAGCGCCAGAGCGGCGAGCTGCGGAACACGTCGATGTAGTTCTCCCACCGGAACGGCTGTGGCCACAGCTTGGTCGAGAGCGCCTGGTGGTCGGTCATCACAGCCGTGAGGAACACGAAGACGACCGGCAGGACGAACGCCGCCGCGATCGCGATCAGCAGGCTGTGCTGCGCCACGCCCACGAGGAAGCGGCGCCTGCGGACGTCGGCGGGCAGCCGCCTGCGCCCGACCGGCTCGGCGACGGCGTTCACCGCGCGGCTCCCGCGTAGTGCACCCAGCGGCGCGAGTTCCGGATGATCACGAGCGTGATCAGGAATGCGACCGCGAGCAGCAGCATCGCCATCGCCGACGCGTAGCCCATGTCGAAGAACCGGAAGCCGTGGTAGTAGAGGAGGACGGGATAGAAGAGCGTGGAGCCCTCCGGATACCCGAGCTCCAGCGTGCTCACCGAGCCCGCCTGCGACGCCTGTCCCGCCGCGACGTTCCCGGCCACGTAGGCCTCGGTGAAGTACTGCAGCGCCTGGATCACGCCGAGGACGACCGAGAAGAGGATGACGGGGCTGATCGTCGGCAGCATCACGTACCGGATCCGCTGCACGAACCCGGCGCCGTCGAGCTGCGCCGACTCGTCGAGGTGCCTCGGCACGTCGAGGATGGCCGCGAGGAAGATGATCATCGTGTTGCCGATCCCCCAGAGGGCGAGCAGCACGAGCGACGGCTTCGCCCAGTGCGGGTCGTTGAACCACAGCGGGCCGTCGATCCCGAGCTTGCCGAGGATCGTGTTCACGGGCCCCGTCGCGGGATTGAAGACGTAGACGAAGGCGAGCGTCGCGGCGACCGGGGGCACGAGCGACGGCAGGTAGAACACGGTGCGGAAGAGCCCGACGCCCAGCCGCGCCCGCGAGAGCGTGAGCGCGACGCCCCACGCGAACGCGACCTGAAGCGGGACCATGAACACGATGAGCCAGAGCGTGTTCTTCACCGAGGGCCAGATGTCCGGGTCGCCGTGGAAGAGGTAGCGGTAGTTGCCGAGGCCGACCCACCGCGGCGGGTTGAGCAGGTCGTAGTGGAAGAAGGAGAGGTAGCCGCTCATCACGAGCGGGTAGCCGAAGAACACGGAGAAGCCGATGAGCCAGGGCGAGAGGAAGAGCGTCACCGTCGCACGGCGGCGCCACACCGCACGCTGCTTCGCGCGGCGGCGCGCGACCGCCGGCGAGGCCGGGGCGCGAGCCGCCCCGGCTGCCGACGGCGCGCTCACGGGGCTCCGCCGCCTCCGCCTGCCTGCTTGAGCTTGGCGTCGATCTGCTTGTCGACGCCGCCGAGGCCGCCGACCAGGTCCTTCACGTTCCCCGCCTGCCACTTCGCGATGAAGCTCTGGAACGTGTCGAGGAGCGACGCGCCCGCTGCGGTGATCGGCACCGTCTGCGACTTCGGGTTCGTGAAGATCCTCGTGAACGTCGCGAAGTTCGCGTCGGGCTTCAGCTCCTTCGAGTGCGTCGAGCTGACGGTCGACGGGACGTTCCTGATCCCGTTCGAGAACGTCGCGAGCGCGTGGTCGTTCGTCGTCAGGTATCTGACGAGGTCCCACGCGAGGTCGTGGTTCTTCCCGTTCTTGGGGATCCCGATGATCGTTCCGTTGATGTACCCGGAGCCGTAGAGCGACGGCTTCGCCGCGGGCATCGGCGCCGTCCCGTAGGAGAGCTCCGGGTGCTCGGCCCCGATGAACGCGACGCGCCACTCGCCGTCCATCATCATCGCCAGCTTGCCCGTCTCGAACGCGTGCGACGCCGAGAACTCGTCGCCGGCGCCGGTCTGCCACTTGACGAGGTTCCGGTAGCCGTAGAAGTCGATGAGGCTCTTCTGCCAGCGGAGGAAGCTCGCCCAGCTCGGGTCGCCGGCGAGCGACGAGTTGCCGTGGCCGTCGAAGTAGTGGCCCCCGAAGATCGGCTGGTAGGAGCCGATCGTGTTCTGGTAGAAGCCCATGTAGGGGTCGTAGCCCACCACCTTCAGCGAGCCGTCCGCGTTCCGCTTCGTGAGCTTCTTCGCGTCGGCCGTGAGCTCGGCGAGCGTCGTCGGGACCTTCGTGATGCCGGCTTCCTTCAGGAGCTTCTTGTTGTAGTAGAAGCCGTACACGTCGGCGAGCAGCGGCAGCGCACAGCGCGTCCCCTTGAACTGCGTGTAGTACCGCGCAGCCGCCGGGAACACGTTCGGGTCGATCTTGTCCCGCTTCAGGTACGGGCCGAGGTCGATCCAGCCGCCGGACGAGCAGAAGATGCCGACGTTCTGCGAGTCGAACGAGCTGACGACGTCGGGTCCGTTGCCGGCCCGGAGCGCGGCGATGATCTTGTCGTCGTTGATGTTGCCGACGACCTTCACCTGGACGTTCGCGTGCGCGTCGTCGTACTCCTTGACGACCTTCTTGAACTCGGAGAGCTCGCGGGCGCCCCAGCCGACCCACACCGTCAGCGTCGTCGCCTTGGTGCCGCCCGTCCGCGCCGGTGTCGCCGTCGCGACGCTCGCAGCCGCCGCGAGCGCTCCGAGCAGCACGACCGCCGCTGCCACGCGTCTCATCACTCCGCCTCCTCCAGTCGGGCGTCGCCGCCCAACCTGTTAGTGATCTTTACGAGACGGACTGTACGACCCGGACTCACCGCCCGTCAAGTGGCGCGGATTCACGAGGTTTTGTAAGGTTTTCTGACCAGATGACGAAAGCCGCCCTCCCGCCTCTGCTCAAGGACCTGAACGAGCGCACCGTGATCGAGACGATCCGGACGGGCGCGCCGATCTCGCGTGCCGAGATCTCGAGGCGCGCCGGGATCTCGAAGCCGACGGTGTCGCTCGCCCTCCAGTCGCTGCTCGAGGCGGGCCTCGTCCGGGAGGTCGAGCCCGACCGCGGGCGCCCGACGTACGGGGCCGTGTACTTCGACGTCGTCCCGGAGGCGGGGCTCGTCCTCGGGCTCGACCTGGGCGCGCGGTTCCTGCGCGGGGCGATCTGCGACCTCCGGGGCGAGATCCGCGCGCGGCAGGACGTCGAGGTCGCCTCCGCCGACCCGGAGCGGCTGCTCGAGTCGATCGTGCGCCTTCGCGATGCGCTGATCGCGGCGACCCGCCTGCCGTCGGACGTCGTCGACGGCGCCGTCGTCGGCGTCCCAGGCGTCGTCGACGCGGCGACGGGCGTCATCCACCTGACGCACTTCTCGACGCTCGACGGCCGCGCGTTCCGCGGCGAGCTCGAGGAGCGCCTCGCGCTCCCGGTGACCCTCGACAACGACATCAACCTCGCGGCGCTCGGCGAGCGCTGGCGCGGCACGGCGCGGGGCGTCGACGACTTCGCGTTCCTGTCGATCGGGACCGGTCTCGGAGCGGGCATCGTCCTCCGCGGCGAGATCCACCGTGGCCGGAACGGCGCCGCCGGCGAGGTCGACCTCGTCCTGCCGGGGCTCGGCGACGAGATCGACCCGTGCGCCTCCGCCCTGTCGGCGCTCGCCGCCCGTCTCTCGGCCGGCGAGCAGACGGTGCTCGCGCCGCCGTTCGACGCGCGGGCGGTCTTCGCGGCGGCGAGGACCGGCGATCCGACCGCGCGGGCGGTCGTCGCAGAGGAGGCGCGCCGGATCGCGCTGCACATCGCACCGGTCGCCGCGGTGGCGGACGTGCCGCTCGTCGTCCTCGGCGGCGGCATCGGCACCCAGGGCGACCTCCTGCTCGAGCCGATCCGCGCGCTGCTCGCCTCGTGGCTCCCGTTCCCTCCGCAGGTCGAGGTCTCGAACCTCGGCGACGCGGCGGTGCTCACGGGCGCCCTCGCGCTCGGGCTCGGCGTCGCCGTCGAGAACGTCTTCGTGCGGCGCCGGGCCTAGCGGATCGTCCCGCGCGCGGCGACCGGGACCACCTCGACGGCGTCGCCCGACCGGTGGAGCGCGACCACGTCGTGGAGGTTCGTGGCGCCGCACGCGTGGTTCGGGATCACCGAGACCCGGTCGCCCACGCGCGGGCGCTCGGCGCAGCCCGACACGTCGACGATCGCGTGCTCCTCGTTCAGCTGGACGATCTCGGCCTCCGGGTGCTCGACGAGGAGCCCGTACCCGGTCGCGCCGGCGGCCATGTCGGAGGTGAGCGTCTTCGACCCCGCGTCGAGGATCGCGCGCATGGGCGTCGGCGTGCTCACGACCGTGGCGACGACGCGAAGGGCGCAGTCGTCGACAGCGACGGTGCCGTTCGCGAGACACGCCCGGTCGCCGTAGACGTACGTCCCGACCCGCAGCTCCGTCGCCACGCCCCCCTCGTGCGCGGCGAAGGCCGTCGGCGTGCCGCCGACGCTCACCCAGTCGGCTCCGCGCGCGAGGCCGACGGCGCGCCGCAGGAATGCGTCCGCGCCGGCCGGGAACGGGTACGTCATGAAGCCGCGGAAGCGCCGGGTGTTCGCGCCGAGCGCCGCCGCGTCCTCGGGCGTCTGCACGCCGGTGCGCCCGCCGCCCGTGTCGCACTCGACGAGCACGTCGACGCCGGCGGCCGCGGCCGCGTCTGCGGCCTCCACCGAGTCGATCGCGACCGTCAGCCGCACACGTTGCGCGAGCTCCTCCAGACGCACGACCTTCTGCGGGCCGACGATCGGGAAGCTGATGAGGATGTCGTCGAAGCCCGCGTCGGCGAAGACCTCGGCCTCGCCGATCTTCTGGCAGGTGATCCCGCACGCCCCGGCGTCGACCTGCAGGCGCGCGAGCCGCGGCAGCTTGTGCGTCTTCACGTGCGGCCGGAGCGCGAGCCCGTGGTCGTCGCAGTACCGCTGCATCCGCTCGACGTTGCGCTCGACTGCGTCGAGATCCGCGGTGAGGAACGGCGTGTCGAGGTCGTCGACGCGCATCTCCTACCTGACGAGGCGCTCGCCGGTGTCGGCGTCGAAGAAGTGGAAGGCGCGGTTGTCCACGGTGAGGCGCATCGTCGTCCCGGGCCTGGCGCCGGTCGCCGCGTCGACCTGCGCCGTGAAGCTCGAGCGGGCGGCATCCCCCTCGTCGGCGACGAGCAGGGGCGTCTCGACCTCGTCGCTCTCGACCGCCTCGGCGACGGCGTCCGAGACGACGGGCGGCGCAGCGACCCCGAAGATCAGGTGCGCCTCGGTGCCGAGCTCCTCGACGACGTCGACGGTGATCTCGATCTCGGGCAGCTCGGAGTCGCGCGCGAAGGCCGCGTCCTCGAAGTCCGATGGCCGGATCCCGAGGATGACCTGGCCGGACACGCTGCCGCGGTGCTCCTCGGCCAGCGGGACGAGGTGGCCGCCGAACGCGACCGCGCCGTCGCCGACGTCGGCATGCACCAGGTTCATCGACGGCGATCCCATGAACGCGGCCACGAAGAGGTTGCGCGGCCGCCGGAAGAGCTCCTGCGGCGTGTCGACCTGCTGCAGGACGCCCGCCCGCATCACCGCGACGCGCTCGCCGAGCGTCATCGCCTCGACCTGGTCGTGCGTCACGTAGACGGTCGTCGTCGCGAGCCTGGCGTGGAGGCGCGCGAGCTCGCCGCGCATCTGCACCCGCAGCTTCGCGTCGAGGTTCGAGAGCGGCTCGTCCATAAGGAAGGCCTTCGGCTCGCGGACGATCGCGCGGCCCATCGCGACGCGCTGGCGCTGGCCGCCCGAGAGGGCCGCGGGCTTCCGCTCGAGCAGCTCGCTGAGGCCGAGCGTGCGTGCCACCGTCGCCACGCGCGCGTCGACGTCGCTCTTCGGCAGCTTGCGGAGCCGCAGGCCGAACGCGAGGTTCTGCGCCACCGTCATCTGCGGGTAGAGCGCGTAGTTCTGGAACACCATCGCGATGTCGCGCGACTTCGGCGGCACCGTGGTGACGACGCGCCCGCCGATCGAGACGTCACCCTCGGTGATCTCCTCGAGCCCGGCGATCATGCGCAGGAGGGTCGACTTGCCGCACCCGGACGGCCCGACGAGGACCATGAACTCCCCGTCGCCGATCTCGAGCGAGACCTCGTCGACGGCGACGACGCCGCCCGGGTACTCCTTCGTGACGCGGTCGAGGACGATCTCGGCCATCAGGTGCGCGCCTCCCGCAGGAGGCGTGCGCGGAGCCGTTGCTGCGTGTCGCGGGCGGCCCACACGGCGCAGCCGACGAGCGCGGCCTCGGGGCCGAGCTCGGCGCCGACGACGCGGGGCATGTGCGGGACGAGCGGCCGGATCTCCTCGCGCAGCGGGTCGATCAGCGCCGGGCCGGCGGCTCCGAGCCCGCCGCCCACGACGACGACCTCCGGGTCGACGACGAGGACGGCGTTCGCGATCCCGATCGCGAGCTCGCGCACCGTCTCCGCCAGCACCGCCCGCGCGCGCTCGTCTCCCGCGGCCGCGCGCTCGAACACGACCTCGGCGTCGACGTCGCCCGCGCCCGAGAGCTCGCGGTAGCGCCGCGCGATCGCCGGCGCGGCTGCCGCGTCCTCGAGGCGGGTCTGCGAGTCGAGGCCGCAGCGGACGAGGAAGCCGATCTCGCCGCCCGCGCCGGTGGAGCCGCGGTAGAGCGAGCCGTTCACCACGAGGCCGGCGCCGACGCCGGCGCCGACCGCGACGAACAGCACGCTGCGCGCGCCGCGGCCGCTGCCGCGCGCGGCCTCGCCGACCGCGGCCAGGTTCGCCTCGTTCTCGACGAGCACCGGCGCGCCGTAGTGCTCGACCCAGCGCGCCGGCTCGCCTTCCGGCCATCCCGGCACCGTCGACAGTGTCGCTCGCCCCGTCCGCGGGTCGACGATCGCCGGCACCGCGACCGCGACCGCCAGCACCGGCCCGTCCGCCGCGTCCGCGAGTTCGTCGAGCGCAGCCGCCACGGCGCGGCGGAGCCGGCGCCCGCCCGCCACCTCGCGCGTCGCGTAGCTCCGCCGCGCGGCGATGCGGCCCCCGACGTCGGCGGCCGCGATCCGCACGTTGATCGCGCCGATGTCCACCGCGAGGACGCAGCCGAGCGACGGCGCGAAGTCGACGAACGTCGCGCGGCGCCCACCCGTCGACGGCGCCGTGCCCGTGTCGGCGACCACTCCGAGATCCTGCAGCCGGTGGACGGCGGCGGTGATCGTGGACGCGCTCGCGCCGAGCGCGTGGGCGAGGCCGACCCGCGTCGCCGGCGCCTCCGCGCAGAGCGCGTCGAAGACGCGGACGACGGCGCGGCGAGGGCCGGCGCTGCGCGGACGCGTCTTGACCGGCATCGACATCTGCGGCTACTTTAATCGCATCTCCGAAGGAAGTCTCTCCCGTCCGGCCGACCCCGCTCGGCTCGCCGAGTGGCTCGCGGTCCCGGTGGACGAGCTCGCGGCGCGCGCGCGCGTGCCGCTGACGATCTGCCCCACGAAGGACGACCTCTACCGGCATTTCGCGCAGGAGATGTTCGACGAGATCGCCGGCGCCGCCGAGCGCGGCGAGGAGCTCGCCGTGATCGTCCCGCTCGGGCCGAAGGCGCACTACTCGCTGCTCGCGCGGATGATCGGCGAGGCCCGGCTCTCGCTCGCCCACGTCACGTACTTCGGGATGGACCAGTGGCTCGACTGGCAGGGGCGCCCGCTCCCGTGGGGCCACCCGTTCGACCTCGAGGCGTACTTCCACCGGCACTTCCTCGAGCTGCTCGACCCGCAGCTGCGCCCGGCGCCCGAGAACGTGATGTTCCCGTCGGTCCTCGACCTCGACGCCGCGTCGAGCGCGGTTCGGGCGCGGACGATCGCGACGACGTACGGCGGCTTCGGCTTCCAGGGGCACCTCGCGTTCAACGAGCCGCCGGCCACGCGGTGGAGCCCCGTCTCGCTCGAGATGCTGCGCGAGGGCGAGACGCGGATCGCGCCGCTCGCGGTCGACACGATCATCGCGCACGCGCAGCGGGCGCTCGGCGGCAACGTCGCCGGCATCCCGCCGATGGCGGTGACGCTCGGTATGAAGGATCTCCTGTCCGCCCGCCGGATCCGCCTCTACACCGACGGCGGCCCGTGGAAGCAGACGATCCTGCGGATCCTGCTCTTCTCCGAGCCGACGGTCGACTACCCGGTGACGCTCGCGACGGAGCACCCCGACGTCCACGTGATCGTCGACGCGGAGTCGGCGCAGCCGCCGCCGACGGCCTGGTAGGGCGCTACCCCTTCAGCGCGCCGGCGAGCACGCCGCGGACGAAGTGCCGCTGCAGGAGCAGGTACATGACGAGGATCGGGAGCGCGACGAGCACGGCGGCCGCGGCGACCTTCGTCGGATCGCCGGCACGCGTCGCGCCTGCGAAGTAGCTGAGGCCGAGCGGCGCCGTCGTGTTGTTCGACCCCTGCAGCATCACGAGCGCGAGCAGGAACTCGTTCCACGTGTACATGAAGACGAGGACGCACAGCGTCAACATCGCCGGCCTGACCTGCGGGAAGAGCACGCTCCGCAGCACCCGGATGCTCCCGGCCCCGTCGATCCGCGCCGCCTCGACGAGCGAGCGCGGCGTCGTCAGGAAGACGGCGCGCATCCAGAACGTCCCGAGGGAGATCGACTGCCCGATCTGCGGCAGGATCAGCGTCCAGTAGGACCCCGACAGGTGCACGTCCTGGAAGTCGTAGTAGAGCGGGATCACCGTCGCCTCGTACGGGAAGATGAGGCCGAGGATGATCAGGTTGAACGCGACGCCGGAGAAGCGGAAGCGCATCGTGCCGAGCGCGTAGCCCGTCAGCAGCGACAGCGCGGCCGACACGAGCGTGACGGTCCCCGCGACGAGCAGGCTGCCCCACATGCCCTTCGCGAAGTTGCCCTCGGACCAGGCCGCCGTGAACGTGTGCAGGCTCAGTGTCGTCGGCAGCGAGAACCCGGTCACGTTGTCCGTCTTCTTGTGGAACGCGAGGAAGACGATCGAGAGCAGCGGGTAGATCGCGAGCACCGAGAAGAACGCGAGCACGAGGTACGTCGAGTAGCGGTCGAGACGAGCGGTCACGCGCGCTCCGACGTGTAGAAGCGGCTGATCAGGATCGCCACCAGCGAGATCCCGATCGTGAGGACGGTCGCGATGGCCGCGCCCAGGCCGACCTCGTGGTACTGGAACGCGTTCTCGAACATCAGCCACGACGGCACTTCCGTGTGCTGCGCCGGGCCGCCGGACGTCGTGTTGTAGACGATGTCGAAGTTGCGGAGCGCGGTGATCGTCGTGAGCGTCGCCGCGACGAGGAGCTCGTTCCGGACGCCCGGCAGCGTCACGGCGAAGAACTCGCGGATGAACCCGGCGCCGTCGACGCGGGCCGCCTCGTACAGCTCGGGCGGGATCCGCTGCGCGCCCGCGAGCAGCAGGATCAGGACGAGGCCGAACGAGATCCACGTCCCGATCAGCCCGACCGCCGGCAGCGCCCAGGTGAAGTCGCCGAGCCACACCTTCGCGAACGACCCGGCACCGATCCCGCGCAGGAACGCGTCGAGCGGCCCCGACGGGTCGTAGATCCACGTGAACGCCTGGGCGACCACGACCGTCGCGATCGTCTGCGGCATGAAGAGCACGGCGCGGAAGAACGTCAGGAACCGCACGCGCGTGTGCGTGATCAGCCCCGTCAGGAGCAGGCCGATCCCGAGTGAGAGGACGGCGTAGAAGAACACGAGCTCGACGGCGTGCAGGAACCCGTAGCGGATCTCCTCCGAGTGGAGGATCGTGCGGTAGTTCGCGAGCCCCGCCCAGCTCTTCGACGTGATCCCGTCCCAGTCGTAGAACGAGAGCCGCACGGTCTGCACGACCGGGAAGAGCGTGAAGACGACGTACGCGAGCGCGCCCGGCAGCAGGAACAGCCAGGCGATGTGGTGCGGCTCTCCGGGCGCGCGGCCCGTCGTGCGGCGCGGTCGCGCCGCCGCGTCACGTGACCGTGACGCGGCGGGCGCTCCCGCGGACGTGCCGACTTCCGCCTCTCGCGAGGCGCTCGTCACTTCTTGTGGATCTGCTTGTCGAACTGGTCCCAGTTGCCCTGGACCGCCTTCGCCATCGACTGCGGCGAGGTCTTGCCCGCCATCAGCTCCTGCAGCTGTGCGCCGAGGAACTGGAACATCGACGGGGTCGACCAGTCGGGGAACAGCGTCAGCCCGTTGTCACGCACGAGCTGCTGCCACCCCTTCGCGATCGACGCCAGATACGGGTTGTTCGGCGGCGCAGGTGCACCGAGGATCGCGGGGATCTGGTTCTGCGAGTACATCAGCTTCGCCGATCCGGGGCTCGCGATCAGCCAGTTGATGAACGCCGCACCCACGTCCGGGTACTTCGTCTTCGCCGAGACGTGCCAGGGCAGGCTCGTCGCGCCGACGGCGACGTACTTCCCGCTCGGGCCCGGCGGCATGTTGAGGAAGCCGGCGTTCTTCCCGAGGCCGGCCTGGATCACCTGCGCCTGCCAGTTGCCGCCGAGGTAGAAGACGCCCTTCCCCTTCGCGAACGCGGCTGCCGCCTCGTTCTCGTCCACGGCGTTGTAGTCGTTGCCGAAGTAGTTGTCCTTGAACCACTGCTGGTAGATCCCGAGCGCCTTCAGGTTCCCCGGCGTCTCGTAGGTCGCGCCCTTCACGTGGAAGATCCAGTTCCGGACGGACGCGGCGGGCGTGTACGCGCCCTGCACGAGGCCGTAGCTGTGCATCGACTCGTAGCCGCTCTTGTTGCCGATCACTGCGAGCGGCTGGCTCGACGGGACCTTCGAACGCAGCTGCGCGAGCAGCTTCGAGAATCCGGCGAACGTCGTCGGCAGCTTGCTCGGGTCGACGCCGGCAGCCTTCAGCTTCGCCTTGTTGTAGAAGACGCCCGTCGACTGGCCGAACTGCGCGACTCCCCAGACGTTGCCCTGGCCGTACGTCTTGCCGTCGGGCGTCCAGCGGAACTGCGCCATCGCGCCCGGCGGGAAGTACTTGTTCCAGTGGTACTGCTTGACGTACTGGTCGAGCGGCCGGATCAGCTTCGCCTTCACGAGCAGCGAGTCGGTCGCGAAGCCCTGGTTCCCTTCCGCGACGTCCGGCGCGTTCCCGCTGTTCAGGGCGAGCTGGATGATCTTGAGGTAGTCGGTCAGGCCGTAGAACTTGAGCTTGACCGTCACGTTCGGGTACCGCTTCTGGAACGACTTCGCGAGCGCCTTGATGACGGGCTCGGGGCCCGGGTCCTGGTTGTCGGCGGACCAGACGTTGAGCGTGATGTTCCCGTAGTGCGCGAACGGGTTCCCGCCTGCGGCCGCCTTCTTCGCGCTCGACGTCGCGGCGAGACCGACGCCGGCGCCGACGCACGCGACGACCGCAGCGGCGATCGCGATCGAGCCGAGACCGCGAGGTCTCCAGCTGGTGTTCATTGAGCTCCTCCCTTCGCGGGGTGACCGGGGGGTCAGGCGTGGTTCGAGACTTCCTTCGGAGTGCGATTCAAAGTACTGCCGGCGCCGGTCCCGGTCAAGCAGGGAGGAGGCGCCGCGTCGTCCCGCGGTGCCAGGCGTGCGCCTGCACGAACCCCTCGGCGTACTCGACGCCCGCCTGGATGCCGCGGAAGCGCGCCACCGTCCGCACCTCGTCGAGGATCGACCTGGCGCCGCCGTCGGAGAGGAACGCGCACTGGCTCTCGTGGGCCGCGAGCATCTCGAGCTTCACCTCGATCGCCGCGGTGACGTCGACGTACTCCTGCGGCGCGAACCCGATCCCCGCGAGCGTGTCCATGTAGAAGAGCGGGGGGATGCGCTCGAGGTGCCGCGACTCCGTCTCGAGCAGCGGGAGCGTCGCGGTCATCGTCGTGTCGAACACGAGTGCGGACACCTGGCGGTGGTCGCCCATGTAGTCGTCGGGGTGGTGCGTCACGACGACGTCGGGGCGCACCTGCCGGAGGAGCTCCACCAGCGCCCGCCGCTGCGCCGGGTCGGCCGCCGAGACCTCCGTGTCCGGCAGGCCGAGCGTCCGGTGCTCCGCGCCGGCGAGCGCCGCCGCCCGGCGCGCCTCGCGCAGCCGGACGGCTGCGATCTCCTCGCGGGTGTGCGTCGTGCTCCCCTTGTCGCCGCTCCCGACGTGGCACATCACCACCTCGTGGCCCTCGCGGACGTACCGGACGAGCGTGCCGGCGCACAGGATCTCGAGGTCGTCGGGATGCGCTCCGACCGCGAGTACCCGCATTCCCGTCTCAGACCGCCGCGAGCGGCCGCGCCGCGGCGAACTGCGGGAGCCACTCGGCCTGGAGCGACAGGAGCTCGTCCATGCACGCTTCCGCGGCGGCGACGGAGTTCACGAGCGGGTGGGCGACGATCGCGCGCAGCAGGTCGCCCCGGTCGCCGCTCAGCGCCGCGGTCACCGCGAGCTGCTGGCTGCGGACGAGCGACTGCTGCAGGCCGACGAGCGGCTCGGGGAGCGCACCGACGGCGTAGGTGTGCGTGCCCGTCGCGTCGACGCTCGCCGTCAGCTCGAGGATCGCGTCCTCGGGGAGGTTCGAGACGGCGCCGCGGTTCGGGACGTTCACCACGAAGTCCTCGCCCGTGTCGTTGATCATCGACGAGATGACACGGACCGCGAGGTCGCCGTGGCCGCCGCCGCCTTCGCGCCGGGTCGTCGACAGCTCGTGCGTCGAGCGTGCGAGCCGCTCCTCGACGTCGTCGAACATCCGGGGCTCGAGGTGCTTCGTGTAGAAGCCACCCATCGTGACGTAGCCGCCTGCGCGCTGCGCGTCGACGATCGCGTCCTGGTCGAGGAGGTAGCGCCAGTAGTACCGCGGCCCCGGGAGGAGCCCGAAGAGCCGGAAGAGCTTCACGCTGAACGGGAAGCCGTAGTGCTCGATGAACTGCTTGTAGATCTGGTCGTACTCGAAGTCGAGGTCGAACATCCTGATCGGCGAGGGCGGCGCCATCATCTCCTCGAGCTCCTCGTCGCTCACCTCGGCGAGCCGCTCGCGCAGGAGCTCGTACCCGTCGCGGCCCCCGATCCGGAGCTCGGTGACCCACATCGCGTGGTTCGTTCCGGCGACGCGGAACTTGATCTCGGACGGATCGACGTCGAGGAAGTACGAGAGATCCGACGGGATGTCGAGAAAGCCGTCGCACAGGCTGATCATGCGCATGTCGCTCACGCGGTGCACGATGTCCGCGACGAACTGCGTCGGGTTCGTGTAGTTGATCATCCACGCGTCCGGGCACAGCTCCTCGGCGTCGGCGCAGATCTGCTGGATCACGGGCGCGACGCGGCACGCCATGAAGATGCCGCCGACGCCGACGGTCTCGTTGCCCTGCAGCCCGTGCTTCGGCGGGATCGTCTCGTCCTCGATCAGCTGCGCGTGGGATCCCGGCCGGAAGGTGGTGAGGATGAAGTCGGCGCCCTCGAACGCCTCGCGGCGGTCGGTCGTGGCCGTGAACCGCATGTCGACGCCCGTCGCCTCCGCGAGGCGGGACGCGAACCCCTGCACGACGGAGAGGTGCTCCGGCTTGATGTCGAGCAGCACGACGTCGCTGCCCGCGAGGTCGTCGCGCGCGTAGTCGACGAAGCTCTCGCAGAGACCGATCGAGAACTGAGAGCCGCCGCCGACGACGACGATGCGAGGACGCGACACAGAGGAGCTCCTTCCGTGGCCGGGATGGTTCTTTCTTCTGGCGATGATAAAGTATTCCGTGTGTCGCGGCTGACAACGCCGATGGTCGACGGCGGCCGTCCCCGGGTCGCGGCCGACGGCGGGCGCGCCGTCGCGCGCGCCTTCGAGGTCGTTGCCCGCGGCGGCCCCATCAGCCGGTCGGCGCTCCGCGGCTCGCTTCGCATCGGTCTCAGCACGGTCACCGCGGCCGTCCAGGAGCTCGTCGAGCGCGGGTACGTGGCGGAGTCGGGCCAGGCGGCCTCGACCGGCGGGCGGCCGGCGCGCCTGCTCGACGTCGCACGCGGCCTCGGCGGCGTGCTCGCGGTCGACATCGGTGGCTCGAACCTCCGCTTCGCCGCCGCGGACCTCCGCGGCACGTTCGCCTACCGCGCGACGATCTCGACGTCGCACGCGCTGACGGGGCGGCGGTCGCTCGAGGACGTCGTGCTCGACGGGCTCGCCGCCGCGCGCTCACAGCTCACCGGCCCCGTGCGTGCACTCGCCGTGTCGATCGCCGGCATCGTCGACCCGTCGACCGGCGCGATCAGCCGCGTCGACAACGTGCCGCGCTGGCGCGAGGGCGACGACCTCTCCTGGCTCGCCGAGCTGTCCGACCGCGTGCTCGTCGACAACGAGGCGAACCTCGGAGCGCTCGGCGAGCGGCGTGCGCTCGGCGCGGGCGCCCCCGACGACCTCCTCTTCGTCGCCCTCGGCGCCGGGATCGGCGCGGGCCTCGTGCTCGACGGCGCCCTGTATCGCGGCGCGACGGGCGCCGCCGGCGAGATCGGGCTGCTCCGGCTCGGCGCGCGCGCGGTCGAGTTGGAGCGCGCCGCCGCCGCCGGCGCGCTCGCTGCCGACTACGCCCGGCGCACCGGCCGGTCGGACGTCGCGCCGGAGGACGTCGTCGACCGGGCGCGCGCGGGCGACGAGGCTGCACGCGCTTCCCTCGACGCCGTGGTTGCGGAGCTCGCGACGGGGATCGCGAATGCGGTCATCGTGCTGAACCCGTCGATCGTCGTCCTCGGGGGCGGCCTGGCGCTCGCGGAGGAGCGGCTGCTCGAGCCGCTCCGGCGGCGGGTGTCCGAGCTCGTACCCGCGCCGCCGCGGGTCGTCGTCGGCAGGCTCGGCGCCGAGGCGGCGCTCGTCGGCGCCGTCGAGTGGGCCGCGGACGCCGCCGTCGCCGACGTCGTCGGCGAGCTGCAGCGGCCGGCGGTGATGCGTGTCTGACGCGCCGTCCGCGACGCGGCCGATCGTCGTCGTCGGCTCGCACGTCCCGGGCCTCCTCCTCGAGGTCGAGGCGGTGCCGCGCGAGGGCGAGACCGTGCTCGGCCAGACGCTCTCGGAGCCGGAGGACGGCGGGAAGGCGACGAACCAGGCCGTCGCCGCGGCGAAGCTCGGCGCCCCGGTCCGCGTCGTCACCCTCGTCGGCGACGACGAGCGCGGTCGCCGCTGGCGCGACACGTTCGGGCGCTACGGCCTCGACACCCGCTGGCTGATCGTCGCCGACGGGCCGACCGACGTCGGCGTCGTCCTGCTCCCGCCGAGCCGGATCCCTGCGATCGTCAGCACCCTCGCGACGAGCTCCGCGCTCGACGCAGCCGCCGTCGAGGAGCGGCGCGAGGCGTTCGACGGCGCGTCGTACGTCCTCTGCCAGCTCGAGGCGCCGCCCGAGTGTGCGCTCGCCGCGTTCCGCTGTGGCCGGGCTGCCGGGGCGACGACGATCCTCAACACCGCGCCGGCGCAGCCCATCGACCGCGAGCTCCTCGACCTGACCGACGTCCTCGTCGCGAACGAGCACGAGGCGGCGGTCGTGCTCGGGCGCGACGGCGAGCTCGCCGATCTGACCGCGGCGCTCGCCGGGCTGCACCCGGGGCTCCTCGCGATCGTCACCGCGGGCGCCGGCGGGTGCTACGTCGCGTCGGGCAAGGACGTCCGCCACACGGCGGCGCCGGTCGTCGAGGCGGTCGACACGACCGGAGCCGGCGACCAGTTCGTCGGGGCGCTCGCGGCGCGCCTCCGCGAGGGCGACGACGTCGACGCAGCCGTCGCGTTCGCCGTTCGAGCCGCCTCCCTCTCCGTCACGCGCCCGGGGACGATGCCCGCGTACGTCACCGAGGACGACATCCCCGCCACCCCGCCACTGGAGGTAGCCGCACCGTGATCGCTCCCGACCGTCTCCGCGACTGGCTCGCGGTCCCCCCGGACGAGCTCGCCGCCCGGGCGCGCGTGCCGTTCACGCTGACCGAGACGCGCGAGGAGCTCCACCGGCTCTTCGCCGACGAGCTCTTCGACGATCTCGCGGCGGCGCGCGGCGCCGGCACCGGCGTGTCGCTGATCGTGCCGGTCGGGCCGACGGGGCAGTACCCGCTGCTCGCCGCGCGGATCAACGAGGAGCGGCTCTCCCTCGACCACGTCACGTTCTTCGGCATGGACGAGTTCCTCGACTGGCAGGGCCGCCCCGTCCCGCTCGAGCATCCGTTCAGCCTCGAGGGCTCGTTCCGGCGCGACTTCCTGCAG
The DNA here is from genome assembly GCA_036403195.1 of Gaiellaceae bacterium. Lineage (GTDB taxonomy): Bacteria > Actinomycetota > Thermoleophilia > Gaiellales > Gaiellaceae > PALSA-600. Next base: position 66,807 of record DASWRL010000043.1, read on the forward strand.
CGGATCGACGAATCCCTGAGGCCGCCCGACGAGAACGTGATCTTCCCGTCGCCGCTCTCGCTCGACCGCTCCGCCGAGGAGATGGACCGGAGGGGTGGGGTGGCGGCGACGTACGGAGGCGTCGGCTTCCAGGGCCACGTGGCGTTCAACGAGCCGCCCTCGACGCGGTGGACCGTCGTCGGCGTCGACGAGTTGCTCGCGTCGCGCACGCGCGTGCTGCCGCTCACGGTCGACACGCTCATCGCCCACGCGCAGCGCCGGGCGGGAGGCAACACCTTCGCCGTGCCGCCGATGGCGGCGACGCTCGGGTTCCACGAGCTCCTCGCCGCGCGGAAGGTCCGGCTCTACCTCGACACCGGGACGTGGAAGCAGACCATCCTCCGCATCCTGCTCTTCTCGGAGCCGGACGCCGACTACCCGGCGACGCTCGTCTCCACGCATGGAGACCTTCACGTCTACGCCGACCGCGGCACGGCGACCGTGCCCGGCGACGCGCTCGCCGTCGCGGGGTGACAGACAGGTAGACAGGTCGGGGCGCCCACTTTATGATCGCGCCCAACAGAAAGTCACACGGCGCCCGTCCCCCGGACGCTAACCCCCCAGAAGGGAGCAGGGAATGCTGAAGGTGATCCGGCGGCGGTCGGTGCTCGGAGGCGCCGTCGTCGCAGCCCTCGCAGCGCTCGCCGTCGTCGTCGCCGGGACAGCCGGCGGCGCGGGCTCCGTGCCGCCGCAGAAGGTGGCGGCGAAACAGCTCGGGAACGTGACGCTGACGATCCTCGACCAGGAGCTCTCGGCCGCCGGCAAGGCCGAGTTCCCGCAGATGATCGCGTCGTTCCAGAAGGCGTACCCGAACATCAAGGTCAAGCGGCTGACGAAGGACTTCAACTCGCTGACCGCCAACGAGACCCTCCTCCTCGCCGGCAGCAACGTGCCGGACGCGGTCGAGATCGACGAGAGCTACTCGAACCAGGGGCGGCTCGCCAAGGCGAAGCTGCTCGTGCCGCTCGACAAGTACGTGAACGCGTGGGGCTGGGCCAAGCGCACCTCGGCGGGGCTGCTCGCGTGCTGCCGCGTGCAGCCGACGGGCAAGGGGCTCGGCACGGGGCCGTACTACGGGTTCCCGGCGAATGCGCAGTACGTGGGCGTCTTCTACAACCAGAAGCTGCTGAAGCAGCTCGGCCTCGGGGTGCCGGCGACGAAGGCCGCGTTCGAGACGGCGCTCGCGAAGGCGAAGGCGGCCGGGATCACGCCGATCATGGCGTCCGGCGCCGACCACGACACCGCGTGGTGGGGCTTCTACGCGGCGATGGGCATGAACGTCCCGGCGACCCAGATCCGGCAGGCGCTCCTCGGCCAGGGCACGAAGGGCTTCGACACGCCGCAGATGCTCGCGGCGGCGTCGCAGCTCGCGAGCTGGGGGAAGAAGGGCTACTTCCAGGCGGGCTTCGGAGGCGTGACGTCCGACGCGACGACGCCGCTCTTCGGCAAGGACAAGGCGCTCTTCTACTTCGAAGGGACCTGGGACGTCGGTGCGTTCACCTCGAATCCCAACATCGGGTTCATGCCCGAGCCGGCGATGAAGGCGGGGGCGCCGCGCACGGGGATCGACGCGGCCGGCCAGCCGTGGGCGATCCCGTCGAAGGGCAAGCACGAGGTCGCTGCCGCCCTCTGGATCGACTGGATCTCGAGCCCGAAGAACTTCGCGACGTTCGTGAAGGCCGGTGACCTCCCGATCGGGCCGATCGACACCTCGAAGCTGAAGCTCGCGAAGGTGCAGAAGGAAGCGCTCGCGGCGGGCGGCTCGATGACGAAGGCGAACACGGCGCTGCCGTTCTTCTGGGCGGTTCCAGGCACGCAGAACTACTGGCAGGGCGCGGGGTCCGGGATCCTCAGCGGCCACGTCTCGCCGCAGGACTTCATCAAGGGTATGCAGTCCGCCTGGAAGCAGGACGTCGCGCAGTACGGCGGCGGGAAGTGATCGGAGACGTGCGGACGGCGGCCGGCGTGAAGCCGGCCGCCGCTCGCGCGTCACGCCGCTCGCTGCTGCGGATCGCGACGCCGTACCTCTACATCGCGCCCGCGCTGGCGGTGTACGGCGCGTTCACGCTGGTTCCCCTCGGCCACACGGTGTGGCTCTCGTTCTTCACGTGGGACGGGATCACCGCGAAGACGTGGCACGGGATCGGCAACTACCGGACGATCGTGCGCGACCCGCAGCTGCGCGCGGTCTTCTGGCACCCGTTCGTCCTCATCGTCTTCTACAGCGTCATCCCGATCCTGCTCGGGATCTCGATCGCGGCCGTGATGACGCGGATCCGGATCCGTGGACTGACGCTGTTCCGGGCGCTCCTCTTCCTGCCGCAGGTGATCGCGACCGTCTCGGTCGCGCTCGCCTGGCAGAACATCTACGAGCTCGACGGGCCCTTGAACGGCCTGCTCTCGGCGGTCGGCCTCCACTCGGTCACGCGCGCCTGGCTCGGCGACTGGAACCTCGCGCTCCCGTCCGTCGGGCTGATCGGCACGTGGTTCACCTTCGGCTTCTGCATGGTGCTGTTCCTCGCGGGCGCACAGAAGATCCCGAAGGAGCTCTTCGAGTCGGCGCGCGTCGACGGGGCCGGTGCATGGCAGGAGACGCGGCACGTCCTCGTGCCGGGCATCCGCCGCGAGATCGTCTTCGCGCTCGTCCTGACGGTCATCAACGCGCTGCGCACGTTCGACATCAGCTACGTGCTCACGAAGGGCGGGCCGGGCCTCCAGACCGACGTGCCCTCCTACGAGGTCTACCGCCAGGCCTTCGTGCTAGGGAACGTGGGCCAGGCGGCGGCGTTCGGCGTCGCGCTCACGTTCCTGCTGCTCGTGATCGTCCTCCCGCTCACGCGCCTCGAGGGGCGGCGGTAGCGGTGCGGGCCTCGGGCGTCGACCGGACGCTGAGCTACGCGCTCCTCGTGCTCTTCTCGTTCCTCGCGATCTACCCGATCCTGCGCATGATCGGCGTTGCGCTCGAGCCCGGCAGCACCCTGCCGAGCGGCTCGACGATCTTCCCGGCGCACCCGTCGTTCCACAACATCGCGCGCGTGTGGACAGAGGGGCAGTTCGGGAAGGCGTTCGTCACCAGCACGACCATCTCCGTCGCAGTCGTCCTGATCTCGACGGTCTGCGCGGTCCTCGCCGGCTACGCCTTCGGGACGATGCAGTTCGCCGGCCAGCGCGTCCTCTTCTACCTGCTGATCCTCGGGCTGCTGATCCCGACCGAGGCGCTCGTCATCCCGCTGTACTACGACCTCCAGTGGATCCACCTCTCGGGGACCGAGTGGAGCGTGATCCTGCCGCAGGCGTCGACCTCGATCGCCTTCGGCACGTTCTGGATGCGGACCTTCTTCGCGTCGACCCCGGCGGAGCTGCGCGAGGCGGCGCTCGTCGACGGGGCTTCGAGCTTCCGCATCCTGTGGCGCATCCTCGTTCCGATCGCGCGGCCGGCGATCCAGGTGATGATGGTGCTCCTGTTCCTCTTCTCGTTCAACGACTTCCTGCTGCCGCTCGTCATGCTCACGAACCCGGAGGTGCAGACCGTGCCGCTCTCCGTCGCGACGTTCCTCGGGTCGAGGACGAACGACCTGACCGGGCTCGCCGCGGCAGGCGTCCTCGCCGCGATCCCGGTCATGATCATCTACGTCGTCATGCAGCGGCAGCTCGTCGAGGGGCTGCTCGCGGGGGCGGTGAAGGGCTGAATGGCGGAGATCGTCCTCGACGCCGTCAGCAAGGTGTTCCCCGGCGGCGTCACCGCCGTCGACGCCGTCACGCTCACGATCGCGGACGGCGAGTTCATGGTGCTCGTCGGCCCGTCGGGCTGCGGGAAGTCGACGCTCCTCCGGATGGTCGCCGGCCTCGAGGAGGTGACGGGCGGGTCGATCTCGATCGGCGGCCGCGTCGTCAACGACCTGCCCCCGAAGGCGCGCGACATCGCGATGGTGTTCCAGAACTACGCGCTCTATCCGCACATGAGCGTCGAGCAGAACCTCGGCTTCGGCCTGAAGCTCCGCCGCATGCCGGGGGACCAGATCCGGTCGCGTGTCACGGGCGCCGCGCGCGTCCTCGGGCTTGACGGGCTGCTCCGCCGGAAGCCCGGCGCGCTGTCCGGCGGCCAGCGGCAGCGCGTCGCGATGGGCCGCGCGATGGTGCGCGAGCCGCAGGCGTTCCTGATGGACGAGCCGCTGTCGAACCTCGACGCGAAGCTGCGCGTGCAGATGCGCGCCGAGCTCGCCCGGCTGCGCGACCGCCTCAAGACGACGACCGTGTACGTCACGCACGACCAGGTCGAGGCGATGACGCTCGGCGACCGCGTGGCCGTTCTCCGTGACGGCGTGCTGCAGCAGGTCGACCGGCCGCAGAACCTCTTCAACCATCCGGCGAACCTGTTCGTGGCGGCGTTCATCGGCTCGCCGTCGATGAACCTGGTCGAGGCGGCGGTGGCGGACGGCACGGTGTCGTTCGGCGAGCACCGGCTGCCGCTCCCGCCGACGGCGTCGCTCGCCGCCTACGAGGGGCGGTCGGTCGTGCTCGGCATCCGGCCGTCGGACTTCGAGGACGCGGCGCTCGCGCGCCGGCCGGATCTCCCCGAGATCGAGGTCACGGCGGACGTCGTCGAGGAGCTCGGGACGGAGGCGAATGTCCTCTTCGGCGTCGCGGCTCCGCCCGTGGACAGCGACGCCGTGCGTGCAGCCGCCGACGTCGACGCGCCCGACGCGGAGGTCCTGCTGACCGGCGACGCACGGAGCACGTTCACGGCGCGCGTCGCCCCGGCGACGTCGGCACGGCCCGGCGCGCGCGTGAAGCTGTCGGTCGACAACGCGGCCTTCCACTACTTCGACCCCGAGAGCGGCGACGCGATCCGCGCGGAGGAGAGGGCGGAGGCGACACAGGGGGTCGCCGGGTGAGCGAGCCCGCCTCGGCGCGGTTCGCCGGGAAGGTCGCGCTCGTCACGGGGGCAGCTCGCGGCAACGGCCGCGCGATCGCACGCACGCTCGCGCAGGAGGGCGCAGCGCTCGCGCTCGTCGATCTCTCGCTCGACGCGCTCGAGCCGGCGCGCGCCGAGCTCGCGGCGCTCGGGCACGGCGTGTCGGCGATCGTCGCCGACGTCACGGACGAAGGAGCGGTCCAGCGGATGGTCGCCACGGCCGTCCGCGAGCTCGGCGCACTCGACGTGCTCGTCAACAACGCCGGCATCTTCCCGTTCAGGCCGATCGGGGAGTTCACCGTCGACGACTTCCGGCGCGTCATCGACCTCAACCTGCTCGGCCCGTGGCTGTGCTCCAAGCACGCGTTCGCCGCGCTCGCCGAGCGGCGGGGCGCGATCGTCAACATCACGTCCTGCTCGGGCCACTACGGAGGGGCAGCCGCGGGCGGCAGCCTCTACGACGCCAGCAAGGGCGGCCTCCGGCAGATGACCTCGTCGCTCGCGATGGAGTTCGGGCCGCACGGCGTGCGCGTGAACGCCGTCGCGCCGGGCGACGTCGTGACGGAGGGGACCGGCGGCCTGGAGGCGTACGAGCGCGGCGAGTTCGACGAGGCTGCGGCGAAGAGCGCCCTCGGCCGTCCCGCGTGGCCGGACGACGTCGCTCGTGCGGTCGCGTTCCTCGCCTCCGCCGACGCCTCGTACGTGACGGGGACGACGGTCGTCGTCGACGGCGGCACGATGGCGGGCTGGTAGCCCCGTGAGGGTGCTCGTCACCGGCGGCGCCGGGAACATCGCGCGCTACTGCGCCGCCGAGCTCCTGGCGCACGGCCACGAGCCGGTCCTGTTCGCGCGGACGCGGCCGGAGGACGCGCGGAACCCGTGGTCGTCCGACGCGCCGACGCTCCTCGGCGACCTGACGTCGGCTGCGGACTGCCGTCGAGCCGCGCTCGAGGGGGCGCCCGAGGTCGTGCTCCATCTCGGTGCGATGACGTATCCCACCGACGATCAGGCGCTCCGCCGCGCCGCGGTGGAGCGCGGGCACGAGCCGCCGTCCGAGGACGAGACGGCGCGCGTCAACCTGCTCGGCACGTTCAACGTCCTGACTGCGGCGGTCGACGCCGGGGCGCGTTCGGTCGTCTTCGGCTCGACCGTCTCGATCCTCCACTCGTCGGCGAACCTGGCCGAGCGGTTGACCCGCGTGCCGATCGACGAGTCGCAGCCGGTGTGGCCGACGGACAGCTACGCCCTGTCGAAGCGGCTCGGCGAGCAGATGCTCGAGGCGTTCACGGCGGCCAGCGGCATCCAGACGATCTCCCTGCGGCTCGAATGGACGTTCTTCCACCACGCGCCCGTCGGGATCGAGATGGACAACCCGCCGGTCGGCATCGCCGCCGCCGGCCTGGACGACTTCCCGCTCGCGTACTGGCAGTACATCGACGCGCGCGACGCGGCCGCCGGCTGCAGGCTCGCCGTCGAGGACGACCATCCGGGGCGCTCCGAGGTGTTCTTCATCGCCACCGATCGCACGACGATCGAGCCACACGTCGAGCTCCTCGAGCGCTTCCAGCCGCAGCTGGCCGCCGGCGCGTCGATGGCGGCCGACGACCTCGTCGTGTCGATCGGACGGATCCGCGACCGGCTCGGGTACGCGCCTGGCCATTCGTGGCGCCGTGCGCCGGTGGAGGCGTCGTGAGCGGCGTCGAGCTGACGACGGCCCAGCTCGACCGCCGTCGGCTCCCGGACCAGGTCGCGACGCGGCTCGTCGGGCTGATCCAGGAGGGCGTGGTCGCGCCCGGCGACTTCCTGCCGTCGCAGCTCGAGCTCTGCCGCCGGTTCGGCGTGAGCCGCCCGGTGCTTCGCGAGGCGCTGCGGTCGCTCGCCGCGCGCGGCTTCATCGACGTGCAGAACGGCAAGGGCGCGCGCATCCTCTCGCGGGCGCCCGACCCGCTCATGGCGTTGTTCCGGGGCTCCGGGACCTTCGCTCGTGACGACATCGCGCAGCTGATGGAGCTGAGACGCGGGATCGAGTCGCAGGCCGCGGCACTCGCCGCCGAGCGGCGGACAGAGGCGCAGGCGACGCGTCTCCGCGAGCTCGTCGAGCGGATGCGGCCGAATCTCCACGAGCCGGACCGGTACAACGAGCTCGACCTCGAGCTCCACCTGGTCGTCGCGGCGGCGTCGCAGAACGCGATGATCAGGCATCTGATGGCCTCGCTGCAGGAGACGTTGCGCGACAGCATCCGGGCCGGGTTCCGTCACCGGCAGGAGGGCGCGTACCTCCGCCGGACACAACAGCTGCACGAGGACATCATCGCGGCGATCGTCGCGCGCGAGGCGACCCGGGCGCGGCGCGCGATGGAACGGCATTTCGACGACGTCCTGCGGGCGATCGCCGCGGGCTCGCGCGCGTGAACCTGCCGTCGCGCCCCCTCGGACGCACCGGGCTCGCGGTGACCGAGCTCGGCCTCGGCACGGGGCCGCTCGGCGGCTTCCGCGGCCGCCCGGTCGACGACGACGCGGCGGAGGCGACGCTCGCGGCGGCGTGGGACGCCGGCATCCGCTACTTCGACACGGCGCCGTGGTACGGGCTCGGGATGAGCGAGCACCGCGTCGGCCGCTTCCTGCGGTCGCAGCCGCGCGACGCGTACGTCCTCTCGACGAAGGTGGGGCGCCTGCTGGGCCGGCGCGGCTCGGCGCCCGGCGGCCCGGCGCCGGCGCACTGGGAGAGCGCCCTCCCGTTCGACTGGTGGTACGACTACTCGCGCGACGGCGTCCTCCGGTCGTTCGAGGACAGCCTGCAGCGGCTCGGGCTCGAGCGCGTCGACGTCCTGTTGATCCACGATCTCGAGCCCGGCGCGCACGGCGGCACCGACGCCGCCCGGGAGCGGATGCAGGAGCTGACCGGCGGCGGGTTCGCCGCGCTGGCGGCGCTCCGCGCGGAGGGCGTCGTGCGCGGCGTCGGGATCGGGATCAACGACGCGGCCGTCGTCGCGCCGTTCCTCGAGCAGTTCGACCTCGACGTGGTGCTGCAGGCGGGCGAGTACACGCTCCTCGAGCAGCGGGGGCTCGAGGCGCTCGACGCGTGCGCGGAGCGTGGCGTCGCGGTCGTCGTGGGCGCGCCGTTCAACTCGGGGATCCTCGCGAGCGAGGCGCCCGAGCAGGCGACCTTCGCGTACGACGACGCGACCGACGAGACGTTCGCGCGCGTTCGGCGACTGCGCGAGATCGTTCGGTCGCACGACGCCTCGCTCGCCGCGGCGGCCCTCCGGTTCCCGCTCGCCCACCCCGCGGTCGCGACGGTGATCGCCGGAGGCGCCCGGCCGGAGGAGGTGCGCGAGAACGCGGCGCTCGTGCGGTCGGAGCTCCCCGGGGAGCTCTGGCGCGAGCTGCGCGACGCGGGGCTCGTGCGAGCCGATGCTCCGCTGCCCGCGGAGCGGGCGTGACCCCCGAGCTCGTCGGCGACCACCGCTGCCGGCTCGGCGAGGGCCCGACGTGGGATGCGCGGGCGCGCGCCCTGCTCTTCGTCGACATCCTCGCGGGCGAGGTGCACCGCCTCGACCCGCGGACCGCCGACCTCGAGACGATCGAGGTCGGCGAGCCGGTGGGCGCCGTCGTCCCGCGCTCCGCGGGCGGCTACGTGGTCGCGACGCGAAGCGGCTTCGGTGCGCTCGCGGACGACGGCGTGCTCACGCCGCTCCACGCGGTCGAGGAGCGGGCGCCGGGCGCCCGGATGAACGACGCGAAGTGCGACGCCGCGGGCCGCCTCTGGGCGGGCACGCAGTCGACCGCGCCGGAGTGGCGTGCGGGCGGCCTCTACCGCCTCGACGCGACCGGCGTCACGCGCGTCCTGAACGGCGTCGCGACCTCGAACGGGATCGGCTGGAGCGTCGACGGGTCGACCCTCTACTACGTCGACTCGGCGACCGGTGGCATCGACGCGTTCGACTTCGACGTCGCCACCGGCAGCGTCGACCGCCGGCGCCGGTTCGCGGACGTGCCGCCGGAGCTCGGCCTTCCCGACGGCCTGACCGTCGACGCCGAGGACGGCGTGTGGCTCGCCGTGTTCTTCGGTTCGCGTCTCCATCGATACGGGCCCGACGGGCGGCTCGATGCCGTCGTCCACTTCCCGGTCAGCCTCGTCACGAGCTGCGCGTTCGGCGGCGACACGCTGGACGAGCTGTACGTGACCACCGCCGCCCACCGGCTGCGCGATCCCGAGCCGCTCGCAGGCGCGCTCTTCCGGCTCGACGCCGGAGTCCGCGGCCGCACGGAGACGCCGTTCGCCGCGTGATGGTCCTCGGCGTCGACGGCGGCAACACGAAGACGATCGCGCTCGTCGCGGCCCTCGACGGCACCGTCGTCGGCTCCGGGCGCGCGGGCTGCGCCGACATCTACTCGTGGCCCACGCCGGGCGCGGGGATCGCCGAGGTCGTCGCCGCCGCGGAGGGCGCGCTCGCGGCCGCAGGCGCCGGCCGCGCGGACGTCCGGGCGGCCGTCTTCAGCCTCGCCGGCGCCGACTGGCCGGAGGACTTCGCCCTGCTGGGGCGCGAGCTCGGCGCGTGGCTCGGCCGCGAGCCGATCGTCGTCAACGACGCGATCGGCGCGATCCGGTGCGGCGTTCCGAGCGGCGTCGGCGTCGCCGCCGTGTGCGGCACGGGGAGCGCCGTGGGAGCGCGCGGGGTCGGCGGCGGCGTGTTCCACATCGGGTTCTGGCCGGACGGGAGCGGCGCGCGGAAGCTCGGCGAGGACGCGCTCGCGGCGGTCTACCGCGAGGGGCTCGGCGTCGGCCCCCCGACCGCGCTGACGCCGGCGGCGCTGGCGGCGTTCGGCGCCGGGTCGCCGCTCGAGCTCCTGCACGCGTTCAGCCGTCGCGGCGGGACCGCAGGCGAGGCGGCCGCGTTCGCGCGCGCGATGCTCGACGTCTCCGCGTCCGGTGACGCGGTCGCCGGAGCCATCGTGCGCACGCACGCCGAGGTGATCGCGGCGCAGATCCGTGCGTCGGCGGCACGCGTCTCGCTGCCGCAGCCCTATCCCGTCGTCCTGGCAGGCCCGGTCTTCCGCCACGAAGCCGGCGAGCTCGCGCGGCTCGTGCTCGAGGCGCTTCCCGACGCCACCCCGGTGCCGGCGCGCCTCGAGCCCGCGGCCGCGGCCGTCTGGGGCGCGCTCGCCGAGGCCGGCGCGCCCGCGGACGCGCTCGAGACGCTCGCCGCGACGGTGCCCGGCCCGGAGCTGTTCGCGACGAGCGCGGGAGCCCGGTGACCGAGGTGCTCGTCGTCCTCGACGACGACCCGACGGGCACGCAGGGCGTCGCCGGCGTCGACGTCGTGCTCGACTGCGACGCCGAGCCGGAGGTCGAGGGCGACGTCGTGCACGTCGAGACGAGCTCGAGGGCGCTCCCGCCCGAGGGCGCACGCGGCGCCGTGGCACGCGCGGCCGGGTATGCGCGGTCGCGGTGGCCCGGGTGCCGGATCGTCCTCCGCGGCGACAGCACGCTGCGCGGCCACGTGCTCGAGGAGTACGACGCGCTCTGCGGCGTCGTCGGCGGCGCGCCCCCGCTGCTCCTCGTGCCGGCGCTGCCCTCGGCCCGCCGCGTGACCGTCGACGGGACACAGTGGCTCGTCGACCCCGCGCGCGGGCGCGTCGCGCTCCACGACACCGAGTTCGCACGCGACGGCGCGTTCTCGTACGACGACGCGCGTGTCGCGACGTGGGCCGACGCGCGGAGCGGCGGCCGGTTCCCTGCTGCTGCGGCCACCGAGATCCCGCTCGCCCGTCTGCGCGCGTCCGGGGGCGCGGCCGTCGCCGACGCGATCGCGGACGCCGGAGACCGCACCGTCGTCGTCGCCGACGCCGAGAGCGACGGCGACGTAGCGCTCGTCGCCGCGGGCGTGCGGCTGGCCTGGGACCGCGAGCTCGAGGTCGTCGTCCGCTGCGCGCCGGCGCTCGCCGCCGAGCTGACGCAGCGCCGCGCGCACCGGCTCGTCACGCCGCCGCCGGTCGACGACGTGCTCGTCGTCGCCGGCTCGTTCGTCTCGGGGACGACGCGCCAGCTCGAGCGGCTCGAGGCCGAGCGGCCGGGGACACTCGTCGAGGCGGACCTCGAGCGCCTCGTCTCCTCCGACGGCGGCGAGGTGGCGCGCCTCGTCGCTGCTGCGACCGAACGACTCGCCGATCGCCGCCTGGCCGTCGTCGCGACCCCGCGCGCCCGGCGCGACCTCGACGCGGGCGCCGCCTGGGAGGCCGCGGAGACGCTCGCGCGCGTCGCCGGCTCCGTGGCCGCGGGCGCCGTCGTCGCGAAGGGCGGCGTCACGTCGGCGGTGACCGCCCGTGGTCTCGGCGCCGCGTCGGCTCGCGTCGAAGGGCCGCTCCTGCCCGGCGTCTCGCTCTGGACCGCGCGAACGCCAACCGGGGACCGGCCGTTCGTCGTCGTGCCGGGAAACGTCGGCGACGACGACCTCCTCCTCGACGTCGTCTCGCTCCTGGGGGCGTGAGCTGCGCGCCTCGCTCCACGACGTCGTCGCTCGGGCCGCGCCGGCGCGTGCCGTCGCGGCGTTCACCTGCTACGACCTCGAGACCGCGACGGCCGCGGTCGCCGCTGCAGGGTCGCGACCGCTCGTGCTGCTCGTGGCGCTGCGCTCTTTCGTCGAGACGGGGGGCGACGCGCTTCTCGCCTCGCTCGGTGCGGTGGCAGACGCGGCTTCGGGCCCGGTTGCCGTGCAGCTCGACCATTGCGGCGACCTCGCCGTGATCGAGCGCGCGCTCGCCGGCGGCGCGACGGCGGTGATGGCCGACGCCGCCGGCGAGGCATTCGAGGCGAACGTCGCGTTCGTCCGCGCAGCCGCCGAGGTCGCCGCCGCGTACGGTGCGTCGGTGGAGGCGGAGCTGGGGCGGCTCGAGGGTGACGAGGAAGCGGCCTCGCCGGCGTTCGCCGGCGCGCTGACCGATCCCGACGAGGCGCGCGAGCTCTGTGCGGCGACGGGCGCCCACTGCCTTGCCGTCTCGTTCGGCAACGTCCACGGGAGGTACGTCGGCGCGCCCGCTCTCGACTGGGAGCGGCTCGACACGGTCGCGCGGGCGGTCGACGTCCCGCTGTCGCTCCACGGCGCGTCGGGCCTCCCGGACGCCGACGTCCGCCGCGCCGTCGCAGCCGGGATCGCGAAGGTGAACGTCAACACGGAGCTGCGCGAGGCATATCTCCGCGCGACGTCGGAGCGGCTTCCCGGCGTGCTCGGCGAAGCGCGCCTCCTCGATCTGCACGCGGCGCAGCGGGACGCGGTGCGAGAGGTCTGCGCGGCGAAGCTCGAGCTCCTCGAGCGCGAGGCGGCATGAGCGGGCCGGCTCTCGCCGTGCGGCTTCGGGCGCTCGGGGCCGCCTCGGTGCTCGACGCGGCGCCGGGCGGCGCCGCGCTCGGCGCGTCGATCCGCGCGCTCTGGGCGCCGACGGCGGCGGCGGGGCCCGCGTTCACGATCGAGACCGAGCCGGACGACAACCTCGCGCTCCACCGCGCGGTCGCCGAGGCGCCGGCCGGCGCGGTCGTCGTCGCGGCGACCGGCGGCGGGACGTGCGCCATCTTCGGCGACCTCCTGTCGCAGGTGGCGCTGGCGCGCGGTCTCGCGGCGCTCGTGACCGACGGCCTCGTCCGCGACTCCGACCGGATCCGCGCGGTTGGGTTCCCCGTCTTCTGCACCGGCCTCTCGCTCGCGAGCCCGGCGAAACGCGCCTGGGGGCGGGTGGGCGTGGAGGTGCAGGTCGGCGACGCGGCGATCGCAGCCGGCGACTGGATCGTCGCGGACGGCGACGGTGCCGTGGTCGTGCCCGCGGCCGCGGCCGGCGCGACGGCCGACGCTGCGGAGGCCGTGCGGGCGCGCGAGGCGGAGCTCGTCGCGCGCGCCGCGGCGGGCGAGGCCACGGTCGACCAGCTCGGGCTCCGTCCAGGCGCCTCGTGAAGCCCGTCCTGCTCCCTCCCAACCAGCCGCCGAGGTTCTACCGCGGCGGCTCGGCGATCGCCGCGTTCCGCGGGCTCGCGGCCGGGCGCGACGACGTGCCAGAGGACTGGGTCGGGTCGGCGACGACCCTCTTCGGCGAGGGCGAGCGCGGGCTCTCGCGGCTCCCCGACGGCAGGTTCCTCCGCGACGCGATCGCCGCCGACCCGGAGACGTTCGTCGGGCCGGAGCACGCCCGCCGTTTCGGGGCGCAGCCGGAGCTGCTCGTCAAGCTCCTCCACGCCGGGGAGCGCCTTCCCGTCCACGCCCATCCGTCGCGCGCCTGGTCGCGACGGCATCTCGCCTGCCCATGGGGGAAGACGGAGGCGTGGGTCGTCGTCGGCGAGCCCGGGACGGTGCATCTCGGCTTCGCGCGCGACGTCGACGCCGAGGAGCTCGCGCGCTGGGTGGACACGCAGGACGCGGACGCCTTGCTCGGCGCGCTGCACGCGCTGCCGGTGCAGGACGGCGACGCGGTGCTCGTGCCGGCCGGGATGCCGCACGCGATCGGCGAGGGGCTGCTCGTCGTGGAGCTCCAGGAGCCGTCGGACCTCTCGGTGCTGATGGAGTGGACGGGGTTCGACGTGGACGGGACGCGCGACGGCCACCTCGGCATCGGCTTCGAGCAGGCGCTCACAGCCGTCGACCGGTCCGGCATCGGGCGCGACCGCCTCGACGCGCTCCGCCGGCGGCGCGGCGCCGAGCGCGACGGGCTCGTTCATCCCGTCGGGGCCGACCCGTACTTCCGGTGCGAGCGTCTTGCGGCGCCGCCCGCGGGCGCGCTCGACCCCGGGCTCGCCGTGCTGGTCGGCATCGACGGGGTCGTCGAGCTCCGGTTCGACGACGGCGAGATCGAGGTGCGCCGCGGCGAGACGTGGCTCGTCCCGTACGCGGCCGGCGCGGGGACCGTCGACGGCTCGGGCGAGCTGCTGCGCTGTCGCCCGCCGGCGGCATGAGGCGCGCGGCGGTCGCGGCGTGCGTCGCCGTCGCCTCCCTCGCCGCGGCGACGGCGGCCGCACGACCCGCGGCCGCGCCGAGCTGCGCGCCGCGGGCCCTCACGAGCGCCTACACGGGCGCGGTCGACGAGGCCGTCGCCTCCCGCCGAGACCTCTGGGGGGCGCGTCTTCTCCGCGAGCCGAACGGCCCGACGTACACGGCGGCGCGCCGCTTCCTGACACCGCTGTCCCGCGCGCTGCAGTGGCGGGGCCGGCCGCTCACGCGCAGCGGCTCCTACTACCTGCCGCTGTCGTTCCCGTTCACGCCGTACGGGTCGACGGTGTTCGCGCTGCACGTGGCCGACGGCAGCGAGATCGTCACGCGACGGGTCGGGGGGCCGTCGCTCGCCGTGTTCGTCGGATCCGGCCGCGAGGCGTACGGGTCGTGCTCGTCGAGGCTCCGCCCGGCGCAGCTCGCGCAGGGATACCTGCCGATCCTGCAGACGGCGTACACCGACGCGGGCGGAGTCCGCTACTCGCAGGAGTCGTTCGTCGGCCGCGCGTACGGCACGTTCGGTGCGCGGTCCGTGATCAGCTTCGTCAGGCTCGTCGTCGATGCACGCGCGTCGTCGCACGGCGCAACGGTGCGCCTCGTGCCGTGGCGTCGCCTTGCGCACTCGGCGCCCGACCGGCTCGCGCTCGGCGGCCGCACGCGGATGATCGCGAGCGAGGGAGGAGACGTCGTGCAGGGCGTCTTCCGGTATCGCGTCGCCGCCGGCGAGCGCCGCGTCATCAACGTCGAGTGGCTGAACGCGCCGTCCGACGCGACGTACCTCCACGCGACCGAGGGCGCGTACGACACGGCACGCGCCACGGCCGTCCGCTTCTGGGACACGAAGCTCGCCTCGGGCGCGTCGTTCGTCGTCCCGGAGCCGGCGATCCAGAATGCGCAGCTCGCCGTCCTGACGCAGCTCCTGTCGCTCGGGTGGCGGTACAGCATCGGGAACCCGTACGAGGAGCTGTCGTACGCCGAGTCGCTCGACTCGGCCGAGGTCGCGGCCGAGTACGGCCAGCCGGCGGTCGCCAAGTCGATCGTCGAGCTCGCGCTCCAGCGGATGCGGATCCGCCCATGGCGGTTCACCGCGTTCCGGGCGGCGCACATCCTCGCCGGCGCCGCAACGTACTACCGGCTCACGCACGACCGCGCCTTCCTCCGCGCGGAGACGCCGGCGCTGACGGCGCTCGTGCGCCGCATCGCGGGGCGCCAACAGCGGACCGGCCCGGCCCGCGGCCGGCTCGCGCCGGAGCCGCTCTCGACGGACCTCGAGAACCACAACGTCGACAGCGTGTCGGGCCAGGTCGAGGCGGTGCAGGGGCTGCGCGCGCTCGCGGCGGCCTGGAGCTCGGCGGGGTACCCGGCGCACGCGGCGAACGCGCGTGCGCTCGCGGCGAGCGTCGACCGGGCGCTCCGGCCGGCCGTCACCCACGCGTCGAGGCGGCTGCGCGACGGATCGCTGTTCGTCCCGGATCAGCTCGGAGGGCAGCGGCCGTTCGACCGCGTCACCGCGACCCGCGACGGGTCGTACTGGAACCTCGTGATGCCGTACGCGTTCGCATCGGGGTGGTTCACGCCGCACTCGCGCGCGGCGAACGGAATCCTGACGTACCTCCTGCGTCACGGGTCACGCCTGCTCGGGGTGCCGCGCACGTACGCCCGGACCGTCTACGGCGACGCGCCGGGCGCGGGCGTCGCGCCCGTCTACGCGCTCAGCATGTCGCGCTTCTTCGCGGACAACGACCAGCCGGACCAGCTCGACCTGACGCTGTACGGGATCGTCGCGGCCGGGATGACGCAGGGGACGTACGTGTCGGGCGAGGCAGTGTCCGTGCTCCCGATCGGCGGCGCCTACGAGCGGTCGATGTTCATGCCGCCGAACTCCGGTGCCGACGCGTCGTTCCTCGAGACCCTCCACGAGCTGCTCGTGCACGAGCGCACTGCGTCGTCGACCGTTCCGGCCGGGGTCGACCTGGCGTTCGCGACGCCGCGCGCCTGGCTCGCCGACGGCCAACGGATCGAGGTGCGCGCGGCGCCGACGTCGTTCGGGAAGGTGAGCTACTCGCTGGAGCGCCGCGGAGCGACGATCGTCGCGCGGCTCGTGCTTCCGGCGCACGCGCACTGCCGCCTCCGCCTCCGCGTCCCGGCGGGGGAGCGCGTGACGCGGGTGCGTGCCGGCTCGACGGCGCTCGCGGCGAACGCGGCGGGGACGGTCGACCTCGGCGACCGCCGCGGCACCGTGCTGGTGCGCGCGACGGTCGCGGGCTGAGCTCGCTACTTCGGTTGGGGGACGATGCGGATGTAGGGGCGGGGTGCGTCCCAGCTGCCGAAGAGGTCTTTGGCCTGGTCGTCGTTGACGGAGCCGGCGATGATCACGGGGTCGCCGTTTTGCCATTGGGCGGGGGTGGCGACTT
>DASWRL010000044.1:0-57903 GCA_036403195.1 Gaiellaceae bacterium
CGTCGAGAGCCTGCCGCAGGGCTACGACACCGTGATCGGCGAGCGAGGGATCACGCTGTCGGGCGGGCAGCGCCAGCGCGTGGCGATCGCGCGGGCGATCGTCGTCGACCCGCGCATCCTCATCCTCGACGACGCCACCGCTTCGGTCGACGCGAGCACCGAGGCACGGATCCGCGACGGGCTGCGCGAGGCGATGCGCGGCCGGACGACGATCATCATCGCCCACCGGCTCTCGACGATCGCGCTCGCGGACGAGGTGGTCGTGGTGGAAGCCGGCCGCGTCGTCCTGCACGGATCGCAGGACGAGGCGCGGGCGAGCGCCGTGTACCGCGAGATCGAGCAGCACGGGATGCTCGAGCGGATCTTCGTGGAGGACGTCGCGTGAGGGTGCACCAGGCGGGAAGCTCGCTCACGCAGCAGCGCGGCGCCTCCGTCGACGACTGGTCGTGGCCGCAGACGAGACGCCGGCTGACGGCGCTCTACCGCCTCGCCCGCCCGTACCGGGGCCGGACGCTGCTCGCGATCGTGTCGCTGCTCGCGGCGACGGCGGTCGGCCTGGCGCCGCCGTACATCGTCGGGCGCGCCGTGGACGAGGTCGACCGCGGGTCGACCGGGACGCTGGGCGTGCTCGTGGCGCTGTTCGTGCTCGCGGGGCTCCTCGGCATCGTCGCGACGTACGCCCAGACGTACTTCACCGGCTGGACGGGCGAGCGGATGCTCGCCGACCTCCGCAACCAGCTCTTCCGCCATTTGCAGCGCCTCTCGCTCGGCTTCTACGAGCGCAACCGCGCGGGCGTGATCATCAGCCGCCTCACGAACGACGTCGAGGCGCTCGACCAGCTCGTCACCGACGGTGTGACGTCGCTCGTCCAGAACACGCTCACGCTCGCGCTCTCGGCCGTCGTGCTCTTCCTCCTCGACTGGCGCCTCGCGCTCGCGACCCTCACGATCCTGCCCGCCGTCGCGCTCGCGACGGCGTGGTTCCGAAAGCGATCGGCCCGCGCCTACCGGCGCGTGCGCGAGACGCTCGGGATCGTGACGGCGACGCTCGCCGAGGACATCGCCGGCATGCGCGTCCTGCAGTCGTTCACGCGCGAGCGGTCGGCCCAGGCGAACTTCCGCAGGGTGAGCGGCACGTACCGGAACGCGAACATGCAGACCGTCCGCCTGAGCGGCGCGTACTTCCCCGCCGTCGACTTCCTCTCGACCGTCGCCACCGGTGTCGTCCTCGGCTACGGCGGCTGGCTCGCCTTCAACGGCGACGCCTCGATCGGGACGATCGTCGCCTTCCTCGGCTACCTGACGAACTTCTTCGACCCGGTCCAGCAGCTCTCCCAGCTGTACAACACCTTCCTGTCGGCCGTCGCGGCGCTCGACAAGATCACCGACCTCCTCGACGAGGAGCCCGAGGTGGTCGACCCTTCCGACGGGGTCGAGCTCGAGCGGGTGCGCGGAGACGTGACGTTCGACGCGGTCCGGTTCGCGTACGGCCGCGGGCCCGAGGTCCTGCACGGCGTCGACCTCCGCGTCGCGGCGGGGACGACCGTGGCGCTCGTCGGCCACACCGGCGCCGGCAAGTCGACGATCGCGAAGCTGCTCGCGCGGTTCTACGACCCGACGGAGGGGCGGATCACGATCGACGGCGTCGACCTCCGGCACGTCACCCAGGGCTCGCTCCGCCGGCAGCTCGGGATCGTGCCCCAGGAGGGGTTCCTGTTCGCGGGGACGCTGGCCGAGAACGTCGCGTTCGGACGACGGGCCGCGACGCACGAGGAGGTCGCCGCAGCGATCCGCGCCGTGGGCGCGGACGAGTTCGTCGAGCGTCTCGAGGACGGCTACGACACGCAGCTCGGGGAGCGTGGGTCGCGGCTCTCCCTGGGGCAGCGCCAGCTCGTGGCGTTCGCGCGGGCACTGCTCGCGGACCCGCGCATCCTCATCCTCGACGAGGCCACGAGCTCGGTCGACATCGGCACCGAGCGGAAGATCGAGGAGGCGCTCCGCCGGCTCCTCCACGGCCGGACCGCGTTCATCATCGCCCACCGGCTCTCGACGATCCGCGACGCCGACCTGATCGTCGTCCTCGAGCACGGGCGCGTCGTCGAGCAGGGCACCCACGACGAGCTCCTGGCGCGACAGGGTCTGTACACGTCGCTCTACGGCGATTGGGCGGCCGACGCCGCGTAGTAGGCTCGTCAGATGCAGATCGGTGATCCCATCGGTGAGGGCTGGTCCCTCTACAAGCGGTTCTGGCGCCACCTCGTCCCGCTTGCGTTCGTCACGTACGTCATCGTCTCGCTCGTCGCGCTCCTGTTCGCGCTGATCGGCGGCGTCCTCGGCGCAGTCGCGGCCGTGATCGTCTCCGTCGCCGGCGTGTTCCTCCTCCAGGCCGCGCTCGTGGAGGCGGTCGCGGACGTGCGGGACGGACGTGCCGACCTCTCGATCGCGCAGACCCTCGGCCGCGTGTGGCCGCGCCTCGGCGCCGTCGTCGCGACGTCGCTGCTGGCGGCGGTCGCGATCGCGCTCGGGTTCATCGCACTCGTCGTCCCGGGCCTCTACCTCGTCACCATCTGGAGCGTGATCATCCCGGCGCTCGTTCTCGAGAAGCTGGGCGTGATGGACTCGTTCGGCCGCAGCCGCAGCCTCGTCAGCGGCTACGGGTGGACCGTGTTCGGCGTGATCGTCGTGACGGTCGTCATCCAGTTCGCGGCCTCCATCGTCCTGTCGGCCATCCTGAGCGGCCTCTCGCGCGAGGTCGCCCAGTACATCTCCAACGTGGCCGTCAACGCGGTCGTCGCGCCGTTCGTCGCCGCGACGTGGACGGCGATGTACTTCAGGCTCCGCGCGCTGCACGAGCCACAGGCCGTTCCGAGCGGAGCCGCGTACTCCGAGACATGACGATCGACCCGGAGACGGAGGAGCGCATCGAGCAGCCCGTCTCCGCGGAAGCCGAGCGCGAGACACGCATGACCCCGGCGCAGGCGGTCGCGCAGATGCGCATCCGCGTGCCGTTCCGCGCCAACCGGAAGCTGCGCAGCGTGATCGACCGCGTCAACAAGGACGAGCAGGTGAAGGCCTGGTGGCACGTCGCAAATGTGAACGCCGTCGCGCGGATGGAGATCAACGACCACTCGTGGGTCCACATCCAGATCGTCACGAACATCGCGCTGAAGCTCCTGCGGCAGCTGACGAAGCACGGCATCGAGCCGAACGTCGTCGGCGACTACGGCTACACACGTGACGACGCCGAGGTCATCGTCGCGCTCACCGCGCTCACCCATTGCGTGGGGATGTCGGTGCACCGGCACGGGCACGAGGACTTCAGCCTCTTCCTGGCCGAGCCGAAGCTCCGCGAGCTCCTCCACGGCCTCTACGACGAGCCGGACGTGACGGTCATCGTCTCCGAGGTGCTGCAGGGGATCATCAGCCACCGCTCCGACGGGCAGCCGCTCACCCTCGAGGCGGGGATCCTGCGCGTCGCGGACGCGCTCGACATGGAGCAGGGCCGGTCGCGGATCGCGTTCGAGCGCGGCCGCGTCGGGATCCACTCGCTCTCGGCGGCCGCGATCGAGGAGGTGACGATCACCGACGGCGAGGAGAAGCCGATCCGGATCTCGATCACGATGAACAACTCGTCGGGCATCTACCAGGTCGACGGACTGCTCAAGGCAAAGCTGGTCGGATCGGGCCTCGAGCCCTACGTCGAGGTGATCGCCCACATCGACACCGAGGCGGAGAAGCGCCTCGTGCCACTCTACGAGCTGGATCTGTAGAGGTCGATTCGCGTCATCGGCGGCTACACTGTCGCCGCTCTGCGGGATCGTCTAATGGTAGGACGCCTGACTCTGGATCAGGTAGTCTAGGTTCGAGTCCTAGTCCCGCAGCTCCAGAGAAGCCCTGCAAACGCGGGGCTTTCGTGTTTTTGGCACGAGGGCCGCGAGCGCTGATCGCGTCGACACGTTTTCCTGGCCGCCGTCGACGGAAATGCGCTGAGGGGAGCGACCGTAGTCGCTCCGGTCAGCCTCCTCGTCATGTGCAGGGGTTGGTACGTATTCCGCGCTGCTCAGGATCCCGAAGAACCACGGCAGGTTCGGCTTCCCGTACTGCTCCCACCGGCCGAAGTCGTTCGCGGTGAGCCCGGCGACGTCGTTGCCGAACAACCACGTGCAGTCATTCGTGACCGAGAAGAACGGATTGAAGCCCGACCGCCCCACGCCCGCGCCGTGGTTTGAGGACCGCCGCGGCGCGGAATTGACGCGTTGTCAGACACGACAAAGGAGGGCGGGCAATGGCTGTTGACGGGCGCCGCAGAGGCGGCTCGACCGGAGGGATCGGCCTCGGCGGGATCCTCGTGATCATCGGGATCGTGATCGCGATCGTGTGGAGCCTCTGGCTCGGGATCATCATCGCGCTGATCGGGCTGATCGCCTTCGGCGGGTTCGCCAAGGGAAAGTGGTACTAGCCCCGGCCGGCCTTCGGGCCGCCGGGCTTCAGGCGTCTGCCATCGCGGCACGGAACTGCCCGGGCCGCTTGGCCATCTCGCGCGGTAACCCTAGGCGGAGGAGCGGCGAGAGCAGCGCGAGAGGCCCCTTGGGGCGCATGTCGACGTCGAAGCGCACGCGGCTTCCGCCCGGGCGGGAGGCCACGTCGAGCACGAAGCGCATCGACATCCGCGGCCCTTCCCCGACGAAGACCAGGTGCTCCGGCCGACGCACCTCCTCGAGCGCCAGCCTGATCGGCCCGAACAGGCGGTAGTCGGTCTCGAAGATGGTCCCGTCCCCGACCGGCCCCTCCGTGACCTTCTCGGCCCGCCTCAGGTCCTTCTGCCAGCGCAGCTCGTTCCGCACGTCGGCGATGTAGTCGAAGACATCCTCGGGCGGGCGGTCGAGGTCGAACGCGATCTGGTGCGTCGCCATGGCGCAATCCTCCCGCGCGGCGCGCAGATGTCAACTCCGGAGGCCTGAAACCTATCCCTGCCGGCCGCCATTCACGATGATGTCCCCATGGCGCGTCGCGAACGGCCGATGACGCTGGTGTTCGCGGACGACGACGCCGGGATGCGGGCGATGGTGCGCACCCTCCTCGGCCTGCTCGACACCGTCGAGATCGTGGGCGAGGCGGGCGACGGCGAGGAGGCCGTGAAGCTCGTGCAGGAGATGGAGCCCGACCTCGTGCTCCTCGACGTGCACATGCCGCGCCTCGACGGCACGGATGCCGCGGAGATCATCCGGTCGCTCCGGCCGCAGACGCACATCGTCCTGCACACCTCGCTCCCGAGCGACGAGGTCCGCAATACCGCGAGGCGGCTCGGCGTCCCCCTGCTCGACAAGATGCGGTTCGACGACGTGATCGCCGCCATCGCCGAGCACCCTCCCGCGGACGCATCGGCGTCGGCTCCCGATCCGCGCGTGGAGGCGGCCGTCCTCGCAGCGCTCGCCGGCCGCAGGTCGCAGCCGATGTTCCTGGTGCTCCCGGACGGCGGCGTCCCGTTCTACAACGCGCTCGCCGCCGACCTGCTCGGCCTCCCGCTGCCCGCGCGCGCCGCGACGATCGACGGGCTCCGCGCGCACTTCGACATCCTGCGCCCGGACCGCACGCCGATGGCCGTCGAGGACCGGCTGATGTACCGCGCGATCGACGCGCACGAGCCCCTCACGGAGATCGTCGTCGTGAAGGTGCGCGCGCGCGAGACGACCTGCCGCGCCGCCGCCGTCCCGTTCTTCTCCACGGACGGGCGGCCCGTCGGGACCGCGATCTACTTCGAGGTCCTCGGGTAGCCGGCGTCAGCCGCCGACGACCGCGGCGCGCGCGGCGACGGCCTCGAGCGCCGACTGCGCGTGCGCCGGCCACAGGCCGCTCCGGATCTGCTCGAGGAGCGAGCCGTCGATCGCGATCCCGCCGCCGTGGATCCGGTGGACGGCGGCGACGAATTCGTCGACGTCGGCGACCCGGTCCTTCAACAGGTAGCCGACACCGGCAGCCTCGCCGGCGAACAGGTGCAGCGCGTTCTCGACGTCGACGTGCTGCGAGAGCAGAAGCACGCCGGTCCGCGGATGGCGGCGCTGGATCTCCGCCGCGGCGCGGATCCCCTCGTCGGTCTTCGTGGGGGGCATCCGGATGTCGACCACCGCCACGTCGGGCAGCGTCGCGTCGACGAGCTCCAGGAGGTCCTCGGCGGTCCCGGCCTGGCCGACGACGTCGAAGCCGTTCTCCTCGAGGATCGCCGCGATGCCCTCCCGCAGGAGCACCGAGTCGTCGGCCAGGGCGACGCGCGGCGGCGCCGGGCCCGACGGCGTCGCCTGCGGTGGGGGGAAGTCCGCCGGCAGGTCCGGCGCCCCGACGCGGAATAGGCGCGTCGGCCGCGGGATCCCGCGCAGGTCGAACTCCCCGAGATCCTCCGTCGACCAGCCGTCGCCCGCAGCTGCGTCGAGCGTCGCCTCCGACGCGACGATCTGCCCGCCGTGCGCGGCCTGGGCCACACGCGCAGCGTGGTGGACGGCGAGCCCGACGAATCCGTCGCCCGCCGACTGCGCGCGGCCCGTGTGGAGCCCCATCCGGACGCGGACGGGCGCCGCGCCCGGCCACTCCGCACGGAGCAGCGCACGCTGGCCGGCCACGGCGGCGGCGAGCGCCGCCTCGGCCGCGTCGAACACGGCGAACAGCTCGTCGCCGCGACAGTCGACGACACGCCCGCCCTCGCCCTCGACGGCCGACGTCAGCAGCCGCCGGTGCTCCTCGAGCACGCCGACGTACGCCTCGCCGAGCTCCTCGAGGAGCCGGGTCGAGCGCTCGATGTCCGTGAACAGGAACGTAACCTCGCTGGCCACGCCCCAAGGCTAGGCGAGCGGGTAGCGTGACGGGGTGCGTCGGAACGGCGTCTTCGTGGTGCCGGCCGCGGCGATCGCGGTCCACCAGCTGCGCTACTGGCTCGCCTACGGGCCTCGCGCGAACGCAGAGCTCGCCGCGCAGGGGCACTCCTACCTGCATTCGCTCCTCCCGTGGGCCATTTTCGCGCTCGCGGCCGGCGGCGGGCTCTTCCTGCGCCGCATCGCTCTCGCCGCCGGCACCGGCCGTCCCGCCCCCGGGCGGCGGCGCCCGGCAGCCTTCCTCTGGATCGGCACCTGGGGGACCCTCGTCGCGCTCTACGTCGTGCAGGAGACGCTCGAGGCGCTGCTCGCAACGGGCCACCCCGGTGGCGCCGGCGGAGTCGTCGGGCACGGCGGCTGGTGGGCGGTCCCGGCAGCGGCCGCCGTCGCCGCAGCCGTCACCGCGCTCCTCGTGGCGGGCGGTGCGCTCGTCCGCGTGGCGACGGAGTCCCGCCGTGTCGACTACCCGGCGTTCGAGGCCGTCGCCGTCCCGGCCGGCCTCGCGCCCGTCGTCGTCCACCCCCTCGCCCGCCGCAACGCCGGGCGCGCTCCTCCCGCCACTCGAGCCGTCCGGTAGCTCGAGCCGCGCCGCGGGAGGCGGCGCAGGAGGAGGTCGTCGATGCGCAGTCGATACGTCGCGCCGTTCGTGGCGTGCCTCGCGCTCGCGGTTCCCGCGGGTGCGTCGGCGCACGCCCGGTCGACGACGGTCGCTCTCGACTACCGCCTCCAGCTCGATCGGCGGACGCTCGCCGGCGTCGGCGTCGAGATCCTCGACGGCGACCGCGCGCTGCGCGTCTCGCCGAACGGGCGGCGCGTCGTCGTCGTCGGCGACCTCGGCGAGCCGATGCTGCGGATCGACGACGCCGGCGCCAGCGCGAACCGCGCGTCGCCGACGGCGGTCGGCGAGAGGCTCGTGTCGGCCGGCTCCGGGTGGACGCGCGTCGGCGGGGCGCCGTTCGCCTGGCACGACCACCGCCTCGCGCCGCCGCCGTACGACGCGAGCCGGCTCGGCCGCGTCGCGCGTTTCCGCATTCCCGTCCGAGTCGACGGGGCCGCGGCGGCGATCGCCGGATCGTTCGTCCGCTACGCACGGCCGCCGCTCTGGCCGTGGCTCGCGGCCGCCGCCGGTGGTGTCGCGGCGGCCGTCGCCGTGTGCCTGCTCGTCCCCTCCGCCCGCCGCGGCGCGACGAACGCGCTGGGCGCGGCCGGCGGTCTCGCGGCCGTCGCGTCGCTCGCCTCGTTCGGTGCCGCCGACTCGCCGACGGGCCGCGTCGCCTGGGTCGAGATCGGGCTCGCAGCGTTCGTCGCGCTCGCGGCGGCGGCAGCGCTGGTGCGTGCCCGCCCGGCCCGCCGCGTGATGCTCGCGGGCATGATCGGCGCCGCGGCGGCCGCCACGACGCTCGGGTCGCTCGGCGTCTTCCGCCACGGCGTCGTCGTCTCGTCGTTCCCGGCGCCCGTCGCCCGCATCGTGTGCGCGCTCGCGCTGACCGCGGGCGCCGGCGCCGCGGCGACGGGGCTCGTGATGAGCCGGGGGCCACGGTGATCGCGGCGCCTCCCCCGGTCCACCCGTGGCCGATCGGCGTCGGGCCGCGCTACCAGCCGTCGGCCGTGAGCGCGGCCGTCAGGCGTGCGGACCGCATCGGGGCCCTGCGCTGCCGGAGCGGCGGCCGCTTCTTCGCGGTCCACGTCGAGCTCTTCTCGCATCGGCGGGTGATCGTCGTGCCGGCGGGGATCGGCGTCTCACGTCGCGGCTGCGCGTACCCGCTCCGGACCCGGGCACCGACGGGAGTCGTCGAGGTGGAGCTCTCCGCGCCCCGCACCCTCGGCGACCTCTTCCGGGTCTGGGGCCGGAGGCTCGGCACCGGCAGGCTCCTGAGCTTCCGCGGCGCGGTCGCCGTCTACGTCGACGGCCGGCGCTACCACGGTGAACCGGGGTCGCTCGTCCTGACGAAGCACCTCCAGGTGGTCGTGGAGGTCGGCGGCTACGTCGCGCCGCACGCGCACTACCTCTTCCCGAAAGGATCCGGATGACCAGAAGCCTGCTCGCGCTCGCCCTCCTCCCCCTCGCCGCAGCGGGCTGCGGCGGGTCGTCGAGCTCGGGGTTCCCGACGATCCAGGCGGCGCGGACGTACGCGCTCACCCGGTTCGAGCCGACGGCTCCGGTGGCGCAGGGGAAGCCGGTGCGGGTGTCGTTCGTGATCCGGCGGCCCGACGGGAAGCCGCTGACGTCGTTCCGCCGGGGGCCCGGCCCGCACACGGGCGTCCACCTGATCCTCGTGCGGCGCGACCTCGGCACGATCGTCCACCTGCATCCCCCGATCGCCTCCGACGGGATGATCGCGGCGACGATCAGGTTCGCCGACCCCGGCCCGTACCGGGTGGTCGTCGACGCCTACCCGAACACGTCGGGCCCCCAGCGGAACTTCCAGCTGTTCGGGTCCCTCCGGGTGGCAGGCGCCTACACGCCGAAGCCGGCGCCGACGGCCCGCACCGTCTCCGTCGACGGCTATCGGGTCACGCTCCACGGGCGGCCGAACCTCCACGCGATCCAGGCGGGGTTCCTGACGATCACAGTGGCGGACCCCTCGGGGAGGCCCGCCAGGTTCACACCCTGGTTCGGGGCGCTCGCGCACGCGATCTTCTTCCGGTCCGGGACGCTCGACTACTTCCACACACACGTATGCGCGCCCGGTGCCTCCGGCTGCACGAGCGCGCTCGGCGGCACGAAGGTGACGGGCAGCTCGACCACGCCGGGGAAGCTCCAGGTCGGCGTGCTCGTCCCCGCGCCGGGGACGTGGCGCCTCTTCCTCCAGTGCCGGGTGAACGGCCACGTCATCACGGCGCCGTTCACGCTCACCGTGAAGCCATAGACAAGGAGAGATCCGTGAAGACGCTCGTCGCCATCGTCCTCGTCGCCCTCGCGCTCCCGGCCGCTGCGTCCGCGCACGCGCACGTGAGCCCGCCGTTCGGCGTGAAGGGCGAGAGCCAGGTGTGGACGCTCGCGGTGCCGACCGAGAAGGAGGGGCTGCGGACGACGCAGATCGAGTTCTCGCCGCCGTCCGGGTTCAGCATCGACTCGTTCGTGCCGTCGCCGGGGTGGAAGCGGGTCGTGCAGCAGCGGGGCTCGGGCGAGGACGCCGTCGTCACGAAGGTGACCTGGACCGGCGGCGCGGTGCCGACCGGTGAGGACGCCGCCTTCTCGTTCCTCGGCAGCGCCGCGTCCACGAGGACCTACACCTTCGGCGTCCGCCAGACCTACTCGGACGGTTCGGTCGTCGACTGGAACGGCCCGGAGTCGTCCGACACGCCGTCGCCGACGATCGACGTTCGCTCCTCCCTCGGCGGCGGCTCGAGCTCGACGCTCGCGATCATCGCCCTGGTGGTCGCGGCCGTCGCCGCCGTCCTCGCCGGTGTCTCGCTCGTCGCACGCGGGGGGCGCACGCTCGCGTGAGGCGCGCGCTCCTCCTTGCCGTCGCAGCCGCCGGAGCGCTCGCGCTGCCCGCGGCTGCGTTCGCGCACGCGGCGCTCCTGCGGACGGTGCCCCAGGCGAGCGGCACCGTCAACGCGGCGCCGCATGCCGTCCAGCTGACCTTCAGCGAGGCGGTGGAGCCGCGCTTCGCGATCGTGTCGGTCACCGATGCGGCGGCGCACCAGAAGACGTCGGGACCGCCGCGGCGATCGCCGGCGGACGCCGACACGCTCGTGGTGCCGCTCGACCACGTGAGCGAGGGGTGGTACCTCGTCTACTGGCGCGTCATCTCCGTCGACGGCCACCCGGTGCGCGGCGCGTTCACGTTCGCGGTCGGGCCGAACCCCGGCCCGGCGCCGCAGTTCGTGATCCCGTCGATCTCAGAGACCGCGGCCACGCCGAAGCTCCTCGTCGCGCGCTGGGTCACCTTCCTGACGGTGATGAGCGCGATCGGGCTCGCGACGCTTCGACTCGGCGTCGCGCGGCCCGTCGTGCGCCGCGTCGACGGCAGCACGCTGCGCGGCGTCACAGTCGCCTTCACGGCGGCGTCCGCCGTCGCGGTCGTGGCGATCCCGGTGTACACCCTGCTCGCCACCGCCGACTTCGCCCTGCGCTCGGTCTTCTCCGTCGGCGCGCTCGTGCCGCTCGTCCGTGCGTCCGCCTTCGGCCGGGGCTACGTCGATCTGTGGATCTGCTTCGCGCTGTTCGTCGCCGCCGCCGGAGCGGCAATCGCGATCGACCGGCCCGAGCGCGACCGGCGCTCGATCGCAGAGCTCGTCGCCGCGATCGGCGCCGCCCTGGCGGCCGCAGCGGTCGTGCTCGTGCCGGCTCTCGCCGGGCACGCGGCGCAGACCTCGCCGCGCGGCCTTTCGGTCGCGTTCGACGCCGTGCACGTCGCGACCGGCTCGATCTGGGTCGGCGGGCTCGTCGGGCTGCTCGTGCTCTGGCGGACGCTGCCCGCCGCGGCACGCGTCGCCGGTCTCGTCGTCGCGGTGCCGCGGTTCTCGGCGACGGCGCTCGCGTCGGTGCTGCTGCTCGTCGGCTCGGGCACGGGAGCGTCGCTCCTCCACCTCCCCACGCTCTCGTCGTTGTGGCAGACCTCCTACGGCAAGGCGCTGCTCGTGAAGATCGCCCTGCTCGGCGTCGCCGTCGTCCTCGCGGCCGTCAACCTGCTGCGCGTGAAGCCGCGGCTCGGACGGCCCGAGGTCGGCCTGTCGGCTGCGCGGCTCCTGCGCCGGCTCGTCGCGGGCGAGACGCTGCTCGTCGCCGCCGCCGTCTTCGCGGCCGCCGTGCTCTCGTCGCTCGCCCCGCCGTCCAAGGCGCTCGCAGCCGTCGGCGGTGCGTCCGCCCACGTCGGGCCGGGGCCGGTCAGACACACGCTCGAGAAGGACGGCTACACGTTCGCCGTCACCGTCGCCCCGAACCGGGCGGCCATCCCGAACTCGTTCGCCGTCCGGATCACGAAGGGCGGCCGCCCCGTCTCCGGCGCCGACGTCGTCCTCACGTTCGCCATGCTTGACATGGAGATGGGGCAGCAGGCCTACCGCATGCAGGAGACGAGCCCGGGCGTGTACACGCACGCGGCGCCGGCGCTCGTGATGGTCGGGCACTGGGGCCTCTCGTTCCAGGTGCAGCCGCACGGCCGGGCGCCGTTTACCGTCCTCGTCGTCGACCGGGCGAACGGATGAGCGCGCACGCGCGCCTCGCACTCGCGTTCGCCGCCCTCGGCGCCGGCGGGGCTGCCGTCGTCGTCGTCGCCCTGCTCGCCCGGAGCATCCTTGGGTAGGCGCCGGCTGCTCCTGTTCGCGGCACTCGCGACGCTGCTCGTGCCCGTCGCCGCACGGGCCGACGGCGACCCGGCGAGCGACTACCTGCTCGGCCAGCAGACGTTCATCCCGCCCGACGCCGGCGTGCCGACGGCGTACGCCGACCAGCTGAACGCGACGGTCCGGGAGGCGAAGGCACGCGGCTACACGATCCGCGTCGCCCTGATCGCGACGCGGTACGACATGGGCGCCGTGACCATCCTCTACGAGAAGCCGAAGCAGTACGCGCGCTTCCTCGGACAGGAGCTCGCGTTCGTCTACAAGGGCCGCTTGCTCGTCGTCATGCCGACCGGGCTCGCGGTCTCCCGCGGCGGGAAGGCTGTCCCCGCAGAGCAGCGTGTGGCCGACGCGCTCGGTGCGCCCGGCGGCGGGCGGGCGCTCGCGGCAGCGGCCACGCGTGCGGTCGTGCGCCTCGCCGCCCGCTCCGGTGTGGTCGTTCCCGCAGCACCGCTCGCGTCGTCGGGCCGCGGCTCGAGCACGAACCGCGATCGCACGATCATCGCCGCCGCCGCGGTCGCGGCCGCGCTCGTCGCCGCCGGCTTCGTCGTCCTCCGGCGGCGGCCCCGGCGGTGAGGCTCCGGCTCACCCTCCTCGGCGTGGCGCTCGTCGTCGCGGGCTGTGGCTCGGGGCCGAAGGCAGCCGCGCCGACGACGACGGCGGCGCCCGCGAGCGCCGGGTTCGTCCTCCAGCAGCCGGTGCCCTCCCCGCCGTTCCGCCTCCGCGACCAGGCCGGCCGTGTCGTCGGGCCGCAGCTCTACCGCGGCCACTGGACCGTCGTGACCTTCCTCTACACGAACTGCCCGGACGTCTGCCCGCTGATCGCGAACCAGCTCGCCGCGGCGCAGCGCACGAACCGTGACCTGCGCGTGATCGCCGTGAGCGTCGACCCGCGGAACGACACGCCGGCCGCGATCCGCCGGTTCCTCGCGCGCCACCACACCGGTCCGCGTTTCCGGTACGTCGCCGGCGCCCGCGCCGCCCTCCGGCCCGTGTGGTCGAGCTACCACATCGCAGCGCTCCCCGGGCCGTCCGGCACGGTGAGCCACAGCGCGATCAGCCTGCTCCTCGACCCGCGGGGGCGCGAGCGCGTGCTGTTCGACTCGCGCGTGACGGCGCGCGAGGTGCTGGCGGCCGTCCGGCGGCTCGCGTGACCGGTTACGCCGGAACGACGACCACGCCGTCGTCGTCGGCGTAGAGCGTCGCGCCCGGGCGGAAGGTCACGCCGCCGAACCTCACCGGGACGTCCGCACCGCCGGCGCCCTGCTTTCGGCTCGGACGCGGGTTCGTCCCGAGCGCCTTCACGCCGAGGTCGAGACCGGCGAGGGTCGCGGCGTCGCGGACGCAGCCGTTCACGACGAGGCCGGCCCAGCCGTTCCGGAGTGCAAGCCCCGCGATCGCGTCGCCGAGGAGGGCGCAGCGGAACGAGCCGCCGCCGTCCACGACGAGCACGCGCGCGTCGCCCGGCTCCTCGACGCGCCTGCGAAGCAGCACGTTGTCCTCGTGACAGCGAACGGTCGCGACCGGGCCCGAGAAAGCGCGCGCACCGAACGACCGGAACTGGATCGCGCACACCTGCGCGTCCGGGTAGGCGTCGAGGACGTCGGCGGTCGAATCCACGCCGCGACGCTACCGGAGGCGGCGCGTCACGAGACGATGACCCTGGCGCAGGCGGTCTTGCTGCGGTTGCCGGCACGATCGACCGCGCGCACGCAGAGGGCGAGCGTGCGCGGGCTCTTCCGCGGCACCCGCCAGACGACGCCGTAGGCGGCGCCGGCCACCGCGGGCGCGAAGGGACGGGCGAACGACACGACGGGGCTGCCGGAGACGGTCGCGACGACCACGGTCGCGCGCGCCGTGCGGGAGTCGTCGGACACCGAGTAGCGCAGGAAGACGCGACGCCCGCGGCGCGCCTGCAGCGTCGCGGCAGAGACGACGGGCGCCGTCACGTCGGCCACGTGCAGCACGCCGGCCGCCTCGAGCGGCCCGACGGCCGCGGCCGCGTCGTCGGTCAGCGCCGCCGGGTCCGCGGACACCGGCAGCCCGTGCAGGACGGCGTCCGCCCGCGCGACCGCGCTCGTGTTCCGGACGAACCCGAAGCCCGCCGGCATCGCGACGAGGAGCGGCCCGCGGTAGACGTACGACAGCTCGATCGAGAGGAACCGCGCGTATTCCGCCGGGCGCCCGAACAGGCTCGGCACCGCCCCGAGGTCCTGCGGCGTCGCGACGACGGCGACCTTCAGCCGGTCACCGTGCGCCCAGACCGTCGCGACGGACGCCGCGAGCGCGCGAACCGAAGCGGCGGCCGGCGGCGGGTACGGCGTGAAGGTGTCCCGCTGGAGGAGGTAGTCGCTCGCGGGGTCGCCGTCGCCGGCGGCGGGCGCCACGAGCGCAGCAGCGGCGACGAGCGCTGCGGCAGCGACGGTCGTTGCGGCGCCGAGGCTCAAGCGCCGGACGATAGCCCGGGAAGATGGGCACCCGGGCCGCCGCAATCTGGGTGACCCCGCCGATGTCGCCGCGGCGGCCCGGCTCTACGGTCGAAGCGTCCTCGAAATCGACCGGAAGGAGCATCCTGTGAGGAAGACCGTCATCCTGACGCTCGCCGCACTCGCGCTCGTCGCCGCGACGGCGATGGTCGCGTCCGCTCGGCCCTCGGCCCAGCGCGTCCCGGCGGCGGCCGCGGCGCACTCCACGCTTGCCAACCAGCTCGCCGAGGCGCGCGCGGGCACGGCGAAGTACGTGACGAACCTCGAGCTCGCGAAGCGAGACGGCTACGGGATCATCACGAAGATGATCCCGAACATGGGCTACCACTTCATGAACCCGGGCATCACCGGCTTCCAGCCGTCGAAGCCGCCGATCCTCGTCTACGAGCACACGGGCTCGACGTGGCAGCTCGCCGCCCTCGAGTGGGTCTACACCTCGAAGCCGTCGACGCCGCCGTTCCCCGGAGCCACGTACGGCTCGTTCGGCGCCGGATGCCACTACAAGGACGGGTCGTTCGTCCCGGCCGACACGCAGGACGCGTGCCCGAAGACGGCACCGGGGTCGGGCGCGGCGTTCAACTTCTGGCACCCGCTCCTGATCACCCTGCACGTCTGGCTCTGGTACCCGAACCCGACCGGGCTCTTCGCGAGCACGAACCCGCTGGTCGCGCCGTTCAACGGCGGCTGAACGTGCCGAGGTACCTCGTCGAGCGGACGTTTCCCGGTGGTTTGCCCGTGCCGGCCGGCGAGGAGGGAGCAGCGTCCTGTCGCTCCATCGTCGAACGGAACGCAGACGACGGCGTGACGTGGATCCACTCGTACGTCGCGAACGCGGGCGGGACGACGTACTGCGTGTACGACGCGCCGACACCCGAGGCGGTCCGCCGGACGGCGACCGCGAACGGGCTGCCGGTCGACCGGATCACCGAGGTCCGTGTGCTCGACCCGTACTTCTACGTCTGAGGGGCAACGCCGAGGCGGACCGCGTGAGCGGCCGCCTCGGCGCGCGTCCGCACCGCGAGCTTGCGCAGGATCGCCGCGACGTGGTGGTCGACCGTCCGCTCCGACAGGACCAGGACCTCGGCGATCGCGCGGTTCGACAGGCCGTCCGCGACGAGACGGAGCACCTCGACCTCGCGCGCCGTCAGGCCGGCCGGGTTCGACCGCGTCGCCCTGCGCGGCCCGCGGCCGCCGCTCGAGCGTGCGACCGCGTCCGCCGCGGCCCGCGCCCCCAGGCGCACGAGTGCGTCGACATCGCCACGGGCGACCGCCTGCTCGTAGGGGCCGCACGGCGTCGAGAACAGATCGCGAACCGCTCGCCGGCCCTCGAGCCAGTCGACCTCGGCGCGGGCCGCGACGACGGGCTCCGTCCGCGGCCGCTCGCCCGTCGGCTCGGCGAGCGCCCACGCCTCGTCGAGGAGCCCGTGCACGTCGGGGTCGCCGCGCCGCGCACGGACGAGGGCGAGGACGACGAGAGCGTGGATGCGCGGCGAGGTCGACGTGCGGCGGATCCTGAGGACGGTCTCGGCGGTCGCGGCGGCTGCGTCCCACGCCCCGGCGAACAGCTCGCACTGCGCGCGGTGGCTCAGGAGGTACAGCCGGTAGAGCTCGTAGCCGAGCTCGCCGCATAGGGCGAGGCCGCGGTCGGCGGCGTCGGCCGCGACGTCGATCCGCCGTCGCGCCAGCGCCGCACCTGCGAGCAGGGAGTAGATGTGACACGCCCGGGCCGCCTCGCCGGCGCCGAGGGCGAGCCTCAGCTCCTCCTGGAGCGCGTCCACGTCCGATCGCGCGGCTGCGATCTGGAGGCGCGCCTCGACAGCGGTCGACACGTCGCGCATCTCCGCTGCGACCCGAAGCGCACGCTCACCCCATGCCTCGGCCTCGTGCACGATGCCGGCCGCCGCGAAGTTGAAGGCGAGCTCGCAGTACGCCCGACCGAGCTCGGGCGACGTGGGCAGCTCCTCGAGGATCGCCACCGCCCGCTCGGCCGCCCGCCGCGACTCGTCGGTCCGGCCGGGGCACCACAGGAAGTTGGCGAGCCGGCGCTCCGCGTCTCCTTCCCCGCGCGGGTCGTGCAGCTCGCGCCGCAGCCGAACCTCGTGCGCGAGCGCGGCGATGCCGACGTCGTAGAGGTCGGCCGGGAAGCACGCCTCCGCCTGCGCCGCCAGGAGGTCGGCCCGTGTCGCCGCCGGGAGGTCGTCGCCGAAGCGGAGCGCCCGCGCGTACTGCGCCGCCGCCTCGCGATGCGCCCCGAGCGCCTCCGCGCGGCGCGCGGCGGCCGGCGCGTATCGACGCACCGCCTCGCCGTCACCGGCCGCCTCGGCGTGGTGCGCGAGCCGGGCGAGATCGGGTGCGCCCGCGGGTGGCTCGGCGAGCGCGGCGAGCGCCCGGCGGTTCAGCTCGGCCTTGCGCGCAGGCGGGATAGATTCCTCGACCGCGAGGCGCGCGAGCTCGTGCCGGAATGTCGTTCGCAGCCCCGCGACCTGCAGCATCCCCTGGAGGACGCATTCGTCGGCGGCGGAGGCGGCTTCCCCGGCGACCGCCTCGAGTAGCCACGGCTCGACGGGTTGGGGCACGATCGCCACGGCCTCGAGCAGCTCCCGCGCCGGAGTCGAGAGACGCGCGGCGCGCGCCAGCACCGCGTCGCGCACGGTCTCCGGCAGCTCGCCGCCCGAGCCCGCCAGCACCTGCGTCACGAAGAACGGATTGCCGCCGGTCGTCCGGTACAGCTCGTCGGCGTCGACGCCGGCCGCGTCCGCGAGCTCCGCGACCGCAGCCTGCGAGAGCGGCCGGAGCTGCACGCGCCGGGAGAGAGGCGCGGGCGGAAGGTCGCCGAGGAGGACCCGCAGGGGGTGTCGCGCGTCGATCCCGTCGCTGCGGTAGCTGACGAGCAGGAGCACCGGGACGGAGGCGATGCGGCGCGAGAGGAGCTTCACGACGTCGAGCGTCGCCTCGTCGGCCCAGTGCACGTCCTCGAGGACGAACAGCGGGCGCGGGCGTTCGCGCAGCTCGCGGCTGAGGAGGGCGACCACCTCGTGCGGTGTCGCATCGCCGACGAGGAGCTCGTCGAGCCCGGCGCCGAGCCCGTCGGCGACCTCGAACAACGGCCCGAGCGGGCGTGGCGTGAACAGAGGGTCGCACCCGCCCCAGAGGACGTCCTCCGGGGCCTGCTCGACGAGCCTGCGCAGCAGCGTGGTCTTGCCGCATCCCGCCTCGCCGCCGAGAAGGACGATGCGGCCGGCGCCGCCCGAACGGACCTCCTCGACGCACGCGGCGAGCACCGCGAGCTCATCCCCGCGTTCGAGCAGGTCGAGCGGACGTGCGCTCACCGCCATCCCCGGATGATGCACCCGGGCGGGGCGCCGCGCTACACGGGCGGCGGGACGGGCGCGGGCTCGAGCGGCGCGGGCTCGAAGACCGGCTCGCGCCGGCGCGGCAGCAGCTCGCCGCTCCGGATCCGCTCCGCCCAGTGGCAGGCGACCGTGTGCTCCTGGAAGAGCGCGCGGAGCGGCGGCTCCTCGTCGCGGCAGCGCGTCGGCTGGACGTAGGGGCAGCGCGTGTGGAACCGGCAGCCCGTCGGCGGGTTCGCGGGGCTCGGGAGGTCGCCGGCCAGCAGGATCGTCTCGCGACGCCTCTCCACCACCGGGTCCGGGATCGGCACCGCGGAGAGGAGCGAGATCGTGTACGGGTGGAGCGGCGTCGAGTAGAGATCGTCCGCAGGCGACGTCTCGACGATCTTCCCGAGGTACATCACCGCGATCCGGTCGGAGATGTGGCGCACGACCGCCAGGTCGTGGGCGATGAAGAGGTACGTGAGCGAGAAGTCCGCCTGCAGCTCGTCGAGCAGGTTGATGATCTGCGCCTGGATCGAGACGTCGAGCGCCGAGACCGGCTCGTCGGCGACGATCAGGTCCGGGTTCAGCGCGAGGACACGCGCGACGCCGATCCGCTGGCGCTGCCCTCCGGAGAACTCGTGGGGGTACCGGCCGATCGCGTCGGCCGGGAGGCCCACGCGCTGGAGCAGCTCGCGGACGATGGCGGTCGCACGTCCGCGCGAGGCGATGCCGTGCGCCTTGAGCGGCTCAGACACGATCCGCCCGACGCTGTGCCGCGGGTTGAGCGACGCGAACGGGTCCTGGAAGACCATCTGCATCCGCCGGCGCAGCGGCCGCAGGTCCGACTCGCCGAGGTGCGTGATGTCCTGCCCGTCGAACACGATCCGTCCCTCGTCGGGCTCGTACAGCCGGAGGATCGCCCGCCCGAGCGTCGACTTGCCGCAGCCCGACTCGCCGACGAGCCCCAGCGTCTCGCCGCGCCGGATCGTCAGGCTCACGTCGTCGACGGCCTTGATGTCGCCGACGTGGCGGTCGAGCACGAGGCCGCTCTTGATCGGGAAGTAGACCTTGAGGTCCTCGACCGCGACGAGCGGCTCGCTCACGCGACGCTCGCGGCGCGCGCGCGGCGCCACTCGTCGGCCGGGACCGGGTTGAAGCACGCGACGCGGTGGCCGGGGCCGACCTCGTCGAGCGGCGGCAGCATCTCCGTCGACCTGGCGACGCGCCGCGTGCAGCGCGGGGCGAACGGGCACGCGACGAGCGGCGCCATCAGGTGCGGCGGCGCGCCCTCGATCGGCTGCAGCCGCCGGGTGCGGCGCTGGTCGAGCCGCGGCACCGACCCGAGCAGGCCGACCGTGTACGGGTGGCGCGGCTCGTCGAAGATCTGCTCCGTCGCCCCGGTCTCGACGAACGTCCCGCCGTACATCACGGCGACCCGCCGGCACATCCCGGCGACGACGCCGAGGTCGTGCGTGATCAGGACGAGCGCCGTCTGCCGGTCGGCGACGAGCGACCGGAGGAGCTCCAGGATCTGCGCCTGGATCGTCACGTCGAGCGCCGTCGTCGGCTCGTCCGCGATCAGGATCCGCGGCTCGCAGGCGAGCGCCATCGCGATCATCGCGCGCTGGCGCATCCCGCCCGAGAACTGGTGTGGGTAGTCGGACACGCGCGACCTCGCCGACGGGATGCCGACCTGGTCGAGGAGCTCCACCGCCCGCGCCTCCGCCTGCCGCCGGTCCATCCCGAGGTGCGTCTGCAGCGACTCGCGGATCTGCCGCCCGATGGTCAGGACCGGGTTCAGCGACGTCATCGGGTCCTGGAAGATCATCGCGATGTCGCGACCGCGGATCTTCCGCAGCTCCCGGTCCGGGAGCGAGAGCAGGTCGCGTCCCTCGAGTGCTGCGCGGCCGGACGTGACGCGGCCGGCGCGCGGCAGGATCCCGAGCACGGCGAGCGACGTCACGCTCTTCCCCGACCCGGACTCCCCGACGATGCCGAGCGTCTCGCCCGGCTCGATCGAGAAGCTGACCCCGTTGACGGCGTGCACCGTGCCGCGCTGCGTCCAGAACTGGACGTGCAGGTCCTCGACCTCGAGGAGGCTCACGTCCGGCCCCGCAGCTTCGGGTCGAGCGCCTCGCGGAGGCCGTCGCCGATCAGGTTGAAGCCGAGCACCGAGAGCACGATCGCGACACCGGGCGCGACCGCGAGCCACGGCGCGGACTGCAGGTACCGGTCGATGTCCGTCAGCATCGTCCCCCACTCGGGCGTCGACGGGTCCTGCGGCCCGAGGCCCAGGAACCCGAGCCCGGCGACGTCGATGATCGCGGTCGCGAGTGCGAGCGTGCCCTGCACGATGACCGGCGAGAGGGAGTTCGGGAGGATGTGCGACACGAGGATCGTCCGCGGCCGCACGCCGACCGCGCGAGCGGACAGCACGAAGTCGTTCTCGCGCTGCGCGAGGATCGAGCCGCGCAGGAGCCGGGCGAAGATCGGCACGTTCGCGACCCCCACCGCGATCATGATCTGGAACAGCCCCGGCTGCAGCGCGGCGACGATCCCGATCGCGAGCAGGAGGCCGGGGATCGCGAGCAGGATGTCCATCAGCCGCATGATCAGCGAGTCGATCCAACCGCCGAAGTACCCGGCCACGGCGCCGAGCGCGACCCCGATCGAGAGCCCGACGGTGACGGCGACGACGCCGATCAGGAGCGAGAAGCGCGCACCGTAGATGAGGCGCGACAGCTCGTCGCGGCCGAGCTGGTCGACGCCGAGCAGGTGGTGCGCGGACGGGCCGGGGCAGCACCCGTTGCCGACGAGGAGCAGGTTCTGGTCCAGCGGGCCGTACGGGGCGATCACCGGCGCGAGCAGGGCGATCAGGACGAACACCGCGACGAGCGAGGCCCCGACGATCGCTCCGGGGTTCCGGCGGAGCCGTGCCCACGCGTCGCGCCAGAGGCCGGTCGCCGGCGCCTCGAACGCGACGTCGGCGGCTTCGATCTCGGCGACGCTCACGAGTAACGGATCCGCGGGTTGATGATCGCGTAGGAGATGTCGACGAGCAGGTTGACGAGCACGAACACGATCGCGACGAACAGCACTCCGCCCTGGAGCACCGGGTAGTCGCGGTTGAAGATCGCGTCCTTCAGCCAGGACCCGATGCCGGGCCAGGCGAAGATCGTCTCCGTGAGGACCGCGCCGGAGAGCAGGAGCCCGGTCTGGAGGCCGATGATCGTGGCGACGGGCAGGAGCGCGTTCCGCATCACGTGGCGGCCGTCGACGACGATCGGCGCCAGGCCCTTCGCCCGCGCGGTGCGCACGTAGTCCTCGTTCTGAACGTCGAGCACCGCGGCGCGCGTGATGCGCGCGACGATCGCGAGCGGGATCGAGCCGAGCGCGACCGCCGGCAGGATCAGGTGCTTGATCGCGTCCCACAGCGCGCCGGGATCGCCCTCGATGATCGCGTCGAGGATGTAGAGGTTCGTCGGGTGCGGGCGTATCGCGAGCACGTCCTCCCGCCCGATGCTCGGGAGCCAGCCGAGCCGCACGGCGAAGACGTACTTGAGGATCAGCCCGAGGAAGAAGATCGGGATCGAGATGCCGACCAGCGAGCCGACGAGCGACGCCTGGTCGAACCAGCTGCCGTAGCGCTTCGCCGCCAGGAACCCGAGCGGGATCCCGATCGCGACCGAGACGACCATCGCCGAGAGCGCCAGCTCGACCGTCGCGGGGAACCGTTGACCGAGCTCGAAGACGATCGTGCGCTGGGTCGTGATGCTCGTCCCGAGGTTCCCGTGGATCAGCGTGTCGACGTAGTTCCAGTACTGCACGTAGAGCGGCTTGTCGAGCCCGTACTGGTGGCGGATCTGCGCGATCGCGTGCGGCGTCGCGTGCTCACCGAGGAGCGCCTCGGCCGGCGAGCCGGGCAGCGCCCGGATCCACGCGAACACGAGCAGCGAGACCCCGATCAGGATCGGGACGAGGAGAAACAGCCGGCGGACGACGAACCGAAGCATCGAGTCGTCCGCCGGCTGTCCTGCACCTAACCGATCGAGACGTTGGCGAAGGGCTCGTTCACGGGCCCGATCGGGCCGGGGACGTATCCCTTCACGTTGCTCTTCACGGCCACTGCCGAGCTCGCCCACACGTACGGCACGACCGGCAGGAACTTCATCACCTGGATGCTCGCCTGCTGGTAGAGCGCCGTCCGCTTGTCCGCGTCCGGCTCCGCGTCCGCCTTCGCGAGGAGCGCGAAGAGCGCCGGGTTGGTGAAGCCGAACTGGTCGGTCTGCGTCCCGAAGTGCACGTTCAGGAAGTCGGCCGGGTCGGCGAAGTCGGCGATCCAGCCGAGCAGGAACACCTGCGCCTTCCCGACGGCGACCGCGCCGCGGTAATCGGGCCGCCACGGCGCGCTGTGCGCCACGACGTCGAAGCCCGACTTCTCGAGGCTCGCCTGGAACGCCTGGAAGTTCCGCGCCGGGTCCGGCATGTAGCCACGCGAGACGTTCGTCGGGTACCAGAAGTCGATCTTCACCGGCAGCTTGAAGCCCGCCTGCTGGAGCAGCTGCTTCGCCTTGTTCGGGTCGTACGGGTACTGCGGGACGCCGGTCTTCGCATAGCCGAAGAGCGCCGGCGGGAGGAACTGCGTCGCCACCGTCCCCTGGCCGGCGTAGAACGCGGTCGCGACGGTCTTCCGGTCGAGGCCGTATGCGAGCGCCTGCCGGACCTTGAGGTTGTTCATCGGCGGCAGCGACTGGTTGATGCCGACGTACCCGACCGAGAACGGCGCCCGGGTCAGGAGCTTCAGGCCCTTGTTCGACTTGATCGTCCCGAGGTCGGCCGGGTTGACGCCGTCCATCCCCTGGATCTCGCCCGTCTGCAGCGCCTGGAGACGCGCCGCCGTGTCGCCGATCGGCCGGAAGATCACCCGCTGGATCTTCGGCTTCGCGCCCCAGTAGTGCGGGTTCGTGACGAGGACGAGCTTGCTGGCCACGTCCCACGACTGGAGCATGTACGGCCCCGTCCCGACAGGGTTCTTCGTGGCGAACGAGCCCGTCGGGTGGAACACGCCCGTGGCGTCGACCGTGCCGGCGTCCGCCTGGTACTTCTTGAGCGCCGTCGGGCTCGCGATGCCGAAGTTCGGCAGGCCGATCGCCGCCAGGAACGACGACGAGCGCCGCGTCAGCAGGATCGACACCGAGCTCTGCCCGTGCGTCTTGCAGCCGCGGTACAGCGCCTTGTCCGGGCCGGGGTTCCCCGGGGCCGGGTTCCGGAAGCCCTGGAAGACGGTCACCCAGTAGTAGCTCAGTGCGTCGCTCTGCAGCGGCGCGGGGAAGCTGAACCAGCGGGTGAAGTTGAAGCAGACGGCGGCCGCGTTGAACGGCGTGCCGTCGGAGAACGTCACGCCGCGGCGCAGCTTGAAGGTCCACGCGAGGCCGTTCTTGCTGACCGACCAGCTGGTCGCGAGCTCCGGCACCACCTGGGTCCCGCCGGGCTTGAAGCCGACGAGGCTCTCGAAGATCTGATCCGTCGCGCGCAGCGACGGCCCGTCCGAGACGAGGGAGGGATCGAGGAGCGTCGGATCCGCTTCCGTCCCGAAGACGATCGTCGACGTTGCCCGCTGTCCTCCGCGGGCGGACGCGACCAACGCCGAGATCACGAGAGCGGTCGCGACGACCACCGCAGCCCGTAGTGCTGTTGACCTCACGCCTGCTCCTTTCGCTAGGTCACGCGAGTATGAACAGCTGGTGACGCGAAGGGAAGCTCCCGATCCCTGGAACGGGGACTGGACGGGAGGGCGGGCGCGTACCACGGTGCGATCGACCCCCCACCGCACGACGAAGGAGCTCCAGGTGACCCGCCTCCAGTCGCTCGTCCTCTCCGGCGCCCTCCTCGGCGCCCTCGCCGGGACCGCCGTCGCCGCCCCCGCGCCCGGCAAGAAGGCCCTCGTCTGCCACGGCACCGCGTCGGTGACGAACCCGTTTGTCCTGATCGACGTCAGCGTCAACTCGAATCCCGCCGCGTTCGACGACACGGACGGCCAGTCGCGGAACCTCGATTTCCCCTACGACCCCACGTTCCCGGACTGCCTCACCCAGTTCCTCGCGGGCCAGTACCTCTAGAGCCGCAGCCGAGCAGAAATTCCCGCACGTTCCGGCCTTCGGGCCGGTTCCCGGGGCCTGCCCGCCGGGCCCCGCGTTACGCTTGCGCCTCGCACGACGGGGAGAGGTGGGGCAAGAGCGATGAGATCGAAGTGGTTCGACCGCCGGTGGTATCGGCACCAGTGGTGGCGCATCGGGTCTGCCACGAAGTGGTACCTCGGCCTCGGCGTGCTCGTGCTGCTCGGCGGCCTCGGCTTCTACGTCGCCACCGTCGGCGGCTCGGCGAGCGCCTCGGAGACCGGCGCCTACATCGAGAAGCGCCAGACGGTGATCAAGATCATCACGGTGCGCAAGAACGGCAAGACGATCGTCAAGCGCGTCCCGACCGTGAAGACGATCCGGATCAAGGCGCGCCCCGTGACCGTGAAGTCGCTGCAGACCGTCACGAGCCAGGGCGCCGTCAAGAAGATCAAGGTCGCCGAGGTCAAGTACGTCCCGGTGACGAAGATCAGGACGAAGACGGTGAACCACGTCGTGACGAACGTCGTCGTGCGGAACGGGAAGACCGTCACG
The DNA here is from genome assembly GCA_036403195.1 of Gaiellaceae bacterium. Classification (GTDB taxonomy): domain Bacteria; phylum Actinomycetota; class Thermoleophilia; order Gaiellales; family Gaiellaceae; genus PALSA-600. The sequence continues at coordinate 24,648 of DASWRL010000044.1, forward strand.
CACGTGACGACGCGCCCGGTGACGGTCCAGCAGACGGTGCCGGTCACGATCTCGCAGACGACGACGCGCCAGAACACGGTGACGAACCTGTCGACCGTCACGAACCAGCAGACGCTGACCTCGACGACGACGAAGACGAGCACGGTCGTGACGACGCAGCCGACGACGATCACCCTGCCGCCTCACACGACGACCCTCGTCCACACGACGACGAACACCCAGACGAACACGGTCACGGTGGTCAACACCACGACCCAGGTCGTGAACGTCACCGTCACGACGACGGACAGCGTGACGATCACCGTGACGCTCCCGGTCACGATCACCGTCACCACGTAGCCCGCGCGCCGGAGCCGGACACGAGGTGCTGACTCCGGTCGGAGCAGCCGTTATGGTTCCCGCGCCAGTTGATATTCGGTCCTCGACCGAGACAGAGACAGGGGAGGAACATGAGATCGAGAGGACTTCGCCGGCCGGCGTGGCTCACGCTGACGCTGGTCTCGCTGCTGATGGTGGCATTCGTCGGCGGCGCGGTTTCTTCGATCGCCCGGGCGGAATCGGGCGGCGGAGGCGGTGACTGTTCTGCACAGTCGACGAAGTCGGAACGGTGGAAGGCGGAGCACTGCAAGCCTTCCGATGGGGCGACGACGGACGCGGGCCAGACGCCTGCTGCCGGAACGACGACGACCGCCGGCGGTCGCACGATCCTGGCCGGCACGCGGCCGCCGTGGGAGGCGAACCCCCACTTCGCGCAGGTCGGGATGGTGCCGACCGGCAACTCGATCTCGGGCAAGGTATGGCTGTCGGCGAACCATGCCGACCAGCTTGCGGCGCTCGCCCGAGCCGTCAGCGATCCTGCGAGCTCGCAGTACAAGCACTTCCTCTCGCACAGCGAGTACGCCTCGCAGTTCGCGCCGACGGCGGCACAGGTCGCCGCGGTGACGAAGTGGCTGAGGCAGTCGGGCCTGCAGGTGGGTCAGGCGGGCCCGGACAACCACTACCTGCCGTTCAGCGGGACGATCGCCGCGGCGGCCGCCGCCTTCGGCACGCAGTTCGCGCTCTACGACGCGCCGGGGCAGCAGGTCCAGGCGCCCGCGTCCGACCTCTCGGTTCCGAACGCGGTCGCCGGGCTCGTCCTGTCGGTGACCGGGCTCACGCCGCTCGGGCACCTCGTCAAGCCGGAGGACCTCGGCCCGCCCGCCGCGTTCGTGAACGCGCCGCCGTGCTCGAAGTACTACGGGGAGAAGCTGGCGACGAGCCTGCCCAAGTTCATGGGCAAGACGCTCCCGTACGCCCCGTGCGGGTACGTCCCGTCGCAGCTCCGCGGCGCCTACGGCGTCTCGGAGTCCGGCCTCACCGGCGCCGGCCAGACCGTGGCGATCACCGACGCCTTCGACGCGTCGACGCTCCTCGCCGACGCGAACGAGTACGCGACGCGTCACGGCGACCCGGCGTTCGCGCCGGGGCAGTTCCAGGACCTGAGCGCGCCCGAGGGCGCGAGCAGCAACCCCGAGCCGATCGGCACGTGCGGCGGCAACGGGTGGTACAGCGAGCAGACGCTCGACATCGAGGCCGTGCACGCGATGGCGCCCGCCGCGGGCGTGCGCTACTACGGCGCGACGAGCTGCTACGACGACGACCTGATGGCGTCCCTCGCCCGCGCCCTGGAGGACAACCAGGCGTCGATCATCACCAACTCCTGGGGGCAGCCGACGGTGATCGCGAACGCGCCGGACTTCGGGTGCACGCCCGAGGCGCCGTGCCTCACGATCACGGACGACATCGTCCGCGCGGACGAGTCGCTCTTCATGCAGGGGGCCGTGCAGGGCGTCGGCTTCTACTTCGCGTCCGGTGACAACGGCGACGAGGAGCAGGCGACGGCCTTCGTGCACCCGGACTACCCCGCGGGCGACCCGTGGGTGACCGCGGTCGGCGGCACGTCCCTCGGCGTCGGCAAGAACGACCAGCGCACGTTCGAGACGGGCTGGGGCACCGCCAAGTGGGTGCTGAACGAGACGGGCACCGACTGGGTCGACCAGCTCCCGTTCCAGTACGGGGCGGGCGGCGGCTACAGCCTGCTCTTCGAGCAGCCGTGGTACCAGAGCGGCGTCGTCACGAACAACCCGACCGGCGGTCGCGCCGTCCCCGACATCGCGATGGACGGGGATCCGACGACGGGCATGCTGATCGGCGAGACGCAGCTGTTCGCTCTGAACACCACGTTCGGGCCGGCGGGCGCGCACTACGGCGAGTACCGCGTCGGCGGGACGAGCCTCTCGTCACCGCTGTTCGCGGGCGCCCAGGCGGCCGCACAGCAGGGTCGCGGGTCGCGGATCGGCTTCGCGAACCCGCTGATCTACGACCTGTACCGGAACTTCCACGACGAGGCCACGTACTTCGACCCGTCCGGGTCGGAGCCGGGCGTCGGCAACATCCGTTCGGACTACGCGAACGGGCTGAACCTCGACGCGGGGCTCCTGTTCTCGGTGAGGACGTTCAACCAGGACTCCTCGCTGACCGTGAACCACGGCTGGGACGACGTGACGGGTGTCGGCACGGTGACGAGCCGGTACCTCCGTCGCGTCGCGGCCGGCGGCGAGTAGCGCCGGTCGTCGCTCGGTGACTGCGGAAGGCCGCCCTCGGGCGGCCTTCCGCGTCAGACGGCCCGCGCGACGTAATGGAGCTCGGTGAACGCCGCGTCGTCGTCGTCCGGCGCGAGGACGGTGCCGTCGGATCCGCGCACCGACACGAGCTCGAACCCGCTCGCCTCGAGCTCACGCCGCTGTGCGTCGCGCGTGATGTAGTGGTGCAGCAGGCTCCACCGGTGCGCCGAGTCGTTGATGATCGCGTACTCCGGCTCGAACACCTGCCGCCGCGCGAGCCGCCGGTGGTTCACGGTCCCGACGAGGTACGCCGCGAGCGCACGGGCACGCCGGTGCGCGGCCCCAGAGAGCCCGAGGCGCGGCCCGCGGCGCGCCTGCTCGAGCGCGAACGTCGAGGTGCGGTTGTGCGTCGAGAGGTACACCAGGCCGCCGTCGACGAGCACCCGGCGCCACTCGCGGAGCACGTGCGGGCGCTCCTCGTGCGCCGCCACGTCGACGACGTTCGCAGCTGCGACGAGGACGTCGAAGCTCGCGTCCTCGAACGACGAGAGGTCACCGAGGTCGCCGACGACGAACGTGCCGCTCGAGAACGTCTGCCGGCAGTACGCGACCATGGCCGGCGAGACGTCGAGCCCGACGACGGACTCGGTCATCCCGAGCAGCTCGCGCGTCACCGCGCCGGCCCCACAGCCGACCTCGAGGGCCCGCCGGCCTTCGACGGCCGGACGGAGCTCCTCGAGCACCGAACGCTCCACCTCCGAGAGCCGGCGGCGGGCGTACGCGGCGACGATGCCGCGCGACGAGTAGACGCGACGGTTCGTCTGGCGCTGGCTGGCCACGTCAGACGACCTCGGTGGGCGCTCCGACCGGCGCCGGCGCCGCGGCGAGCTCCCGCCGGATCACCGCGTCGAGCGCGTCCTCCGCGTGCGGATGCATCCAGACGGGCTTCAGCGTGTGCTCCCGGCCCGGGATGAACGTGACGTCCACGTTCGGCCAGCGCTCGTGCTGCGACAGGAGCCCGGCACGCGTGAGCTCGTCGCGCAGAGGCTCGCCGTCGCAGAACACGAAGTGCGCCGAGCGCCCGCCGTCGCGTAGCGACGTGAAGCCGTCGGCGACCATCCGCGCCTGCCACTCGAACACGGACGGCTCCGACGACCGCCGGCGCACGCGCGAGGCGATCGCCGAGCCGATCCAGCCGGCGAACCCGCGCCAGCGGTCGATCGGCACGTCGCCGCGCAGGAGGCGCTTCCAGGTCACCGCCCGCACGAGGAGCCGGGTGCGGCGGAGGTCGCGCGCCGGGTCGATGTGCTCGTGCCAGTAGAGGATGCGGGTGTTGATCATCACCGCCGCCGCGGCGCGGTCGTCGCGCAGCGCCGTCTTGAACGCCCAGTGCCCCCCGGAGCACAGCCCGATGAGGACGAAGCGCGGCGGCAGCCCGGCCGCCACGAGCGCGTCGAGGGCGGCGCCGATGTGGTCGACCAGCTGCGGGTCGTGGAACCTGCCGACCTCCTGGTACACCTCGCCGTCCCCGTCGGCGTCGCCGATGCCCTCGTTGTCGAGGCGGAGCGACGGGATGCCGCGCTCGGCCCAGCGGCGCGCGGCGCGCACCCAGAGCCGGTTCGGGCCGATACGGCGGATCGCGCCGGCGTTCAGGAAGACGAGGGCGAGCGGAGGCGGCGTCGACGCCGTCGCCGGCTCGGTCAGGATGCCCCGCAGGCGGCCCGCGCCGGAGTCGACCTCGAACGGCCGCTCGGTGACGGCGCCGAGGTCGAGCGCCGGCGCCGGCGCGTCGCGCGTGGGGCGCGAGGCCTGCACGGCGTCGAGGCGGTCGCCGCGCGCCAGCCACTCGGAGACCACGGCGAACGTCTCACGAGGCGCGTGCGAGAGGTCGGGCGGCTGCACCATCGTGGCGTAGCCGCGGCCCTCGGCGCTCTCGACGTCGAGCTCCGCCGAGCGGAGCGCCGCGGCCAGGCCGTCGGCCGCGCCGGCCCCGTCGCGGTCGAGCAGCAGGACGCGCGCCGCCGCCGGCAGCGCCACGGCCTCGAGATCGAGCTCGGCGAGCCGCGCCGCCACGTCCTCGGGGAGCACGTAGCCGCCGGCTTCGATGCCGGCCTCGGGAGCCGGCGCGGGCGGACCGCCCGACTCGGCGATGCGGCTCGCCTCGAGCCGGGCGAACGTGGACAGCTCGCGCAGGAAGCGCTTCCCGTGCGGCGGCGTCCCCCAGAGGACGACGTCGTCGACGGATCCGGCGGCAGCCGCCGCGAACGCCGGGTAGCCGCCGCTCCCCAGCCCGATGGCGCAGACCCGCCGGAGGCCGCTCGCGCCGCGGAGCCAGTCTGCGGCGCGCCGCACGGCCTCGGCCCACGCCTCGACGCGGCCGGGGTCGGAGAGCTCGCCCGGGTCGTCGCCCGAGCCCGGCAGGTCGAGGCGGACGACGGCGCGGCCTTCCGCCGCGAGGTGGAGCGCCCACTCGCGCCGTGCGCGGTGCGTCGCCGTCTCCTCCCAGCCGTACGGCGGGACCAGCACGACCCCCGTGAGGCTGTGCCCGACGTCCGCCGCCGGATGGTGCACGACGAAGATCGGCTGCGCTTCCCCCTCCAGGTAGAACGACCGCTCGCTCATGCCACCTCGACGTCGAGCGGCGCGACCAGGTTCAGAGCCGTGACGGTGACGGCGGCGTGGACCGCCGCGCCGTGGAGCGTCACGGTGCGGGCGCGCCCAGGCTCGAGGTCGAAGCCGTCGTCCGCAGGCTCGGTTCCCGCCGCCCGGACGCGGACACCGTGGACGACGGAGTCGCTCTCGAGCAGCACCTCGACCCCCGCGGCGGCGGCACGGGCGTCCACGCGCAGCCCGAGCTCGTCGGCGAGCCGCCGCTCCCGGGCGGCCCCGACCGGGTAGAAGAACGCCTGCGACAGGGGCCGGCCGTCGGGCCGCTCGATCGTCGCCACCACCGTGTCGTGTTGTACCTCCCCGAACCGGTAGGCGTAACCCACGTCGACGAACCGGCCGAGGAGGCCCTCGGCGTCGCGCGTCACCGCGGCGTGCGGCGCGAGCCGGAACGGCTCGGCCGCCTCGTCGACCCGGACCGACTCGTCGCGGTAGAGCGAGAGGCGAAGCGTCGCCTCGACCTCCTCGGGGCCGTCGTTCGCCACGTGGATCGCGAGCCCGTCCAGGCCCTCGTCCGTGAGCCAGACGGCGACCGGCTCGAGCGCGCGCCGCAGGTGGTGCCACGCGAGCTTCGGGGCCCCGTCCGCGTCAAGGATCCCCCACCCCGAGCCCGGCCGCAGGTCGCGCAGCCAGAGGACGATCCCGCCGCCGCACGTCGAGCCGGGACGCCGCCATTCGCCGAACACCCGCGCCATCAGTTCGCCGGTCACGTGCCGGGAGAGCTCCCAGTACAGGTCGTCCCCCGGCCCGGCGCCGTGCAGCTCCCGGAGGTAGTGGTCGCGGACGTCGGCGAAGTCCCAGTCGGCGCCGGCGTCCCGCATCACGCCGGCGGACCGGTCGGCGTCGGTGTCGGGGACGTTCGCGAAGGCGAGGCACTCCGACGCGAACTGCACCCGCGCAAGGCGCGCGTCCGAGAGCGGACGCCGGTAGGCCCCGACGCCGAAGTAGTTGGCGACGCCGCTCGAGGTCCGGAACGGGAACGTCCCACCGCTCGGCGCCGAAGGCACGTAGGCGGCGTCGACCCCCGCGGCCTCGAGGAGCGCGGGCACCGTCGAGACGTAGAACGGGTCACGGGCGAGCTTCGGGTCGAGCCCGAGCATCGCGACCTGCTGCTCGACCTCGCTGTTGCCGCACACGACAGCGGTGCTCGGCCGCCCCGCCAGCTCCCGGAGCACGTCGGCGAGCTCGCTCTCGACGGCGCCGCGGAAGTCGTCGTCGACGAACGGATAGTCCATGTTCGCGAACATGAGGTCCTGCCAGACGAGGAGCCCGAGCTCGTCGCAGGCGTCGTGGAACGCGGCGTCCTCGTACGTCATCGTCCCGACGACGCGGATCAGGTTCAGGCCTCCCGCCCGCGCCCGCTCGAGCGTCGGCCGCACCTCCTCCGGCGGCTGCGGCGTCCAGACGGCACCGCGCGCAAAGACGGGGATGCCGTTGACGCGGAGGTGCAGGCCGTCGCCGTCGGTCTCGAGGCGCCGGAAGCCGACGCGCCGCAGCACCTCGGCGTGCGCCGTGCGCACACGGAGGTCGTGCAGCGCCGGCGTGCCGTGGGTGTGCGGCCACCAGAGCGCGGGGGACGGGACGCGGACGACGCCGCCGCCCGCAGGGAGGCGCGCCTCCACGTCGCCCAGCTGAACCGTGAGCGGCCCGGCGCCGGTCGCGCACCGGATCTCGACCACGCCGTCGTCGCCGTCGAGCGCGGCGACGACGTGGAGGCGCGGCGACCGCCCGTCGACGACCGTGACGGGACGCCACGGGCCCACGACCGGCGGGCCGGGCGCGAACCCCGGCGCACGGCCGAGCAGGGTCGTGCGGATCCAGCGCAGGTTGTTGTCGGCGACGCGCGTCCGCCAGCGCGCCCGCGGCTTGCGCCGCTCGGCCAGGATCGGCTCGAGCGCCCGTGCGCACACCACGAGCTCACGGGTGCCGGGCGCCGCCTCGAGGTCGTGCGACGCGAACATCGACTCGCTGCGGAGCACGTGCACGCCGTCCACGTAGACGTCGCAGACGGTCGCGAGCCCGCCGAGGCGCACCCGGTCGTGCGCATTCGCGACCTCGACGCGCGCGCGGAACCAGTGGTCCTCGTCGTCGCCGCCGTGCGCCGGAAGCTCGACCGGGCGCCACGCCGCGTCGTCGCCGGGAGCGCCGGCGAACGCGCCGGCCGGCGTCGAGACGCGCTCCCACCTCACGCCGCGAGCGAGACGATCGCGTCCATCGCGTCGTCCCACGACTCGCCGAGCTGCGCGACGAGCGGCTGCGGGTCGAACGCCTTGCGCCGGGCGAGCTTGAACGAGAGCGCCTTCGAGCCGCCGACGATCCCGTCGAGCGCCTCCACCGCGCGGGCCGCGCCGGCGCCGAACAGCCAGTCGACGTGCGACGCGCACAGGGCAAACGCGGATCCCGCCATCCGCACGGTCGCGAACGCGTAGGCGTGGTAGTCGCCGTGACTCTGCTCGAGGAGGCGCGGCAGGTCGTCGTCGAGCGCCGCCGCGAACCGCGTGAACGGGTTCGTCGCGGGGCGCCGGTGCACGTGCGCGGCGAAGAGGCGACGGGCCGCGTCGCGCAGCTCGTCGCCGCGCAGGCGCTCGCCGGCGTCGAAGCGCACGAGCTCGGTGAACGGCGGCAGGTGGTTGTCGTTCGGCTGCACCCACGCTCGCAGGGCACCGTCGTAGTCCTCGCCCTCGAGCGCGTACAGGCTCTGGTTGTGGAAGTAGTGCAGACGCTTCGCGTCGCGGTCGATCGCCTCCATGACCGCGGAGCTCTTGACGTGCTCGCGGCGGTACGCGGTCGCGTGCGTGTCGGGCAGGTACCAGGAGTCGAGCTCGACGATCAGCGTCCGGCCGGCGGCGATCTGCTCGGCGATTTGGTCGGCCAGCGAGCGGTACGGCTGCATCTCGTGGATGTCGAGGCCGAAGAGCGCCTCGAGGTCGTGCGGGTCCGGCTTGAAGAAGGTCCACTGGTCGCCCTCGAAGTCGGTACGCACGCTGCGGCCGAGCACGGCGAGGGGCTCGTCGCCGCGGCCGTGCAGGAGCTCGATCAGGATGTCGGCGTAGCAGTTGGTCTCCGGGTAGGCGCGGTCGTCGGCGTGGAGCGCGTGCGGCTCGTACGTCGACGGGTCGAGCCCCAGAAGGCTCTGCATCGAGCGGTCTACGCCTGCGACGGCCACAGCAGCGACGCCACCTCGGTCGGCCACGCGTCCACGTCCAGGCCGTGCCGGCTGAAGAGCGCGAGCGAGATGCGCTCGAGGCCGAAGCCGACGCACGCGGTGTGCGCGAGCTCGCCGTCGGGCTGACGGAGGTCGAAGAGCGACGAGAAGTGCTCGCGGTGGTAGTTGAACGACGCGCACGCGGTCGGCTCGTCGCCCGCGATCGGGATCGCCGCCTCGAACTTCAGCGCCTGCGCGCGCTGGCTGCGGGCGAGCACCTTGCCGCCGCGGCCGAAGAAGGGGTCGGATGCGAGGTCGGCGGCGGCGTCGAGCCCGAGCTCGCCGAAGATCTCGACCGCGCGCTGCGCCCACGCGTCGCGCCACGCCTCGACCTCCTCGGGCGCGCCGAGGCGGATCATCTCGCGCTGGTGGAACATCTGCCAGCGCGCCGGATCCTGCGACGGCTCGTTCCGGAAGACGTACGACCCGCCGAGGTCGACGGTCGCCCCGCCGTCGGCGAGCAGCCCCCTCCGGGCCATCGCCGGATACACCGGGTAGCACGCCGCCGGCACGAGCACGAGCTGCGTCTGCCGCTGGAAGCCGCTCCAGTCCTCCCCCTCGGACGCCCGCTGCTCGAGCTCGGCGGCCTCGGCCTCGTCACCCTCGAAGGAGAAGATCGTCCCGGCGAGGTGCGGGAACGACTGCAGGTACCCGATCCGCTCGAGCTGCTCCTTCGGCAGGATCGGCGGGAACGCCATCCGCTCCACGCCGACGTTGATCGTCCGGGTGGTGATGAAGCGGTCGACGCTCGTGCGCACCTCCTCGAACAGCGCGCCGCGACCGTACGCGCCGTCGACCCCGCTCGGGATCAGCAGCCCGCCGTCGATCAGGTCGGCGAGGAACTCCGCCTGCTCCCGCCTCCGTGCCCCCGTCGCGCTCACGTCACGTGTCCTTCGCGACGAGTAGAAGGGCGGCGTTCGTGTGGTGGATGCGCTCGTTCGCGATCATCAGCGCGCCCGACATCGCGTCGCGCAGCTGGCGGCCGATGCTGAAGGGCGTGTCGTTCTTGAAGCCGACGATGCCGCAGACGGCCATCGCGCCTTGACACACGCGCGGCGCCTGCTCCGAGGCGGCGATCTTCAGGTTGTTGAACCGGAGCGCCGACGCCATCGTCGAGAGCCGCTCGCGGTTCGGGGTCGCGTCGGCGACGAGGAAGTCCTGCAGGCCCGATTCGACCTCGGCGCGAAGGAGCGACAGCTGCGTCATCAGGTGCGAGAGGCGGAGCGCGGCCGGAACGGGCTCGCCCGGAGCCTTCTTCGCCGACGCGCGCACGAACGCGCGCGCTCGGTCGAAGGCCTCCGTCGCGACGCCGAGCCAGACGTGCGACCAGAGCAGGTGCGAGACGGGCACCATCGTCTCGGCGCTGATCGTCGAGAACGGCTGCGGCAGGATCTGGTCCTCGGGGAAGGTCGCCCGGACGACGAAGCCGGGCGAGCAGGTGCCTCGCATCCCGAACGGGTCCCACGTGCCCATCGGCTGGAGCGTCACCTGCTCCTTCGAGGTGAGCGCGGCGACCTGGTCGCCGCCGTCGGCGTCGGGGCCGCGGCGGAGCGTCGTCAGGAAGTCGTCGGCGTGCGCGCCGTAGCTCACCGTCGGCGCCTGCTTCTCGAACGAGCACGCGCCGGAGCCGTCGGGGGTGACGGCGGCGATCGAGCGGCCGGTGTCGCCTCCCGTCCCGACCTCGGAGGTGACCGAAGCGATCAGGCGCTGCTCCTGGACGAGCGAGCGGAGGTAGTCGTCGAACCAGTCCGACCCGTCGGCGTGCCGGACGAGGCACGCGACCTGGATCTGGTGCATCGCGAACACGAGCCCGCTCGCGCCGCACCGCCGCCCGAGCGCGAACGACGCGGCGGCCGCCTCGGCGATGCCGGCGCCGCCGCCCCCGAGGCGTGTCGGCACGAGCGCCGAGAGCGCGTTCACCTCGCGCAGTGCGTCGAACGTCTCGATCGGGAAGCGGGCGCTCTGGTCGACGTCGTCGGCATGCGACGCCGCGACCTCCTCGGCGATGCGCGCGACCTCGTCGGCGAGCCCTGTCGCCTGGTGGTGCTCGTCGATCGTGGTCATCAGTCAACCCCTAGTGTCGTGAGCGAGCCTGCGATCGAGCCGATGCTCTCGAACGCGCTCCTCGTCAGCATCTCGTCCGGGAACTCGACGTCGAACTCCTCCTCGAGCGCGAGCATGACGTTCACGCTCGCGTGCGAGGTCATGCCCGCCGCGTAGAGGTTCGCGTCGTCGGGGAGCGTCTCCGCGCTCACCGGGAGCCGCGCGTGCGTGTCGAGGACGTGCCGGATCCGTTCCTTCACCCTGGTTCCTATCGGACGTAACGCGAACGACCTTTACCCGGAGGTTACGCGTTGCGCGTCATTCCCCTTCCGGCGTACGGTCAGACGTGGTGCGGGTCTGCTGCATCGGCGATTTCCACGGGCGGATCCCGCCTCCGGTGCCGCCGTGCGACCTGCTCCTCGTCGCCGGCGACATCGGGCCCGACGATCCCGAGGAGGCCGCGCGGTGGCTCGCGGACGAGCTCGCGCCGTGGCTCGAGGCGCAGCCCGCGCGCGAGGTCGTCGCCGTCGCCGGGAACCACGACCTCCTCGCCGCCGCCGACGGAGCCCGCTTCGGCGCGGCCGCGCCGTGGCGGTACCTCGACAACTCCGCCGAGGACGTCGCCGGCGTCCGCGTCGCGGGCAGCGCATGGTCGCTCCCGTTCGGCAGCTGGCCCTTCATGGCCGACGAGGACGTGCTGGCCGAGATCTGGCGGCGGATCCCCGACGACACGCAGATCGTCCTCGTCCACGGGCCGCCGTACGGCTGCTGCGACGGGACGGCGCGCGGCGTCCGCGGCGGGTCGCGCAGCCTCCTCCGGCGCCTGACGGATCTCCCCGACCTGCGGCTCGTCTGCTGCGGCCACATCCACGAGGGCTACGGACGAACCGAGCTGTGGACGGGCGCGCTCGTCGTCAACGCGTCGCTCGTGGACGTGTCGGTGCGCCTCGCGAACGCGCCGGTCGTGATCGACCTCTAGACCAGGTGCACCGGCACCTTCGCCCGGCGCCGGACGCGATAGGGCTCCTGGGACCAGAGGAGGTCCGCGACGAGCCGGTGGCGCGGCGGGTCGGCCGCCATCACGATCGCCTCGGCCCCGAGCCGCTCGGCCTCGCCGACGATCCGCTTCGTCGCCTTCCGCGTCGCGACGACATGCCCGCTCGCGTCCACGCCCTTCCGCGCGAGCGCGGCGACGGCGTCGGCGACGAGAGCCCGCTGTGCGTCCCACTCGCGCTTCGTCGGGAGAAGGCCGGGGTTCGGCAGGCCGAGGCTCGTGCCCCACACGCGCACGATCGCGAACACCTCGACGTGGCCGCCGTCGGCGGCGAGCGACGCTGCGGCGTCGATCGCCTCCTGCGAGATCGGCCGACCCTCCGACGCGAGCAGGACCCGCGCCTCGCGCGCCGGGGCCGTGCGAGCACGGCCCCGGCGCGAGACGGCGCGCCTAGACAGTCGGCGTCACGGGCATCGCGCCCGGCGCCTCCGGCGCGTACTTCTTGTCCTCGACGTGGACGCGGTACCAGTAGAGCGGCAGGTACGCGACGAGGACGGCCCAGCCTGCGAGGTAGTACACGAGCGTGTGCCCGATCTTCGAGTAGTAGATCCCGCCGTACAGCCAGATCACGAAGTAGAGCACCGCCATCGCGAGCGCGACGTACTTCATGAACTCCGGCAGGCGCACGGGACGGCGCGCGTTCGCCTTGTTCTGCCGCAGCAGGTAGTAGCCGACGAGCACCGGCAGGAACGAGAACGTGTACCCGACGTTGGAGAACGAGTAGATCTCGACGGCGCCGCCGGCGAGGATCACGACGAGCGAGCAGAGCACGTTGAAGAACATCGCGCGGTCGGGGACGCCGTGCTCGTTCACGTGCTGGAAGAAGCGCGGGAACTGCCCGTCCACCGACATCTGGTGCAGCGACCGCGCGCAGCCCATGATCGCGTTCAGCGCCGAGAGCGCGAGTGCGACGATCAGCATCAGCGCGACCAGCCAGTTGAGGAAGTTGCCGCCGGTCGAGAACACCTTCCCGGCGAACGTCACGAAGATCGTCTTCGAGTCGACGAGCGCGGGGTTCGAGAGCGCCTTGGCGCCGAGCACGATGATGAACGCGATCGGGATCAGCGTGTAGATGAAGAGCCCGTAGCCGCCCTCGAGGTTCATCGCGATCTTCGCGTCGCGCTCGGGGTCCTTGCACTCGCCGATGTAGCAGGCCGCCGCCTCCATCGCGATCACGTTCCACGTGAGCAGGAACGAGTAGGCGATGTACACCGTCAGCCAGCCGTGGCCGCCGAGCCCCGAGAAGAAGCTGCTCCCGTCGAGCTGGTGGAACCCGGAGAGCTCGTGCCAGTGGGCGACCGCGGGATGGAAGATCCACGCGACGGCGATGAACGTCAGCGGGATCATCGACAGGAGCGCGAGCGCCGTCGCGAACACTGTCCCGAAGCGGATCCCGAGGTACGCCGGGATGAAGAACAAGAGGATCCCGACGATCGAGATGATCAGCGTCGACCACGCGATGAACGTGTGGATGGGCGTGAAGCCGCTCGACGTGTTGATGTGGAACCGGTCGGCGAGGTAGAACGAGGCCAGGATCATGTTCAGCGGCGCGACCGGGAACCAGCCGAGCCAGTACGCCCACGCGGTGACGCCGTTGATGTGCTTCGCGGCCCGCGGCCAGCGCTCCCTGTACGCCGGGTAGGCGTAGGACGGCGACCCTCCCGTGCGCTCCGGCATCATCGCCGAGAGCTCTGCCAAGATCAGGCAGAGGAGGTAGCCCGTGATCGTGATGAAGATGATGACGGGGATCGAGGCTGCGCCGAGCGTCGTCACCATCACGGGCGCGATGCCCGTCACGAGGATGGTGCCGGCGAGGCCGATCACGAACGCGCCCCACCAGTTCGTCTCCTGCTTCAGCCCCCCGCCGGCGTAGTCGAGCTCGTCGTCGTGCGCGGCCACTTCAGCCTCCCTTCGAGACATTGGAACCGGAACCCACGGACGTTGCTGCTGCTCCTCGTGTGGGACGCTGGCAGAACGAGCCGTTCGTGACAAGGAACCCAGGCGACACGGATCGAGGCCGAAGAGTGGAGACGATGAACACAGCCGACACCGCGGACTTCCTCCGCCGGCACCCCCCGTTCTCGGCGCTCGACCCGGACGCGCTGGCCGCCGTCGCGGCGGCCACGCGCGAGCAGCGCTGCGGTCCCGGGGAGGTGCTGCTCGTCGAGGACGGCCCGCCGGCGGCGTACCTCTTCGTCGTCCGCCGCGGCGTCGTCGAGCTCCTGCACCAGGGCGAGGTCGTCGACGTCGTCGGCGAGGGCGAGACGTTCGGCCAGCCCTCCCTCCTCTCCGGCCTCGCGCCCGCGTTCACCGTGCGCGCCCGCGACGAGACCGTCTGCCTCCTCGTGCCGCGCGAGGGCGCCGTGTCGGTGTTCAGCGGCCCGGCGGGGCTCGAGTACCTCTCGCAGTCCTACCGGAACCGGCTCGTGCTCGCGGGCCACGTCGTCCACGCGCTCCCGGAGCTCGGCACGGTCTCCGCCGGCGCGCTCGTCCGGAGGCCGCCGCTCTTCTGCGAGGGGAGCGTGGCGATCCGCCGCGCGGCGCAGCTCATGACGGACAACCGCACGTCCGCCGCGCTCGTCCGCGACGGGCAGAACCTGGCGATCCTCACCGACGCGATCCTGCGCGAGCGCGTCGTCACGGGCGAGGTCACGGCCGAGAACCCCGTCTCGCGCATCGTTCGGCCGGCGGTGCAGGTGCGCGACGACCAGCCCGCGGTCGACGCCGTAGTCGAGATGCTCGACGCCGGCTCGGACCACGTCGTCGTCGTCGACAGCGCGCGGCGGATCGTCGGCGTCCTCTCCGCGACCGACCTCGCCGGGCTCGAGACGCGCAGCCCGTTCGCGCTCCGCCACGCGATCCTCAGCGCCCGGGACGAGGACGAGCTGGTCGACGCCGCGCGTGGGAGGAGCCAGGTCTTCCTGGCGCTGATGGCCGCCGGGATCGCGCCGCTCGACGTCTGCCGCGTCCTGTCCTCGACCGTCGACTCGGTCTGCGCGCGCCTCATCGAGCTCTCGATCGCCGCGCGCGGCCCCGCGCCCGTCGTCTGGGCGTGGCTCGTCCTCGGCAGCACGGCCCGCCGGGAGTTCACGCTCGGGTCGGACGTCGAGAGCGCCCTCGCGTACGACGACGCCGGCGGTGACGAGGCCGACGCCTACTTCGCGGCCGTCGCCGGCGACGTCCGTCACGGGCTCGAGCGCTGCGGCTTCACCCTCGACGCGAACGAGGTGTTCGCGACCGACCGCCTGTGGCGGATGACGGCCTCGCAGTGGGTCGAGACGTTCCGCCAGTGCCTCGAGGCGCCGGATCGCTCGCACCTGATCCGTGCGAACGTCGCCTTCGACTTCCGCCAGCTGGCGGGCGCGCTCGAGATCACGCCGCCGCTCGTCGCCGTCCTCCGCGAGGCGCGCACCCACCCCGACCTGATGCGCCGGATCGCCCGGTCCGCCACCGACTTCAAGCCGCCGCTCGGATTTCGCGGCAACGTCGTCTCCGGATCCGAGGGCGTCGACCTGAAGAAGGGCGGCACGCTGCCGATCACGAACCTGGCGCGGTTCTACGCACTCTCGAGCAGCGTCACGATCTCGGCGACCACCGACCGGCTGACGGCGGCACAGGAGCTCGGCGGCCTCGACGAGGAGACGGCCGCGTCGCTCCGGGAGGCGTTCGCGATCCTCATGCGGATCCGGCTCGAGCACCATGCGGCGTGCGTCGAGGCGGGCACGGAGACCGGGAACACCGTCGACCCGGCCGCGCTCCCACCCCTGACTCGCTCCCACATGCGCGACGCGTTCCGCGCCGTCGCGGCCGCGCAGAAGCGGCTGTCCGTGTACGTGCCGCTCGGGCTGTGAGGGCATAGCATCCGGGGATCGCAACCCCCGGGCAGAGCGCCGGCGAGCGCGTCCTCCACCAGATCGTCTCGACGGTCGCGTCGTCGCTCGACCTCGAGGAGGTCCTCGACGGGGTCGTCCGTCTCCTGTCCGAGGCGAGCGCCGTCCACGCCTGCTTCGTCTACCTCCTCGATCGCGGCGGGAAGAAGCTCGTCCTGCGGGCGGCGTCGGCGCCGTACGCCGAGCTCGTCGGGAAGCTCGAGCTGAAGCGCGGCGAAGGGCTCGCCTGGTGGGCGCTCCGTCAGCGCGAGGCGGCCTTCATCCGCGAGAACGCCCTGGACGACCCGCGGGTCAAGTACGTCCCGGAGCTCGAGGAGGAGCTGTTCCAATCGCTCGTCGCGATCCCGCTCGTCGGCAGGCGAGGCGAGCCGATCGGGTCGATCACGCTCGACACGCAGGCGCCGCGCGAGTTCACCGGGTCCGAGGTCGAGCTGCTCGTCGCGAGCGCGTCGCTCGTCGCGGGCGCGATCGAGAACGCGACGCTGTTCGACGAGATGCGCCGCCGCGTCGGCGAGCTCGAGCAGCTGACCGGCCTCGCCGAGGCCGTCGCGGCGGCGGACTCGCTCGACGAGCTCGGCTCGGAGGTCGTCGAGCGGGCACGCGACCTGCTCGAGGCGCACAGCGTGTGGCTGTACCTCCTCGACGTCGACGACGACCGGCTCGTCCTCTCCTACGCGTCGCCCGACGACGGGGCCGCGCCGCGGACGCTCGGCCTCACCGAGGTCGGCTCCGGGCTGGCGCGGCGGTCCGGGACGCTGACCGTGTCGCTCGTCGCGGGCCGCGAGCTCCTCGGCGCGCTCGTGGCGCGCGGGACGACGGGCCTCGACCTCGCGCGCGTCGTCGCGAACCAGACCGCGGTCGCGCTGAAGAAGATCCAGGTGCTGGAGCGGCTGACCGAGAAGAACATCATCCGCGACTTCTTCGACGACCTCGTCGCCGGCCGCGGCGAGGAGATGCTGCGCGCGAAGGTGGCGCGGCTCGGCGTCGACCTGTCCCGGCCGCACGTCGTGCTCGCAGCGGACGACGCGGACGCGCGCTTCGAGCGGAAGCTCGCCGGCGTCTCCGGCGCGCTCGTCGACCGCCGCGAGCGCGGCGTCCGCGCGCTCCTGCCGGTTCCCGCGGCCGGCGTCTCCGCGCTCCTCGCCGAGCTTCGCCGCCTGCACGCGGCAGCCGTCCCGGCCGCGACCGTCGGCGTGTCGAGCCCGAGGACCGGCATCGCCGAGATCGGCCACGGCTTCGAGGAGGCCCGCCACGCGCTCGTCGGGGGGTCCGTCATGGCGCGCACCGGCAGCGTCGTCACCTACGAGGAGCTCGGTGCGTACAAGTACCTCCTGCGGATCGCGCACGAGCCCGGCGCCAACGACGTGACCATCGCCGCGGTCGGGAAGCTGGCGCGCTACGACCGCGACCGCAATGCCTCCCTCCTCCCGACCCTGGAGGAGTACCTGAGGCGCCGCGGCAACATCAGCGCAACGTCCGACGCGCTGTACGTGCACCCGAACACGCTGCGCCAGCGGCTGCGCCGGATCGGCGACCTGACGGGACTCGACCTGCGCCGGGACGACTGGCTGATGATCGAGATCGCGGTGAAGCTCGTGCGCCTCGACGCCGCACTCGCGGCCGTGACGGCGGCGACATGAAACGCCGCCGAGGTGTGGAGGGTTCACACCTCCCGCGGCCCCGCTGAGGGGTGATAAGACGGCGGAATCCGAGAAGGAGGAGCCATGGCGGTCGCGATGGACCCGAGGCTGGAAGAGATCGAGAAGGTCTCGAGAGGACGGGGCGTCGAGTTCTACTTCGCGCAGTTCGTCGACATGTACGGGCGCCCGAGCGCGAAGCTCGTGCCCGCGGCGAACCTGATGAGCCTCGCCGAGGAGGGCGCGGGCTTCGCGGGCTTCGCCGCAGGCGAAATCGGTCAGGTCCCCGCGGACCCCGACATCGCGGCGATCCCCGACCTCGACAGCTTCACGCTCGTGCCCTGGCAGCAGAACCTCGCGCGCTTCGCGTGCGACATCACGGTCGAGGGCGAGCCGTGGGCCTACTGCCCGCGCACGATCCTGCGGAACGTCGTCGCACGTGCGAAGGAGCTCGGGTACGAGTTCAAGTTCGGGATGGAGCTCGAGTACTTCCTCGTGCGGAAGAACGACGACGGGACGATCGAGCTGGCCGACCGCCACGACACCCTCGACAAGCCGTGCTACGACATCGCGGGGCTCACCCGGCAGTACGAGTTCCTGACGACGGTCTCGAAGTACTGCAACGAGCTCGGCTGGGGCAACTACGCGAACGACCACGAGGACGCGAACGGGCAGTTCGAGCAGAACTTCGCGTTCGCGGACGCGGTCACCACGGCGGACCGCGCGATCTTCTTCCGCTACATGGTCCACACGCTCGCCGAGCAGTTCGGGATGGTCGCGACGTTCATGCCGAAGCCGTTCACGAGCCTGACCGGGAACGGCGGCCACTTCCACATGTCGCTGTGGCGCGACGGCGAGAACCTGTTCCTCGACGAGGCCGACCCGCGCGGTCTCGGCCTGTCGGAGCTCGCGTACACGTTCATCGGCGGCCTGAAGAAGCACGCACGCGCGTACAGCGCGATCACGGCCCCGACCGTGAACTCGTACAAGCGGCTGAAGGTCGGCACGACGACGAGCGGCGCCACCTGGGCGCCGGTGTGGATCTCGTACGGCTACAACAACCGCACCCAGATGCTCCGGATCCCCGGGCCCGGGCGCGTCGAGGATCGCACGATCGACGGCGCGGCGAACCCGTACCTCGCCGCCGCGGCGGTGCTCACGGCCGGTCTCGACGGGATCGAGAAGGGGCTCGACGCAGGCGAGCCGAACGGCGAGAACCTGTACGAGGCGCGGTACGACGACCTGATCGCGCGCGGGCTGCGCGCCCTGCCGGCGAACCTGCTGGAGGCGATCGACGAGCTCGAGCAGGACGAGGTGCTGCGGGCGGGCCTCGGCCGGGGGCGCGGCGAGGACTACGTCGACTACTACGCGAAGGTCAAGCGCGACGAGTGGTACCGCTACCACGAGCAGGTCACGCCGTGGGAGATCAAGGAGTACCTGACCCGCTTCTAGGGCGCGCTCATGTGCGGGATCGTCGGTCTCTTCTGCAAGTCGCCGGAGCTCGAGCTGAGCCTCGGCGCGTACCTCTCCTCGATGCTCGTCCAGATGGACGACCGCGGACCCGACAGCGCGGGCGTCGCCGTCTACCGGAACCCCGCCCCGGCCGGGTGGAGCAAGCTGACCCTCTACTCGGCCGATCCCGCGGAGGACTGGTCGGCGCTCGGCCTCGAGCTCGTCGAGACGCGCGCCCGGCACGCGGTGGTGCTCGCGGAGGGCGACGCGGACGAGACCGAGGCGCGGCTCCGAGCCGAGCGGCCCGACCTCCGCATCATGAGCGCCGGCCGCGTGATCGAGATCTACAAGGAGGTCGGCCGGCCGAAGGCGTTCGCCGAGGCGTTCCGCGTCTCCGACTTCGAGGGGACGCACGGGCTCGGGCACACGCGCATGGCGACCGAGAGCCGCGTCACGACGGAGGGCTCGCACCCGTTCTCGACCGGGCACGACCTCTGCCTCGTGCACAACGGGTCGCTGTCGAACCACAACCGCCTCCGCGAGCAGCTCCGCCGCGAGGGCATCGTCTTCCAGACCGAGAACGACACCGAGGTCGCGGCCGGGTACCTGACGTGGCGGCTGCGGGAGGGCGCGACGCTGCAGGAGGCGCTCGAGGGCTGCCTCGACGACCTCGACGGCTTCTACACGTTCCTGGTCGGCACCGCCGACGGCTTCGCGGTGCTCCGGGACCCGATCGCGTGCAAGCCGGCCGTGCTCGCGGAGACGGACGAGTGGGTGGCGATGGCGTCCGAGTGGCGCGCGATCGCGGTGCTGCCGGGAGCCTCCGACGCCGAGATGTGGGAGCCCGAGCCGTCGGTCGTGTACGCGTGGGAGAAAGCGGCGGTCGCTTGAGCATCGAGACGGCGGTCGACGTCGAGACGATCGACCTCGCGACGACCCCGCTCCGCGATCTGAACCAGCGCCTCCACGATGCCGACCGCGGGCGCTTCAGGGTGGTGAACCCGAACGGTGCGCACGCGGTCGCGTGCGGACTGAAGGCGCCGCTCGAGGTCGAGGTGGTCGGCCACGTCGGGTACTACTGCGCCGGCATGAACAAGGACGCGCACGTGCGCGTGCGCGGGAACGTCGGCACCGGCGTCGCCGAGAACCTCATGTCGGGCACGGTCGTCGTCGAGGGGAACGCGAGCCAGTCGGCGGGCGCGACCGGGCGCGGCGGGCTGCTCGTGATCCAGGGCAACGCCGCCGCCCGCTGCGGCATCTCGATGAAGGGGATCGACATCGTCGTGCGCGGCTCGATCGGGCACATGAGCGCGTTCATGGCGCAGCGCGGGTCGCTCGTCGTCTGCGGCGACGCCGGCGACGCCCTCGGGGACTCGCTGTACGAGGCGCACATCTACGTGCGGGGAGCGGTCGCCGGGCTCGGCGCCGACTGCATCGAGAAGCCGATGCGCGACGACCACGTCGCCGAGCTCCGTTCGCTGCTCGAGCGCGCCGGCGTGACTGACGTCGACCCAGGCGACTTCCGGCGCTACGGGTCGGCGCGCGAGCTCTACACGTTCAAGATCGACAACGCCGGGGCGTACTGATGACGCAGGCGGCGAACGGCTGGCAGCCCGGCCTGCGCGAGTCGTACCTGTACGACCGGAACGTGATCGCAGAGATCCAGCGCGCGGCGCGCGAGGGCATGTACGACATCCGCGGCTTCGGCGCCAAGCGGCGCGTGCCGCACTTCGACGACCTGCTGCTCCTCGGCGCCAGCATCTCGCGGTATCCGCTCGAGGGCTACCGCGAGCGGTGCGCGACCGACGTCGTCCTGGGGACGCGGTTCGCGCGGACGCCGCTCGAGCTGAAGATCCCGGTCACGATCGCCGGCATGAGCTTCGGCGCGCTCTCGGCGCCGGCGAAGGAGGCCCTCGGCCGCGGCGCCTCGGAGCTCGGGACGTCGACGACGACCGGAGACGGCGGGATGACCGAGGAGGAGCGCCGCAGCTCGAAGATCCTCGTCTACCAGCTCCTGCCGTCGCGCTACGGGATGAACCCCGACGACCTGCGGCGGGCGGACGCGATCGAGGTCGTCGTCGGCCAGGGCGCGAAGCCCGGCGGAGGCGGGATGCTCCTCGGCCACAAGATCTCGGACCGGGTCGCCGCGATGCGCGACCTCCCGCAGGGGATCGACCAGCGCTCGGCGTCGCGGCACCCGGACTGGACGGGGCCGGACGACCTCGAGATCAAGATCCAGGAGCTGCGCGAGATCACCGACTGGGAGAAGCCGGTCTTCGTGAAGGTCGGCGCGACGCGCACGTACTTCGACGTGCAGCTCGCGGTGAAGGCGGGCGCCGACGTGATCGTCGTCGACGGCATGCAGGGCGGGACTGCCGCGACGCAGGACGTCTTCATCGAGCACGTCGGGATCCCGACGCTCGCAGCCACGCGTCTCGCGGTCGACGCCCTGCAGGAGCTCGGGATGCACCGCCGGGTGCAGCTGATCATCTCGGGCGGCATCCGGACGGGCGCCGACGTGGCGAAGGCCCTCGCGCTCGGGGCCGACGCGGTCTCGATCGGCACGGCCGCGCTGATCGCGATGGGCGACAACAGCCCGGACCTCGATGCGGCGTACCGGCAGATCGGCTCCGCCTCGGGGTACTACGACGACTGGCAGGCGGGGCGCGACCCCGCCGGGATCTCGACGCAGGACGAGGACCTCGCGACGCGCCTCGACCCGGAGGTCGCCGGGCGCAAGGTCGCGAACTACCTGCGCGTGCTGACGCTCGAGTGCCAGACCCTCGCCCGCGCCTGCGGTAAGACCCACGTTCACAACCTCGAGCCGGAGGACCTCGTCGCGCTCACCGTCGAGGCCGCGGCGATGGCGCGTGTGCCGCTCGCCGGCACCGACTGGGTCCCGGGGACCTAGCCCCGCGGCGGCGCGCCGAGCTCGCGCGAGATCGCGGCGGTCTCCTCGAGCAGCAGCGGCAGCGCGCGCCTCGCGCTCGCGCGGTCGAAGCGACGCGCGGGGCCGTGGACCGAGACGATCGCGACGAGCTCGCCGCCGCTCGCCCAGACCGGGGCCGCGACGGCGTTCAGGTCGCGCTCGCGCTCCTCGAACGCCTCGGCATACCCCCGCCGGCGGACGCGCTCGAGCTCGCGCTCGAGCTCGGCGACGTCGACGATCGTCCGGTCCGTGTACCGCGTGAGCGGCTGCGGGGGGACGCGACCGGTGAAGGCGAGCATCACCTTTCCCGCCGCCGTCGCGTGCGCGATCGACGGCCGCCCGAGGCGCGTCGCGCCCTGGACGTACTGCGCCGACCGGACGAAGTCGACCGTCACCGCGTCGGGATCGCCGGGCACCGACAGCGTCACCGTCTCGTCGAGCGCCTCGACGAGCGCCTCGAGGTGCGGGCGCGCGACCATGCGAACGTCGAGGCGCGAGAGAACCGTGGTCGCGAGCTCGACGATCCGGATGCCGAGCCTGTAGCGGCCGGTCTCCGGCACGTGCTCCACGAGCCGCGCCTCGACGAGGCTTCCGAGCTGCCGCGAGACGGTGCTCGGCGTCGTGCCGATCCGCCGCGCGAGCTCGTTCGTCCCGAGGTCGCCTCCGGCCGCGAGCGCGTCGAGAATCGCAAGCGTCCGGCCGAGTGCCGCGACGCGCTCGCGCGATGGTTGACCCGTCCGCGCCATCGTGTAGTGTCTCACTGTACAGAATGCCGTTGCGGAGGACGCAATAGTGTCGTTCTTGCTCTCGTGCCCCCACTGCGGGCCGCGTGACGTGAACGAGTTCCGGTACCAGGGCGAGGTGACGCGGCGGCCGGGCGCCGACCCGACGCTCCGGGAGCTCACCGACTACGTCTATTTCCGCGACAACGTCGCCGGAGTGCAGCGCGAGTGGTGGTACCACCGCCAGGGCTGCGGCACGTGGTTCCTGGCCGAGCGAGACACGCGCACGAACGACGTCCTCCGCACCGAGATCCCGCGGCCGGCGGTGCGAACGCGATGAGGATCGACCCGCAGCCCGGCGAGCGGATCGACCGCTCCACCCCGCTCTCCTTCACGATCGACGGACGCGATGTCGCGGGCTTCGCCGGCGACACGATCGGCTCCGCCCTCTACGCCGCCGGCACGCGCGTCTTCTCGCGCAGCTTCAAGTACCACCGGCCGCGCGGCCTCCTCTGCTGCTCCGGGCACTGCCCGAACTGCATGATGACCGTCGACGGCGTCCCCAACGTCCGCGTCTGCACCGAGCCGCTCCGCGAGGGCGCGCGGGTCGCCGGCCAGAACGTCCGCGGGTCGCTCGAGCGCGACTGGATGTCGATGGTCGACCGCGTCGGCGGCCCGTTCACGCCGGTCGGCTTCTACTACCGCACGATGATCCGCCCGCGCCGGCTGTGGCCGCTGTACGAGAAGGTGCTGCGGAACCTCGCCGGCCTCGGCCGGGTCGGAAGCGCCGGAGCGCACCGCCGCTACGACACGGAGCACCGGTCGGTCGACGTGCTCGTGATCGGCGGCGGCGGGTCCGGCCGTCGAGCGGCGGCCGACGCGGCGCGGACGGGAGCGGAGGTGCTGCTCGTCGACGAGGGGCGCGCGTTCCGCGGGAACGGCTACGAGGTCCTCGCGCCCGGCCGCGCGCTCGCCGTCTACGAGGGCGGGCTCGTGCCCGTCGACGCGGGCGACGTCCTCTACCGGATCCGCGCCCGGCGGATCGTCGTCGCCGCCGGAGCGCTCGACCAGCCGCTGGTCTTCCCCGGGAACGACCGCGTCGGCGTGATGCTGCCGGACGCGGTGCGGAGGCTCGTCGAGGAGTTCGCGATCCGGCCGGGCTCCCGTGCGGTCGTCGTCGGCGAGACGGGCGCCGCCGCGCTCCTCGAGCGCGCGGGCGTCGAGGTCGCCGCGTCGGTCCACCGCGCCCAGGAGCTGCAGGCGCACGGCAAGGCCGGACGCCTCTCGGCGGTGACCCTCGACGGGAGGCGCATCCCGTGCGACCTGCTCGTCGCGTCGGGTGCGCGGCAGCCGGCGTACGCCCTGCTCGCGCAGGCCGGCGCGCGCGTGGACTTCGAGCCGCGGAGCGGCGTCTTCGTCCCGACGGACCTCCCCCACGGCGTCGAGGTGATCGGCGCCGCGACCGGTGAGGAGAGGCAGCAGCCGCTCCCGGCGGCGTACGACGGCGGCGGCGACAAGCGCTTCGTCTGCATCTGCGAGGACGTCACCACCAAGGACTTGAAGCGCGCGGTGGCGGAGGGCTTCGACTCGATCGAGCTCGCGAAGCGGTACACGACGGTGACGATGGGGCCGTGCCAGGGCAAGCTTTGCCACCTGGCGTCGGTCCGATTCCTCGCGCAGGAGACGAAGACGCCCGAGGGGCTGATCGGCCCCACGACTGCGCGGCCGCCCTGGGCGCCCGTCGAGCTCGGCCTCCTCGCGGGACGCCACCTCGAGCCGGCGAAGCGCTCGCCGCTGAACGCACGCCACGAGGAGGCGGGCGCGCAGATGATGTGGACGGGCCAGTGGCGGCGCCCGCATTCCTACGGCGACCCCGAGGCGGAGGTGCGCGCGGTGCACGAGCGGCTCGGCGTGATCGACGTCTCCACGCTCGGCAAGATCGTCGTCGAGGGTCCCGACGCGGCCGCCCTCCTCGAGCGGCTCTACCCGAACCGCTTCGCCGACCTGAAGCCCGGCCGGATCCGGTACGGCGTCCTGACCACCGACGGCGGCCGGATCTTCGACGACGGCACGATCGCGCGCCTCGCCGACGACCTCTTCTACGTCACCACCACCTCCACCGGCTCCGAGGGCGTTGCGGAGTGGTTCGAGTGGTGGAACGCGATCTGGGGCTACGAGGCCGAGATCGTCAACCTCACGGGGACGATCGCCGCCGTGAACCTCGCCGGCCCCGAGGCGCGCACCGCGCTCGCAACGCTCACCGAGGCGGACGTCTCGAACGAGGCGTTCCGGTACCTGGACGCGAAGGAGATCGTCGTCGCCGGGGTGCCGTGCCTCGCGCTGCGGATCGGCTTCGTCGGGGAGCTCGGCTACGAGCTCCACTGCGCCGCGAGCGTCGCCGAGCCGCTCTGGGACGCGCTCGTCGGCGCCGGCGCGCGGCCGTTCGGGCTCGAGCCCCAGCGCGTCCTGCGCCTCGAGAAGGCGCACGTGATCGTCGGCCAGGACACCGACTCCGAGTCGAACCTCTTCTCGGCCGGGATGCCGTGGATCGTCAAGGCCGACAAGGAGGATTTCGTCGGCAAATGGGCGCTCCCGCACGCCGAGGTCCGCGAGCGGCTCGTCGGGTTCACGATGGACGTGCTGCCGCCGGAGGGCGCGCAGGTGGTCCGCGACGGCCGGATCGCGGGCCGCGTCACGAGCGTGCGCGCGAGCGAGCGCGTCGGCAGCGTCATCGGCCTCGCGTGGGTCGAGCCCGACCGGGCCGAGAACGGCACGCGAATCCAGATCCGCGCGAACGGCGAGCTCCACGACGCGACGGTGACGCTGTCGCCGTTCTACGACCCCGAAGGGACGCTGCTGCGCTCGTGAGCCGGCTCGCGTTCCTCTCACCCGACGATGCGACGGTGCCGGCGGTGTCGCCGCTCCGCGGCGTCGAGCCGCGCGGCTTCACCGACGTCTCGGCGCTCGGGAAGCTCGAGGTTCGCGGCGGCGTGCCCGCCGGCGCCATCGAGACCGGCCCCGACCGCGCGCTCGTCGTCGTCGACGGCGACGTGCGGGCGACGCGCGACGGGCTGCTCGAGCAGGGGTACCGCGTCTACGACGTGACCGGCGGCCTCGCCGGGCTCGTCGTCGAGGGCGAACGGCTGATGCGGCGGCTGACCGAGCTCGATCTCGACCGCCTGCCGACCGTCGGCTCGATCGCCCGCGGCACGCCCGCGGTCATCGAGCGACTCGACGGCGACCGGTTCCGCCTGTTCGTCCCGCAGGAGCTCGGCCGCTACGTCGCGGAGGTCGTCAACGACCTCGCGGAGGGGCTCGCCGCGTGAAGGACATCTTCCGCGTCAGCCGCATGTGGCGCCCGCGCGGCGAGCTGAAGCGCCGCTACGACGTCGTCATCATCGGCGGCGGTTCGCACGGCCTGGCGACGGCCTACTACCTCGCGAAGAACCACGGGGTGAAGAACATCGCGGTGCTCGAGCAGTCGTACATCGGCTCGGGCGCGTCCGGGCGCAACACGACGATCATCCGCTCGAACTACCGCACCCCCGAAGGCGCGGCGTTCTACAAGCGGAGCGTCCAGCTGTACGAGCGACTCTCGGGCGAGCTCGACTTCAACCTGATGTTCTCGCAGCACGGGCACCTGACGCTCGCGCACACGGACAGCTCGCTGCGGGTGATGCAGGAGCGCGCCGAGGTCAACCAGCTGCTCGGCATCGACTCGCGCGTCGTGTACCCGTCCGAGATCGGACGCCTCTGCCCGCAGCTAGACCTGTCGCAGAAGCCGACCTGGCCGATCATGGGGGCGCTGTACCACGCGCCCGGCGGCATCATCCGCCACGACGCGGTCGTGTGGGGCCTCGCGCGCGCCGCAGACCGCGGCGGCGTCGACATCCACCAGGGCACGCGCGTGCTCGGGCTCCGGACCGACGGCGGCCGCGTCACCGCCGTCGAGACGAACCGCGGCGTGATCGAGGCCGACGTCGTCGTCAGCGCCGTCGCCGGCTGGTCGACCCTCGTGTGCGGGCTCGCGAAGGTCAGGCTGCCGATCACGACGCACATCCTCCAGGCGTTCGTCACGGAGCCGGTGAAGCCGTTCCTCGACGTCATCATCGTGTCTGCGCAGATGCACGTGTACGTGTCGCAGACGGACCGCGGCGAGTTCCTGATCGGCGCCGAGATCGAGCCGTACACGACGTACAAGTCGATCGGGACGTTCCCGTTCCTCGAGTACTCGGCGCGGCACGTGCTCGAGCTCTTCCCGCAGCTCGAGCGCCTCAAGGTGCTCCGCACGTGGACCGGCCTCTGCGACCTGTCGCCCGACTACAGCCCGATCCTCGGCCGCACGGAGCTCGAGAACTTCCACGTCTCCGCGGGCTGGGGCACCTACGGCTTCAAGGCCGCTCCCGTGGTCGGCGAGACGTTGGCGGAGCTCGTCGCCACCGGCCGCACGCCCGACCTGATCGCGCCGTTCGCGCTGGAGCGGTTCCACACCGACACGATGGTGTCGGAGCTCGCCGCCGCAGCGGTCTCGCACTAGCCGGGCTAGCGCGTCAGCACCTTCGAGCGCCCGAGCACGCGACCGCGGCCGTCCACCGCACGCACCGCGACCGCCGGCGGCGGCGTCTCGAGCGCGATCGACGTCTCGATCCCACTCCACGGCCGTGACGCCACCTGCGCGAGATGCGCCGCGTCCGGCCCGGCGAGCACCTGCCAGCGCGCGACGGCGCGCTTCCCGTTCCAGCTCGCGTAGACGCGGTCGCCGTCGAGCGCGACCAGCGGCTTGCCGCCGGGGTCGCCCGCCCACGGCAGGCGATAGGCGCGGTACGTGTCGCCGTACGGCAGCGTCAGCTGGAAGCGCACGCGGCCATCACGGCCGAACTCCGTCGCCTTCGGCACTCCGCCCCACCCGACGAACGCGCCGCCGTCCGGGAGCAACTGGAGGCTGCCCTCGTATGGCGAGCTGATCCGCTTCGGGTGGACGAACGTCCTGAGCACCTTCGCGGTCTTCGCCGCTGCGTCGATGTGCAGGACGAGCGGCCGGGTGTACGGCTCCAGCTTCGGGATCGCGCCGTTGTCGAAGAGCGAGATCGTCGCCGGCCCGTGGAAGCGCGCGTCATGCTGGAACCGGAACTTCACGGCCGCCTTCGGGCCGAAGTCGCTCCGCTTGCCGCCGAGCCGCCAGACGATCGAGCCGTCGCGGCGCAGCAGGTACAGCGCGCTCGTGTTGCGGCCGGAGACGAGGATCGTCCCGCCGGGGCCGTCGGCGACCGAGTTCACGTGGAAGTAGTCGAACGGCCGCTTCCTGCTCGCGTGGCGGGCGGGCTCCTGGTTCGCCTGCAGGGACTCGGCGAGCGGCACGCGGTCGAGGCTGTGCCACTCGAAGACCACCTTGCCGGTCGCGACGTCGATCTCCTGCACGACGCTGTCGTAGATCCAGCTCTTCCTCGGGCCGCCGACGCCGCCGAGGTCGCCCGGCACCTCGCGGTACGCCGAGACGAAGGCTGTCCCGCGCGGCGTCAGCTGGAACTCGTGGAGGTCGCCGGCGAGACCGTGCGCGGCCCTGACGCTCGCGAGCGGCCGGTACGCGCGGTCGTAGACGAGGTACCGCCCGCGGCCCACCCCCGCCTTCGAGACGGTGCCCTGCCACCAGGTCAGCACCGGCTTTCCACGGTAGGTCTGGGCGCGGAAGTCGCTCGCCTCGAGGCCCGCCGGGACCTCGTGGTACCAGATGACCCGGCCACGGTCGTCGGCGATCACGACGCCGCTCGGCTGCTTCGGGCCGCCCTTCTCCGCGACGAACACGTAGCCGGTCGACGTCCCCCGGGCCGGGCGGTCGATGCGGAGCACGGGCGGGTGGAGCCGAGGGAGCGTGTGCAGGTCGAGCGTGCGCGGCGGCGGCGTTGCCGTCGCGTGCGTGGTGGTGGCGCCGCCGCAGGCGGCGGCGACGAGGCCGCAGGCGAGGAGCGTGACGGGGAAGCGCAAGGGCGGCGATGCTACTCGGTTGGCGTTGGCCGCGTCTTTCCGTATCCTCTGGCGCAATTCCCCTGACCCCCCAGACAGGAGGACGAGTGAAGAAGCGCATCTACGTGGGCGTGGGAGCGTCCGCGCTGATCGCAGTCGTCGCGCTCGCGGCGCTCGTGAGTGGTGCCGTCGCGCGCAGTTCCGCGACGCCGCTGCCCGCGTCGTCATGCGGGCCGATCCAGAACGGCAGCGGCCAGATCCTGGTCGCGTCCGACCTCCCGCTGCAGAGCTCGGGCCGGACACAGACGTTGCAGATGGGAAGGGCGATCAAGTTCGTCTTCGCCCAGCACGGCTGGAAAGCGGGGAAGTACTCGCTCGCCTACCAGGCGTGTGACGACTCCACCGCACAGGCCGGCAAGTGGGACTCGGGCAAGTGCTCCGCCAATGCGAACTCCTACGCGCAGAACCAGAGCGTGGGCGCCGTCATCGGCACCTTCAACTCCGGCTGCTCCGAGATCATCGTCCCGGTGCTGAACCGGGCGGCGAACGGCCCGGTCGCGATGGTGAGCCCGGCCAACACCTATGTCGGCCTGACCCATCCGGGGCCGGGAACGTCGGCGGGTGAGCCGGGCAAGTACTACCCGACGAACAAGCGCAACTACGCGCGCGTCGTCGCGGCGGACGACTACCAGGGTGCGGCAGACGCGATCCTGGCGAGGTCGCTTGGCGTGAAGAAGCTGTTCATCCTCAATGACAAGGAGGCCTACGGCCTCGGCGTCGCGACGAACTTCAAGAACGCGTCGGTGAAGCTCGGCACGAAGATCGTCGGCTTCACGGCGTGGGACGGGAAGGCGTCGTCGTACGAAGCGCTCGCAGTGAAGATCAAGGCCTCGGGCGCACAGGCCGTGTTCCTCGGCGGCCTCGTCTGCGAGAACGGCGGCAAGCTGATCAAGGACCTGAAGGCGGGACTCCCGTCGAGCGTCAAGATCATGCTTCCTGACGGCTTCACGCCGGTGTCGGCGGTCGTCCAGGGCGCAGGCACCGCGGCCGAAGGCGTCACGGTCTCCGTGGCGGGTCTGCCGAACGAGGCGCTGAAGGGCGCCGGCCAGAAGTTCATCAAGGACTTCACGAAGGCCGACCATCGCCCGCCGGACCCGTACTCGGTGTACGCCGCCCAGGCGGCCGAGGTCGTCGTCGCGGCGATCGCCGCGTCGAACGGGACGCGTGCCGACATCACGAAGCAGCTCTTCAAGACCAACCTGAAGGGCTCGATCCTCGGCGACATGTCGTTCAACGCGAACGGCGACGTGACCAAGAACCCGGTCACGATCTACAAGGTGAAGGGCGGGAAGGCGACGACCTTCAAGGTGATCGTGCCGCCGAAGTCGATCGTCAAAGCCGCATAGCCGGGACCCCAGAGAACGGTAGGACCTGAAAGGGGAGGGCGCGAGCCCTCCCCTTTCCTATGCTTCCGGGCGGTGCCGCCGCTCGCAGCCGTCCCCGACCTCGAGCGCGAGCTCGACGCGCTGTACGCGCTCCCGCTCGAGGAGTTCACGAGGGCGCGAAACGACCTCAGCACGCGGCTTCGCAAGGCGCACCAGGCCGAGGCGGCCGCCGAGGTGAAGGCACTGAAGAAGCCGACGCTCGTCGCGTGGACGGCTAACCGCCTGGCGAGGGAGAACGCGGAGCTCGTGTCGCGCCTCGTCGACGCGGGAGCCGCGCTTCGCGACGTCCAGCAGCGTGCGCTCGCGGGGAACGCGGACCAGGCCGAAGTCGCGGCGGCGGCGGGTCGCGAGCGCGACGCCGTCCGGGAGCTCGTCGCCCGCGCGCGCCACGAGCTCGGGGAGCGCGCAACCGCGCAGACGCTCGACCGCCTGTCCCAGACGCTGCGCGCCGCGGCGGTCGACCCGGAGCGCGCGCAGGAGCTCGCCGCGGGGCGGCTCACGGAGGAGCTCCGGGCCGTCGGCTTCGGGTCGCTGCAGGCGGTGACGCCGCAGCGCCGGCGGGAGTCGCCCGCCGAGGCGCGCGCGGCGCGCGAGCGGCTCGAGGCGCTGCGGGCAGAGGCGCGCCGTCTCGCACACGAGGCGCAGGAAGCCGAGCGGGCCGCGCACGAGGCCGACCGCGAGGCTGCGCGGCTGCACGCTGAGGCCGACCGGCTGCGCAGCGAGGCGGACGACGCGGCGACGGCTCTCGCCGACGCGGAGGGCCGCTAGCGCGACGCGACGAGCGCGCGGCCCCCGGGGCCGCGTCGGCCGCAGGCGCGCGTTCGATCACCCGGACGCCGCGCCGCCCGCAGCCGACGCGAACCGCGCGACCGCCGCGACGAGCATGAGAAGACCGCGTCCCTTTTGTATGCCGCGTGCCATCTCGATCCTTTCGCTCATCCGGAGCGGCCGCAGTGCCGCCGACGAGACGCACGACGAGCGGCCGGCGCCCGAACGGCGTCACCCCAAAGGGTGAGGGTCCGCCGGTTCCCTCGCTCGAGGGATCAACGGAACGGCGACTTGACGCCCGTGAGATGATCGGCGATGCCCATGGCACCGGCTGCTCTGTGCGGCGGAGCCGGCCGGACCTGGGCTCTCTGCGGCGAGACCGACTCCCCCGCCGACGCCGACGGTGGTCTCGCCGTCGACCTGACACGACTGGTGGCGGCGGCGGCCCGCGGGGAGAGAATCGGGCCGACCGCCGCCACAGTGGCGCCCAAGCCTGCGGCTCACCGCGCCTGTTCCCGTTTCGCCCCGGCCGTCCACCACCCTGCAAGCACGCGGCAGGTGCCGGGGCGCGCGGCCCCGGCACCTGCGCGGTCGGAGCGTCCTAGTGGAGCTGGACGCGCATCACGGAGCCCATCCCCGTCACTGCCGGGGCGATGCTCCAGTTCGAGAAGTACAGCGACCCGTCCGAGCCGCCGGCGAACCCGCCGGGGAAGTTCAGGTCGTCGACGACCGTCTGCGGGCTGGTGCTGCCCGGGGCGACCCGGACGAGAGCACCGGTGCCCGGCGCGGCGTTGTCGAGGCCGAGCTTCGAGAACTCGACGGCGTAGAACTGCCCGTCGGCGCCGAAGCCGCAGCCGGTCACGGCGGTGAGGCCGGTTGCCCACTGCGTGACCCCGTCCTTCGCCGTCCACCTCCACACGACCGAGGAGCCGGGGGAGTTGCCTCCGCCGGTCAGCTCGCCGATGTAGAGCGCCCCGTCCGGCCCACGCTCGACGCACGTCGGGACGGCGTCGCTGGCGGGCGGGTTCGGGAAGAACGCAACCACCTGGATGCTTCCGTCCGGCCGCACGCGATCGAGCGTGTTCGCGCCGGCATCGACGACCCAGGTCTCGTTCCGGAGCGCGAGGACGCCGTACGGGTTCGCGTCCGGGAACTGATCCGGGACGAGCGACTGGTGGTCGAGCGTCCAGTCGAAGTCGAAGTCACCGACGTTCGCGACGATGCTCGACGCACCCGGGCCGGTGACCCTGAACAGCCTGCCGATCTGCGACAGCCCCTTCTTCGCGACCCACTCGGGGATCGGCAGGGGCGACGGCGTGCCGCGCGACGACTCCGTCTCGATGCCGTAGACCGACCCGTCAGGAGCAACCGAGACGCCGTCGATGCCCGTGGCGCCGAAGCCGGTCTGGTCGGACAGCGACAGGAAGTCATCGGCGACGTTCGTCACCGCGCCGGTGCCGGTGTCGATCCGGCTGATCCGGCTCGTGAAGCCGACGCAGGTGTCGCCGCCGCCCTCGCCTCCGCCCGGGATGCAGTACGGCCCGCCGTGACCCGCCTCGGCGAGGTACAGCGTCCCGTCCGGCCCGAACGCGAGATCGCGCGGGTTGTCGAGCCCGCTCGCCACCGTCGTCACCGTCGGCGCGGCCGTGCTCGTGGTGCTCGCCGTCGTGCTCGTCTTCGCGGCGTCACCGCTTCCGTTCTTCTTGTGGTCGCGATCGCCGGCCGAGGCCGCCCCGACGACGGCCGCGGCGAGAACCACGACGACGAACGTCGAAATCAGCGCACGAAGAGCGCTCTGCTTCCGCATCAACCCCTCCTCCCCATTCGCGGCCACCCGCTGTGGCGCGATTCCCGTGACCCTACAAAACCGCACGCGGCGACGAGGCGCCAACCGTTCCTCCGGCGCAGGCGGGCTCGGAAAGCGATCCCACCCCCACTCAGTCGCCCGATCGGGGGACGCGAGCTCCCCGTCCGTCGCCGATATCCAGAGCGCTCAGATGCTCCTGCGGCCCCTGGCATCGGACGCTTCCCGGAAGCAGCTCGTGATCGCGCTCGCGATCCTCGCGCTCGTGTGCGCGCTCGTCGTGTGCGAAGCGCTCTTCGGCGCGCAGTAGCTCAGGCCCAGGGGAGCCGAGGCCAGCCCGGGGGCCGCTCGCGCCGGAACGGCTCGACTGTCGCGTAGGCCTGCCGCCAGTCGGAGGTCTCCTCGCGGACGGCCGCGCCGTGGCGCACCGCGACCTCCGACACCGGGTAGCGCACACCCGGATCCGACCGCGAACCGACCATCAGGACCACACATGGCCGGTCGCCCGCGCCCGCGAAGCCGTGCTCGGTCCACGGAGGACAGTGGAAGAAGTCCCAGGGCCGCAGCGTTCGCTCCTCCCCCTCGACGAGAAGGACGCACTCGCCCGAGAGGACGAGGAACGCCTCCTCGTTCGCCTCGCCGTGGTAGAGGATCGTCTGCCCCGGCTCGAGGACGGTGAGGTTGATCCCGAGCTGGGCGAACTCGACGGGCGGGTCGCCGTACTCGTTCTCGAACGCGCACCTCCCGCCGCGCGTCTCCGCGAACCACCACTCGGCATCGCGCACGTTGACGACGAACCACCCCGCGGTGGAGGGAGCACGGCCGGACCCGTGGTCGTCCAGCTGCCCTTCGGTCACGAATCGATTCTGCCAGCCGGGCCCGGCGGGGTCGGAACCGTGACTCAGACTCGGAAGGAAAGGCCCATACGGGACCCGAACACGCCTGCTAAAGGACCCTTTCCCGGCTATGTGTGGGAACCGCGTGGTGGACGAGGCGAGCGTGGTCGAGTTCGGTTCGGTCGGTAAGGGTCGCGTGGGAATAGGTTTTGAGGTACTCCACAGGCGAGTGACCAAGCC
>DASWRL010000045.1:0-17291 GCA_036403195.1 Gaiellaceae bacterium
GGGCGCGCAACGACGACCACTCCCTCGACGTCGGCGGCGACGCGATGGTGTTCGCGTCGGTCTACGGGCCGCCGTTCGTGCGGGAGGGAACGGTGCGGCGAGACGCGACGATGGACGACTTCGAGCGGCTCGTGAAGCTGACCCAGTCGTTCGCGCAGCTCGACTCGCCCGGCGGCGTCATCTGCGAGCCGTCGGACCGGCCGCTCGACTCGCGCCACCTCGACATGACGTTCGCCCTCCAGACGCTGTCCGACAAGCCGTACTTCGGATCGGTGACGTCGCCCGAGAACGCGCGCGACTCGCTCCGTATGACGGAGATCCTCTTCGGGGCCGAGCGGATCGACGAGGCGCCGGCGCTGTTCGCGATCGTGAACGTCAACTCGCCGCTGCGCTACGACGGCCGGATGCTGGCGGCGCTGCTCGAGTACGCGCGGGCGGGACAGCCGGCGATCGTGACGCCGTTCCTGCTCATGGGCGCGATGGCGCCCGTGTCGGTGCCGGCGGCGATCGCACAGCAGACGGCGGAGGCGTTCGCCGGGATCGCGGTCGCGGAGCTCGTGCGGCCCGGGTGCCCCGTCGTCCTCGGGTCGTTCCTCTCGAACACCGACATGCAGTCCGGCTCGCCGGGGTTCGGCGGGCCCGAGTCGGCGCTCGGCCTCTACTGCACGGGGCAGATCGCGCGCCACTACGGCCTCCCCTGGCGCGCCGGGGGCGGGGGGCTGACGTCGAGCCAGACGGTCGACGCGCAGGCGGCCTACGACGCGTTGAACACGATGCTGCCGGCGTTCCTCGCCGGGGCGAACCTCGTCATGCACTCCGCGGGGTGGCTCGAATCGGGCCTCGTGTCGTGCTACGAGAAGTTCGTCGTCGACGTCGAGCTCGTGCGGGTGCTCCAGGAGGAGTTCACGCCGCTTCAGGTGGACGAGGCGAGCCTCGCCTTCGACGCGCACGTCGAGGTGGGCCAGGGCGGGCACTTCCTCGGGTGCGCGCACACGCTCGAGCGGTTCCGGACGTGCTTCTACCGTCCGCTGCTCTCCTCGACCGAGAACTTCGAGCGGTGGCGGCGGAACGGGGGCCGCGACGCGGTCGCCCGCGCCTCCGAGATCGTCACGCGGACGCTCGATCAGTACGAGGCGCCGCCGCTCGACGACGCGATCCGCGCCGAGCTCGAGGAGTACGTCACGCGGCGGCGCAGGGAGCTCGGCGACTAGCGATACTCGCGCCATGAGCCTGGTGGCCGACGGGTTGCTCTTCGATCCGCTCGTCACGAACTGCGCCGCCGACCCGTACCCGCTCTACCGCCGGCTCCGGCTCGAGGACCCCGTGCACCGGTGCTCCGGCCGCGACCTGTGGGTGCTGTCGCGGTTCGACGACCTCGACTGGGCGGCCCGCGAGTGGGAGCTGTTCTCGAGCGCCGGGACGCTCGCGTCCGCCGACGTGAACCAGATCCTCTTCACCGACCCTCCGCTGCACGACCGGCTGCGCGCGGTCGTGCGCGACCGGTTCCGCGCCCCGACGGTCGCGGCGCTCGAGCCGAGGCTCCGGGCGCTCGCCGCGGATCTGCGCTCGGAGCTCGACGAGGCGGGGACGGTCGACCTCGCGCGGCAGTTCGCCTGGCCGCTGGCCCTCGCCGCGGTGTCGGACCTCGTCGGCGTCCCGCCGGGCGAGCGGGAGGAGCTCCTCCGTGCGCTCCAGCGGAGGACGTACGCGTCGCATTTCGCGACCAGCGGAGGCGATCCGGCCGCGGTGGAGGCGGAGGCCGACGCGGTGCTCGCCGCCGCGTTCGAGGCGCTCCTCGCGGCACGCAGCACCCGCGTCACCGATGACCTGCTCGGAGACGTCGCGTCCGCGGTCGCCGCCGGTGCGCTCGCGATGCCGGACGCTGTCCGGCTGGTCGACTTCCTCTTCGAAGGGCTCGACACCGCCGCGAACCTCGTTGCCTCCGCTCTCCGGTCACTCGTCGTGGAGCGCCCGGCCTGGCCCGCCGACGGCGGCGGCGACCTCGTCCAGCGCGCGGCGGTCGAGGAGCTGATTCGCTTCGACTCGCCGATCCAGGGGACGTTCCGGGTCACGACCGGAGACGTCAGCCGTCACGGGGTCACGATCCCGGCACGCTCGCTCGTCTACATGCTGTTCGCCTCGGCCAACCGTGACGAGGCTCGGTACGAGGACGCCGAGCGGTTGCTCCTCTCCCGCCGGCCCTCGCGGCTGCTCGCGTTCGGCACCGGGACGCACGTCTGCCCGGGCGCGCCGCTCGCGCGCCTCCTCCTGCGCCTCGCGCTCCCGACGCTCCTCGAGCTGGCGCCCCGCTACGACGTCGTCGACGTCGAACGACCCGTCAACGAGTTCACGCGCGCGATCCTCGGGCTCACCTGCGTCCCGCGGTAGGCGCGCGTGCGAAAGCCCCGCGCGCTGCGGGGCTTTCGGCTTCTGAATGCAGCAGGGGCGACAGGACTCGAACCTGCAACCCCCGGTTTTGGAGACCGGTGCGCTACCAATTGCGCCACGCCCCTGTGGTGCGCGCAGGATTGTATCGGCGGCGTTCGGGCATCACCCGCGCCGTGACCACGACGGGGGACGACAGGCCCGGCGACGACCTGCTCGAGGAGCAGGAGGGAACGGGCTACGGCGAGGACGAGGGCGAGCGCGACGACGCGCTCGACGCCGAAATCGACGAGTAGATTGGCCGGGTGCCGCTGGTGGCGCTCTTCACGGTGATCACCGCCGGGTTCGCGGCGATCGCGGTGTGGAGCGCGGAGGCGTCGCGGTGGCCGATCGCGGCCGCCGCCGGGGCGCTCGCCGCCTGGATGGCGACCCTCGCCTGGTCGGCACTGAGGAAAACGCGGTCCTAGGGCGTATTCTCCCTCCGTGGCGGCCGAGGACACGCATGCGCTGTGGGTGGAGTTCAGGCGCACGAACGACCAGGGCATCCGCGACCGGCTGATCCTCACGTACGCGCCGCTCGTGAAGTACGTCGCGGGCCGGCTCGGCTCCGGCCTTCCCGCGCACGTCGACGAGGGCGACCTCGTCTCGTACGGCCTGCTGGGCCTCATCGGCGCGATCGAGCGCTACGACCCCGACCGCGACATCAAGTTCGAGACCTACGCGATCGCACGGATCAAGGGCGCGATCATCGACGAGCTTCGTGCGCTCGACTGGGTTCCCCGCTCGGTCCGCTCCCGCGCCCGCGAGATCGAACGCGCCATCGCCGAGCTCGAGGCGAAGCTCGGGACGGCGCCCACCGACGAGCAGATCGCGGCGAAGGTCGGCATCTCCGTCGACGAGCTCGAGGAGTCGCTCACCGACATCTCCCGCTCGTCGATCGCGGCGCTCGACGAGCTCTGGTCGGTGTCCGGCGACGGCGACCAGGTCTCGCTGATGGACACGATCGAGGACACCTCCGGCCCGCGGCCCGCCGAGGCGCTCGACGAGACCGAGACACGGGAGGCGCTCGCCGAGGCGATCGCGCGCCTGCCGGAGCGCGAGAAGCTCGTGGTGACGCTGTACTACTACGAGGAGCTGACGCTCCGCGAGATCGGCGAGGTGCTCGGCGTCACCGAGTCGCGCGTCTCGCAGCTCCACACGAAGGCGATCCTGCGGCTGAAGGCCCGGCTCGCCGGAGCGACGGCCCGGGTCTGACGCACACACAAGC
The DNA here is from genome assembly GCA_036403195.1 of Gaiellaceae bacterium. Classification (GTDB taxonomy): domain Bacteria; phylum Actinomycetota; class Thermoleophilia; order Gaiellales; family Gaiellaceae; genus PALSA-600. Next base: position 3,653 of record DASWRL010000045.1, read on the forward strand.
TCAACGCGGGTCTTAGCGGCTCCTTAGTCCCGTCCGGAAGGCTTCGGGTGTGAGCAGGGTCGAAGCCGCCCGGAGACGCGTCACCGTCACGCGCTACACGCTCGGGATCGCCTCGGTGGCGGCGCTCGCCGCGTTCGCCGCGGCCGCCCGCGCATCGCATCCGGGCGCCGCGCAGCCGGTGACCCGGCCGTCGCGCGCCACCGACACCTACAGCGCTCCCGCGTCGTCGTTCGACGACTCCTTCTTCTCCGACGACTCCGGCACGTCGAGCTTCGGCCCGGCCGGAAGCGCTACGCCGCAGATCCAGTCGGGGGGCTCGTGAACCGCTTCCGCGCGATGGGCTGCGAGGTCGTCGTCCCGTTCGGGTCTCCGACAGGTGAGATCCGCGCGCTCTTCGAGGTTCGCGACGCCCGCTTCAGCCGCTTCCGCCCCTCCTCCGAGCTCAGCCGCGCGAACGCGACGCCCGTCGGGCTGACGTTCGTGTCGGACGAGTTCGCGTCGATGCTCGCCCTCTCGCTCGACGCGGCCCGCGCCACCGATGGGATGGTGACCCCCACGGTCGGTGGCGCGATCGTCGCCGCCGGCTACGACCGGGACTTCGCGCTCGTGCCTCGCGACGTCGGACCGGTCGAGCCGGCGGCGATGTTCCCCTGGACGGCCGTGTCGCTGCGCGGCAACGGCGTGCTCCGCACCGAGCGCGTCGTGCTCGATCTGAACGGGGTCGTGAAGGGGCGGACGGTGGACGACGCGCTCGACCTTGCCGGCCGGGGATGGGTGTCGGCCGGAGGCGACGTCGCGGCGATCGACCCGGTCGTCGTCGAGCTTCCCGGCGGCGGGAGCATCGCCCTGCACGGCGGCGGGCTCGCCACGAGCAGTGTCGGTCGCCGCCGCTGGCTGGCCGACGGCGAGCCGCAGAACCACCTGATCGACCCGCGCACCGGCCGGCCGACGACGAGCCCGTGGCGCGACGTGACCGTCGTCGCCGCGACCTGCCTCGTCGCCGACGTCGCGGCCAAGGCCGCGCTGCTCCTGGGCGCCGCCGGGCCCGCGTGGCTCGATTCCCGCCGGCTCGCGGGCAGGTTCGTCGGGCACGACGGCCGCGTCGTCCTCAGCGCGGCGTGGGCCGCCCGCGCGCCGCAGCTCGAAGCGGCGTGAGCGCGACGACGTGGTACCTCGCCCGCTCGGCGGGCGTCGTCGCCTACCTCCTGCTGACGTCGTCGGTCCTGCTCGGCCTCCTGATGGCGGGGAAGGCGCCCTTCACGTGGCCGCGATTCGCGGTCGAGGAGGTGCACCGCTTCCTCGGCGTGCTCGCGGGCGTCTTCATCGTCCTGCACGGCGGGTCGCTCTTGCTCGACCGCGTCGTGCCGATCGGGCTCGGCCAGGAGCTCGTCCCGTTCACGACGTCGTACCGGCCCCTCGCGGTCGGCCTCGGCACGTGCGCGGCCGAGACGGTCGCCGCCGTCGGTGTGACGAATGCGATGCGCCGGCAGCTCCCTCACCGCGTGTGGAGGAGGCTGCACTACCTGACGCTCCCCGCGTGGCTGCTCGCGACGGTGCACTGCGCGCTCGCCGGCACCGACGCGGGGGAGCCGTGGCTTGCCGGGCTCGCGGCGGGGTCCGTCGCCGCCGTCGCGCTCGCTGCGTGGGCGCGGTTCTCGGGTGCCGTCGTCCGGGCGTAGGATTCGCCCGGACCCGTCAAGCGCGCCCAGGAGGACTCGATGCCCATCGAAGCCGGGAAGATCCGCAACGTCGCCGTCGTCGGCCACCGCGGGACGGGAAAGAGCTCGCTGGTCGAGGCGTTGCTCTTCCAGGCGGGGAAGACGAACCGGCTCGGGGCGGTCGAGGCCGGTACGACGGTGTGCGACTGGGACGACGACGAGCACAAGCGGCAGATGTCGCTCTCGGCCTCGCTCTGCAACTGCGACTGGCAGGGGCGGAAGATCAACCTCATCGACACGCCGGGCGACTCGGGCTTTCAGGCGGACACGGTCGCGGCGCTGCGGGTGGTCGAGGGCGCGATCGTCGTCGTCTCCGGCGTGATGGGCGTCGAGGTGAACACCTCGAGGGTCTGGACGCGCGCCGAGGAGCTCGGCCTGTCGCGCGTCGTCTTCGTGAACATGCTCGACCGCGAGCGCGCCGACTTCTTCCGGGCGCTCGGCGCGGTCCAGGAGCAGCTGTCGCCGCGCTGCGTCGCGATCCAGCTCCCGATCGGCGCCGAGCACGAGCTGACGGGCGTCGTCGACCTGTTGCACAACTGCGCGTACCTGGACCCCGTGGGGGGCCGCGAGGGCGACCCGGTCCCCGTCCCGGACGAGATGAAGGGGCTCGTCGAGGAGTACCGCACCCGGCTCCTCGACTCCGTCGTCGAGACGGACGAGGCGCTGATGGAGCGGTACCTCGGCGGCGAGGAGATCGCCGACGCCGACATCGCCGCCGCGCTCAAGAACGCGGTGACCCGCGACGAGATCTATCCGGTCGCGTGCGGCGTCGCGACGAAGAACCTCGGGTCACACGCGCTCCTCGACCTGCTCGTCGAGGGCGTGCCGAGCCCCGCCAAGAAGGGGTCGCCGATCGACACCGACGCGAACGTCGCCGCCTTCGTGTTCAAGACCGTCGCCGACCCGTTCGCCGGCCGCATCTCCGTCTTCCGTGTGTACGCCGGCGAGGTGCGGCCGGACACGACGCTCGTGAACCATCGCGACCACTCGAAGGAGCGCCTCGGCGCGCTGATGACGCTGCAGGGAAAGGACCACGAGAAGTCCGACGGGTTCGGCGCGGGCGACATCGGCGCCGTCGCGAAGCTGAAGGAGGTGCAGACCGGCGACGTCCTGGTCGACGCCGAGCACGACCTCGAGCCGCCGGCCCTCGGGTTCCCGGAGCCGGTGATGAGCTTCGCGGTGACGGCGAAGACGAAGGGCGACGAGGACAAGGTCGCGCAGGCGCTCCGCCGGCTCTCGGAGGAGGACCCGACGCTCCGGATGTCGCGCGACCCGCAGACCGGGGAGGAGCTGCTCGCCGGCATGAGCCAGGTGCACGTCGAGGTGGCCGTCGAGCGCGCACGCAGGCGGTTCGGCGTCGAGATGGAGCTGCACCAGCCGCGGGTGCCCTACGTCGAGACGATCAAGTCGGCCGCGCGCGGCCACGGCCGGTACAAGAAGCAGACCGGCGGCCGCGGCCAGTTCGGCGACGCGCACGTCGAGATCGAGCCGATCGAGAGCGGCGTCGGCTACGAGTTCGTCGACAAGATCGTCGGCGGCGTCATCCCGCAGGGATTCCGTCCGGCCGTCGACAAGGGCGTCCAGGAGGCGCTCCAGCACGGCGAGCTCGCGGGCGCGCCGGTGCAGGGTGTCCGGGTGACGCTGGTCGACGGCAGCTACCACACGGTCGACTCGTCGGAGATGGCGTTCAAGATCGCGGGCTCGATGGCGTTCCGCGCCGCGTACGAGAAGGCGCAGCCGACGCTCCTCGAGCCGATCATGGAGCTCGAGGTCAGCGTGCCCGACGACACCGTCGGCGCGATCAACGGCGACCTGAACTCGCGTCGCGGGCGGCTCCTCGGGATGGAGCCGAAGGGCGGCATGACGACGATCCGCGCCGAGGTGCCGATGGCCGAGGTGCTCACGTACAACCAGGCGCTCACGTCGCTCACCGGTGGACGCGGGGACTACCACATGCAGTTCCTCCGCTACGACGAGGTGCCGGCCCACATCGCGCAGAAGGTGATCGACGTCGCGAAGCGGGAGAAGGAGGCCGTTCCCGCGTAGCCGCGGTGTTTCGCCGCCCCCGGAGGCGGTACCTCCGCCGTCGTGCGGCGCAGCGCCCTCGACTGGTTCCTCGACGCCGGGATCTGGATCCTGTTCGTCGTCCTGCTCGTGCCGGCGGTCGTGCTCGGGTTCGTCCTCGGCCGCAGCGAGAAGCAGCAGACGAAGACCGTCATCCAGACGCCCGCGATGGCGGCGAAGGCGCTGATCGAGCCGGCGCCGCGATTCAGCGCGTCCGACCTGGCGAAGCAGCCGACCGGCGACTGGCCGACGAACGGCGGGGACGACTTCAACCAGCGCTACTCGGCGCTCTCGCAGATCGACACGTCGAACGTCTCGCAGCTGAAGGGCGTCTGGCTCACGCACCTGCGGAAGTCGGCGGTCGCCGCGAAGTACTCCGCGGAGGGGACGCCGGTCGAGTGGAAGGGCGTGCTCTACGTTCCCACCGGCGCCGACGACGTCTTCGCCGTCAGCGTCGAGACGGGCGAGATCCTCTGGGAGTACCGGGCGAACCTCGACCAGACGATCTCCACGGTGTGCTGCGGCTGGGAGAGCCGCGGCGTCGCGATCGGCGGCGGCAAGGTGTTCATCGGGCAGCTGGACGGGAAGCTCGTCGCGCTCGACCAGAAGTCGGGCCAGGTGGTCTGGGCGACGCAGGTCGTCCGCTGGCAGCAGGGCGGCACGATCACGCACGCGCCGCTGTACGTCGACGGCATGGTTATCACGGGGATCTCGGGCGGCGAGTTCGGGATCCGCGGCCGCGTCACCGCGTTCGACGCGGCGACCGGCAAGGAGATCTGGCGCTTCTACACCGTCGCCGGGCCGGGCCAGGTCGGCGCGGAGACGTGGCCCGCGGGCGCGTACAAGCGCGGCGGCGCACCCGTCTGGCAGACGCCGGCGGTCGACCCGAAACTCGGCCTCCTCTACTTCTCGACGGGCAACGCGTCGGACGACCTCGACGGGCACAAGCGGCCCGGGAAGAACCTCTTCACGGCGTCGATCGTCGCGATCCACCTGAAGACCGGGAAGCTCGCCTGGTACTTCCAGCAGGTCCACCACGACATCTGGGACTACGACGGCCCGAGCCCGGTCGTCCTGTTCGACCACGGCTCGACGCACGGGATCGGCGAGCCGTCGAAGACCGGGTGGCTCTACCTGCTCGACCGCAGGACGGGGAAGCCGCTCGTGCCCATCGTCGAGCGGCCGGTGCAGCAGTCGGCGTGGCAGCACACGTGGCCGACGCAGCCGTTCCCGTCGAACGCGCCGTTCGTCTCGCACCAGATCACCGACGCGCAGTTCAACGCGATCGTGAAGATCACGAAGGCGACGTTCAAGAAGGGGCAGAACCTCCGGATCGTGAACGGCAAGACCATCTTCTCGCCGCCGGGTCACGGCTTCTACCGCGCCGTCACGCCGGGGGCGCAGGGCGGCGACAACTGGCCACCGTCCTCGTACAACCCGAAGACGAACATGTTCTACGTCTGCGCGCAGTCGACGGTCGACTCCGACATCGCGGCGTCGATGCAGCACGAGGCGAAGCAGGGCCAGGTGCCGGCCGCGAACTTCGGCTCGATCTTCAACGCGACCGGCTTCGTCAAGAACCCGGGCACGTTGACGGCGATCGAGGCGACGACGGGGAAGATCAAGTGGCAGCTGACCTGGCCGCACGACTCGTGCTATTCGGGGACGACGACGACGGCGGGAAACCTCGTGATGGTCGGCCGCAACAACGGGCGCGTGCAGGCCTACGACGCGACGAGCGGGAAGCTCCTCTGGAGCTTCCAGACGGGCGCCGGGGCGAACAACACCGGCAGCTTCTTCGAATGGAAGGGCAACGAGTACTACGCGTTCTACGCCGGCGGGAACTCGCTCGCGGGGACGGCTCACGGCGACAACCTCTGGCTCTTCGGGCTCGACGGGAACGTGGGGCCGCTGCCGCCGCCCGGCGCCGGCACCGCGGTCGAGCACGCGGGTGAAGGGAAGCAGGAGTCGCAGGGGGCGAGCCCCGGCACGAAGCAGGGAACGTCGAAGCCGAGCGCGGCCGCCGGCAAGCAGGTCTTCGCGGAGAACTGCTCGGTCTGCCACGGCGCGACGGGTCGCGGCGGGAACGGCGGCCCCGACCTGACGTCGATCCCGTCCGCCAAGCAGATGCCGGTCGTCGTGAAGCAGGTCGAGAACGGGGGCGGCGGCATGCCGGCGTTCCGCGGCCAGCTGACGCAGCAGCAGATCGAGAACGTCTCGGCCTACGTCACGCAGTCGATCACGAAGTGACGGTCACGCGGCCTCGACCGCGATCTCGACCCACGAGCTCCGCTCCTCGCCCGCCTCGAGCACCGGCAGCCGCCCCTCGGCCCGATCGTGTGCGCGGCCGAGCACCGAGCAGTTCGCGGGCTCGATCCCGATCACGCCGTAGTCGGGGTGGATCCACTGCCAGAGCCGCGGGAGGCTCGAGCGGACGGTCACGCGGACGCCGTCGCGATCGACGACGGCGCGCGACCACCCGACGTGCTCGTAGACGCGCTCGGGCCCCGGCGGGCCCTCGGTCCGCCAGTCTCCTGCGCGAGCGTCGTCGTCACGCGGCACGACCTCGTCGGAGTCGACGTCGACGGTGTCCCAGAGGAGGTTCACGTGGTAGAGGAGCGGCGCCGCCTCCGCGTGCTTGCCGTCGTTCCGGACCACGTCGGTGACGCGCACGAGCTGCTCCTCGAGCACGATCTCGCGCTCGAGGACGAGCGTCGGCCCCGGCACCTCCGCGTCGACGACCCGGCCCGCCACACGGTCGTCCGAGACCGCGACGTGGCGGGCGGCGAGGGACGAGTACCAGCCGTGCTGCGGCTGCCCCTCCGAGGGCACGCCGACGTTCCGCAGCCCGCAGGTGACCAGCAGCCCGCCGCCGAACGAGCGGGCGAAGTCGCCCTGCCAGGGGATGTGGCCGAGCGGCGATTCCCACGAGAACCGGCGGCCGCGGAGCCGCGCCTCCGCGAGGTCGAGGCCCCGCGAAGGGAGCACGTCGACCGCGAGCTGCCCGCGGGTCAGCGTCACCATGTCGAGACCCTGGCGCGAGGGTGCGTGGCCGGCCATTCTCGATACTCTCGCACGGTCATGACCCGGGTCACGCGTGTGACGGTCGAGCGGACGTGCGCGATCTGCGAGCGGACGCTGCTGATGGGGGAGCGGGCGACGCGCTTCTCGCCGAACGGCGGCGCCGACTACGTCGACGTCTGCCCCTTGTGCGCGGACACGGCCGTCGAGTACGGCTGGATCCGCGAGGGCGCGCCGACCACGCCGATGGTGCCGAACGAGCGCCGCCGCCGAGGGCGCGGGATCCTCGGGGCGATCATGGGGACGCGGCCGCGCGCGGTCGAGCAGACGATCGCGGCCGACCCGATCCTGCGGCGGCTCTCCGAGCAGGAGCTCGCGATGGTCGAGGCGGCCGATCTCTTCAACGCCTCCCAGTACCGCCGCACCGTCGGCGGGATCGCGAAGTCGCTCGGCAGCCCGCGCGTCTCGATCGTCGTCCTCTCCGGCGTCAACGCCGAGGTCGTCGTCACCGTCGCGTGGGACATCTCGTGGTACCAGTACCGCGTCTCCCCGGAGTCGGACAACCCCGTGCGGCTCGAGGGGCGCGGGCACGACCCCGCCGAGCTCGACGCGGCGTTCGCGGGCTGGAACGCCCATCTGGACGACGACGGGCGGATCGTGCCCGACATCGCTCGCCTCTAGACCCGGCCGCCCGGGTTCGTACACTGAGGGGGTGATCTACTGCGTCATCCCCAAGGAGCTCGAGGGCGACCTCTACGACAAGATGGTCGACTACTACCGGGAGAACCCGAACGTCACGGTCATCGTCGACCGCCGCACGGGGCCTGATCGGCGGGAGGGCCAGGAGGACGGCTCGTTCCGCGAGCGCCGCGACATCCGCGACCGGCGCCGGGCGCGCATCCCCGGGACGTTCCCCCGTACGGCCGAGGGCTAGGCGGCCACCGCGGCTACGATCGGCCGCATGGCCACCGCAACCTTCGAGTCACTGAATCCTTCGACCGGCGAGGTCATCGACTCGTTCCCGCGCTCGACCGCGGCGGACGTCGACCGTGCCGTCGCGACCGCCCGCGCCGCGTGGGACGAGTGGCGTCTCGTCCCCGCGCCCGAGCGCGGCACCATCCTCTTCCGCTTCGCGCAGCTCCTCGAGGCGCACAAGCCGGAGCTCTCCGACCTGATGACCCGCGAGATGGGGAAGGTGAAGGCGGAGGCCGGCGGCGACGTCCAGGAAGCGATCGACATGAGCTACTACATGGGCGGCGAGGGGCGGAGGCTCTTCGGCCACACGACGCCCTCGGAGCTCAGGGACAAGTTCATGATGAGCGTCCGGATGCCGGTCGGCGTCGTCGGCGCGATCACGCCGTGGAACTTCCCGATCGCGATCCCGGCGTGGAAGCTGTGCCCGGCGCTCGTCTGCGGCAACACCGTCGTGCTGAAGCCGGCCGAGGACACGCCGCTCCTCGCGCAGCGATTCGTCGACCTCCTCCACGAGGCCGGCCTGCCGGAGGGCGTCGTGCAGGTCGTGCACGGCTTCGGCGAGGAGGCAGGCGACGCGCTCGTCCGCCATCCCGACGTGCCGGTGATCACGTTCACCGGCTCGCGCGAGACCGGGATCCTGGTCACGAAGAACGCCGCCGACCGGCTGAAGCACGTCCACCTCGAGCTCGGCGGCAAGAACGCGATCATCGTGATGGACGACGCCGACCTCGACCTCGCCGTCGACGGCATCGTCTGGAGCGCGTTCGGCACCGCCGGGCAGCGCTGCACGGCCGCCTCACGCGTGATCGTGCACCGCGGCGTCTACGACGAGCTGCAGTCGAAGCTCGTCGCGCGCGCCGAGCGGATGCGGATCGGCCCGCCGTGGGAGGGCGACACCGAGATCGGCCCCGTCATCAACGAGGCGGCCGTCGAGAAGATCCACTCGTACACGGCCGTCGGCAAGGACGAGGGCGCAAAGCTCCTCACGGGCGGCGAGCGGCTCGAGGGTCACGGCTTCTACTACCGCCCCACGGTCTTCGCCGACGTCGACCCGCAGATGCGGATCGCGCAGGAGGAGATCTTCGGGCCGACGACCGCGCTCATCCCGGTCGGGTCGTTCGAGGAGGCCGTCCGCGCCGCGAACAGCGTCGAGTTCGGGCTCTCGTCGTCGATCTTCACGCGCGACGTGAACAAGGCGTTCAAGGCGATGCGCGACCTGCAGACCGGGATCACGTACATCAACGCCGGCACCACGGGCGCCGAGGTGCACCTGCCGTTCGGCGGCATGAAGCAGACGGGCAACGGCCACCGCGAGGCGGGCCAGGCGGCGCTCGACGTGTTCACGGAGTGGAAGTCCGTGTACGTCGACTACAGCGGCAAGCTGCAGCGCGCGCAGATCGACAACCAGGAGCGCCCGGCGCCGCAGTGAGCGGTGCCGGGCGCCGCCCGGCTACGTGACGAGGAGGATGTGGAACAGGTCGACGTCGAGGCCGTTCGACGTGCAGCTGACCCCCTTGCAGATCCCGTCGCGTTCCTCGAACCTGAGCACGAGCGTGTCCTGGAAGTCGTCCACGCTGTCGAGCTGGTCGAGTCGGAAGCGCACGGACGACGTCTGCTCGCCCTGCACGTAGACGAGCCTGCCCTCGACGTTGTTCGCCCGCCCGAAGTCGTGGCCCTGGTGCACCGTGAACTCCCACGCCTGCCGGGGCGTGATCCAGTCCTCGATCGTCGCGACGAAGACGGTGATCGCCTCGTCGACCTCGACCACCACGTCGCCGTCGGCGCGCTCCTCGGGGGTCGGTCTCGGTTGAACGTGAAGTGTCGCCATGCTTGCCGCCTACCCGATGTCTAGGCTCTGGCAACCATGAGGACCCGCCTCTTCACGGACGGCGGCGCGCGTGGGAACCCCGGCCCCGCCGCCTACGGCTTCGTCCTCGAGGCGGAGGACGGAACGGTGCTCGCCGCCGAGGGTGAGGCGATCGGCACGGCGACGAACAACGTCGCCGAGTACAGCGGCCTGATCGCCGGCCTCCGGAAGGCGCTCGACCTCCAGCTCGCGGACGTCGAGGTCGTCTCCGACTCGGAGCTGATGGTGAAGCAGATGCGCGGCGAGTACCGGGTGAAGAACGAGGCCCTCCGCAGCCTCTTCGTCGAGGCGAACCAGCTCGCCCGCCGCCTCGGCGGCGTCGAGTTCCGCCACGTCAGGCGCGCGGACAACGAGCTCGCCGACCGGCTCGTGAACGAGGCGCTCGACGCCGCCTGAGAGTGGGGGCGGGGCGCCGGGCGAGCTATACTGGCCGCCGCCCGCGGATGTAGCTCAGTTGGCTAGAGCGTCTGCTTGCCATGCAGAAGGTCGTGGGTTCGAGTCCCATCATCCGCTTAAAGAAGCCCCCGGAAAGCGGGGGCTTCCGCGAGCACGGCGACGACGACGGCGAAAGACGACGCGACCAGGAGGTAGCCCAACCAGCTCAGGCGGGCAATCGGCCCGGGTCGGCCAGGCGATACCAGCGAGGCGCGCTCAGTCCGGAAGCTGCCAGAGCTGCCAGATCTGTTGCCGGTACGCCTCGTCCCCGTTTCTCTTGGCCTGGATGTACCAGGCGGCGTCCTCACCGAGAAGGACGCGAAGTGGCGTCGAATGGTCTTCGATTGCGCGAACGACCGCCTTTGCAACTTCGTCGGGATTGCCGAGCGGCCACGGTTCGTCGACTTGTCGCATGCGCCGGTAGGTATCGGTGTATGCGCTGTTGCCTTCGGCGAGCCCCGGGCTGAGCTGAATCGACTCGCCGATTGTGGTGTCGTACGAGCCCGGCTCAACCAGCACTACACGCACCCCGAACGGACGGAGTTCATACGCGAGTGCTTCAGAGAATGCCTCGAGCGCAAATTTCGAAGCCGCGTAGTGGCCCCAGAACGGACCGGCGACGACTTTTCCGCTGATCGAACTGATCTGGACGACGACGCCCGACCGTTGCCGGCGCATGATCGGAACCGCCGCATGCACGACCCGCAGCGCGCCGAAGACGTTCACATCGAACTCCCGTTGGATCGCCTCGATCGGCGTCTCCTCGACAGGGCCCCACAGCGCGTATCCAGCGTTATTCACCACGGCATCGATTCGTCCCTCACAGTCGACGATTCGCTGCACGGCAAGCGCCGCAGCCTGCCCATCGGTCACATCGAGCTCGACAAGCTCACAGGTGTCGGCGAGATCGGCTCCGGCGCCGTGGACGTCCCGCATGCTCGCGTAGACGCGGTGTCCGTTTGCCGCCAGATGTCGGCAAACACGATGCCCGAAACCGCGGGAAGAACCCGTCACCAAGCAGACCTGCACGCAGAGAACCTAACGGCCACGCGCGTGGACGAGAGTCGTTTGCGGCTGCGCGCTGTGGCAGATTTGCCGCCATGGCGGAGACGGAGGGGCGGCGGAGCGGTGCGGCCGACGAGGTCCGCGTCGTCCATCTGCATCCGGCCGAGCTGCGGCGGCGGCGAGAGGCGTGCCCCGTCGCATGGCTGCCGCTCGGGACGATCGAGTGGCACGGGCGGCATCTCCCGCTCGGCTTCGACGGGCTGAAGGCGGAGGCGCTCTGCACCGAGGCGGCGCTCGCGATCGGCGGCGTCGTCTTTCCGCCGCAGTACTACGGAGATCACCGCGGCTTCATCATCGAGGCGTCGCACGGGCCGGAGTCGGGTCGCCCGATGAGCTACGACCACCGCGTCGAGTGCTGCGGCGCGCTCGGTGTGACGGTGGCGGGCGTCTCCGCGAACGCGGTCCGCGACCACGAACGGGCGGCGGAGGCGGCCCACGTCGAGCTGCTCGAGCGCGCGTACTGGATGATCCGCGCCTATGGGTTCACGCGCATCGTCGCGGTCGCCGGTCACTACCCGAACGCCGTCCGCGCGCAGGCGGCCGCCGATCGGTTCGAGGCTCGGCAGTCGTCGTGCATGGTCGTCTGCGGCCACGAGGGGATGCTGGGCGACGGCGGCGGCGACCATGCAGGCGCGTACGAGACGTCACTGGGACTGGCGTTGACGCCCACCGCCGTCCTCCTCGAGCGCCTCGATGTGGATCCTCCCGACGAACCGGCCGGCGTTCGCGGCGAGCATCCGCGGGAGTCGACCGCCGTGCGGGGCGAGGCGACCGTGGCGGCTTTCGTCGCCGGCTGCCGCGACCGTCTCGGTGACGTGCCGCCTCCGCGCCCGCTGGCAGCGCCCGACGAGGACGGGACACTCGCGGAGTGGATACCGCTCCGGCGGACATGAGCGAGCGCGCGGTCGACGAGGGGCAGGTGCACGACGCGATCGTCGTCGGCGCGGGGATCGGCGGGCTGACCGCGGCCTACGGGCTCCGCGGCCGCGACGTGCTCGTCCTCGAGCGCGAGCCCCGGCTCGGAGGACGGATCCGCTCCGAGCCGCGCGAGCCCTACTGGCTCAACGTGGGGGCGCACGTCTTCGGCGGCGCCGATTCGGCCACCGGGCGGCTCCTCGACGACACCGGCATCGAGGCGGCGCCGGTGCCAGGCCACCTGGCGGCGCTCGAGCTGCGCGGCAAGGTCGTCGCCGGCGGCCGGCCGGAGCTCTTCCCGCTGCGCCTTCCGCTGACGCGCGACGAGCGACTCGCGCTCGTGCGGACGGGTGCGCGCCTCAGGCTCGCCGTCGCGCGGTACGCGCGGCTCGCGCGGCACCGACCGGGCGAGACGCCTGCCGAGACCGAGCGCCGCGTCCTCGCCTACGGTGACGACCGCAGCTTCGCCGACTGGCTGGGCGAGGTTCCGCCGGTCGTCGACTCCATCTTCCGTGCCACCGTCACCCGCTCGACCGCCGAGCCCGAGGAGCTCTCGTTCGGGCACGGCGCCGGCTACTTCGCGCTCGTCTGGAGCGCCGGTGCCGGCCTGTCGTCGAACATCCTCGGAGGCGCGTCCCGGCTGATCGAGGCGATGGCGGGAGAGCTCGGACGGCGCGTCCTGCCCGGAGCCGAGGCCATCGATGTCGCCGTCGACGACGACCTGGTGCGTGTCCGTGTGACCGACGCCCGCGGCGAGCGCGAGCTACGCGCGCGCCACGTGGTCATGGCCGCGAAGGCGTTCGAGACGACGGCGCTGGTCTCGAGCGGTCTACGCGCGGAGACGCGTGCGGCGCTCGAGGCGATCCCCTACGGGCCGACGCTGGTGATGGGCGTGATCACGGGCGAGCGAGGGCCGATGCCGTGGGACGACGTCTACGCGCTCGCGACGCCGCTGCGGTCGTTCAGCATGCTGTTCAACATCGCGAACGTGCTCCGGGAGCGCACGCGCGAGCGACAGCCCGGCGGCAGCCTGATGATGTACCGCTCGGCGCACGCTGCGACCGAGATGTTCGACCGGAGCGACGCCGAGATCGAGCGGTCGTTCCTCGACGACCTGTACGCGATCTACCCGGAGGCTCGCGGGATCGTTCGCGAGACGCTCCTGCTGCGGATGCCGCGGATGCTCCCGTACGTCGCCCCGGGACGCGCTGCGCTGCAACCCGCACTCGAGCGCCCCCTCGGCCGGCTGCATCTCGCGGGCGACTACCTCGGCAGCTCGTACACCGACACGGCCGTGCAGTCGGGGCAGGACGCGGCGCTCGCGATCCGCGCCGCGCTCGACGCCGGGCGACGCTGACGCCTCGACGGTGTAACGGCGTGCGGCTGCAGGAGACTTCGCTGCATGAGCATCGAGCACGACCGCCTCGAGGCGGATCCTGGCGCGTGGCGCAGGTGGGGCCCCTACCTCAGCGAGCGCGCGTGGGGCACGGTCCGCGAGGACTACAGCGCGACCGGCGAGGCATGGGACTTCTTCCCGCACGACCACGCCCGCTCGCGGGCGTACCGCTGGAGCGAGGAC
>DASWRL010000046.1:0-18511 GCA_036403195.1 Gaiellaceae bacterium
AACCCTGTGGATGGTGTGGAAAGCCGGATGGGGGCTATGCAAAGACGCCCATACCGCGGAACTTCGCGCGGCGGCGCCGGCGCAACTCGTCGCCCGGGACGTCCTCGAGGTCGTCGAGCGCCTCCACGAGTGCTGCCTTCAGGAAGCGCGCCGCCGCGTCGGGATCGGTCTGCGCACCCCCCGGCGGCTCCTGCACGACCGCGTCGACGACGCCGAGGTCGAGGCAGTGGAGGGCGTCCGGCTTGAACGCCGCGGCCGCCTTCTTCGCCTCGCCGGCGTCGCGCCACAGGATCGCGGCGCAGCCCTCGGGCGTGATCACCGAGTAGATCGCGTTCTCCTGCATGAGGACGCGGTCGGAGACGGCGATCGCGACCGCGCCGCCCGACCCTCCCTCGCCGATGATGCACGCGACGGTCGGGACCGTCAGGCGGCTCATCGCGGCCTGCGACCGCGCGATCGCGCCCCCCTGGCCGTGCTGCTCGGCGGCGACGCCGGGGTAGGCGCCGGGAGTGTCGACGAGCGAGACGAGCGGGAACTGGAAGCGCTCGGCGATCTCCATGATCCGCATCGCCTTGTGGTAGCCCTCGGGGTAGGCCATCCCGAACTGGCGGTCGAGCCGCTCCTTCACGTCGCGGCCCTTCTGGTGGCCGACGAGCGCGACGGTGCGGCCGTCGATCTTCCCGAGGCCGGTGACGAGCGCGCCGTCGTCGGCCCGCCCGCGGTCGCCGTGCAGCTCGACCCAGTCGTCGACGATGCTCGCGACGTAGTCGAGCGTGTACGGCCGCTCCGGGTGGCGCGCGAGCTCGACCGAGCGCCAGATCGCCTCGTCGCTCGTGTCGGCCTTCAGCCGCTCGAGCTGCTCCTCGAGCCGCTTCGCCTCGCCGGCGACACGCGCGCCCCGCAGGAGCGGCAGGCGCGAGAGGCTCGAGAGCCGCTGGCGGAGGTTCACCTCCTGGTCGCGCTCGCTCATCTGCCGCCCGAGCCTACGCTCACGCGAACAGCCTCAGCACGCGGGCGAGGTACTCGCGCTGCTCGGGGCGCGGCACGATCGCGTCGAGATGCCCGAAGCGGAGGTTCTGCTCGGCGAGGCCGAAGTCCTCCGGCAGCTTCTCGCGCGTCGTCTGCTGCACCACACGCGGCCCCGTGAACGCGATCAGCGCGCCCGGCTCTGCGATCGTGACGTCGCCGAGCGACGCGAACGAGGCGAGCACTCCCGCCGTCGTCGGATGCGACATCACCGTGATCATCGGCACTCGCGCGTCGTGCAGGTCCTCGACGGCGCACACCGTTTTCGGCAGCTGCATCAGCGAGAGGATGCCCTCCTGCATCCGCGCGCCGCCGGAGCTCGGCACCGCGATCAACGGCGTGCCGCGCTCGGCGGCCGCGTCGCAGGCGCGTGAGAACTTCTCGCCGACGGCGCTGCCCATCGAGCCGCCCATGAACGAGAAGTCCATGACGGCGAGCTCCACCGCGTGGCCGTCCAGCGTCGCCTGCCCGACGACGAGCGCCTCCCCGAGCCCGGTGTTGAGCTCGGCCTCGGCGAGCCGCTCCACGTACGGGCGCACGTCGAAGAACTCGAGCGGGTCCTCCGACCGCACGTCCGCCGCCTCCTCGTGGAAGCTGCCCGGATCGGCGTACCACTCGATCCGCGCCCGCGCGCGCATCGGAAAGTGGTGCCCGCAGTGGGCGCACACCCACAGAGCGGTCTCGAGCTCGTCGTCGCGGTAGTGCGAGCCGCACTTCGGGCACGTGTTCGGATGCTTCTCGTCGGCCGGCGGAGGAGAGCCCCTCTGCTCGACCCGCACGTCGATGCGCGCCTCGGACATCGTGCAGAGCTTAGACGGGAGGGACGGCGCGGCCGCCTACAGGCGGAGCGCCTCCCCGAGCCGCGGCAGCACCGCCTCGTTGCGGTCGGAGCGAACGAGCCCGGTGAAGCCCGCCCCCACCGGCCGGGGGAGCGAGGCGAGTAGCGCCACGAGCTCGTCGACGGTCGGCCCGCCGGCCTCCGGCATGAAGACGTCGAGGGCGCCGGGGCGCGCGACGTCGCAGTCGAGAGCGACGTAGACGGCGCCGGGAAGCTCGCCGGGCTCGGTCCTGATCCCGGCCTCGACGATGAACGCGTGCTCGGGCGGGTCGAGGCTCCGCGCGCCGAGCAGCAGCACGTCCCCCGCGTCGACGTCGCCCGCGTCGATCAGCATCCGCAGCGGCATTCCCCATGCGTTGCCGGAAGGCGAGGACTCGCGGGTGTTCAGGTCGCCGTGGGCGTCGATCCACACGACACCGATCCGGCCGTGGCGGCGCGCGAGCGCGCGTACGGCGCCGACGTGCGCACAGCAGCATCCTCCGACCACGACGGGGCGGGCGGGGAGCGTGCGGGCGGTCGCTTCGACCTGCTCGTCGAGCGTCGCCTCGTCGAGTACGGCCGCCTCCGGCCACGGCAGCTCCATGGCGGCAGCCGCCGCCATCGCCCCGCCGCCCGACCCCCACGCACGCGGCACCCGGACGAGCCCGGCGCCGAACGTACGGCCGCACGAATGACACTGGTACGACTCGTCGACCGCGACGGCCGTGAGCGTGCGGCAGTCGGGGCAGCGTGCGCGCAACGCGCTCACGCGAATCCCTTCTCGAAGACGACGGCGCCCCAGTGCACGTGCATGCCCGCCCGCTCGTAGAGGACGTTCGCGCCGGTGGTGGACGTCGCGTCGACGCCCAGCGAGACCACGCGCCGTCCGCCGCGCCAGAAGAGCGAGAACGCGTCGCGCAGCAGCGCGTCGGCGAGGCCGCGTCGCCGCCATGGGCGCCGCGTGAACAGGCGCGCGACCTCCGCGGCGCCGGAGCGGTCCCACACGCCGAACGCCCCGGCGGCGATCTCGCCGTCGCAGCGGACGAGCCGCCAGAGCTCGGGCGCGTAGTGCGGCCCCTCCATGTGGTCGCGGCGCCAGGCGTCGAACGGGCGCCGGACGTGCGCCCAGTGGTCGGCGAACGCGTCCTCGTACGCCGCGTGGAACGCCTCGGCGTCTGCCACGTCGAGCGTCTCGATCGCGCAGCCCGCCGGAGGCGCCGGCGGCACGGGCTCCTCCGTGAGCTCGATCCGCATGTTCCAGAACCGCCGCACCTCGCGGTAGCCGCGCGAGCGGAGGAGGCGGCCGCCGCGCTCGTCCGCGAGCAGCGTCGCGTTGCGCACGAACGGCGAGCCGCGCCGGCGGAGCTCCGCCTCGAGCGACTCGACGAGCAGCGCCCCGACCCCGCGGCCGAAGTGATCCGGGTGCACGTAGCCGTCCGCCCGCGCGTCCCCCCGGTCGTCGACGGTGCCGTACCCGACGACCACGTCGCCGTCGACGACGACCCACGCGTCACGGTTCGGCGGCAGCTTCCTCCATTCGTCCTGGAGGTCGGCGAGCGTGAAGTCGCTGGCGCCGGCGAGCGCCTCGTCGAGGCGGCGGATCAGCTCGGTGACGGGCTCGGCGTCCTCCGGCCGCGGATGCCTAAGCAGGAACGAGCTCATCGAGCGTCTCCGGCAGCTCGAACAGATCCGCCAGCTCGCGCGTCGGAGTCGACGCCTCGGCAGGCGTCTCGCCGTTCCGGTTGATCCACACGCTCCGCAGCCCGAGCTCGTTCGCCGGCGCGACGTCGTGGAAGAGCGACGCCGCGACGTGGACGTGGCCCTCCCGAGGTGCACGCGTGCGCTGGAAGAACTCGTCCCAGTGGCGGTGCGCGGGCTTGTACGACCCGATCTCCTGCGCGACGACCACCTCGTCGAACGGCACTCCGATCTGCACCTGCGAGGCGGCGATGAAGTCGTCGTCGGTGTTCGAGAGGATCCCGAGCCTCCAGCCGCGCCTGCGCGCCTCCTCGAGCGCGGGCCGCACCTCGGGGAAGGCCCGCCACCCCGGGAGAGACTCGGCGAGGCCGTGCTCCTCGCCCTCGGGAGCGCCGAGCTGCCGCATCGCCTCCGTCAGCACCTCGCGGTAGCTCCGCTCGCCGGAGGCCTGGAGGGCGGGCTCGAGCTCGTGGTACCGCGCGAGCAGCTCGTCCGCCCGCGCCTCGCCGAACACGCGGGCGAGCTGGGCCCGGACGCCGCCGTCCCAGTCGATCAGCGTCCCGTAGCAGTCGAACGTCGCCCACCGCTGCACGGCGCCAGTCTAGGCGGCGATCTCTACCGGCGGGGTGTACGCGAGGATCTCCCACCCGTGGTCGTCGAGCCACCGCTTCGACTCGCGGTAGCCCGGCCGGCGCTTCTCCACGAGCCGCCAGAAGCGCGGCCCGTGGTTGAGCTCGACGAGGTGGCACAGCTCGTGGACGACGACGTAGTCGAGGACGTCGTGCGGCGCGAGCACGAGCCTCCAGTTGAAGCTGAGCGCGCCTTTGCTCGAGCACGAGCCCCAGCGGCTCCGCTGGTCGCGCAGGGTGATGCGCGAGTACGTCACGCCGAGAGCCGCGGCCTCGGACTGCGCGATCAGCGTGATGCGCGCCCGAGCCTCCCGGCGGCCCTGGTCCTCCGTCAGGCGGAGCCGGTCGAGCCCGAGCTGCGGCGGCGTGGCCTTCGCGAGCTGCCGTTCGAGCCACGCGCGGTGGAAGTCGATGGCCTCGGCGATGTCGGTCTCGCTCGCGCGCGGCCGCACGACGAGCTCGGGCGGCAGGCCGAAGCGGACGACGACGCGGTGGCCGCGAACGCGGTTCGAGCGGCGGATGTGCACCTCGACGGGGCTCCCGCCGATGTCGAGCATGGCAACGTCTCCTCGCATGCGCGAACGATTGGCGGCGGCGGCGCGATTTCCTACTCGAACGCCCGGATGACGATCGAGGCGTTGTGACCACCGAAGCCGAACGAGTTCGAGACGGCGACACGCAGCTCCGGCGCGTCGCGCGACACGTTCGGCACGTAGTCGAGGTCGCAATCGGGATCGGATTCCTCGTAGTTGATCGTCGGCGGCACCTTGCGGTCGACGATCGCGAGCGTCGTGAACACGGCCTCGACCGCGCCCGCGGCGCCGAAGCAGTGGCCCGTCGCGCCCTTCGTCGACGACACGGCGAGGCCGTTGCGCGCGTGCTCGCCGAACGCGTTCTTGATCACCCGCGTCTCCGCGGCGTCGCCGAGCGGCGTGGACGTCGCATGCGCGTTCACGTACCCGACCTCCGACGGGTCGACGCCGGCGTCGCCGAGCGCCATCGTCATCGCGCGGGCAGGGCTCTCCCCCGTCGGGTCGGGCTCCGTCATGTGCGCTGCGTCGGACGACATCCCGTACCCGACGAGCTCTCCGTAGATCCGTGCCCCCCGCTCCTGCGCATGGCCTAGCTCCTCGAGGACGAGGACGGCCGCCGCCTCGCCCATCACGAGGCCGTCGCGCGCGCCGTCGAAGGGGCGCGACGCACGGGTCGGCTCGTCGTTGCGCCGCGACAGCGCCCGCATCGCGTCGAAGCCGGCGATCCCGACCTCGGTGATCGGCGCCTCCGTCCCGCCCGCGAACATGACGTCCGCCCGGCCCGCGCGGATCATGTCGAGCGCGTCGCCGATCGCCATGTTCGACGCCGCGCACGCGGTGCACTCGCTCATCAGCGGCCCCTTCGTGCCGAGCTCGATCGAGACCCAGCCGGCGCCCATGTTCGGGATGATCGACGGGATCGAGAACGGGCTCACCCGGTCGGGGCCCTTCGTGAGCAGCACGTGGTAGCAGTCCTGGTAGGAGCGGAGGCCGCCGATCCCCGTCGCGATCGACGCGCCGTAGCGGTCCGGCGCCTCCGTGACGTCGACGCCCGAGTCCTGCTCCGCCTGCCGCGCGGCGGCGAGGATCATCTGCGCGAACCGGTCCATCCGCCGCGACGCTTTCCGGTCGACCCACACCGTCGGGTCGAAGTCCTTCAACTCGCAGGCGAAGTGGACGTTGTAGGCGGAATGGTCGAACGACGTGATCTCGGCGGCGCCGCACTCGCCGGCGAGCAGGCGCGACCACGACGTGGCGACGTCGTTCGCGAGCGGGCTCACCATCCCGAGCCCCGTGATGACCACACGCCTGCGCCCCGTCACATTCCCAGCCCCCCGTCGACCAGCAGGACCTCGCCTGTGATGAACGAGGCGCGGTCGGATGCGAGGAAGCGTACCGCCCCCGCGATCTCGTCCGGCTCCGCGACGCGCCCGAGCGGCGTGTTCTGGATCATCGCGGCGGTCGCCTCGTCGGGCAACACCTCGGTCAGCTGCGTCTTCACGTATCCCGGCGCGACGACGTTGGCGCGCACGTTCCGCGAGCCGAGCTCCCGCGCGAGGGACTTCGTGAAGCCGATGATCCCGGCCTTCGACGCGGCGTAGTTCGTCTGGCCGAAGTTGCCGTGCAGGCCCACGACGGAGCTGATGTTCACGATCGAGCCGGCGCGCTTCTTCATCATCGGCCGGGTGACCGCGCGGCACGTGTAGAAGACGGAGCTCAGGTTCGTGTCGAGCACGATGCGCCAGTCGTCGTCGGACATCCGCGCGAGGAGCCCGTCGCGGGTGAGCCCGGCGTTGTTCACGAGGATGTCGACGTCGCCGGCGTCCTCGACGAGACGCCTTGCGTCCGCGGCCGAGGAGACGTCGGCCTGGACGGCGCGGCCGCCGATCGCGGCCGCGAGCTCCTCCGCCTCGTCGCGGCCCGAGCGGTAGCCGACGACGACCGAGGCGCCGGCGCGGGCGAGCTCCTCGGCGATCGCGCGCCCGATCCCGCGCGAGGCGCCGGTGACGAGCGCAGTCTTGCCGTCGAGCGAGGCGAAGTCGCTAGCCAAGGGCCTTCGCGACCTCGTCGAGCGACTCCAGGTCGCTCACCGAGAACGTGCGCACGGACTTGTCGATTCTCTTCAGTAAACCGCCGAGGACGTTGCCGGGACCGATCTCGACGAAGTTCGTGACGCCGTCGGCGACGAGCGCCCGCGCCGCCTGCGTGAACTTCACGGGCGCGGTGAGCTGGTCGACGAGGAGCTCGCCGTAGCGCTGCGCGTCCTCGATCCGCGCGGTGACCGTCGACATGAACGCCGCCTTCCCCTGCCCGAGGTGGACGCGCTCGACCGCCGGCCGCAGGCGCTCGGCGGCGCGCGCGACGAGCGGCGAGTGGAACGCGCCGGACACGCGCAGCTTGATCGCGCGCCGTGCGCCCTCGCGCGTCGCCTCGTCGATCGCCATGTCGACCGACGGCGTCTCGCCGGAGATCACGAGCTGCCCGGGGCAGTTGTAGTTCGCGGGCCACACGTTCGAGATCTTGTGACACAGCGCCTCGACCGCCTCGTCGGCGAGGCCCAGGATCGCGGCCATCGAGCCGGGATGCGCCTTCGCGGCCTCCGCCATCGCGCTGCCCCGCTCGCGGACGAGCGCGATCGCGTCGCGCACGGCGAGCACCCGGGCCGCCCCGAGCGCGCTGTACTCCCCGACCGAGTGCCCGACGACGACGTCCGGCGCGACCCCGCGGGCGCGGAGCGCCGCGTCCAGCGCCAGGCACGTCGCGACGAGCGCCGGCTGCTGCACCTCGGTGTCCACCAGGTCCTCGACGGGGCGGAAGAAGCAGAGCTCCTTCAGATCCATCCCGGCCGCCTCCGACCCCTCGTCGTACACGGCCATCGCCTCGGGTACCGCCTCGGCGACCTCGCGACCCATGCCTGCTTCCACCGAACCCTGGCCAGGGAACATGAATGCGATCTTGGTCATGCGGCTGCTCCAGTCGTCGTATGGGTCCATTCGATCAACGCCGACCCCCATGTCAGGCCGGCGCCCATGCCCGTGAGGAGCACCAGCTTGCCAGGCTGGAGCCTCCCGTCGTCCGCCGCGTCCGCGAGCGCGAGCGGGATCGAGCCGGACGACGTGTTGCCGTACCTGTCGACGTTCACCACGGTTCTCTCCTGCGGGATGCCGAGCTTCTTCACGGCGTGGTCGATGATCCGGACGTTGGCCTGGTGCGGAACGTACACGTCGACGTCGCCGACGGACTTCCCGCACTCCTCGAGTATCGCCTCCGCCGAGGTCACCATCACTCGCGTGGCGAACTTGAAGACCTCGCGGCCGTTCATCTTCACGAACCGCTCGGGCTCCGCGAACTTCCGCGAGCCGCTTCCCGGGAGCCAGAGGTTGGAGCCGCCGCCGCCGTCGGCGCCGAGCTCGAAGCCGAGGAAGCCGCCGCTCTCGACGGCCTCCATCACGACCGCCCCCGCGCCGTCCCCGAAGAGGACCACCGTGGAGCGGTCGCTCCAGTCGAGGATCGTCGAGAGGACGTCGCCGCCCACGACGAGCGCGCGGTGGGCGAGGCCGGACGACAGCATGGCGTGGGCCTGCGCGATCGCGTAGACGAACCCCGTGCATCCGGCCGAGAGGTCGTAGGCGGCGGCCCGCGGCATCGCGAGCGCGTCGGCGATCAGCGCGCTCGAGGAGGGGAACGCCATGTCGGGCGTCACCGTCGCCACGATCAGGAGGTCGACCGTCGCCGGGTCGACGGCAGCGAGCTCGAGCGCGCGGCGGGCGGCGGGCAGGCAGATGTCGGTGAGGGCCTCGCCGTCCGCCGCGATCCGCCGCTCGCGGATGCCGGTGCGCTCGACGATCCACTCGTCGTTCGTGTCGACGAGCTCCGACAGGTCGTCGTTCGTCACGACACGATCCGGGACGTGGCAGCCGAGACCCGTGATCGAGATCGGGCGGCCGTTCGTGCGGCCGATCACGTCTCGTCACCGACCGCGAAGGTCAGCGTCCCGCGCACCGCGAGCTGCCCGTCGACCGTCGCTCGCACCTTGCCGCGCCCCACGGGGCCGCGCACGGTCTCGACCTGGCACTCGAGCGTGAGCACGTCGCCCGGCCGAACGATGCGCTTGAAGCGGACGTCGTCGATGCCGGCGAAGAGGGCGAGCTTCCCGCGGTTCTCCTCCTGCGAGAGCACCGCCACCGCGCCGCACTGGGCGAGCGCCTCCACCATCTTCACGCCGGGCATGATCGGGTTGCCGGGAAAATGCCCCTCGCAGTCGGCCTCGGTCACCGTCTTCCGCGCGACGACGCGCTCGCCCTCGACGAGCTCCACCACCTCGTCGATCAGCAGCATCGGATCGCGGTGCGGCAGAACCGCCTCGATGGCGGCCTTGTCCATCACGACGTCGCTCATGCGCCGGGAGCGCCCTCAGCCCGTTCCGCCACGATGGGCACAGGAGTTCGCCGCCGCGAGGCGCATTCCCGTCTGCACGGGCGTACCTTAGTGCCCATGGAGCTCGTGCCCGAGGTGGTGCTGCCGGCGCTGCGCGGCGCGTACGGACGGGAGTACAGCTGGGCGCGCGAGGCGGAGACGACGCAGCGGATGCTCCCCGCCGAGGCGGCGCACGGCGCCGTCGCGCTCGCCGAGCACCAGACGGCCGGCCGCGGCCGCCTCGGGCGCACGTGGGTCGACTCGGGCCTGATGTTCTCCGTGGCGCTCCACCCGCCCGGTCCCGTCGCACGCTGGCCGGAGCTGACGCTGGTCGCCGCGCGCGCGGTCGCTGACGCGATCGGCCCGGACGCGGCGATCAAGCACCCGAACGACGTGCTCGTCGGCGGGCGCAAGGCTGCGGGCATCCTGGCCGAGGCGAGCTCGCGCGTCGTCGTCGGCGTCGGGATCAACGTCGGCGGCGCCGCCTGGCCCGGCGCCGGGTGGGTGGAGCGCGACCGGCTCGACCTCCTCGTGGACGTCCTCGCCCGGCTCGAGGACGGCTACGAGGCGTGGCTGCATACACTCTCGCCTGAGTGAAACGCCTGCTCGTCGTGGCTTTCCTGCTCGCCCTCGCGGTTCCCGCGCGTGCGGCGGCAGCAGGACCGCGCGTCCTCGCGATCCACTTCTCGCAGGAGGTCAACCCGGTCACGCAGGACTGGCTGAACGGCGAGCTGACGCATGCCGCCTCCCACGGGTACGCCGCCGCCGTCATCGTGCTCGACACCCCCGGCGGGCTCGAGGAGTCGATGCGGAAGATCGTCCAGCGCGAGCTGTCGCTCCCGATCCCGGTCGTCGTCTACGTCTCGCCGCAGGGCGCGCGCGCCGCGTCGGCCGGCGTCTGGATCTCGCAGGCGGCCGACGTCCTCGCGATGGCGCCGCAGACGAACATCGGGTCGTCGACGCCCATCCAGGGCACCGGCGCGAACATCGGCAGCGACCTGCGCAGGAAAGCCGTGAACGACGCCGCGGCGTCGCTGCGCGGGCTCGCGAAGAGCCACGGCCGCAACGCGGCGTGGGCCGACGCCGCCGTGCGCGTCGCCTCGAACCTGACGGCCGAGGAGGCGCTCCACCGGCACGTGATCGACCTCGTGTCCCCGTCGCTGCCCGCGCTCCTGGCACGGATCGACGGCCGCAGCACGGTTCCGCGGCACCTGACGCTCCACACGCGCGGCGCCCGGATCGTCCACGCGCGGCCCGGCTTCCTGACGCGCTTCCTCTCGACGCTGATCGACCCGAACATCGTCTCGCTCCTCTTCCTCGCCGGCCTCGCGGGCCTCGGGTTCGAGCTCTTCCACCCGGGGGTCGTCATCCCGGGCGCGTTCGGGGCGATCTGCATGGTGTGCGCGCTGTTCGGGTTCTCCGTCCTGCCGCTCTCCTGGGGCGGCCTCCTGCTCGTCCTGCTCGGCGCGGCCCTCCTCGTCGTCGACGCGCACGTCGTCTCCCACGGCGCGCTCACGCTCTCGGGGCTCGTCGCGATGGCGGTGGGGCTCGTCACGCTGTTCCACCGTGCGCCCGCGCCGTACCACGTGCACGTGTGGGTCGTCGTGACGCTGACGGCGATCGTCGGCGGGCTCTGGGCGGTCGCCGTGGGGAAGGCGGTGTCCGTGCGGCGGCAGCCGGTCGCGATGGGGCCGGGGCAGATCGTCGGCATGCGCGGCGTCGTGCGCAGCGGAGGGCGCGTCTTCGTCCGCGGCGAGCTCTGGCGCGCGCGTGCGGCGGAGCCGCTGCACGAGGGGGACGTCGTCGCCGTGGACTCGCTCGACGGCTTGACGCTCGACGTGCATAGGATCACACCGTGACCGCAGCGCTCGTCGTCCTCGTGGTCGTCCTCTTCCTCGCAGTGCTCTACGCGATCGCGGCGATCAAGGTGCTGCGCGAGTACGAGCGCGGCATCGTCTTCCGCCTCGGCCGGCTCTTCCCGCAGCCGAAGGGGCCGGGCCTGATCTTCCTGATCCCGGTCGTCGACCGGATGGTGCGCGTCGACCTGCGGACGATCACGCTGAACATCCCGCCGCAGGAGGTGATCACGAAGGACAACGTGCCCGTGCGCGTGAACGCGGTCGCGTATTTCCGGATCGTCCAGCCCCAGGAGGCGATCGTCCAGGTCGAGAACTTCATGGTCGCGACCTCGCAGATCGCGCAGACGACCCTGCGGTCGGTGCTCGGCCAGCACCAGCTCGACGAGCTCCTCTCGGAGCGCGAGAAGATCAACGCGATCCTCCAGGAGATCATCGACGAGGCGACGGCGCCGTGGGGCATCAAGGTGTCGATCGTCGAGGTGAAGGACGTCGAGATCCCGCAGGGGATGCAGCGCGCGATGGCGCGTCAGGCCGAGGCCGAGCGTGAGCGCCGCGCGAAGGTGATCAACGCCGAGGGCGAGTACCAGGCGTCGGAGCGGCTGAAGGACGCGGCGACCGTGATCGAGGAGCACCCGATCGCGCTCCAGCTGCGCTACCTGCAGACGCTGCTCGAGCTGGGGTCGTCACAGTCGACGACGATCGCGTTCCCGGTCCCGATCGAGATGCTGAAGGCGTTCCGGTCGGCGGGGGACGACTAGACCGCGTCCCCGCCCCGCTGCTCGCGGAAGCGGCGCGCGGCCTCGATCGCCGCGCCGAGGTTCAGGCCTTTGTCCTTCGCCTGCGTGATGAGCATCACGGTCTCGACGGCGTCCATGTCGTAGATCCGCTGCTTCTTGCCCTTCGTCGGGATCTGCGCCTTGTTCGTCCAGTAGTCGAGCTGCATCTTCGAGATGCCGGCGATCGCGCAGACCTGCCCGAGGTACAGCTCGATCTTGTCGAGGTGCTCCGCCATGTCGATCGGCTCGAGCAGGTCGACGCTGTTGGAGTACGCCATCCGAGGGTTTCCTTTGTTCGACGCCGGCCCGACCCCTCGCTCGATACTTCTACCACTATTGCTTTGAAAAAGGAAGCTCCGCAGGCGGAAATGACACGGACGAGGGACGTCGGCCGAGGCCGGGCCGGGCGCGGCCGGACGCTACTCGGCGTCGGCGGGGGCGTCGGCCGGATCGTCGCCGGGATCGACGACGGGGGCGAGCGACGACACCTGCTCGCCCTCCCGGAGGCGCATCACGATCACGCCCTGCGTGGAGCGGCCGAGCCGCTTCACGTCCTCGACGGGGATCCGGATCACCGTGCCGCCCGTGGAGATCAGCATCACCTGATATCCGTCGCGGACGATCCGCGCGCCCGCGAGGTGCCCGCGCGCCTCGGTCAGCTGCACCGTCTTCACGCCCATGCCGCCGCGGCCCTTCTTGGGGTACTCGGAGACGCGCGTGCGCTTTCCGTAGCCGTTCTCCGTCACGACGAGCAGGTCGGCGTCGTCGGCGGCGATCGCGACCGAGATGACCTCGTCGTCGCCGCGCATCTTCATCCCCTGCACACCGGAGGCGTCGCGGCCCATCGCACGCACGTCCTCCTCGGAGAAGCGGATCGCCTGGCCGAGCCTCGAGACCATGAGCACGTCGTCCTCGCCCGTGGAGTGGCGCACGCCGACGAGCTCGTCGCCCTCGCGCATCTTGATGGCGATGATCCCGTCCGCCCTCAGCGGCGTGTTGTACGCGGCCAGCTCGGTCTTCTTGACGACACCGTTCTTCGTCGCGAAGAGCAGGTACTTGGCCTCCTCGAAGTTGCGCGTCTGGATGACGGCGCGCACCGCCTCGCCCTGACGGAACGGCAGCAGGTTGACGATCGCCCGCCCCTTCGACTGGCGCGACCCGAGCGGCAGCTCGTGCACCTTCAGCCGGTAGACCTTGCCGACGCTCGTGAAGAACAGGATGTAGTCGTGGGTCGACGCGACGAAGAGGTGCTCGATGTAGTCCTCGTCCTTCAGGTCCATCCCCATCACGCCGATGCCGCCGCGCCGCTGCTCGCGGTAGGCGGTCACGGGCAGGCGCTTGATGTAGCCCGACCGCGTGATCGCGATCACCATGTCCTCTTCCGCGATCAGGTCCTCGAGCTCGAGCTCCTCCTCGGCGGCGACGATCTCCGTGCGGCGGTCGTCGTTGCGGCCGTAGATCCCCCGCAGCTCCAGCAGCTCGTCCTTGATCAGCTCGTCGATCTTCTCCTCCGAGCCGAGCAGGTCGCGCAGCTCGGCGATGCGCTCCTGGATGTCGCGGTACTCGTCCTCGACCGACTTCCGCTCGAGCGCGGTGAGCGCGCGCAGGCGGAGCTCGAGGATCGCGACGGCCTGGCGCTCGCTCAGGTCGAACCGGCTCATCAGTCCCTGCTTCGCGGACTCGGTGTCGGCCGACGCCCGGATCAGCTGGATGACCGCGTCGAGGTTGTCGAGCGCGATCAGGTAGCCCTGCAGGATGTGCGCCCGCTTCTCCTTCTGGCGCAGCTCGTGCTTGGAGCGGCGCGTGACGATCTCGCGCTGGAAGTCGAGGTAGTGCGTCAGCAGCTCGAGCAGCGAGAGCGTCTTCGGGACGCCGCCCACGAGCGCGACCGTGTTGACGCCGAACGTCGTCTGCAGCGGCGTGTGCTTGAAGAGCTTGTTGAGGGCGACCTGCGGCACGGCGTCGCGCTTCAGCTCGATCTGGATGCGCATCCCCGTGCGGTCGGAGTGGTCCTGCAGGTCGCTGATCTCGGTCAGCACCTTGTCGTTGACGAGCTCCGCGATCTTGGCGATCACGCCGCTGTCGCCGCCCTTCTTCACGCCGTACGGCAGCTCGGTGACGATGATCGCGCTCTTGCCGCCGCGCAGCTCCTCGATGTGGGCGCGCGCGCGCATGACGACGCGGCCGCGGCCGCTGCGGTATGCGTCGCGGATCCCGGAGCGGCCGACGATGATGGCGCCCGTCGGGAAGTCGGGCCCCTTGACGTGCTTCATCAGGTCCTCGACGTTCGCGTCGGGCTTGTCGATCAGCGCCACGACGGCGTCGACGACCTCGCCGAGGTTGTGCGGCGGGATGTTCGTCGCCATGCCCACCGCGATGCCGGCGCTGCCGTTCACGAGCAGGTTCGGGAACCGCGCCGGCAGGACCGTCGCGATCTGCTTCGACTCGTCGTAGTTCGGCTCGAAGTCGACGGTGTCCGCGTCGAGCTCGCGCAGCATCTCCTCGGCGAGGCGCGCGAGGCGAGCCTCGGTGTTGTGGCTGACGAAGCCGTTCGTCAGGAAGGAGTGGTCGTCCGTGTCGACGCGCAGCGAGTAGACGGGCTGCACGCCGGCGTCCTCGACCGACGCGACCTCGGCGTAGTAGTAGTCGCCGGTGACGAGCGGCTCGACGACCGCCCTCACCTCGTCGGGGGCGATTCGCTCCATGATTGCGGCACCGCCGCGCTCCCACCGTTCGACGCGGTCGACGTTGTGACGGCGAAGCCGGTCTCTGTCGTCCCCGCGGGACTCGCTGTCGCTGCGGATGTATGCCGCGACGCCCGGCACGTGGTCGTGCGACAGCGCAGTGCTGTCCCTGGGCACCTGCGCGAGCTCGCGATCGAGCTTCGCCTGTTTCGCGCCGAGGAAGCCGACGTTGCGCGCGAAGAGCCGCGCGTCGCGACGATTCGTGATCACGACCTTGACCTCGCCCTTCGCGCAGCGGCGGAGCCGCGAGGCGATTCCGAACTCGAGCAGCAGGAGCTGCACGTCCTTCGCGAGCTGGTCGCTGTAGGTCGAGTAGGAGACCTGGATGGTCTTCCGGGGCAGGAGCGACGAGGAGCCGTCGCCGGTGAAGAGGGCTTGCAGGAAGACACGCTTGAAGCCCTGCGAGCCGCGCCACACCGTCTCGGGAATCGTCTTCCCGGCGCTGCGCGTGCCCTCGAGCGCTGCGAGCGGAGACTCGCGGAGGCGACCGAGGTCGTGCACGTCGAGCTCCCAGCAGATGCTTCCCGAAGCGATTCGGCGCCGCGCGACGTACCTGCGGCCGCCCACGACTGCGTCGTAGGCGTCGACGACGGCGGAGAAGAAGTCGAAGTCGACGTTGGAGAACCCCGCTCGGCGGCCGGAGACGAACCCCTCCGAGACGAACGCGCCGAGGAGCAGCGCGCTCCGGCGGTCCGCATCCGGGAGGGTGGCCTCCGTCCCGCGTGGCGTGCGGTTGATCGCGACGCGGTCTCCCGGCTCGATCTCCTCGAGCAGCTTCCACAGCAGCATCGGGACGCCGGCCACGTCGACGAGACAGAGCACGGGGTGGTTGTGCGTCCCGTCGAGCTCGTACCCCTCGCGAGTGCGGACGCTCAGGGTCGGGTGGTCGCCCGAGTGGAAGAGCTTGGAGGCCCTCACGGGTGCAGCGAGGCGATCGAGCACCGTCAGGTCGACGTCGTTGTCCGACTCGGGCGCCGCGTTGAGGATGTCCCCGATCCGGACCGTGCCGCGCGCGGTCGCCACCCTGGCCGAAGCGGAGACGCAGTAGCGCATGGCAGCCGGCGGGTCGTCGTCGATCGAGCCGAAGTTGCCCTGCCCGTCGACGAGCGGGTAGCGCAGCGAGAACGGCTGCGCCATCCGGACGAGCGTGTCGTAGATCGCGGAGTCGCCGTGAGGGTGGAAGTTCCCCATCACGTAGCCGACGATGTTCGCGCTCTTGACGTACGGCCGGCCCGGGCGGTTGCCGTTCGTCCACATCGAGTAGAGCACGCGGCGGTGCACCGGCTTCAGCCCGTCGCGCACGTCCGGCAGCGCGCGCGAGACGATGACCGACATCGCGTAGTCGAGGAAGCTCGAGCGCATCTCCTGCTCGAGCTCGCGCGGCTCGATGCGGCCGGGTCCCAGTGCGCCTGTCTCGAGCTCAGACACCCGCGGCCCTACACATCGAGGAACTTGACGTTCGTCGCGTTCTCCTCGATGAAGACGCGGCGCGGCTCGACGGCGTCACCCATCAGCATGGAGAACACCTGGTCGGCGGCGGCGGCGTCCTCGACCTCCACGCGCACGAGGAGGCGCTTCGCCGGGTCCATCGTCGTCTCCCAGAGCTGCTCGGCGTTCATCTCGCCGAGCCCCTTGAAGCGCGAGAGCTGGATGCCCTGCTTGGCCGCGTCCAGCACGGCGGCGCGAAGCTGCTCGAAGGACTCGGCGACCACCGGCTCCTTGCCGACGATCACCGTGAACGGCGGCGGGCCGAGCTGGTCGACGAGCTTCGCGTACGCGTTCCGCAGCCCGCTGTAGATCGGCGAGGCGAGCAACTCGACGGGGACGTCGATGTTCCGGGCGGCGGACGTCTCTGCCTCGACCACGCGGATGCGGAACTGCTCGTCCTTCGCTTCGAGGACGGAGAGGGCGTAGCCGTTCTCGCCGATCGCGGCGAGCGCCTTCCCGAGGTCCTGCGGCCCGTCGATGTCGTGCTCGACGAGCCGGTGCAGGATCATCAGCTCCGTCGCGGGCGCGCCGAAGTCGGAGCGCAGGCGGGCGTGGTACCCCTCGTACTGGTGGAGGTCCTTGGCGAAACGCTGCCACTTCGCCTGCGTGAGCTTCACGGCCGACCCGTCGCGCGTCGTCACCTCGACCGCGGGCACCCGCTCGCGCGCGAGCAGGTCCTCGAGCTGGGCGTCCTTCTCGAAGTAGAACTCCTGGTTCCCGAGCTTCACCTTGTAGAGCGGCGGGACGGCGATGTAGACGTACCCGCCGTTGATCAGCTCCGGCATCTGGCGGTAGAGGAACGTGAGGATCAGCGTGCGGATGTGCGACCCGTCGACGTCGGCGTCCGTCATCACGATCACGCGGTGGTACCGCAGCCGCTCGAGGTCGAACTCGTCGCCGAGGCCGGTCCCGATCGCGGTGATCATCGCCTGGATCTCGTTGTTCGAGAGGACCTTGTTGATCCGGTTCTTCTCGCTGTTGATGATCTTCCCGCGCAGCGGCAGGATCGCCTGGTAAGTGCGGTCCCGCCCCATCTTCGCCGAGCCGCCGGCGGAGTCGCCCTCGACGATGAAGAGCTCGGCCGACTCGGGATCCTTGATCGAGCAGTCGGCGAGCTTGCCCGGCAGCGACATCGACTCGAGCGCCGACTTCCGGCGCGTGAGCTCGCGCGCCTTCCGGGCCGCCTGCCGTGCGCGCGACGCGGCGATCGCCTTGCTGACGATCTGGCGCGCGTCCGTCGGGTTCTCCTCGAAGAACTCGGCGAGCTTCTGGTTCACCGCCGTCGACACGAGGCCGGTCACCCATGGGTTCCCGAGCTTCGTCTTCGTCTGTCCCTCGAACTGCGGGTCCTGCAGCTTCACGGAGACCACCGCAGCGAGGCCTTCGCGGACGTCCTCGCCCTCGAGGTTGTCGTCCTTCTCCTTCAGGAGGCCCTTGTCGCGCGCGTACTTGTTGATCGTCGACGTGAGCGCGGAGCGGAAGCCCGACATGTGCGAGCCGCCCTCGTGCGTGTTGATGTTGTTGGCGAACGAGAACACCGACTCCTGGTACGAGCCGTTCCACTGCATCGCCACCTCGACCTCGCCCTGCTCGGTCCCGCTCGAGAAGTAGACGACGTGCTTGTGGACCGTGTCCTTCGACTCGTTGATGTACGACACGTAGTCGCGGATGCCGCCCTCGTAGTGGAACTCCACGGGCTTGCCGCCGTCGGCGCGCTCGTCGACGAAGGTGATCCGCAGGCCGCGGGTCAGGAATGCGACCTCGCGGAAGCGCGAGAGCAGTGTGGTGGAGTCGTAGTCGGTCTCCTCGAAGATCTCCGCGTCGGCGAGGAACGTGGTCGTCGTGCCGGTCTCGCGCGACTCGCCGACGACCTGCACCGACCCGCGCGGCACGCCGCGCTCGAACTCCTGCCGGTAGACCTTGCCGTCGCGCTCGACCTCGACGACGAGCCATTCCGAGAGCGCGTTCACGACCGACGCGCCGACGCCGTGGAGGCCGCCGGAGACCTTGTAGCCGCCGCCGCCGAACTTCCCGCCGGCGTGGAGCTTGGTCATGATCACCTCGAGCGCCGAGAGGCCCGTGTCCTCCATGCGGTCGACAGGGATGCCGCGGCCGCGGTCGCGGACGGTGACCGAGTTGTCCGGGTGGATCGTGACCTCGATCGACTCGTTGTGCCCCGCGAGGGCCTCGTCGACGGAGTTCGCGACGATCTCCTCCACCAGGTGGTGGAGGCCACGCGGGCCCGTCGAGCCGATGTACATCCCGGGGCGCAGCCGGACCGGCTCGAGGCCCTCGAGCACGGTGATGTCCTTGGCCGTGTAGGCGGCCTTCGTCTTGGTGTTCGCCATACGGAGAAAAGCCTGCAAAACGCGGGTTTTGCGGGGCAGCGAAAGTGTATCAGACCGGGCGGTTGTGGCGCTCCCGCGCGAGCGCGAATCTGACCGCTTTTTGCACAGTTTCGCGCAGGGTTTCGTCCTCGATCGGGGCCGCGACCGCACGCGCGCGCTCGTCGTCCTCGGGGAGGG
>DASWRL010000047.1:0-68546 GCA_036403195.1 Gaiellaceae bacterium
CGACGCGCCGCATTCGCCTCGTAATCGCGCGGTAAAACACCGGGCCTCGTTCGAGTGATTTGTCGTCCGCGCCCGCTTCCGTTGCGGTGTTTGCACCGTTGGGCCTCCGACTCACGAATCATCGCGAAGCAACGGGAGGACGAACATGTCGCAACTAAAGAAGTGGTGCCTGAGCGGCACCCTTGCTGGTCTCGGCGGGCTACTCGCCGTGGCGATCAGCCTCGGCACCGCTCGTGCGGATGCCGCCGGATCGGCAACAACCACGACCACCACCACGACCACGGTGACGGCGCCGAAGAACACGCAGCCTCCGACGCTCAGCGGAAGCCCGCTGGTCGGTGCGACGCTCACCGCCAGTAACGGAACCTGGACGGGAAGCGGCCTCACCTACAGCTACCGGTTCCTGCGCTGCAACAAGACCGGCGGCAGCTGCTACGCCGGCGGCACAACGACCCAGACCACCTACAAGCTGACCTCGGCCGATGCCGGCAACACCGTTCGCGTTCGGGTGATCGCCAGCAACGCCGGCGGCTCGGCCAGTGCCACGTCCGCGCCGACGGCTGTCGTCACCCACAGCGCACCCTCGCCCAGCACGGGCTGCCCGTCCGGCAGCGGCGCTATCCAGGCCGCGCAGCTGTCGGCTCCGGCCCAGGTCGCCATCGACCGCCAGGACGTCTCACCGGCGGTGGTCGGACGCTCCACCCAGCAGCTGCAGGTGCGCTTCCACGTCTCGGCCTGCAACGGGCGCGACGTCCAGGGCGCCCTCGTCTACGTGACCGCGGTGCCGTTCCAGCAGTTCAGCATCCCGCCGGAGACGGCGACTGGCGCCGACGGATGGGCCTCCCTGTCGATGACGCAGCTTCGCGGCTTTCCCGCGGCGGCGCATCAGCAGCTACTCGTCATGTTCGTGCGCGCACGCCAGCCCGGCAACAACGTGCTTGCCGGCATCTCGGCGCGCCGCCTTGTCTCCTTCCGCGTTGACCTCGGACGCTAGAAGCCAAACGGCGACCCGGGGGAGAGTCGTTCTCGGCTCTCCCCCGGTCAGCGGGCGCAGCACGTCGCTCAAGGCACCAGCTGAACATCCAGACGGGACCGCGGCTGCACCGCCAGACCACACTCGCGTGTGAAGTCCGGGAACAAGTCAGTCACACCTTCGTCCGCGGTCTCGCTTTCGCGGCGCCGCTTGCGGCGGCGCTGTCGGCCACTGCGTTCGCGTTTGCGTACTTTTTGATCCGATAGAAAGCGCCTCGCCGTCGGCGCGCAAATCACCCACGGCTGCAGAGGTCCGCGGCGTCAACCCGGAGGGCTGCGTTGCGTATTTCTGGTGCGAGCGTCCACACTACGGCAACGAGATACGGTAGCTTCGCGACCCACGTCGGCGTGACCACGAACGCGACGGCCACCTTCGACCCGTCCTTTCGGTTGACGACCCGGACGCCCTGGCGGTGCTCGTCGCTGAGGAGAACCTTCCTATCGACCCCGTCCTCGTGTGACGTAGCGGCCCTCCTCGTCGTAGACGCAGACCGCCATCCGGGCCGACTCGATCGCCTCCACCAGCAGCGTGTCGTTGATGACTCCGTGAACATCAAACTTCTTCATCTTCTACATCTTGTTCTGGGCCAGACGGCTGGCGCAAGCGCCTAGGATTCCGACGCCGACCATCGAGCGCCGGGACGGTCTCGACGCAGACGGCGGCTTATTCCGTCCTGTCTCAGATGTTCGAGACCTCCAGGGCGCGAGAGGTGACTGCATCTGAGCTCACTCGGCCACGCCGACTGTGGCGATCGGCCGAGAGCGCAGCGCCCGCCGTGTGGGGAGCGCGATCGCGAGCAGCGACAGGACTGCGGAACCGCCGAGGATCGCGGCCAGCGGCCGCGCACGGACATATGGGGTGTAGCCGCCGGTGAGGGCGTGGCTCAGCGGCAGCAGTGCGGTCGCGCTGATCGCCAGTCCGATCACGACGCCGATGGTCACGATCAGGACAGCTTCCCACCGTGCCATCGACCTGACCTGGCCGCGCGTCGCGCCGGTCAGTCGCAGGAGCGCCAGCTCCCGCCCGCGGCGCAGGCCGATCATCGCCAGCGTGTTGACGACGGAGATCGACGTGAACGCGAAGATGATCGTGACGAAGAGCGGCGTGAGCCAGTGGTTTGTCGCGCGGTCGGCATCGTCGGCGGTCGTGAGCGTTGCTGCCCGGTCGGTGACCCGTAGCCCCGGGTAGCGCCTGGCGAGCCTTCGCAGGCGTGGTGCGACGAGCGCCCGGTGGGCTGTGCGGACGAGGACCACCTGCGCGAGCGGGTTCCCGAGGTGGCCGGCTGCGAGCTCGGGTGCGAGCAGCGCGTCGCCGAAGCCGAGGCCGCGGGTGTAGATCGCTACGACTCGCGCGTGTGTCCGCGTCGCGTCGCCGAGCATCAGCGACACCCGGTCTCCCAGGTGCGCATGCGCACCGTCGGCACGTGTGCGACTGAGCGCGATCGCCGCGCCGTGCAGACGAGCGAGCGAGCCTGCCACGACTCCCACGTCGAGGCCGCCGCCTGCCCCGCCGTCGAGGACCTGCGCGGAGGTGACGTCGTCGGAGACTCCGATCCCGCCGGGGCCGAGCTCTGTCGGTGTGAGCGCGACCGCCGAAGCCACCCCGCGCGTTGCGCGCACGTCCTTGAGCGCGGCAGGCGGCAGTCCGACGCCGCCCGTGGAGACGGCGAGGTCCTCGGCGAGGCCGGCCGTCCGCTCGGCCTTGACAGCGTGGTCGGTGGTCGTGCTGCTGAAGAGCAACGTGCAGCTGAGGGCGACCGAGAGCACGAGCGGCGTGGTCGCCGACGAGAACCGCCGGGTCGCCGCACGGAGGTTCGCGGAGGCGAGGAAGCCACCGACGGGGGCGATCCGGGAGAGTGGCGGCGCGAGGACGAAGGCGGCGAGAAGCGCGACGAGCGGTCCGAGGAAACCCACGGCGGCGACGAGGAAGAGCGCTGTCATCTCCGAGGTGGCGGCTGCCGTCTGCGGGCTGTGCGTGAGGTTCGCGACCGAGAACAGCGGCACCGCCGCCGCGATCGAGATACCGCCTCCGATCAACCTCCCCAGCCCGATCGCTCGTGGCTCGACCGCTGCCTCGGCGAGTGCGCTCGTCGGCGCCACCCGCGATACGCGGCGGCCGGCGGCGTATACGGCGAACAGCGCGACGAGGACGCCACCGCCGACTGCCGCGACTGCCGGCAGCGTCGCGGAGCCGACCGTGAAGCTCGGCGGTGCGATCGAGTGCCGCACGAACCCCCGCGCGAGCGCCCGTCCGAGGGCCGCGCCGGGGACGACTCCGGACGCCGACGCGAGCAGCGAGACGATGGCCGCCTCCCACGCGATCATGCGGCGCACCTGGCCGGGTGTCGCGGCGACCGCACGCAGGAGCGCGATCTCCTGCTCACGTTGCTGAACGACCAGGGCCATCGTTCCGGCGACGACGAAGATCGCGATGAACATTCCGAGTCCGCCGAACGACGCGGCAACGGCGATCAACTGCGTCCGGTCCGACTGGACGGCGACTGACTCGGCCTTGCTCCGCGCAGCGCCCGTGAGCACAACGGCGCCGCCGGCCGCCGCCCGGAGGCGCTCCGGGTCGAAGCCGGGTGCGGCGAGGACGCCGATCGCGTCGACGCGGCCGGGATGGCCGGCGAGCCGCACGAGTTCGGAGTCGGTGAGGAACACCACCGGCAGCCCGGGTGCCGCGCGGGGGGCGCGCGCCACGCCGACGACGGTCGCGGTTCTGCCTCCGTCGGCCGCCGTCAGGCGCAGGTCCGTGCCGAGTGGAAGAGGCTGCGTGACGACCAGCTCGTTCGGCGCCGCGGGCGGGCGACCTGCGACGAGCCGGTACGGCGCGAGCCGTGCGCTGCTCCAGCTGTGCGCCTGGACGTCGTGTGCGCCGAGACGAGCGACGACCGACGAATCGGCTATCGCCGCGCGTACGCCAGCTACGCGAGCGAGCCGTTCGACGAGTGCGTCGCGGACGCGGACGGGCTCGTCCAGGATCACGTCGCGATCGGGGCCGACGTCTTGGTGGCCGGCGACGATGGCTGCGGCCGCCGCGTATCGCGTGACCGGGGGATGGCTTCGGAGCGCGGACTGGAGCAGCATGCCGCCCGCTGTGACGAGGACGGCCGATCCCGCGAGGGCGAGGAACGCGCCGAGGAACGTGCCGAGGCGCTTGCGCGCGGTGAGGATGGCCAGACGCAGCACGTTCGTCAGTCCCCGAGGTGGGCGAGGCGCTCTGCGACCCCGTCTGCGTCGGGATGGTCGATGGAACCCGCGATGCGCCCGTCGGCGAGCAGCAGCGCCTGATCGGCGTAGGTCGCCGCCGCCGGATCGTGCGTGACCATCACGACGGTCTGGCCTTCGTCGGCGAGCTCGCGCAGGAGCGCGAGGACCGACCGTCCGTTCTTGGTGTCGAGGGCGCCGGTCGGTTCGTCCGCGAACAGCACCTCGGGTCGTGTGATCAGCGCACGCGCGATCGCGACCCGCTGCTGCTGTCCGCCCGAGAGCTGCGACGGATAGTGACGCAACCGATCGCCGAGGCCGACGCGCGCGGCGACCGAGCGCACGTCCGCGCGCCGAGGGCGCCGCCGGTCGAGGCGCAGCGGGAGCCCGATGTTCTGGGCAACGGTCAGCGACGGCATCAGGTTGAACGCCTGGAAGACGAAGCCGACACGCTGCCGGCGCAGGATCGTGAGACGGCGCTCGCTGAGCTTCCCGAGCTCGAGATCACCGAGTGCCACTGAACCGGACGTGGGCCGGTCGAGACCGGCTGCCACGTGCAGGAAGGTGCTCTTGCCCGACCCCGACGGGCCCATGACGGCTGTGAAGGAGCCGCGCGCGAGCGACGCCGAAACGGCGTCGAGCGCGACGACGGCGCCGTCGCCGCGACCGTGCACCTTCCGGACGTCGCGCAAGGCGACGGCGGCGGCGGTCGTCGTCGAGCGGGTCGTGGATCGTGGTGTGGCGAACAGGCGGGGCATGGGACTCCTCTGATTGCGGCTAGGGGATCTGGACGTCGGTGACGCGCGAGATGGTCGTTCTGGCGGCGACGTAGGCGGGTAGCAGAGCGAGAGCGTCCGTTTCGCTCGCGGCTTCGACGGTCCACCAGATCGCGTGGCCGCCCGAGCGGCACGAGGCGAGCGTCGGCTGGTGGCGGAGAGGGCTGTCGTGGCCTCTGAACGACGCGAACACGACGGAGCACTCGTGCGACTCGTGGCGGTGCTGAAGGAGGAACCGGAACATGACGTGAGCCTGGCGCTGCGCCGCGCGGCCGACATCGGGGTACCACCCTGAACCCGCACCCTGATTTCTCGATCCGAAAGTCGTCGTCTATTCTCGGAGCGAGGAGGCAGATGCGCGGGGTGAGTGACCGGCTCGTCGGGCGTGGCGAGGAGACGAGCGTTCTCGATCACGTGCTCGAGCTGATCGACGGCGGCGAAGCGGCGGCGCTCGAGGTCGCGGGCGAAGCAGGGATCGGAAAGAGCCGGCTCCTCGTCGAGCTCGCCGCACGCGCCGATGCGCGTAACCTCCTCGTGCTCTCCGGGTCGAGCTCGGAGTTCGAGCGCGACCTGCCGTTCTCGGTCTTCCTCGACGCCCTCGACGACTACCTCCGCGGCCTGGAGCCCGGTCTGCTCGACGCGCTCGACGCGGACGTACGGGCAGAGCTGGCCCTCGTCTTCCCGTCGGTGCCCGCTCCCGCAGGGGCAACCGACGCCGATCAGCGGCACGAGCGCCACCGCAGCCATCGAGCCGTGCGGATCCTGCTCGAGGAGCTCTCGCGGCGGATGCCGCTCGTGCTGATCCTCGACGACCTTCATTGGGCGGACGCGGCATCCCTCGAGCTCGTCGCTGCCTTGTTGCGACGCCCGCCGTCGGCGGCAGTCCTGACGGCGTTCGCGCTGCGGCCGCGTCAAGCGCCGGAGCGCCTCTCAGCGGCGCTCGAGCGCGCGGCCCGCGATGGCGTGTTGACGCGCGTCACGTTGAATGGCTTGACACTTGGGGAGGCTCGCGAGCTCCTCGCCGACATTCCGGAGCCCAGCGCGGCCGAGCTCTACCGGCAGACGGGCGGCAATCCCTTTTACCTCGAGCAGTTGGCGCGGCACCGCGGCGGTGGCGACACGGAAGCGGCTGCCGGGCTGACGTCGGAGGGAGTACCGCCGGCGGTCGCGGCCTCGCTCGCGGAGGAACTGGCGCTCCTTTCTCCCGCTGCCCGACGCGTGCTCGAGGGAGCGGCGGTCGCCGGCGACCCGTTCGAGCCGGAGCTCGCTGCGACGGCCGCCGCAGTGTCGGAGGACGCCGCGATGGACGGGATCGACGAGCTTCTCCGCCTCGACCTCGTGCGGACGACGTCGCTTCCCCGCCGGTTCCGCTTCCGCCACCCGCTCGTACGCAACGCGCTCTACGAGACGACCGCGGCGGGCTGGCGGCTCGGAGCCCACGAGCGCTGTGCGGCCGCGCTCGCTGAGCGCGAGGCGCCGGCGGCCACTCGCGCGCACCACGTGGAGCGGTCTGCCCGTGAAGGCGACTCGGAGGCAGTTCGCCTGCTGGAGCAGGCCGGCCATGAGTCGCTCCAGCTGGCGCCCGGGAGCGCGGCGCACTGGTTCCAGGCGGCGATCCGTGTCCTGCCCCACAGCGCGCCCGCAACGGAGCGGATCGAGCTCCTACGAGCACGTTCCAGGGCCTTGACCGCCGCCGGACGCTTCGCCGAGAGTCACGGCTCGCTGCTCGAGGCGCTCACGCTCGCTCCAGCGGGATGCGACGAGCTTTTCGCGAGCCTTACCCGCTCCTGTGCGACCGTGGAGACGCTACTCGGTCGACCGCAACAGGCTGCCGAGCGGCTCCGAAACGCACTGTCACGGCTGCAGGCGGAGCCTTCGCGCGATCGGATCGCGCTCACGCTCGAGCTGGCGGTGAACGACCTCTACCGCTCGCGCTTCGCGTCGATGCACGAGTCAGCACGCTCTGCCGTCGCGGACGCGCGGGCACTCGGCGACGCACCGTTCATCGCCGCGGCACTCGCGGTCGCGAGCTTCGCCGAGTCGCTGATGGGAGACGCGGACACGGCCGAGGCGAGCCGATCCGAAGCGGCATCGCTCGTCGACTCGATACCGGACGACGATCTCGCGCGGTACGTCGAGAGCGCTGCGTGGCTCGGCGGCGTGGAGCTGTACCTCGACCGGTATGCCGAAGCCGACGGTCACGCGGCGCGCGCGCTGGCGGTCGCCCGGGCAAGGGGGCAGAGCGAGCTCTTCCTCGTGCTCGTCCAGATCCTCGGGGGCGTCTGGCGCCAGCGCGGGAAGCTCAGCCAGGCCGCCGAGCTCCTCGACGGCGGGATCGAGGCGGCACGGCTCCTCGACAACACACACGCGCTCGTGTGGAACCTCTCCGGCCGCTCGAGCGTCGCGCTCCCGTTGGGCGACGTCTCGCTCGCGCTCGCGACGGCGGAGGAAGCCGTGCAGCTCAGCCGAGGCGGCGAGGCGACCTTCCACGCAGCCGAAGCGGCAGCCGTGCTTGCCGCCGCGTCCCTCGAGGCCGGAGAGGCGGAACGGGCGGTCGATCTGCTCCTCCGCCACGCAGGCGGCGAAGGGTTGGAGCTGATCGCAGGCAGCCCCCGCGCCGGGTACCTCGAGCTCCTGACGCGCTGCCGGCTCACACTCGATCGCCTCGACGACGCCGCACGCTCATCCGAGCACGCCGAGGCGTGGGCGGCGTCCGTGCAGCTTCCGATGGCAGCGGCGTGGGCGGCGCGGGCGGTCGCCGCCGTCAGCCTCCACCGCGGCGACGCCGGTCGCGCGGCGGAGCAGGCGCTTGCCTCCGCGGCCGCAGCGGACGCCGTCGGCGCCCCCGTCGAAGCGGCCGTCTCGAGAGTCATCGCCGGTCGAGCGCTCGCCTTGTCGGGCGACCGGGACGTTGCGATCGCCGAGCTCCAAAAGGCGGCGGCCGGCCTGGAGGCGCACGGCTGCAGCCGGTACCTCGGCGAAGCCGAGCGAGAGCTCGGGCGCCTGGGCCACCGTGTGCACCGCCGCAGCGCCGCCGGGAAGGCGGACGGGACGCGGCTCGAGTCGCTGACGGGCCGCGAGCTCGAGATCGCCCGTCTCGTCGTCGACCGGATGACCAACACGCAGATCGCGGCGGAGCTGTTCCTGAGCCAGAAGACGGTCGAGACCCACCTGCGAAACATCTTCCGCAAGGTTGGAGTGCAGTCACGCGTCGAGCTTGCGCGCACGGTCGAGCTCGCGGCCGGGGCGCGGCCGGCGACCCCGTAGTTCGAATCAGGGTACGAGCTCAGGGTGGTGCCCCGATGTCGGCGGAGGCGCGCGAGCGCACGCTCGTTCGACCTTGCCTACACCTCGAAAGGAGCACCGCTGTGTCACCCGTCAGCCTCAGCACCAATCTCGCGGCTCGCATCGGCCGTTGGAGCGCTTCGCACTGGAAGAGCGCCACCTTCGGGTGGCTCGCGTTCGTCGCCCTCTCGTTCGCGGTCGGGAACCTGA
Organism: Gaiellaceae bacterium; assembly: GCA_036403195.1. Classification (GTDB taxonomy): domain Bacteria; phylum Actinomycetota; class Thermoleophilia; order Gaiellales; family Gaiellaceae; genus PALSA-600. Next base: position 8,514 of record DASWRL010000047.1, read on the forward strand.
TCGGGACGAAGACGATCGACCCGAATGCTTCCGGGTCGGGAGAGTCGGGACACGTCATGAAGGTGCTGGCGAAGGAGTTCAAGCAGCCGGCACACGAGAACGTGCTCGTGCGGAGCACACATGGCACAACCAGTGACCCGACCTTCGGCCGCGCGGTCGCCGCAGTCGTGGCCACGCTCCAGAAGCAGGCCGCGGTCCGCGATGTTCAGTCGCCGTTCGCCGCGGGCAATGCCGGCCAGATCTCGAAGGACGGCCGTGCGGCGCTCGTGCAGTTCAAGCTGCGAGGCACGGAGCTCGCCCAGTCCGACAAGGATGTCGTGCCGGTCGAGGCGGCGATCACCAAGCTGCAGCAGTCGTATCCCTCCCTCTCGATCGGCGAGTTCGGCGACGCCAGCGTCGACGAGCAACTCAACAAGCAGGTCACGAAGGACTTCAGCAAGGCCGGCACGTTCTCGTTGCCGGTGACGCTGCTCGTCCTCATCGTGGCGTTCGGCGCCCTCATCGCCGCCGGATTGCCGTTGCTGCTCGGCCTGACCGCCGTCGGGGCGACGATCGGCCTCGTCGCGCTTCCGAGTCACCTGATCCCGATGGACCAGAACGTGAGCGTGGTCGTGATGCTGATCGGGCTCGCCGTCGGCGTCGACTACTCGATGTTCTACTTGAAGCGCGAACGCGAGGAGCGACGTGCAGGCCTCGGAGACCGAGCGGCGCTCGAGGCCGCCGCAGCGACCTCGGGTCGTGCGGTCCTGATCTCCGGCCTGACCGTGATGGTCGCGATGGCGGGCCTGCTCCTGACGGGCGATCCCACCTTCAAGAGCTTCGGCATGGCGACGATCATCGTCGTCGGCGTCGCCGTGCTCGGGTCGCTGACAGTGTTGCCGGCGCTCCTGTCGAAGCTCGGCGACAGGGTCGACAAACCGCGGATCCCGCTCCTCTCACGGCTCGGCCGCCCTCGCCAGGGCGGAAGCCGCTTCTGGAACACCGTGCTCGACCGCGTGCTTCGCCACCCCGTGGTCGCGACGGTCGGCGCCGGTGGGGCGCTGATCGCACTCGCAGTCCCGGCGCTGCACATGCACACGGTCACGCCCGGGCCCGAGACGTTCCCGAAGTCGATCCCGGTGATGAAGGTGTATGACGAGATGCAGAAGTCGTTCCCCGGCGGAAGCATTCCCGCCGTCGTGATGATCAAGACCGGCGACGCCTCGGCCGTCCGAGTGCGGAGGGCGATCGCAAACCTGCGCAGGCAGGCCGTCGCCACGGGCGAGTTCAACAACCCGACGTCGGTGTCGATCAACGGCAGCGGCACCGTGGCCGCCGTCTCACTGCCGATCGCCGGCAGCGGAACGGACACCGCCTCCAACCACGCGCTCGAGACCCTGCGTGAAACCGTCATCCCGAACACCGTCGGGAGGATCCCGAGCGCCGATATCGGCGTCGCGGGAACGACGGCGAGCTCGTACGACTTCAACGTGCAGATGAAGCACGCCGCACCGTTCGTGCTCGCGTTCGTCCTGGCGCTCGCGTTCGTGCTGCTCCTCATGACGTTCAGGTCAGTCGTGATCGCGGCCAAGGCGGTCGTGCTCAACCTCCTGTCCGTTGCCGCGGCCTACGGCGTGCTGGTCCTCGTCTTCCAGCACGGCATCGGGAAGGGCCTGCTCGGATTCGACGACGCCGGCGGCGGCGTGGTCGCATTCCTGCCGATCTTCCTCTTCGTGATCCTGTTCGGGCTCTCGATGGACTACCACGTCTTCATCCTCAGCCGGATCCGCGAGGCCCACGACCGCGGGATGTCGACGAACGACGCGATCGCCTTCGGCATCAAGTCGACCGCATCCGTGGTCACGAGCGCGGCGCTCGTGATGGTCGGCGTCTTCTCGATCTTCGGGACGCTGTCGTTCCTGTTCCTGAAGGAGTTCGGCGTCGGGCTCGCCGCCGCCGTGCTGATCGACGCCACACTCGTCCGGGCAGTCCTACTGCCCGCGGCGATGAAGCTGCTCGGCGACGCGAACTGGTACATGCCACGGTCGCTCGAATGGCTCCCGCGGCTCGGTTCCGAGACCTCGGGAACGACCGCTCCGACGGCCGAGCCGTCCTACGAGGCAGCCGCCTGATGACGCAGCAGGTCGCCCTCTTCCGCAACCTGCGGGAGAGGGCGACCGGTGCGGACTCCACCATGACGAGCAACCACACCCACACCGGACGGCGCAGGGCCCAATTCGCGGGCGCCTGCGGGCTCCTCGCCTTCATCACCTTCAACCTCGGCTGGATCGCCGCCGACACAAGCCAGCCGCGGACGTTCAGCCCCATGCACGACGACATCTCCGATCTCGGCGCGTTGACCGCGAAGAGCCCCTGGCTCTACAACCAGCTCGGCGCGAACCTCTCCGGCCTGCTCCTGGTCGTGCTCGGGATCGGCATCTGGCGAGCGCTGCCACACCGGCACCGCGGCGTCCTCGGTCTCCTCGCGGCAGCTGCCGTCGTGACAGGCGGTGTAGGGACGTTCCTCGACGGCCTCTTCCGACTCGACTGCCGAGGAATCGACAACGCCTGCAGCAACGACTCATGGCACTCCCACGCCCACAAGATCGAGTCCGGCGTCACCGTCGGCGCCATCTTCGTCTCGCTGGTGATCCTCCCGCTCGTGCTCCGCCGCCTCGGCGGGACACGGTGGCGGCCGATGGCAGCCGCACTCCCCGCCGTGCTGGCGGCGAACGTCGTCTTCTCCGTCCTCGGCGACGGAGCAGCCACCCGAGCCGGCACCGTCGTCGTCTTCGCCTCGCTCGCGTACGCCGGTCTCGAACTGACCGCTTTCAGTCGCGGACGCATCGGACCACCGGGGACGTCGCCTTGACCTTTGGCCACGTCACCAGGTCGGCCACTGAACGGGCAGCGGATGACTGCGCGTGGTCGGGCTTACACCCTGGACCTCGCCGCGCCGCCCGTTTAGAGTCCGCTCTGCATCCAGAGCAGCGTCAGCTGCACCAACCGGCCTCGTCGCACGGTGGTGATCACGATGCGGCCCCTCGCGGGCAACGGCGAACGAAGGAGGAACCAGATGATCGACTGGACGCAGTTCGATGCGACGCTCGCGGCAGCGTTCTGTGAGCGCCGGGTCAAGGTCGGCGACGGGATCGTGCTCACCGGGGCTGAGCGGCGACCGCTGCTCGGGCACGAGCTCCTCGGCGCAAGCTCCGACACCCCGGAGGAGCGAGAGGAGATCGCTACCTACGAGTGGTGGCCGGCGAGCATCCTCGAGCTGCTCGAGCAGCGCTACCGGCCCGAGCAGTGGTTCGGCTTCTATTGGGACTCGATCGGCCCCATGTCCTGGTCGTCGAGCTTGTGGCTGCTCCACCGCGACGGCGGCAGCAGCATCGTCGCGCTGCTGCACGAGGAGCAGCCGTTCTACTTGCTCGGGCTCGTCGACCCCGACGACGACCCGCTGCTCCTCTCGCCGCTGTTCAGCGAGATCGTGAAGGAGAACGGGCGCGGCTTCGGCGTCGACCTGTTCGGCAGCCTGCCGATCGAGACGACCAACTGGCGCCCCGACCTCGTCCCCCAGGCCGTCGTCAAGCAGAGCTACTGGGACTGGATGGAATGGGCTGAGGAGGTCGAAGGGTCGGCGTGGGTCAACCTCGAGGAGACGCTCGCGATCTACGAGCTCGAGCCGAACCCGATGAAGCGCGCCTTCGCCGCCTTCACCGGCCTCCCCGACCTGAACAGCGAGCCGGCAATCCAGACGTGGCTTGGCGACCGCGATGCCGAGAGCGCCGGCTTCCCCGACCACAGCAAACAGTCGATCCTCGACTGGTACTTCCAGCGCCGCTACACGACGGAGTAAACGGCACCACCCGTGTACGACGGGATGGTCAACCCCGACTTAGCGTGCGCCGCGACCCGCCGATCCACGGGGCCCCGGCCACGTCGCGTCGCGGGTCTGCGGCTCAGGGGCCGCGGGCAAGGGCCGGATCGGTGTCGATGACGCGATCGGCGCGCAGCCCGCCGGTTGGCACATGTGGGAGGAATGGAGCTCGTCTGGCGACACGGAACACGGTGAAGATCGCATGTGTCGGGTCGCCGTTCGCGTCGAACGAGACGCCGCCGACGGGGGATCCGGCTAGGCGCCCGTGCGTGAGTTGGGCGACGATGTCCGAGCGGCTGCCGTCGGAGGATGCGATCGATCGGATCAGCGCTTCCGCCGCCGCCGCCGCCGTCGGCACGAACGTCGAGACGTCGGCGAGTGGCCGGTTCGGGAAGAGCCGTCCGACGAACGTGCGCCCGACGGTGGGTAGAAGCGGCGCTGCTGCTCCCGCGATCGTGATGTACATGCCGATCGCGGCTGCGGGAGCACCGGGGCCGCCCATGTCACAGCTGCACGTGAAGTTGTCCGAGGCGAGAAACGGAACGGAGGGGCCGAGCACCTTCCGCAAGCCGACGAGCAATCCGCCGCCGTTCGTGCAAATGCAACCGGTGATCACGACCGCGTCGGCCCGCGCGCGCCGGATGCGCGTGGCGAGCCCACGGTACGGCCCGCTCTGCCCCCACTGCCCGACGCCGCTGACTCCAACGCCGAGCGCGTGCGCGGCGTTGACGACAAACGTAGACATGGCAGCGCTCGTCGCATCTCCGTCACCGAGGACGAAGATGCGCCGCCGCCGGAGTTCCCGCGCGAGCTCGGCCAGAGCGGCCCCCTGCCCGTCGTCGGGAGACGAGACTCGGACGTAATTACGAACGCCCGTGGGGTAGTACCGCTCCGGCTCGTCCGCGGCCGTCTGCGGTCCTTGGTGCGTCAACCCCACATACGTGTTCGACGGGCTGACAACAGCTACGGGTCCGGTCGGCGCGGTGTCGAGGATCGGCAGCTCGATGCCGGTGCACATCGACTGGTGCGCACCGATCACCCCGACGACGCTCGGGTTTTCTGCGTATGCCCGAGCGTTCGCAGCGCAGAGAGGCGGATCGGGGCTGGCGCCGGGCGCGGAGTCAGTGCATGCCTCGTAGCCGATCCGGTAAGGCCCGGCGCGAAACCCATGCTCCGACACCACGAGTCGGATCGCCGCGACCATGTCGGCGACGTCGGGGTTCGCTTTCCCCCCATTGTCGAACTTCGGCAGGTCGGACACGATCACCATGTCCGGCGACCCGCCGCCAGCTTCCATCGGCCCACACCCGGCCTGCCGGAGAGGTCTCGCCGGCGCCGACGGGGGAGTGCTCTCGACCGCCGCCCCGCCCCCGACGGATACCCAGACCCGCGAGGCGGAAGCGGCGATGCCCGTCACGACGCGCCCGACCGGGATCGTGGCTACGACGCGGTTCGATGAAGGATCGATGTGCGAGACAGAACCATCCCCGGCGTTCAACGTCCACACACCGCCGGCGCCGAAGGTGATCCCCGTGGGGCGGGGCCCGACCGGGATCGTCGCCGAAACCGCCTGGGTGCGAGGATCGATCCTCGTCACGCGGTCGTCGAGCGCATCGGCGACCCAGACGCTCCCGCCGCCGTAGGCGACGGCCGCCGGGGCGGCGGCGCGGCGGCCGTCGACCGCAGCGACCCGGATCACCGCCACGACACGACCGGCCTCCGGGTCGAAGCGAAGCACGCTGTCGTCGACGCCACTCGCGATCCAAATCGAGCCACCGCCCGCGGCGATGCCGTCGATCGAGTGCCCACGAGGCAACTCGAAGACCCGAACACCGCGGCGCGTAACCGAGACCAAACGGCCGTGGACGGTGTTCGTCCACGGAACGCCGCGGGTGTCGAGCGAGACGGCATCCGGCGTCGACGGCGCGAAGAGGTCGGAGACGTCACCGGTGCGAACAGCAACCTCCTTTACGCCGAAGCGAGTGCCGACTCGAGTAAGCCGTCCCGCGCCCGCGCCAAACGGCTCGGTGACCCAGACCCCCGTCGGTCCAGCGGCGAGCTCCGTCGGAGTCGATCGGAGCCGCACCGTGCGAAGAACCCGGAGCGAGTGCGGATCGACCGCCACGAGCTGGTCGCGCCCCGCGTTTGCCACCCAGACCACGTCGTCCGCCGCCGCGACGGCGGTGGCGCTGGACCCGAGCCCGACGCGGCCGACGAGGCGATCTCGAGCAGGATCGATCACGCCGAGAGAGTTGGGGGCTATCGACGTCAGGGTCGCGGCTGAGCCGCCGCGCATCGCGATCACGACCGCCCCTGCCACGGCGCCCGCCACGACGAGCGCCGCTCCACCCAGCACGAGCGCCGCCCCGCGGCGGCGGCGTGTGAGCTCGTGCAAGCGATGACCGCCACCGAGCGCCTGGTCGTGATTCAGGATCCGCCGTTCGAGCTCCTGCAGCTCAGCGCTCGGCTGCAAGGCCAGCTCCTCGTCCAATGTGCGGCGGGCCTCTCGGTAGACGTCGAGCGCCTCGGCCTGACGCCCCGACCGGTAGAGACCGAGCATAAGTTGCTGGCGGGGACGCTCCCAGAGCGGCTGAGCCTCGACGAGCCGTCGTGTCGCCGCGACCGCCTCGTCCTCACGGCCGAGCGCGAGCAGCGCATCGACGCGATCGGCAGAGACCGCCGCGCGGAGCTCGTCGAGCCGGCGGATCTCCGGCTGGGCGAACGCCTCGTAGCGCACGTCTGCGAGGGCCTCGCCGCGCCAGAGGGCGATGGCTTCGGCGAACGTACGCTCTGCAGCGCGAGCGTCGCCGCGTTCGAGGAGCTCACTGCCTCGCCTCGCGAGACGCTCGAAGCGAACGACGTCGAGATCGTCCCCGTCGATGCGGAGGAGATAGCCGCGACCGACAGTCTCGATGTGATCTGCACCAAGCGACCTACGGAGGCGAGAGATGTAGACCTGAACCGTCTTCGTTGCGTTCTCGGGCGGTGCGTCCCCCCAGATCCCCTCGACGATCTGGTCGGGCGAGACGGGCTCGTTCGCCCGCAGCGCAAGCAGGATGAGCAGCGCGCTCTCCCGACCGCGCCCGACCTCCAGGGACCGACCAGAGTCGACCACCTCGAGCGGCCCGAGCAGCCGGAGCTCCACGCGCCGACGCTACCGCGGTCCGAACCGTGCAGCAAGCGCCCCTGATACCGGGCTGAAACCAAGTGCAGCCAAACCGAAGGCGGGACTCCTCACCCTTCTCGCAAGCCGCCGATCCCGCGGCGAACAATCCGAAGGAGGGAGACCATGAACAGTCGGAAAAACGCAGTAGCCCTCGCCACCACGGCGGCACTTCTGACAGCGGCGACGCCGGCCTTCGCGGGCGGGGAGCCGAAGAACGAGTGGCCCTTCACACGGCCCGTCATCACACGCACGCCAACAGATGCGGGCATCAACACGAGCAAGGCAGACATTGCACCGCGCGGGGAAGCAAAGAACGAGTGGCCGTTCACCCGTCGGGTGACGACCCGGGAGGCCGCTACGGCCCCGCGCGGCGCTGCTGGTCAGACGGCGCCGCGCGGCGAGGCGAAGAACGAACCGCCCTTCACGGTGCCCGTCGTCACCGTCGTCTCCTCCGGAGGCAGCAGCTTCGACTGGATCGACGCGGCGATCGGCGCCGCGGTGGGCATAGGGCTCGCCGTCAGCGCCACCGGCGGTCTGGTGTTGCTGCGCACCCAGCACAAGAACGTGGCGACGACCAGCTGAGCCACGAGGGCCGTGGAGGCCGCGTCTGGGGGCGCGGCCTCCACGCGCATGAGTCGAGGCGGGACATGACGCCCGAGGAGCGCGCCTCCCTATGGGAGGAGCTCGTCAATGTCGAGGTCGACGGCCTCACCGCAGCCTGACAGGCGTGTGGCACGGGGGCGCGAGCCCTGTGTCCATCCGCCGGGCACGTCGCCCCCCAACGCTGACGGCTTGACGATCCGTGCACCGCGGGTCCTCACGTGCGGGCAACGTCGCCGAGGTGAGGCTAGACGCCGGCGAGCGCCGCGAGATCGGCCACCGGTATCGAGTGCCCACGACGTCGTCCTCTAGCGGCGTATGCCGCCACCCCACGGTGGCGGACATGGAACCGTCTATGCGTGGACGGATTCCCAGTCGGCTTGGTGCGCCTCGATGTTCTTGCTCGAGAGAAAGTGACGGTCGGAGCCGTCCGGGTTCATGGTGGCGAGGCCGGTTCTGGGAACACCGTTGAGGACGCGGTTGTCGAGGAAGAGGATCCTCGTCCCGTCGGGCGACCAAGCAGGATCGGCCGATCCGGCCTCTCCGGCCGGGTTCCGCGTGAGGTTCACCGCGGATCCACCAGTCGCATCGACGGCGTAGATGTCTCCATACGCGCTTGGGCTCGGGTAGCCGTCAAAGACGATCCGCTTTCCGTCCGGCGACCAATCCGAGTCATCTGCATGGAAGGAGAAGGGCGTCAACCGATGGAGATGGCTGCCGTCAGCATGCATCGTGAAGAGAGCCGCCGGCCCAAATTCGGCAGTGCCGCGCTCCCGAATGAAGACGACCTGCGTTCCGTCCGGCGAGAAGCGAGGCTTGTAGTCGCTCATCGGGGGCCGAGGATGGGTGAGCGTTCTCAGCCCTCGACCGTTCGGGCGGATGACATAGATCGCACTGAACCCCTTCGGGTTCCCGCGGTCGGCGTCGAAGGCGATGAGGGATCCCTTCGGTGACCAGGCAGCGTCACCGCTTATGCCCTTCGAGTCGGTCAGCTTCTTCACACCGGTTCCGTTCGTCTTCATGACGAAGACGTCGTTGACCTGATGGGAGTCACTGGGCGTGGGGTCGGTCCGGTTGCTGTCAAATGCGAACTGCTTGCCGCTCGGTGCCCACACTGCCCACCCGCTGTCGTAGCGACCGCGGCTGAGCTTCTTCGCGCTCGAAAGGTCCCCGTTCGCGACCCAGATCTGCCAATGGCCCTGGCTGTCCTTGACCGCGTATGCAATCCGGCCGTTCAGGCCGGGGGAGGTCGCACCCGAGAGCGCGGGCAGAAGCAAGGCCACGAGAGCGACGGCGACCCTGGCTGTCAGGCGACGCGTGCTCAGGCGACGCGTGCTCAACATGCTTGGCAGGAAGTTGGGGAAGGCACGGGCTTCGCAACCGGACCGGCGGGATACCAGGCCGGACGTCCGATCGAGCCGACGTCGTCGCGTATGGGGACGTGATGCCGGTCCCGGCCGTTGCCAGCGACCACGTAGAGACCACTGCCTGCGACCGTCACCGCAATCTCGCGTCCGTCTGGGGACCAGACGGGCGTTCCCGCAGGCCCGATCCCGCGCAGGGGCGTCACGTCCTGACCGGTCGGGGTGACGAGGCGGACGCCGTCTCTCGCCTCGTAGGCGATCTTGCTCCCGTCGGGCGACCAGTCCGGTACGGAGCCGTGGGTGACCACGCGCCGAAGGCCTGAGCCGTCCAGACGGACGATGTAGATGCCGCCGTCCGAGGCTGCAAAGACGATTCGCGTCCCGTCGGGTGACCAGCTTGGCGCTGCCGCACGCAAGTTGCCTGTGGGAAGTCGTCGCCGCTGAGATCCGTCCGGCGCGGCCAGCCAGACCCACGACCACCCCCCGAACGCCGTGCAGTCGAATGCAAGCACCTTGCTATCCGGGGACCACGCGACGGCAGCCGGGTCTAGGCAACGGGGGCGCGCGTGAGCGGCGTCGTATTCCGCAACCACGCGGACGTCACGGTTTGTCTGCAGGTCGAGCACGTGCAAGCCGAGGTAGGGGTCCGTCCGCGCGCCGTTGAACGCGTCGACCGTGAAGGCCACGTGCCGCCCGTCGGGAGCCCAATCCATCCCTTCGGGTTCGCCACAGCCCGTGGTGGACGGACAGCGCCAGAGCACGACGCTGCGCCCGTTCGGCATGACCTGAATGATCTGCACGGGCCAGCGGAGGTTGTGTCCCCCGACTGCAACGGTGAGCGCGCCCGGACGAGGTCGGTGTTGGAGTATGAGATACGTGGCCGCTGCGACCGCGACGAGGACCACGAACAACGCTCCAGCGAGCAACACCAACTTCCTCGCAGGACGAGCACGCCGCCGCCGCCGCGGCGGGTCGATACGCCGAAGGACGTCATCCCAATCACCGGCGGCCTCCTCCGGCGGGACCAGCCGATCCAGTTCCACGACGAGATCGGGCAACAGGTCGAACGTGCTCATCCCGAAACCTCCGTCAGCGATGAGCGGAGCGATGCGTGCGCCGCGTGCAACGTCGCCGACACCGTCCCTACCCTGATGTCCAGCGCCTCTGCGATCTCGCGGTAGTCGAGATCGGCGAAATAGCGCAGGAACACGACCAGCCGCTGGCGCTCCGGCAGCTCAGCCACGCGCGTCAGCAGCTCCGAACCCTCTCCAGGCGATTTCTCGACCAATCCGCGCAACTCGAACGAGCGCCGACGCGACCGCGCCTTACGCGCCCTGTTGATGACACAACGCCACACCCAAGCGCCAAGAGGACCACGCCCAGACCACTGCTCCGCACTCCTGAGCGCGTCCGCGAACCCGTCCTGCACCGCATCGTGCGCCGACTCGCGATCACCCGTGATCGCCAGCGACACACGGAGGAACCCTGAATACCCGGTGCGATACACGGCCTCGATCTCGCGCCACTGGTCCGGCTTTGACATCTCAACCGAGATGATCTCGCGACGACACCGATTTGTTTACTCGCCCACCGTTGATTTCGACGCCAAGGCCGCGCTCGCAGGCACGGCCCGGCCACCTCACTTTGACCCGTCGAGGGCGGGCACCGAACCGGCATTCGCGTTCCGCCGGCGTCACCTCCGACCCTGGACCAGCAACTCCTCCGCCCACGTGGCCAGCCTTGATCATCCGGTCATCGCGCTTCTGCCCACTCCCAAGGCCACCGCTCGGCACGGGCGCCCGGGGCACCCCCGCGACGTCATCGTCCGCCGGTTGGATGCGGGCGCCGATCAGACGCACGCGCGACATTCGCCGCCCTCCTCGACCTCGTCGCGCAAAACGCCCCTGACGCCATCCCCGAACTGACAACGCGCTCGCAGGCATCGCGCTCCCAGCCGAGCCTGTCGAGATTTACCGCGCCGCTCGTCTGCGCGGCGCCGTCGACAACCTTCGCAGCACAAACAACGTGACCGACTTCCCCGCGACCACCAGCCTCGAGCAAGACTTCGAACAGCGCCTGATCGAAGTCCTACCTGAAGACGGCGCATGGGCACGCGAACAAGCAGCAGGCGCGACCCTCACTGTCGAGGCAACCATTGAGCTCGCCCACTCCCTCGCAGCAACGTCATCAGAGACGACCACAACCCCCGTGTGAATCAGCCGCGCAGCACGCAGGGGCGAACAACCTTCAGGCGCAGCCGAGGGCGGAACTCGAACCGCCATGAGCGGGCGCTCTTCTCGATCCGCGGCCCGCTCTCTCGTGCGAGGACGCTCGCCCACCCCAAGCGTATGCTGCGCCGCTACATCCCGGCCATGCCGCCGCTCGGAACCACGAAGCCGGGCAGGGAGTCGGGTACGGCGAGAACGCCGACAGCGAGCGCGACTAGGAGCAGGGTTGTCGAGTAGACCGCGATGCGCCGCCACGGCAGCACCTTTTCGATCGTGATCAGCGCGGCGACAACGGCCATCCAGAGGATGCTCATCACGCCGAGCGCGAACAATCCAGCCATCAGTGCCCAACAGCAGCCGACACACCAGACGGCATGCCTCGCCCCCATCGAAAGGGCCCCGCGGACGCCGCTCCGCCACGCCCCCATCAGGAACCCGAACGGGCTCCGGCATTTGCCGAGGCAAACGTCCTTCAACGGCGTCAGCTCATAGACGGCTGCGAACGCGAGGACACAGCCGGCGAGCCACCGGCCACCGGCGTGCCAAGCGAACTGAGGCCCAAGAGCATGCCGGCCGAGTGCGAAGACCGCGTAGGCGCAGACGCCGGCTGCACCCCAGACGACGAGATAGCCGCTGGTGAACGCGAGCGGGCGCGCTAGTCCACGCTGCCCCGCCATCCGGCCGTAAAGGGCGACGGTCGGTGAGACCGCCGGGAGCATCATCGCGGCCATCATCACGATCCACACGCCGATGAACCAGCTGAGCGCACCAAGGGCGGTGCCAGGGCTGGCCCTCATCTCGCCCATAGAGCGGATCGTCGACCACCACGCGAGAGCGGCCAGGGCGAAGAGGAACGCGACCAGCCCGAGCCGCGCACGCGTCGCAGCAACAACATCCGCGCTGGCCGCGGTCACGCCGCCCAGACGAACTCAGAGCGCGAGAAGCCCGCCTTTCCTTCGTAGCTGATTCCGAACGCGTCGATCCGTGACCGCGTGGCGTGCGCGACCGTGAGGTCGGGGCCTGCCGGATGAAAGATCCCGACGAGCTTCGCCGGCTGCCCGGACTCGACGCCAAAGGGCACCAAGTCCTCGATCTCGAAGTCGACCGCGTCGCCGATCCGAACCGAGTGCGTGAGCCCGTCCTCCCGTACCTCGATCGGCGCCCGCTCGACACCGAGGTTCTCCCCGACAAGCGGCCCCAGCGCTTCCATCGGCCCTCCGAGCGCGCCGGAGAACACACCGCCCAGCTTCTCTGCCTGCTCGTCCGAGGCCGCCGAGTCAATGAAGACGCCGATGCGCCAGTTCCCATCGGTCATCACCTTCGGCGTATCGGCGACCGCGGCGACGGTAAGTCCGCCCACAGCGACGCCGTCGACCTCTCCGTCCTTCACATTGAAGACGAGCACGACGCGGCAGTAGTCGTTCGTCGCGCCGAACGACAAGGACGCTGTACACGGACACACAACGTCACACGAACAAGTCTCGAAATACGACCCGCTGATCCTCCACGCCATGTCGCCCTCCCTTGCGCCCCTGAGTTCCGGCGATTCTCCCGCCCAACAGCGGACGAGTCAACACGATGCAACAGCGGTGTTGTCACCCGTGCGCTCGCGCGGCAGCTTGGGGGCGTTCCGCCGTTCAGGCGCCACCTCGCTCGCCGAACCCGAGTCGTAAGTAGAACCCGGTGGCATTCGGGTTCGCGATCACGTCAAGGCGCGCCGCGCCGGCCGCGGCGCGCGCTCCGCAGCACCCTCGACGAGGAGGCGACGAACTCCGTGGCGCACGACATCCGGCTCGACGAAGATATCCGCGAGCTCGCAGCGACCTCCGTCGAGGCGGCACCGCCGAGAAGCCGAGCCGCCGCCCGTCCTGCCGACGGCGACCGCGATGCGGCCCTCCGCGAGCGCTCGTCTGGTTGGCCGTCTCGGATCAGCGCGACGAGGGCACGCAATCCGCCTCACGTCCTTCGACGTACCGTTCGCATCGGGGGCAACTGCGGTCGGGACGGAGGTACGGGATGGGAGGCAAGGGGAGACGGAGGGTCGCGGTGACCGTGGCGGTGGCGGCGACGCTCGCCGTGACGGGGTTGGCGGCCGCCGCGGGAAGCTGGCAGGTGGTGCCGGTGACGGCCGCCGCCGGATCGACGGCATCGGGACTGTCCTTCGACGGGACGGCGGACGGCTGGCTCGTCGGGTCGATTCCGCAGCAGCCGGGGTATTCGAACCTCGGCAAGGCGCCGTTGACGGAACGCTGGAACGGCAGCACCTGGAGCGCTGTTACGGCGCCCGACACGAAGTTCTACGACGACACGCTGAACGCGGTGGCGGCACTGTCGCCGACGAACGCTTGGGCGGTCGGGCAGCACAAGCGCACGGGCTTCAAGAGCCCGGTGACGCCGTTTGTCCTCCATTGGAACGGCAGCTCGTGGTCGGAGGTCGCGACGCCGACGCTCGCGTTCACCCGGGCGAGCCTCTCAGCGATCGCGGCCGTGTCGGCGTCCGACATCTGGGCAGTCGGCACGACGTTCACGGGCGGCCCGCTGATCGAGCACTGGAACGGCGCCGCGTGGTCGGTCATGAACGGGCCGACGGTGACAGGCGGATCCCTCACCGGCGTTTCCGCCACGGGACCGAACGACGTGTGGGCCGTCGGGTCGGTCTCGGCGAGGACGCTCGTCGAGCATTGGAACGGCACGGCCTGGGCCGTCGTCGCGAGCCCGAACGCACCGGCGCAGGCACCGGGAGTCGCCGCGAGCGACCTGCTCACGAGCGTCACCGCGGTCGCACCGAACGACGCCTGGGCCGTCGGCTACACGATCGACGTCCAGTCGGGCAGCTTGCTGCCGCTGAAGACGCTCACCGAGCACTGGAACGGCAGCGCGTGGAGCATCGTCGCCAGCCCGAGCACGAAGGGCCACAACGTCCTCATGGGCGTCCGGGCGCTAGGCAGTGGCGACGTCTGGGCCGTCGGAAGCGGTTGGACGGACCAGGCGACCGGCGTGCCTGTCGAGACGCCGGAGCTCCTCCACTGGAACGGCGCATCCTGGACCGCTGTCGCACCACCGGCGAATGTCGGCGCGAGCGACAACTTCCTCTCCGCCGTGACCTCCGTCGGCACGACCGTCTGGGCGGCCGGGACGGGATCGAACGCACCGCTCCTCCTGCGCGGCCCCTGACCCACGCGGGCGGCCCGCCTGCGCGGGCCGCCCGCTCTTCCTCAGCGGCTGCGGAGTGAGAGCGCGCGCCCGGAGTTGAAGGTCAGGCCGGGCGCCGACGGAAAGCCGGGCGCCCCGCGTCGGATCACTCCGCGCCGGGCGTGACGAGGCCGCTCTCGTAGGCGAGGACGACGGCCTGGACGCGGTCGCGCAGGCCCAGCTTCCCGAGGATGCGGGTGACGTGCGTCTTGACCGTCGCCTCGCTGACGACGAGGGTCGCTGCGATCTCGCCGTTCGAGAGTCCGCGTGCGACGAGCCGCAACACCTCGAGCTCCCGCGCGGTGACGTCCTCGAGCGCCGGCGGTCCCTGGAGCCGCCCGGGGCGGGCTGCGAACTCGGCCACGAGGCGCTTCGTGATCGACGGCGCGATGAGCGCGTCGCCGGAAGCGACGACCCGGACCGCGTCGGCGAGATCGGTCGCCTTCACGTCCTTGAGCAAGAACCCGCCGGCACCTGCGCGGAGCGCGTCGTAGACGTGCTCGTCGAGGTCGAACGTCGTCAGGACGAGCACGTGCGGCCCACCCTCCGGCGCGGCGTCCGCGCGGATGCGCCGCGTCGCCGAGATACCGTCCAGGACGGGCATGCGGACGTCCATCAGGACCACGTCGGGCCGCAGCCGACGGCTGAGCTCGATCGCCTGCTCGCCGTTCTCGGCCTCCGCGACGACCTCGAGGTCGGGCTCGGCGTCGAGGACGACACGGAAGCCGACGCGCACGAGCTCCTGGTCGTCGGCGATCAGGAGCCTGATCACGGGACGTCCCCGATCGGGAGACGTGCTTGCAGGCGCCAGCCCCCCTCCGGCCGCGGGCTGCTCTCGAGCTCACCGCCGTAGAGCGTGACGCGCTCGCGCAGCCCGACCAGGCCCTGGCCGCTGCCGGCGCCGTTGCCGCTCGCGCCCCCACCGTCGTCGTCGACCTCGACCGAGAGGTGCGTCCGCTCGTAGACGATCCGGACGTGGGCGCGATCGGCGCCGGAGTGCTTGAGCGCGTTCGTGAGCCCCTCCTGCACGAGCCGGTAGGCGGCGAGGTCGAGCCCCGCCGAGAGTGGGACGGGCTCTCCGGCGACCACGACCTCGACGGGAAGGCCCGCGTCGCTGACCTGTGCCGCGAGCAGGTCGAGCTGCGCCAACCCCGGCTGCGGCTCCAGCGTTGCGCCGTCGGTCTCGCGGAGCATCCCGAGGAGCCGCCGCATCTCCTGCATCGCGGTGCGCGCCGTGGTCTCGATCGCCTCGAGGCTCTCCCGTGTGCGCTCCTCATCCTTCCCGACGAGTCGCTGGCCGGCCTGCGCCTGGACGACGACCACGCTCACGGCGTGGGCGATGACGTCGTGCAGCTCGCGCGCGATCCGCGCCCGCTCCGCGGCGACCGCCTCGCGCGCTCGCTGCTCGCGATCCGCGACGAGCCGCGACGTCTCGTCCTCGAGCGCGACGATCCGTCCCTGCCGACCCCTAACCGCAGCGCCGAACAGCCACGAGACCCCGACCAGCCCCGCCGGGAAGACGACGTCGCCGATCCCGCGCACGTGCGCGTCGCGGAGCTCGTGCACCGCCCCGACGGCAAGACCGGCCACCAGCACCACGACGCGGCGGTCGGTGTTCGCGGTCGCTGAGTAGACCGCGACGATCCATACGACGAAGCTGCTCGCCGCCTCGGCGCCGCCGAACGCAACCGAGGCGCACGCCATCGTTCCGAGAACGAGCGCGAAGGCAAGGAGCGGCCGCCGGCGCCGGAGGACGAGCGGGAGCGTGAGGAGCGGCACGACCACGAGCGCGTTCGCGATCCGCGGCCCGGGATACACCGGATCGCCCTGATAGGTCGCGCCGCCCCACAGCTCGGCCTCGCCGAGCGCGAGCACGGCGAGCGCGAGCGCTACGTCGGCGGAGGTGGACCGGAGCAGTCGCCGCACGGTGAGGAGTGCGTTGCTCATCGCCGTGAACCTAACCCGGAGCCCGGGCCGGCGCATCCGACCGAGGTCTGATTCGGCGGCCGCGAAAGATCAACCTCGGGATTTAGGCGAGATCACCGGCCGCGCCGACGACGCCGGGACGAGGAGCACCTACCGTCGACAGCGTCACCGAACGAACCGGAGGATCTCATGGACACACGCTTCGAACTTCGCCGTTTCGCCCCGCTCCTCGCGGCAACCGGCGGCCTCGCCTACGCCGCCGTCGGAGCCCTCCTCGCACGCTCGCCGCAGCCGGAGCATCACTGGCACACCGCCGCGTACGCGGTCGAAGCGCTCTTCGCGATGGCGCTCGCGCTCACGATCCCGCTCGTGCCGTTCCTGCGGGTCGGCCGCTCCCTGGTCGAGCGGCTGGCGGTCCGCGCCTCGCAGGCCGGCTTCACCGCGATGCTCGTCAGCGCGCTCGCGAGCATTGCCGTCGGAGGCGACACGCTCGGCCCCGCGTTCTTCCTGGGCGTGCTCGGCGCACTTGCCGGCCTGCTCGCGCTTGCGATCCAGGCACTCCGGGCCCGCCGTCAGCACTGGTGGGCCTCGCCGGTCGCCTTCGCCGGCGTCGTGCTCGGCATCGCCCTCGGCGACCACGGCGGGACGCTCCTGCTCGGCCTCGCGTGGATCGCCGTCTCGATCGCCCTGCAGCAGCACCCGATCAGCCGCCGCGTCGCAACCGCGAGCGCCTGAGGCAACCGAACCTCTCCGGACGCACGACCGCCGCTCGCTCGGCGGCCGTGCGTCCCGTCGAGCGACCGGCCGGCCAGGCGGTCGACCATCGCGGCGGCGGCCGCGAGGCCCGCGGCGATCCGGTCGTGGCCCGGCTGCCCCAGCACGACGCCCGTGATCGTCGTCCGTTTGCCGTCGACCCGGCGAATTGCCCGGAAGGCGAAGCAACCGCCGGCCGCGTCGTCCGAGCCGGTCTTCACCCCGACGAACCCGTCGTGGCCGAGCAACGTGTCGGTGTTGTCGACGGGGCCGACGACCGGCAACGTCACGCGCGGCGTGGCGACGATGCTCGCGAACACCGGCAGCTCCATCGCCCGCTCGACGATGCGAACCTGGTCCGCCGCAGTCGAAACGGTTGCGTCGTCGAAGCCGCTCGGGTCGGTGTACCGGGTACGCGTCATGCCGAGCGCCCGTGCCGTCGCGTTCATCCTCCCGACGAACCGGCGAACCGAGCCCGCATCCCACCGCGCCAGCACCGCGGCGACGTTGTTCGCCGACGGGAGCAGCAGCGCCTGCAGCGCCTGGAGCTCGGTCAGCTCCTCTCCCGCGGCGACGGGGACGACCGATTCCTCCTGCCCGCGCCGACGCTCGGTGTCGGCGACGTCGGCGTCCGTGAGCATGACCGTGGGGCCGCTCTCCCCGGCGCGCAGCGGGTGGTCGCGGAGCACGAGGTAGGCCGTCATCACCTTCGCCACGCTGGCGATCGGAGCCGCGTGCTGGCTCGGGCCGGTGTGGATCTGCGACTCCCCGCCTACGAGGTACGCCGCCTGACCATGTGCCGGCCACACACCGCTCGGGACGGGCGCGCCACCTACCCGAAGCTGCGCCGTGGGCGGAGCGGCGGCCGTCGACGGGAACAGGTGCCCGGCGGATGCACAGGCCGCCCCGATCACGACCGCGAGACCGGCGACACGCATCCTGCGAATGCGGATCCGACGGGCCGTCGCTCGTGCTTCGCGGTGCGGCATCCGACGGTGCGGCATCCGACGATTCAAGGGGCCGCGGCGTTGCCGACGCGTATCCGGTTTTCGATATGCCGGCGATACGCCGCGGATCTAGCATCCGGGCGTGCGGGTCTTGATCGTCGAGGACGAGCCCTACATGGCAGAAGCGATCCGCGACGGCCTGCGGCTCGAAGCGATCGCGGCCGACATCGCGGGAGACGGAGACAGCGCCCTGGAGCTGCTCCGCGTCAACGCCTACGACATCGCCGTCCTCGACCGCGACATCCCGGGGCCGTCCGGCGACGAGATCGCCCAAGGGATCGTCGCCTCCGGCAGCGGGATGCCGATCCTCATGCTGACCGCCGCCGACCGTCTCGACGACAAGGCAACGGGATTCGAGCTCGGCGCCGACGACTACCTGACGAAGCCCTTCGAGCTCCGAGAGCTCGTCCTTCGTCTGAGAGCGCTCGACCGCAGGCGCGCCCACAACCGGCCGCCCGTTCGAGAGGTCGCAGGCGTGCGGCTCGATCCGTTCCGCCGCGAGGTGCACCGCGACGGCCGCTACGTCGCGCTCACCAGGAAGCAGTTCGCGGTCCTCGAGGTCCTCGTCGCCGCGGACGGCGGCGTCGTCAGCGCCGAAGCGCTGCTGGCGCAGGCGTGGGACGAGAATGCGGATCCGTTCACCAACGCCGTACGCATCACGGTCTCGGGGCTCCGGAAGCGGCTCGGCGAGCCGTGGGTCATCGCGACCGTGCCCGGCGTCGGCTACCGGATCGACGCGGGAGAAGTCCATGGATAGGGCGCCCGGTCTCAGCGTGCGCCTCAAGCTCACCGTCAGCTACGCGGGTTTCGTGATGCTCGCCGGCGCCGTGCTGCTCGCCGCCGGGTACTTCTCGCTCTCCCGCGGCGTCCATCCCGGCGTCGTCTTCATGGTGCGCAGCCACGCCGACCTCCTCCGCGATTTCGCTCCGATCGCGGCGATCGTGATGACGTTCCTGCTGGTGTTCGGCCTCGTGGGCGGCTGGTTCCTCGCAGGGCGGATGCTCGCGCCGCTGACCCGCATCACCGATGCGACACGGACCGCCGCGACCGGCTCGCTGTCGCACCGGATCGATTTGGAGGGCCGCCGGGACGAGTTCCGCGATCTCGCCGACAGCTTCGACGCGATGCTCGAGCGGCTCGAAGCGCACGTCGCCGAGCAGCAGCGATTCGCGGCGAATGCGTCCCACGAGCTGCGCACGCCGCTCGCGATCACGCAGACACTGCTCGACGTCGCTCGCCACGATCCCGGCGGCGGGACCCGCGAGCTCGTCGATCGCCTCCACGCCGTCAACAGTCGCGCCATCGACCTCACCGAGGCGCTCCTCCTCCTCAGCCGGGCGGACCAGCGGTCGTTCGGCCATGAGCACATCGACCTCTCACTCGTGGCGGAACAAGCCACCGAAACGCTCCTCCCCCTCGCCGAGAAGCGGGGCGTCACCGTCGACACATCGGGCGACGCGGCATACACGACAGGCTCGAACGCGCTCCTGCTCCAGCTCACCTCGAACCTCGTGCACAACGCGATCGTCCACAACCTGTCCCAGGGCGGCACCGTCCGCGTGTCGACCGCCGTCCGATCGAACCGCGCGGTACTGACGGTCGAGAACACGGGCGAGGCGATCGCCGCGGACGTCGTCGCGACGCTGCCCGAGCCGTTTCAGCGCGGCACGGAGCGCGTCCGCACCGACCACGCGGGCGTCGGGCTCGGGCTGGCGATCGTCCAGCGGATCGCCGAAGCGCACGACGGCATGCTCACCCTCGCGCCGCGACGTGAAGGAGGGCTCCTGGCGACGGTCGACCTACCGATCGCCGGCATCGCCACCCGTTCCCTTGTGACGGCGCGCGGCGCCTCGTGAGCACGAAGCAGATCGCACCGTCTCCGCTCAACCTTCCTGCCCCGATGCCGATGGGATGCGCGTGCCGACGCTTTGCCTCGAGTATCCGAACGGCCGCGTCCACCGCTTGGCGGTGACGGAGAAGATGCGAGCCGGGCAGGAGTTCGACCTCTACGGCCGGCGCTGGAAGGTGGTCGGCTCCGACCCGAGAGCCGTCCGGACCCGCGCCCGCCGCGGCGCGACCGCCCCGGAGCCCGATCTGATCTGCCGCCAGACCGCCTGATCTAGGCGGCGCGGCGCTCCGTCCACCAGCGGCCGGCGAGCAGGAAGGCAGCCGCCCAGGCGACGAAGACGGCCGCGGCCGTTCCCGTGCTCATCGCGATCCTCGTCCCCGCGTCGGAGGATTCCGGCAGGAGCGAGACGGCTGCTGCGACGTAGCTGCCCTTGCGGATTCCTCCGAGGCTCCCGATGTTCTGCAGGAGCGGGGCGACGATCGCGACCCAGGCGATCAGGACGCCGACGACGACGCGCGAGCTCGCGAAGGCCGCGATGCCGATCGCGACGGCGATGTTGACGACGGTGACCGAGAAGAGGTAGCCGGCGTAGTGCGCGATCGTGCCGGCCGAGGGCGTGGCCGTGCCACCGGCGAAGAGGAACGAGCAGAGGACGGCGAGCCCGAAGCTGGCGACCAGCATCGGCAGGAAGACGACGACGGCGCCGGGGAAGCGGATGTTGAAGAGCGTCCTTCGCGGGCGCCCGGTGACGACGAGGTCGCGGAAGACGCCGGCCGCGACGTCCTGTGTCCCGGCGGCGGCGCCGAGGAGGATCGAGGCGACCGTGCCGAGCCCGCCGATCACGAACACCAGGTGGTCGAGGTTCGTCGCGCCGCCGGCCGGCGGGTGCTTGCTGCCGTTGACCGCATGCAGGACGACCAGGATCGTCTCGGTGACGACGACGGCGCCGAGGGTCAGCAGTGCGGACCAGATCATCGTGCCGCGGCGCCGGACGAGCTTCAGCACCTCGGCGTTCAGGAGCCTCATCAGTCGTTCCCTTCGAGACGCGAGGTGACGGCGAGGAACTTCTCCTCCAGGGTCGCGCGGGCGGGCTCGAGCCGGGACACGCGGACGCCGCCCGCGACGAGCAGCTGGTTGACGTCGGCCGACGTCAGGTCGCCGGCGAGCGTCAGCCGCAGCTCGGACCCCTCGAGCTCGACGTGGGTGACACGCGGCTCGGCTGCGAGGAGCGTGCGGGTCGCGGCGGGATCGTCGACCCCGAGCAGCACCGTCGGCTGTCCCGTCGCCGCCACCTCGTCCACCGCTCCCTGGAGGATCACCCGCCCCTGGTCGACGATCGCCACGTGATCGCACACCTTCTCGACCTCGTCGAGCAGGTGCGAGGACAGAAAGACCGTTCGCCCTTCGTCGCAGAACGCGCGGATCAACCGCCTCATCTCGAGGATGCCCGCCGGGTCGAGACCGTTCAACGGCTCGTCGAGGATCAGGAGCGCCGGGTCCGCGAGCAGGCAGCGCGCGATTCCGAGCCGCTGCCGCATTCCCAGCGAGTACGTCTTCACCCGGTCGTCGGCGCGCGCCGTGAGGCCCACTCGCGCCAGCGCGTCCGGGATCCGCGCATCGGCCGCGCGCTCACGCGCAGCGGCGATGATCTTGAGGTTCTCGCGGCCGGTGAGATGCGGATGGAACCGCGGCTCCTCGACGATCGCCCCGACGCGGGCGAGCGCCTCGCGACGTTTCTGCGGCTGCGGCAGGCCGAGCAGCACCACCTCGCCGGAGCTCGGCGCGGTCAGCCCGAGGAGCGTCCGGATCAGCGTCGTCTTCCCGGCACCGTTCGGCCCGAGGAACCCGAAGGCGACGCCCTGAGGCACGACGAGGTCGACTCCGTCGACGGCCGCTCGATCGCCGAATCGTTTGACGAGCGCCCGCGTCTCGATCGCGACTTCCACCGCTACACGCTATGCATGGACCCACCCGTTCGCAACGACGCCGCCCGGCAGAAGGCCAGAGCGTCGCGCGCGGGTTGCTTCGGCCGGCCGGGCGCTCTAGCATCGCCTCGACCCGGGGTCGCGGCCATAACGAGGAGGTCCCATGGCAGGCGTGGAGGTAGGAGACTTCGGCTCCCCCGACGAGACGAGAGCGCCGGACAAGACCACGATCGAGATCGTGCGCATCGGTGGTGCGACTGCGTCGCGGATGCGACTGGACGTCGGCTGGAGATGGTCGGACTGCGTGAAACCGGTCGTCGGCGGCGAGCGCTGCCAGGCTCACCACGTGGGTCTTCTCCAGTCCGGGACGATGCACGTCCTGCACGACGACGGCACCGAGCAGGAGATCCACGCGGGACAGGCGTACGTGATCGAGCCCGGGCACGACGCCTGGGTCGTGGGCGACGAGCCGGTCGTCGGGTTCGAGTTCGATTCACGGACCGCCGAGGAGTACGCGAAAGCGTGAACGCAGGTCCGCGACCGACCTACTCGACGCTTCCCGGCAGCGTCGGGTGGTCGGTCGGATACACGCCGACGGCGAATCCGTAGACGGTCTCGCCTGCCCGTGGAAGGCGGTCGAACTCCGCGACCAGCGACACCATCCGCTCCCAGAACTCCGACGCCTGCGCCTCCGTTATGCGCGCGTGGCGGATGAATCCCCACAGCTTCCCGTCGCGGTAGGCGGCGCCCGACTCCTGAGCGGCGACCTCGAAGTCGTTGAAGTCCCGGGGCAGCTCGTCGCCGACCGCACCGCGCTCCACCCCGACGTAGAACAGCCGGGCGGTGCGGCCGTAGAAGCGCTCCTCGATCGCCCGCACGCGCCGCGTCCGCACCACCCGCAGCAGTCCCGCCTCCGTGAGGACCTTCACGTGGTGGGCGGTCGTGCTCCTCGGGCGGCCGACCGCGGTCGCGAGCTCGCTCACCGTCGCCGCCCGCTCGTGGAGGAGGTGGAGGATCGCCGTGCGCACGGGGTGGCCGATCGCCTTCACCTGGGACGGCTCCGTGAGCGCGAGCCGGTCGGCGAGCTCGTAGTCGGGCGGAGAGGCGTTGCCGGCCATGCACGAACAGGCTATCTTTCCCGAACGTTCCATTATGTTGGATCATTCGCCAGGGGGTCTCTCAGATGACCGAGATCGTGCTGTACCACCACGTCCAGGGCCTGACCGACGGCGTGCGGTCGTTCGCCGACGACCTGCGGCGGGCCGGGCACACCGTCCACACGCCCGACCTCTTCGACGGGCGCACCTTCGACACGATCGACGCCGGTATGGCGTACGCGCGCGACGCGGGGTTCGAGACGCTCGCCGAGCGGGGCGTCGCCGCCGCCGAGCCGCTCGGCCCGGCGGTCGTCTATGCCGGCTTCTCGATGGGCGTGATCATCGCGCAGAGGCTCGCGCAGACGCGGCCCGGCGCGCGCGGCGCACTGCTCATGTACTCGTGCCTCCCGGTGTCGGAGTTCGGGCAGACGTGGCCGGAGGGCGTGCCCGTGCAGATCCACGGCAAGGCCGACGACGAGTTCTTCCTCGAGGACGTCGACGCCGCACGTGCGCTCGTCGACTCGACCGACCGGGCGGAGCTCTACCTCTACCCCGGCTCGGAGCACCTCTTCGCGGACTCCTCACTGCCGGCGTACGACGCGGCGGCCGCCGCATTGCTCACCGAGCGCGTGCTGGCGTTCCTCGACTCGCCGCAATGACGGGCTCCACCGTCAAGGCCCTCGACGAGACGACGTGGGACGCGTTCGCCGCGCTCGTCGAGAAGAACAACGGCGTCTTCGGTGGCTGCTGGTGCATCGGCTTCCACCCGGAGGGAGGCGGCAAGGACGCGACGCCGGCGCTGAACCGCCGGCGCAAGCTCGAACGGGTCCGCGCCGGCACGGCGCACGCGGCGCTCGTCTTCGACGGAGACGATTGCGTCGGCTGGTGCCAGTTCGGCGCTCCCGACGAGGTGCCGCGGATCAAGAGCCGCGCCGCCTACGAGAAGGGGCAGTCGATCCGACCCGACTGGCGGATCGCGTGCAACTTCGTCGGCAAGGGGCACCGGCGGCGGGGCGTCGCGACGGCGGCGCTCGCCGGCGCGCTCGACCTGATCGCGTCCCTCGGCGGCGGGATCGTCGAGGGGTACCCGGAGGCCGCGGGATCGGTGCCCGCCGGGTTCCTCTTCAACGGCGCGCTGTCGACGTACGAGCGGCTCGGCTTTGTGCGGGACCGCCGGATCGGCAAGCACCGCTGGGTCGTGACCAAGGTGATCGGCTGAGGCTCACTGCACGACGGTGTGCTGCATCGCCCACAGCGCGGCGGCGGCTCGCGTCGAGACCCCGATCTTGCCGTAGATGTGCTGGATGTGGTGGTCGGCGGTCTTGGGAGAGATCGTGAGGCGCTCGGCGATGTCGCGGGTCGTGAGGCCTCTCGCCGCGAGGCGCAGCACCTCGACCTCGCGCCGGGTCAGCCCGCCCGGGTTGTGCTGCCGCTTGCCCGCGTTCGTCCGCGGCTCGCCGTGGCCCGCCGCGACGAGCACCGCGCGCGTGGCACGCGACTCGAGCGCACCGGTCGAGTCGAGCCGGCGCAACTCGGCCGCCGCGTCGTCGGGCGCGAAGGCGGCGCGGTCGGCGCGGTCGGCGGTGAGCCCCACGTAGACCTCCGTCGCGGCGAGGACGCACGCCGCGAGGTCGTCGACGTCGCTGCGCACGCGCTTGTGGTAGCCGGAGCCGTCGCACCTCTCGTGGTGCGAGCTAGCGACGCCGTTCATCGCGCCGAGCGACGGCGAGCGACGGAGCATCTGCTCGGTCAGCATCGGATGTAGCTCGACGCGGTCGAACTCCGTCCGCGTGAGCGGCCCCGCCTTGTCCCAGATCGAGTTCGGGACGGCGGTCGTGCCGAGATCGTGCACGAGCGCCGCCCGTCGAGTGGCCTCGACGGCGTCCTCGGGAAGACCGAGGATGCGGCCCGCGTCGGCGGCCAGCTCCGCGCAGCGGCGGCTGTGCCCGTTCATGTACGGCGACTTCAGGTCGACGAAATCCGCTACGGCGGTGAGGGCGTCGTCGAGGTCCTCGCCGCTCAGCAGCCGGTGCGGCTGCGGCTCGAGCGCGAGCACCGCGTCCCACGGGTCGGTGCCCTGCAGCCGCTCGAACCAGCCGCCGCCGTGCGCGACGAAGAGGTCCGCGAGCGCGGGGTCGTAGGTGCGGTCGCGCCGGTCGCGCGCGGCCTCGAGAGCCTGCTCGGGGGAGAAGAGGCGGCCGATCGCCTCCATGTCGTGGCTGACGTGCACGATCCGCATCGCGAGCGGGATCGCCTCCCCCTGCGCGTGGTTCGGGAAGCCCTTCCCGTTCCAGCGCTCGAAGGTGAACGCGAGCGCCTCGCGCACGCGCGGGTCGAAGTCGAGCCGCTGCACGAACATGTCCGCGACCTCGCAGCCGGAGGAGAAGTTGTGCACGGCCCACTCGTGCGCCTTCTCCTGCAGCATCGCCACGATCTCGCCCTGCTCCGACTCCGAATGCCCGGCAGTCGCGAACGCGACGACGTCGCGCATCACCTCCGCCGGGTTCGCGGCGTCGTGGACGAGCGTCTGCGCGCGGATCGCTATCTCGTCGCCGAACACCGTCGCGACCTCGTGTGCGTGCCCGGTGCAGCCGAGGTACCGGAGCAGCGCGACCCAGTACACCGTCTCGCGCACCTCGTCGTCGAGCCCCGCCGCCTCGCACATCCAGGTGGCGAGGAGGCACGAGCGCAGCTGCGACTCGAGCGGCTGGCCGAACGCGTTGTCCTGAGCGAGCGCGAGCGTGGCGACGAGCTCACCGAGGCGAAGCGATGTGCCTAAGATGGGGTGTCCTCCCGATGTATCGCTCACGACCATCGGGGACGATGCTCTCACGTTCCATCGTGTTGTCGCTCCAGGCGACAGGACGACCTCCGGGGAAGGGAGAGAGATGACGACACATGCTCGCAGCGAAGATCTCGTGAAGGTCGGCGTGATCGCCGATCAAACGGGGCCGCTCTCGATCATGGGCCTTGCGAACGCGAACGTCGCCAGAATGGTCGTCGGCGACCTGAACGCCAAGGGCGGCCTGCTCGGCCGCCACGTGGAGCTCTGCCTCGAGGACGGCGCGACCGACGACGGTGTCGCCGCCGCGGCAGCGCGGAAGCTCGTGGAAGAGGATCAGGTCGACGTCGTCTTCGGCGGCATCTACAGCTCGACGCGCCAGGCGATCAAGGGCCCGGTCGTGACGGAGGCCAGGACGCTCTACATCTACCCCGAGCAGTACGAGGGGCAGGAGTCCGACCCGCTCATCTTCTGCACGGGGCCGGTACCGGCGCAGCAGGTCGACCCGTTCATCCCGTGGCTGATGCGCGAGACCGGCGCGAAGCGCTTCTACCTGCCGTCCGCCGACTACATCTGGCCGCACGTCCTGAATGCGCGCGTGCGCGAAGCCGTCACCGCGAACGGCGGCACGATCGTCGGCGAGGAGTACTTCCCGCTCGACCACACGGACTACGCGGCGACCGTCGAGCGGATCGCGTCGAGCGGCGCGGACGCCGTCTTCAACACGATCGTCCCGCCGGGGCTCATGCCCTTCTTCGAGCAACTCCACGACTCGGGGTTCACGAGCCGCGGCGGGCAGCTGATCTGCACCTACTTCGACGAGAACCTCCTGGGCGCGCTGCCCCCCGCCCAGGTCGACGGCCTCTACGGCTGCCTCGACTACTACCAGACGGTCGCCGACCCGTTCAGCCGGAAGCTGCTCGCGCAGTACGACGCGCTGTACCCGGGCGGCGCTCAGTTCACGGGCGGCAGCGCCTGCTCCGGCCTCTACCGCGGGCTGCGGCTCTGGGCCGCCGCGGTCGGCGAGGCGGAGTCGCTCGTCCAGGAGGACGTGATCGCGGCGCTCGACCACGCCCGCATCGACGAGGGCCCGGGCGGGCCCGCGGCGATGGTTCCCGGGCAGCACCACCTGCGGATGAACATGTACATCGCGCAGGCCCGCGGCGGACGCTTCGAGATCGTCGAGAGCCTCGGCGCGATCGATCCGCACGAGCGCACCGTCGGCACCCCCGCCCTCACCGCCTGACCCACACACGACGAGAGGAGAGCACGATGCTACTCGCGACAACGCAGGTCGAGGACGTCGACCGCTTCATGGACGTCTTCACGACGACGGGCGCCGAGAAGCGCAAGGAGCACGGATCGAAGGGCGCGGTCGTCTTCCACGACCCGTCCGAGTCGGATCGGGTCTGGGTCGTGTTCGACTGGGACGAGGCGGGCTGGAAGAGCTTCGTCTCCGACCCCGACGTCCCGGCGATCCTCGCGAGCGCCGGCCACAAGGGGAAGCCGCAGGCCGCACTGCTCGCCGGCCGCTGCGACGGCTGAGTCCCGCGCCGCGCGGGCGGGTCAGGCGGTTTCCGCCTCGACCCGCTCGCGCTTCGCGCGCGATGCCGCCGTCTGCCGCCTCGACGCGGACAGCTCGAGCTTCCGGAGCCTGATCGAGCGCGGTGTCACCTCGACCGCCTCGTCGTCCCGGATGAACTCGAGCGCCTGCTCGAGCGAGAGGATCCGCGCGGGGATGAGCCGGACGGTCGTGTCCGCCGAGGCGGCGCGCACGTTCGTCAGCTTCTTCGGCTTCGACGCGTTCACGTCCAGATCGTCGGAGCGCGAGTTCTCTCCGACGATCATCCCCTCGTAGAGCTCGTCGCCCGGCTGGATGAACAGCGAGCCGCGTTCCTGGAGCGCCTGGATCGCGTAGTCCGTCGCCTGCCCGCGGCGGTCGGCGACGAGGCTGCCGGTCGGCCTCGTGCGCAGCTCGCCGTACCACGGCTCCCACCCTTCGAAGACGTGGTGGAGGATGCCCATCCCGCGCGTCTCGGTCAGGAACTCGGTGCGGAAGCCGATGAGGCCGCGCGCAGGGACGACGTACTCGAGCCGCGCCCAGCCGGTGCCGTGGTTGACCATCTCCTGCATCCGCCCCTTCCGGAGCGCGAGCAGCTGCGTCACGACGCCGATGTAGTCCTCCGGGACGTCGATCGCGACGCGCTCGACGGGCTCGAGCCGGGTCCCGTCCACCAGGCGTACGAGCACCTCCGGCTTGCCGACCGTCAGCTCGAAGCCCTCGCGCCGCATCAGCTCCACGAGCACCGCGAGCTGCAGCTCGCCGCGGCCCTGGACCTCCCAGGCGTCGGGCCTCGACGTCGGCAGGACCCGCAGCGAGACGTTGCCGACGAGCTCCTGGTCGAGGCGCGCCTTGATCTGGCTCGCGGTGAGGCGATCGCCCTCGGTACCCGCGAGAACGCTCGTGTTGATCCCGATCGTGATCGAGAGGCTCGGCTCGTCGACGGTGGTGACGGGCAGCGGGCGCGGGTCGGCCGGGTCGGCGATCGTCTCGCCGATCGTCACGTCCGGCAGCCCCGCGAGCGCGACGATCTCCCCCGGCCCAGCCTCGTCCGCCGGGACGCGGTCGAGGGCCTCCGTCGTGTACAGCTCCGTCACGCGGGCGTTCTCGATCGTGCCGTCCGCGCGGCACCACGCGATCTGCGCGCCCTTGCGGAGCGTCCCGTGCTGGATGCGCAGCAGCGCGAGCCGTCCGACGTACGGGCTCGCGTCGAGGTTCGTGACCAGCGCCTGCAGCGGATGCTCGGGGTCGTGCGCGGGCGGCGGGATCGTGGCGAGCAGCGCGTCGAAGAGCGGCTCGAGCGTGGGCTCGAGCGCGTCCGGGTCGACACCCGCATGCCCTGCGCGGGCGTTCGCGTAGACGATCGGGAAGTCGATCTGCGACTCCCGCGCGTCGAGG
This sequence comes from Gaiellaceae bacterium, assembly GCA_036403195.1. Taxonomy (GTDB): domain Bacteria; phylum Actinomycetota; class Thermoleophilia; order Gaiellales; family Gaiellaceae; genus PALSA-600. The sequence goes on from DASWRL010000047.1 coordinate 37,221, forward strand.
TCGAGGAAGAGCTCGTACACCTCGTCCACGACCGCGCGCGACCGCGCGTCGGGTCGGTCGACCTTGTTGACGACGAGCACGACCGGCAGGTTCGCTTGCAGCGCCTTGCGCAGCACGAACCGGGTCTGCGGCAGCGGGCCCTCCGACGCGTCGACCAGGAGGAGGACGCCGTCGACCATCGTCAGGGCGCGCTCGACCTCGCCGCCGAAGTCGGCGTGGCCGGGCGTGTCGACGATGTTGATCTTCGTCCCGCCGACGCGGACGGCGGTGTTCTTGGCGAGGATCGTGATCCCCTTCTCCCGCTCCAGGTCCATCGAGTCCATCACCCGCTCCGCGACGTCCTGGTGCGCGCGGAACGAGCCGGACTGCCACAGCATCGCGTCGACCAGCGTCGTCTTGCCGTGATCGACGTGCGCGACGATCGCGACATTCCGAAGCTCCTCACGACGCGCGAGTTCCCGGTCGGCCACGCGCGGAGGGTAGTCGGCCGAGGCCGGGGGCCGCGCCCCGGCCTCGGCCCTGTCGGTCAGGCCGCAGCTTCCTCCGGCACGGGGACGCGCCTGCCGAGCGACAGCGGCTCGGCCTGCGCAGCGCTCTCGTCGGCGGCCGGCTCGAGCGCGACCGCGGCGATGACCGCTGTCGCGGCTGTGACCGCGGCGAGGACGTAGAACGCGATCTGGAAGCCGTGCGTGAGCGCGGCTCCGCCGAGCGGCGACGAGCCGGGGTGGCTCGAGACCCAGTGGCGGGTGAACGTCGTCGCCACCGTCGTCACCGCTGCGACGCCGATCGCACCGCCGACCTGCTGGCCGGTGTTCAGCAGGCCCGAGGCGACACCGGCGTCGGCCGGGTGGACGCCTGCGAGCGCGCCGATCGACATCGGCACGAAGATCAGCGCCAGGCCGATCCCGCCGAGGACGAATGCGGGGAAGATGTCCCAGAAGTAGTGCCCGTGCACCGGCAGGCGGGCCTGCAGGAGCAGGCCGGCGGTCGCGAGCACGAGGCCCGCCGGCAGGACGAGCCGGATCCCGACTCTGGTGACGAGCGCCTGCGCGAGCCCCGAGAAGACGATGACGGCGAGCGTGAACGTGAGGTACGCGACGCCGGTCTTCAGCGCCGAGTAGTGCAGGACCTGCTGCATGTAGAGCGTCAGCAGGAAGAACTGGGCGAAGACGGCCCCGCCGCTGAGCAGCGACACGAAGTTCGACGTCGAGAGCGTCCTCAGCCGGAAGATCTGGAGCGGGAGCAGGGGCGCCTTCGAGCGGCTCTCGACGACGACGAACGCGACGACGAGCGCCGCCGACGCGGCGAGAAGGGCGATCGTCTCGCCCGTCAGCCAGCCGTGCTGGCTCGCGTGGGTCAGCGCGTAGACGAGCACCATCAGCCCGCCGGTCACCGTCGCGGCCCCGGCGGTGTCGAAGTGGCGGTGGTTCAGCTGCGCGCGGCTCTCCTGCAGCAGGCGCGGCGTGACGGCGAGGACGAGCACGCCGACCGGCACGTTGATGAAGAAGATCCACGACCAGCTGAGCGCGCTCACGAGCACGCCGCCGAGGAGGACACCGGCCGCCGCTCCGCTGCCGGAGACGGCGCCCCAGATCCCGAGCGCGAGGTTCCGCTCGCGCCCCTCGCGGAAGGTCGTCGTCAGGATCGAGAGGGCGGCGGGGGCGACGAGCGCCGCGCCGAGGCCCTGCAGCGCCCGGAACGCGATCAGCGACGTCTCCGACCACGCGAGCCCGTCGAGGAGCGAGCTGACGGTGAAAAGGGCGAGGCCGGCGGCGAACATGCGCCTGCGGCCGAGGAGGTCGGCCATGCGACCGCCCAGGAGCAGGACGCCCCCGAAGAGGATGGCGTACGCCGTGATCACCCATTGCAGGCCGGACTCGCTGAAGTGCAGGTGCGTCTTGATCGTGGGCAGCGCGACGTTCACGATCGCCACGTCGAGCACGACCATGAACTGCGCCGCCACGAGCACGGCGAGCGCGAGCCACTGCCGGCTCGAGATCGGCTTCGGTTGCGGGACGGATGCGGTGGTTGCGGCCATTCGTTTGCTCCTCTGATCGTTCCTTGTACTGACGATATTCGGGATCAACGATCAGGCGCGCTACAGTTATTCCCGATGACCGAGGCGCGGGCGATCCGGGCGATCCAGACGGCGGGCATGCCGAACTGCGTCCCGGAGGAGCTCCTCTCGAGCCCGGCGTTCCTGCTCGCCCGCCTCGGCATGTCGGTCAAGGCGGAGGTGATCGACGAGTTCGAAAAGGCCGGCCTGAGCCCGTACCACTACAGCGTGCTCGCGCTGCTCGACGAGGGCGAGCGCGAGACGCAGGCGACGATCGGGGACGTTCTCGGCTTCGACCGCACGACGCTCGTCGGCCTGCTGGACGCGCTCGAGCGCGACGGGCTGATCCACCGGCGGCGCGACGCCGACGACCGGCGCCGGCACGTGGTCGGGCTGACGCCGGCGGGGCGGCGGAAGCTCCGCAGCTACCGGACGCTCGCGGCGCGGATCGAGGACGAGATCTTTTCGCCGCTCAGCGCGGCCGACCGCGCGGAGCTCCACCGCATCCTCCTCGGGCTCGCCGCCCACCGGGACGAACGGTTCGTGCGGCCGCCGGCGTTTGGCGATACTCCCGACCATGGGAGCGATCGACCCCCAGGGAACCCGTAAGGACGGCCTCGATGCGTTCCTCGAGCAGAAGGTGAAGGAGGGGTACACCGTCGAGACCCGCACCGACACGCACGCGATCGTCGCGCGCCGCCCGAGAGGGCTCAAGCGCTTCATGAGCGGAGCCGACCCCGGTCGCTTCGTGGTCGAGGTCGACGAAGATGGCATTGCCAAGATGCGGCCGGCCGAGCCGCGCCGTACGTGACGCGGTCGCCGGCCGCGAGCGCACCGACAAGGGAGGCAGGGGATGGCGTCCAAGGACAAGAACGCGAAGAAGAGCATGGAGAAGAAGCCGGCCCAGAAGACGCTGAAGGAGAAGCGGCTGGCGAAGAAGGCGAAGAGCTAGCGCTCGGCGGAGACAGGGGTCGCGGGTGGGGCGGTGGCGCGCCTTGCCCGCGCTCGCCGCCGGCGCGGGACGTTCGCATACAGTGGGTGCGTGGCGGTCACGCTGAAGATCGGCGGCGTCCTGCAGGAGCTGCCGGACGCCGACGCCGCGTCGCTCGCCGAGGAGCTCCGTGCGATCGGCGACGGCTATCGCGGCGACTACGCGTCGTCCGAGGTTGCGTACGCCGTCGCCGACGCGATCGAGGATCGCCTCGACGTCGGCGACGACGAGGCGATCAGCGTCAACGACCCGGAGGCGCTCGAGGCGCTCCAGCGCGCGTTGAACTCGGTCGTCCACGAGGTCGGGCCGGCGATGCAGCTCCACAACATCGCCGACATGGCACGCCGCAGCGGCTGACGGCGCAGCACCCGGCTCACACGCGCCGGCGCCAGCGCGTGAAGACGTCGTCGATCTCCGCGCCCTTGCCCTCGGGGGCCAGCACGAACAGCACGTCGCCGGGCCGGATCGTCGTGCTGCCCCGCGGCGGGATGGCCTCCCCGTCGCGGACGACGACGGCGACGAGCGCGTCGCGCGGCAGCCCGAGCTCGCGCACGGCGGCGCCGGCGATCGCGTGGTCGTCGGCGACGGCGAACTCGACGAGGTTCAGCGAGCCCCATCCGTGGCCGACGTGGAGCGGTGGGCGCGGCACCGGCGCTGCAACGACGAGGCCGAGCCGCCGCGCGCTCCATTCCAGCGTCGTGCCCTGCAGCACCGCGGACACGAGCACGACGAAGAACACCGCGTTGAAGATCGTGTCGGCGCTCGCGAGGTGCGACGAGAGAACGAACGTCGCGAGCACGATCGGCACCGCCCCACGCAGCCCCGCCCAGCCGAGGAGCACGCGCTCGCGACGCGAGAACATCCGCAGCGGCGCGGTCGAGATCCAGACGGCGACGGGCCGTGCGACGACGACCAGGGTCGCCGTCAGGCCGATCGCCGCGAGCGCGACGTGCGGCAGCCTCGAGGGGAACACGAGCAGCCCGAGCACGATGAACAGGCCGACCTGTGCGACGTACGCGAGGCCCTCGTGGAACGTCACGAGCTGCGCCCGGTACGGCGACGCCGTCGAGCCGACGGCGAGGCCGACGAGGTAGACCGCGAGGAAGCCGCTCCCGTGGACGGCGTCCGCCGCCCCGAAGCCGATCGCGGCGGCCGCGACGGAGGCGACGGGGGCGAACGCCCCGATCGACGGCGGAATCCGAGCGAAGGCCCAGGCCGCGGCGGCCCCGACGAGGACGCCGATGACGAGACCGAGGCCGAGCTGCCGCACGAACAGGAGCGCGAGATCGCCGAAGCCGTAGTGCGGACGCTCGATCCACGCGATCAGGCCGAGGGTGAGCGCGATCGCGACTGGATCGTTCGCGCCCGACTCCGCCTCGAGCGTCCGCGCGAGCCCCCGGCGCAGCCGTGTGTGGCGCAGCGTCGCGAACACCGCCGCTGCGTCGGTCGAGGCGACGACCGAGCCGAGCAGCAGCGCCTCCGCCCAGGACAGGTCGAAAAGCGCGTGCGCGGCCGCTCCCGTGATGCCCGCGGTCACGACCACTCCCACCGTCGACAGCAGCACCGCCGGCACGGCCACCCCGCGCAGGCGCCGCCACGAGGTCGAGAGACCGCCGTCGTACAGGATGGCGGCGAGCGACACGATCCCGACCTCACGGGCGAGGCGCGCGTCGTCGAAGGCGATCCCGCCGGGGCCGTCCGACCCGAGCACCATCCCGATGCCGAGGAACGCCACGAGCGCCGGAAAGCGTGTCTTCGCCGCACCGAGTGCCGCTGCGACGCTCGCCGCGAGCACCGCGCCGACGCCGAGCATCGCGAGGCCGACGTTCAGCCGTGACTCCTTCGCACGCCCGGACCGTACTGGCCCGGGATCGGCTCAGCGCACGACGGCGAGCTCGAGGCCCAGCAGGTCCGCGACCTTGCGGAGCCGCGACAGGTGATGCCCCACCCCGAGCGCCACGTGATGCGTCGGGCCCTCTGCGCACCACGCGTCGAAGAACTCCGTCGGCCCCGACGCGAACCGGACGCGCGAGTTGGTGTTGCCGATCCGGAAGGTCGGGCCGGCGATCGACTCGCCCTCGGCGGCGACGAGCTTCAGGTCGCCGTCGGCCGTCTGCGTCACGCCGAGGATCGTGACCGGCCCGAGGCGCACCTTCATCTCGATCGAGAGCCCTGCTCCCGACTTCCCGTGGTACAGCCTGAGCGCGCGCGCGACCGGGCGCCCGTCGGCGATCGCGAGGTGCCCCGGGCCGTCGTGCCCCATCAGCACGAAGCCCTCGTCGAAGTCGAGGCCGTAGAACTCGGTGTACGAGCCTCCCGCGCCCAGCCGGTCGAGCAGGAGCATCGCGATGTTCGTCTTCAGGTCTCCTTCGCCGGCGGCCGGGACGCCGCGCGCCGTGAGGAGCGAGTTGCCGACGATCAGGCCCGCCGTCACCCGCTCGGCGGCGTTGCCGTCGACGCCGCGGTAGTAGTAGGTGAGGCCGTCGAGGTCGAAGTCCGCGACGAGGCGGTCGAGCCCGGCCGCGACGCGCGCCGACCACTCGAACACCTCGGGAGTGATCTCCGCGGCGATCGGGTCCGCGGCGGGGGCGGCGAGGTCGAACACGCTGCGGATCTCCTCCCCTTTCCGCTCGACGTCGGCGGCGTCCGCCGCCTCCACGCGCGCGACCAGGTCGTCTATCTCGAGCACCTCGACGTGCGCACCCGTCTGCGCCTGCACCTGGGTGAAGTCGGAGTACATGTCGAGCATCCCGGGGTAGGTGTGACCGAGGAACCCGAGGCGCGACGAGCGGAGAGAGCGTACGGCGCTCGCGGCGTCGAGCCACTCGCCGAGCGCCTGCCACGCGGGGTCGCCGTCGAGCAGCGTCCCCGTGACCGTCCGGTACGGGATGCGCGCGCGCGTGAACGCGCCGGCGATCTCGGGCACGCAGCACGCGGAGCAGTTCGCGAGCCACTCGGCCGTCGTCATGCCGTCGTAGTCGAGCGTCCGCGTCGGCTGCAGGTTCAGGATCACGGCAGGCGCGCCCACCGCCTGCACGACCGGCAGCACCTGCGACGAGGTCGCGTACGTCGCGGTGTAGACGAGCACGAGGTCGACCTGCGCCGCGGCGAGCTCCGCTCCCGCGGCCCGCGCTCGCTGCGCGGTGTCGACGAGGCCTGCCGACACGACGGCGGCACCCTGCTCGGCGAGTCGCGACTCGATCCCGCGCTGGTAGCCCTCGAGGCGCTCCTTCAGCCCCTCGAACTGCGGCCAGTAGGCGGCCAGGCCGATCCCGAAGACGCCGACACGCGCGCGCGCTCTCATCGGCCCTCCGCGTGTGCGGCCGCGACGTTCCTCCTTGCGGCCGCGCTCCTCAGCCGCACGCGCGCGCGGCGGTAGAGGTCGGCGCCGTTCGGGACGATCACGCTCAGCACGAGCAGCACGCCGACGACGATGTTCTGGTCCTGCGCCGGGACCTGGTCGGCAGTGAGCGCGGTCTGCAGGCACCCGAGGACCGCAGCGGCGATGACGACGCCGACGATCGTCCCGCGTCCGCCGAAGATCGAGATGCCGCCGAGCAGCACGACCGTGACGACGAAGAGCTCGAGCCCGGTGCCGGCGTCGTAGCGCGCCGACGCGAAGCGGAGCGTCCACAGCACGCCCGCGAGACCGCTGATCGCGCCCGAGAAGACGAAGAGCCAGAACTTGATCCGCTTCACGCGGATCCCCGCGAAGAACGCAGCCTCGTGACCGGCGCCGATCGCGAAGATCGAGCGTCCGAGTGGAGTCGCGTGCAGCACGACGCCGACGAGGAGGGCGAGCACGGCGAAGAACGCGAACGAGTACGGCACGTGCGTGTGCGGGATCGGCGTCACGCCGATGCTCGAGAGGCCGGCCGGGAAGCCGCCGATCGTGTCGGTCGGCAGGATCCCCTGGGCGATTCCCCGGTAGAGCGTGAGCGTCCCGATCGTGACGGCGAGCGACGGCAGCCCGACGCGCGTGACGAGGAAGCCGTTGACCGCGCCGAGGGCGGCTCCGAGAAGCACTGCCGCGATCATCGCCACCCAGATCGACCAGCCGTGCTTGAACAGCTCGGCCATCAGCACGCCCGTGAGCCCGAGCGTCGAGGCGACCGACAGGTCGATCTCGCCGGTCACGACGAGCAGCGTCAGGGGCAGCGCCATGATCGCGACCTCGCCGACGTTCAGGCAGATGTAGAAGAGGTTCGACGACTGGAGGAAGTACGGCGACACCTGCGCGCCGTACGCGATCGTGCAGCCGAGGGCGGCGAGCAGCAGAACCTCCCACCGCACGACCGCCGCGACCTGCAGCCGCCGTGGTGCCGCCGCTGGTACCTCGTCGGCGGGCCGGTGCACCGGCTCAGCCACGCGACCTCCTTCGGGTGCGCAACGCCGGAGCGACGCGGATCGCGACGAGCCGGTCGAGCGCGATCGCGGCGAGAAGCAGCCCGCCCGCGATCGCCTGGCTCCAGAACGACGAGACGTTGACGACGACGAGCGCGCTGTTGATCGTGTTCAGGAGCAGTGCACCCAGTGCGGCGCCGAGGACCGTCCCGCTGCCGCCGAAGATCGCGACGCCGCCCACGACGACGGCGGCGATCACCTGGAACTCGTAGCCGACGCCCGCGATCGCGTCGACCGACCCGTAGTACGAGAGCCACAAGGCGCCGGCGATCCCGGCGATCCCGCCGCTGAGCGCGAACGCGAGGAAGACCCGAAGGTCGACGGGAATGCCCGCGAGGCGCGCTGCCGCGGGGTCCGACCCGATCGCGTAGAAGTCGCGCGCCGTCCGGAAGCTGCGCATCGCGTACGCGGCGACCGCGACGGCGACGATCGCGATGATCCCGAGGTAGGGGATCCCGGCGATCGTGCCGTAGCCGATCTTGTTGAAGCCGTTCGGGAGCATCGACGCGTTGACCTGGTTGCCGCCTGCCCAGGCGCCGACGACCCCGCGGATGACGTAGAGCGTCCCGAGCGTCACCACCAGGCTCGGCACGCGCGCCACGGTCACGACGAGGCCGTTGACGACGCCGCACGCGACTCCGATGCCGAGGGCGACGAGGAACACGACGACCAGCGAGGTGTGCGGATGGCTCCTGTACACGACTCCCACCGCGTACGCGGCGATCCCGAGCACGGAGCCGATCGAGAGGTCGACGTTGCGCGTGATGATCACGATCGTCTCGCCGATCGCGAGCAGCGCGATGATCGCAGCGCTCGACAGCAGGTTCTGGATGCTCGTCGTGCTGAGGAACCTGTGGTTGTCGATCGTCGTCGCGCCGACCACGAGCACGAGCGCGAGGACGATCCCGAGCTCGCGAAAGCGGTAGAGCGCCTCGACGAGGAATTGCGCCCCGCCGCGCGCACCGACCGGGCGCCGCTCGTGCGCGACGGCCGTCACGCCGCGACCTCCACGACGCCGGTGGCGGCCTCCATGATCGCGTCCTCCGTCGCCTCGGCACGCGCGAATTCGCGCGTCACCCGTCCCTCGAAGAGCACGATGATCCGGTCCGCCATCCCGAGCACCTCGGGCAGCTCCGACGAGATCATCAGCACCGCGACGCCCTGCGCGGCGAGCTCGGACAGCAGGCGGTGCACCTCGGCCTTCGTGCCGACGTCGATCCCGCGCGTGGGCTCGTCGACGATCAGGAGCCGCGGCTTCCGCGCGAGCCACTTCGCGAGCACGACCTTCTGCTGGTTGCCGCCGGAGAGGGTCCACACGGGGTTGCTGAGCCGGGAGTACTTGAGCTGCAGGCGCACCGCCCAGTCCTCCGCGAAGCTCCGCTCGGCTCCGTGGGCGATCAGCCCGCCGCGCTGGATGCGGCCGAGCGAGGCCAGCGCGACGTTGCGCTCGATCGAGAAGTCCATCACGAGGCCCTGCTGCCGCCGGTCCTCCGGGACGAGGCCGACGCCCGCCGCCATCGCCGCGGTCGGCGATCCCGGAGGCAGGTCGCGGCCGGCGACGCGCACCGAGCCGGCGTCCCAGCGGTCGATGCCGAAGATCGCGCGTGCGACCTCGGTGCGGCCGGCGCCGACGAGGCCCGCGAGCGCGACGATCTCGCCGCTGCGGACGTCGAGCGACACGTCGGTGAAGACGCCTTCGCGGGTGAGGCGCTCGACCTCGAGGACGACCTCGCCCGCCGTGGCCGGCACTTTCGGAAAGAGCGCGTCCATGTCGCGTCCGACCATCGCGCGGATGATCGACTGCGTCGACAACTCCTCGACGGGCCGCGTCAGGACGTGGCGGCCGTCGCGCATCACCGTCACGCGCCGGCAGATGGCGAAGATCTCGTCGAGCCGGTGCGAGATGAAGAGCACGGCGTTGCCGCGGTCGCGGAGCGTCTCGACGATGCCGAACAGGCGATCCACCTCGCTCGAGGTGAGGGCCGCCGTCGGCTCGTCCATCACGATCACCCGCGCGTCCGCCGTGAGCGCCTTCGCGATCTCGACGAGCTGCTGGTCGGCAATCGAGAGGCCGCGGGCCGGGCGGTCCGGGTCGAGCCGCACCCCGAGCTGGTCGAAGACGGCCGCGGCATCCCTGCGCATGCGCCGGGAGTCGATTCGCCGGAACCGCTTCAGCGGCTGGGCGCCGACGAAGATGTTCTCGGCGACGCTCAGGTCGGGGAAGAGCGTCGGCTCCTGGAAGATGATGGCGATGCCTGCGGCCTGCGACTGCTTCGCCGTGTCGAAGACGGCCTCCTCGCCGTCGACGACGAGCCTCCCGGCATCGGGGCGGTGAACGCCGGCGAGGATCTTCACGAGCGTCGACTTCCCGGCGCCGTTCTCGCCGACGAGGCCGTGCACCTCGCCCGGATACAGCTCGATGTCGCCGTCCTCGAGTGCGCGAACGGCACCGAAGCTCTTCTCGGCGTGCTCGAGCGTGAGGATTGGCTGGTCGGTCGGCGGCGTCGTCACGTGATGAGCGGGAGGGGGCGCCGAGGCGCCCCCTCGCCGGTCAGGTCTAGAACTTGAACTTGTCGACGTTCTTGATGGTGAACGTGTACGGAGGCCCGAGGATCACCTGCGGGCGCTTGTCCGGCCCGTTGATGATCTTGTACTTCCCGAGCTTGCCCGCGGTGAACGTCTCGCCCACCTTGCCGGTGATCTTGCCCTCCGCGAGCGCGGACACCGCGTACCCGGCGAGATAGCCGAGGTCCTCCGGGTTCCAGAGCGCGAATGCCGTCACCGTCTTGTTGTGGACGTACTTCTTCATCTGGCTCGGGAGCCCGAGGCCCGTCAGCGCGATCTTGCCCTTGTACTTCGACGTGGAGAGGTACTGCGCGGCCGACGAGATACCGACGGTCGTCGGCGACTCGATCCCCTTCAGGTTCGGGTATGCCTGCAGCATGCTCACGGTCGCCTGGCGCGACTGCGCCGGGTTGTCGTTCCCGTAGTAGATCTTGACGAGCTTCATGTTCTTGTAGACGGGCTTCTTCAGCTCGAGCTTCATGTACTTGATCCAGGCGTTCTGGTTCGTCGCCGTCGACGCGGCGGAGAGGATCGCGAATTGGCCCTTGAAGTGCATGAGCTTCGCGAGCAGCTGGACCTGGCTCCGGCCGATCGTCTCGGTGTCGGCCTGGTTGATGAACAGCTGGCGGCAGTTCACGTCCGAGTCGAACGCGACCACCTTCGTCCCCTGCGCCTGTGCCTGCTTCAGCGCCGGGCACACCGCCTCGGGGTCGTTTCCGGCGATGACGATGCCGGCTGCGTGCGCCTGGATCGCCGCCTGGATGGCCGGCTGCTGCGCCGCCGCCGTGTCCTCCGTGCCCGACGAGACGACCTGCGTGTCGCCGAGCGCCGCGGTCGCGAGCTTCCCGCCGCGGTCGGCGATCACCTCGTACGGGTTCAGCGTGTCCTTCGGAATGAAGTAGTACGTCTTGCCTGTGGTCGTGTGGCTCGAAGCCGCCAACGCGGCAGTCACGGCGACGCCTGCCGCGATCACCGCGGCGAGGACGACCGTCCATCTGCGCCCATGCATGCGGGAGCGCTCCTTTCGGATGAGAGGGATACGACGAGACCGGTGCACCGTGCGCCTCCTTCGCACTACCGGGGATAGGCGGCGGTCACGCCGCCGTCGACGTTGACGACATTGCCGGTGGACTTTGCGGAGCGGGGACCGGCGAAGAACGCGATGGCCTCGGCGACGTCCTCGGGGAGGACGGCGACACCGAGCTTGGTGCGCCCCTTGTAGAAGCTCTGCAGCTCCTCGGTGCTGACGCCGTAGGTGCTCGCACGCTCCGCCTTCCAGTCGGACGACCAGATGCTCGAGCCCTGGATCACGGCGTCGGGGTTGACCGTGTTGACGCGGACACCGTGCGGGCCGCCCTCCTCGGCGAGGCACCGGGCGAGGTGGAGCGATGCTGCCTTCGCCGACGAGTAGGCGGCGGCGTTGGCGCCGGCGACGAGCGCGTTCTTCGAGGCGACGAAGACGACGGAGCCGCCGCGCCCCTGCTCGAACAGGACGCGGAACGTCTCGCGAGCGGCGAGGAAGTACCCGCGCGCGAGCACCGCGTAGTTCTGCTCCCACTCCTCGAGCGTCGTCTCCGTGACCGGCGCGCTCGTGGCCAGGCCGGCCGAGGCGACGAGGATGTCGAGGCCGCCGTACTCGAGGACCGCCCGGCGCGTCATCGCGATCACCGCGTCCTCGCTCGTCACGTCGACCTGCACCGAGATGCTGCGGCGCACGCCGTGCGCCGCGACGAGCTCGTCGGCGACCTCGGCGGCCCCGCTCTCGTTCAGGTCTGCGACGACGACGTGCGCGCCCCTGGCGGCGAGGGCGCGCGCCGCGGCGCGGCCGATGCCGCTCGCACCGCCCGTCACGATCGCGACCCGCCCCGCGAGCTCGCCGCGCGGCGGCGCCTGCGCGAGCTTGTAGCGCTCGAGCGGCCAGTACTCGATCGCGAACGCCTCGGCCTCGCTGAGCGAGCGGAACCCGCCGAGCGCGTCGGCGGCGTCCTCGACCGCGATCGCGCGGTGGTAGAGGTCGCGCGCGAACCGCGCCCGCCCGGCATCCGCGCCGGAGGTGACGATGCCGAAACCCGGGACGAGCACGACGCGCGGTCCGACCGGGTCGATGGGGAACCGGCGCGTCTCGTCGTCGACGTTCCGCTCGTAGTAGCCGCGATACCAGTCGGCGTACGCCGCGACCCCGCGGCGGAACGCGTCGCCGAGGTCGGCGCCTCCGGCGTCCGGCGCCCAGTCGACGACGAGCGGCTTGTGCTTCGTGTTGATCAGGTGGTCGGGGCAGGGCGCGCCGACCTGGCTCACCTCCGGCGTCCGCGCTGCGGAGGCGAACGCCACCGCCTCCGGCGACCGGTCGACCTCGAGCACGACGCCGTCGGCGTCCTCGAGCAGCGCGCCCCGCAGCGCGGGGAGCGCGCGCGCGAGCACGCGCGTCGCGTCGTCCTCCCCGGCTGCTGCGGTGCCCGGCCCCCCCAGCCCGAACCGGCCTCCGGCCGCGCCGTCGATCGCACGCGCTGCGCGGCCGACGAACTCGATCGTCGACTCGTAGCTCTCCTCCCCGGTCTCGCCCCACGTGACGAGCCCGTGCTTCTCGAGCAGCACCGCCCGTGCGGCGGGATTCTCCTCGAGCAAGAGGGCGATGCGCCTCGACATGTCGAAGCCCGGGCGCTGGTAGTCGAGCCACACGATTTCGTCGCCGAACGCCGTCGCCGCGAGATCGCGGCCCCGGGGGTTCGACGTCAGCGCGATCACCGCGTCCGGGTGCGTGTGGTCGACGTGCGTCGCCGGGACGAACGCGTGCAGGAGGGTCTCGATCGACGGGCGCGGCTGGTCCGGGCGGACCGCGGCGCGCAGCAGGTAGTCGACCATCTCGGCGTCCGTCATCGCGTCCCGCTCGCGAAGCGGCAGCAGGTCGTCGAGGCGGATGCCCGGGAACCCGCTCGGGCCGATCGTCGCGAGATCCGTCCCCGACCCCTTCACCCACAGCACCCGGATCGCGCGGCCGGTGTGGTCGACCGCGGTCTCCTTCGAAGAGGTGTTGCCGCCGCCCTGGTTCGCGAGCGCGCGATCCGACCCGAGCAGGTTCGAGCGGTACACGAGCGCGTCCACCACGGAGAGGCCCGCGGCGGCGCCGTCGTCCCACCGGCTCTCCGGGGCCGGAATGCCGCGCAGCACGCCGACCGTCTCCGTCACGCGCCGATCTCCAGGCCGGCGAGGGGCGAGGAGACGCGCGCGAACCGCTCGCGCGCCTCGTCCCACGCCGCGCTCGGCTCGGGCTCGAACGTCCGCGGCGCGAACGACCGGCGCACGAGCTCGCGTCCCTCGGCGAGCGTCGCGAGCTCGCCGAGCGCGATCGCCTGCACGAGCAGGTTCCCGACGACCGTCGCCTCGGCGGGCCCGGCGAGCACCGGCCGCTCCGCGGCGCTCGCGGTCCAGCCGCAGAGGAGCGGGTTGTTCGCGCCGCCGCCGACCACGTGCAGCTCGCGAAGCTCGCGTCCCGTCACCCGTGCGAGCACGTCCACGGTCTCGGCGTGCTTGAGGGCGAGGCTCTCGAGGATGCAGCGCACGGTCGCGGCGTCGCTCTCCGGCGCGTCCTGCCCCGTCTCGTCGCAGTACGCGGAGATCCGACCGGGCATGCCGCCCGGCTCGGAGAACACAGCCGCGTTCGGATCGATCAGCGCGCCCCCGGGCGGCGCCGTGCGGGCGAGCTCGACGAGCTCCTCGAACCCGTAGCTGCGGCCGGCGTCCGCCCACGCGCGGCGGCACTCGTGCACGAGCCAGAGCCCGGTCACGTTGCGCAGGACGCGGAACGTCCCGTCGACGCCCGCCTCGTTCGTCAGGTTCGCCGCGAACGCCTGCTCCGTGACGACCGGCTCGTCGGCCTCGACGCCGACGAGCGACCAGGTGCCGACGCTCAGGTAGGCGCACCCGTCGTCGCGTAGCGGGACGCCCGCGACCGCGGCCGCGGTGTCGTGCGTCGCCGTCGCGACCACGGCGGCGCCTCCTATGCCGGCGTCGTCGGTGGACACCTCACCGAGCAACGTCCCGGGCGCGACGATCTCGGGAAGGATCTCGACGGGGATCCGGAGCCGCTCGAGCAGGTCGCGCGCCCACGCGCCGGTCCGCCGGTCGTAGCACTGGGTCGTGCTCGCGTTCGTGCGCTCGCTCGACTCGCTGCCGCACAGCCAGTTGTGGAAGAGGTCGGGGATCATCAGAAGCCTGCGGGCGCGCGCGAGCTCCGGGCGCTCGCCGTCCGCGAGCGACGCGAGCTCGTAGAGCGTGTTGATCGGAAGGAGCTGGATCGCCGTCCTGTCGTACAGCTCGCGCGGCGGCACCACCTCGAGCACCCGGGCGAACGCGGCCGCGCGCCGCGCGTCCCGATAGTGCACCGGGTTCGCCACGAGCCGGCCCGACGCGTCGAGGAGCCCGAAGTCGACGGCCCACGAGTCGACGGCGACGGCGTCGACGGCCGACGTTGCGGCGGCCTTCCGCAGGCCCGTCCACGCCTCGACGCGAAGCCGCTCGACGTCCCATTCGAGGGTGCCCTCCCGCTCGATCGGCACGTTCGGGAAGCGGTGCACCTCCTCGACCGTGAGCCGCTCGCCGTCGAACCGCCCGACGGCGACGCGGCCGCTCTGTGCGCCGAGATCGACGGCGGCCAGGGTCCGCGTCAACTGAGCCCGTCCAGGTTGCGGACCGCGCGCCGGAGGTCGCGGGGCCGGAGCGGCGGCGGCTCGACCGGCACGGGTCCGGCCGTCACGACCTCGACCCCCGCCTCGAGCCACGCGCCCACCTCGTCCGCGGGTGCGCTCGAGTCGGTGACGATGCCGTGGAGGTCGTCGGTCGAGACGAACGACAGGAGCGCGCTCCGGTGCCACTTCGTGCCGTCGAGGATCCCGAAGACGCGCTCGCACGCATCGGCCATCTCCTGCTTGATGCGCACCTCGTCGGGGTTCAGGTCCATGAGGCCTCGCTCGAGGCTGAGGCCGCGGGCGCCGAGGAAGCCCTTGTTGATCCGCGTCGTGCGCAGCACGTCCGTGCCGAAGTCGCCGACGAGCGACATCGCCGAGAGGCGAAGGACGCCGCCCGTGACGACCACGGTGATGCCGGGGGCATCGGCGAGCGCCGTCGCGACGAGGAGCCCGTTCGTGACGACCACGAGCTCGCGCTTCGTGCGGAGCTCGAGCGCGAGGTAGTACGCGGTGGTGCTTGCGTCGAGCGCCACCGCCTCCCCCTCGCCGACGAGCGCCGCGGCGGCGCGGGCGATCGCGCGCTTCCGCTCGACCTCGAGCCGGAGGCGAAGGTCGAATCCCACTTCCGACTGCCCCTGCTGCAGCGCGCGCACGCCGCCGCGCACGCGGGCGACGAGACCCTGCTGCGCGAGCGAGGTGAGGTCGCTCCGGACCGTGACCTCGGAAACCGCAAATGATTCCGCAAGCTCCGAAACCTGAACGGAGTCGCGCGTCTCCAGGAGCCGGAGCACGTGCTGCATCCGCTCCTGCTGCGAAAGCCCACGCATATCAGCCACGTCGCCGATAGCGGGCGACCCTATGACGGGGCCGAACGAAAGTCAATAGCCTACTTTCGCTTTCGATCGGAGTGAAAACGAAAGCAGGTTCGCAATCGCCGCCGCGATGTGCGAGGCTCGCAGCGCATGGACGAGCCGGGTGTCTTCGACCGCCTCCGCCGGCTCGAGATCGAGACGCCGTCGTGGGGCTACGGGAACTCGGGCACCCGCTTCCACGTCTACCCCTGGCCCGGTGCCGCGAGGACGGTCCACGAGCGGCTCGACGACGCCGCCCTCGTCCACCGCCTCACGGGTGCCTGCCCGAGCGTCGCGCTGCACATCCCGTGGGACGCCGTCGACGACTACGGCGCACTTCGCCGGTACGCGGAGGATCAGGGCCTTCGCATCGGCGCCGTCAACCCGAACCTCTTCGGCGACGACGCGTACGCGCTCGGGAGCCTCTGTCACCCCGACGCGGGGGTGAGAGCGCGTGCGCTCGAACACTGCCGCGAGTGCATCGGGATCGCAGAGGAGGTCGGCTCGTCGATCGTCAGCCTGTGGCTCGCGGACGGGACGAACTACCCGGGCCAGGACGACCTGCGCGAGCGGCACGCGCGCCTGGTGGCGACGCTGGACGAGCTCTACGCGGCGCTCCCCGACGGAATGCGCCTCCTCGTCGAGTACAAGTTCTTCGAGCCGGCGTTCTACAGCACCGACCTCCCCGACTGGGGGACCGCCGCCCTCCTCTGCCGTCGCCTCGGCCCGCAGGCGCAGGTGCTCGTCGACACGGGTCACCATCCCCAGGGAACGAACGTCGAGCAGATCGTCGCGCTGCTCCTCGCCGAGGGGCTGCTCGGAGGCTTCCACTTCAACAACCGCAAGTACGCGGACGACGACCTGATCGTGGGCTCGATCGACCCGTTCGAGCTGTTCCGGATCATGCGCGAGATCGCGCGGACGGAGTCGCCCGAGCGCATCGCGTTCATGATCGACCAGTCGCACAACGTGGAGGGGAAGATCGACGCGATGATCCAGTCGGTCTCGAACATCCAGACGGCGTATGCGAAAGCACTGCTCGTCGACGACGAGCGCCTCGATGCGGCCCAGCGTGCGGGCGACGTGCTCGGCGCGCACCGCGTGCTGATGGACGCGTACGAGACGGACGTGCGTCCGCTGCTCGCCCGCCTGCGTGAGGACCTCGGCGTGGAGGCCGACCCGGTCGAGGCGTTCCGGCGCGGCGGTCATGCCGCACGCCTTGCACGGGAGCGCGGGACGACGTCGGTGGCGAGCGCCTACGAGAGCGATTGAGAGGAGGCCCGGTGACCGAACGGAGCGCGTTCGTGCTGCGCGTGAGGCCCGAGATGGTCGACGAGTACGTCGAGGCGCATCGAAACGTCTGGCCCGAGATGCTCGACGCGCTGCGGAACGCAGGCATCCGCAACTACTCGATCTTCCGGCACGGCAACGAGGTGTTCGGCTACTTCGAGTCGGACGACGCCGAGGCCGCCGCGAGGTACATGGAGGCGCAGGAGGTGAATGCCCGCTGGCAGGACACGATGGCGGGGCTGCTGGAGGAACGCGTTCCGGACGCGGGGCCGGCCGCGCTGGAGGAGATCTTCAGGCTCGAATAACGGCGCGGCGAAAAGGCGGCAGCGGAGGAGGGCCTCGCGCCGTCGAGAACAGGCTCTTCGTGGGATCGATCGACTCCGGCGCCGTCCCACCGCACGGCCTGGAGCAGCGCAGGCACGAGTTGCACGGCGCGTTCGGCAGTGACGCGTTCGGGCGCCTGGCAGAGAAGGCCGCGCGGTTCTTCGGCACGCCGCAGTACATCGTCGGCCAGACGGTCGCGGTCATCACCTGGGTCGTCGTGAACTCGACGCAACTCCACTTCGGCTTCGCGTGGGACGTCTATCCGTTCATCGCATTGAATCTGCTCTTCTCGCTCCAGGCCGCGTACGCGGCGCCGCTGATCCTGCTCGCGCAAACCCGGCAGGCAGACCGCGACAAGCTCCACACCGACCGGATCGACGAGGGACACACCCGGCTCGCAGAAGCCGCGAAGGCCGAGACGGACAAGCTCCTCGAGCTGCTGCAGACGAACACGGAGCTCACGCGGCAGGACAAGGAGCTGACGGAGTCGGTGGCCGACCTGACGAGGCAGATCCACGCGCTCCTCGCCGGACGCCAAAACCCGGCGAGCGACACTCCGACTGAACTCGAGTAATCGGGGCGGGCAACGCGCAATTGCGCGCATTCAGCTACGTTCCTCACACCGACAACATCGCAACGAGGTGATCCCGACGTGCCAAGACCCCGCTCGAAGACCGCGACTCGCAAGTCCTCGACACGCAAGACCGCGACACGCAAGACCGCGACACGCAAGAGCTCCGCGAAGAGATCGACGACGTCGACGCGGCGTCCTGCAGCAGCAAGCTCGAGTGCCGGCGCGACATTCGCCTGCCCCGAGTGCGGCAAGACATTCGCTCGCCCCGCAGCGCTCGGCGCGCATCGCAGTCGCGCTCATGGCGTCGCCGGTGCGTCGTCGCGGAGATCGACGACTGCAGCACGCGCGACCCGCGCAACGCGCGCACCGCGTGACGGCTCCGTCGACCGCGACGCCCTCCTCGCCGCACTGTTCCCGAACGGGATCCCGGCGCGCGAGCGCGTCATCCGTGACGTGAACGCCTGGCTGGACCAGGCCGAACGGCTCGCGCGGCAGGGCTGACCCGCTCCTCGCTCCGCCGCTCCGGCGCGACGCGCGTCGCCGTGCTCGCGGCGGCGTGCGCGTTCGCCGTCGTGCTCTGGGGCGGCTACGGCCGGGGCTGGCACTGGACGGGATTCGAGCCCGACGCCAAGCTCTGGGACTGGCTCCACGTCTTCGTGCTGCCGCTCGCGTTCGTCGCAGGCCCGCTCTGGCTTCGGCATCGCGCCCGGCTCGGCCGCAGGCATCGACTCGCCGCGGCCGCGCTCGTCGCGTGCTTCGGCGTGCTCGTCGCGGCGGGGTACGCGTTCGACCTTCGCTGGACGGGTTTTCCGGGCAACGAGCTCTGGGACTGGCTCGAGCTCCTCCTCCTGCCGCTCGCGATCGCACTCATCCCCGTGTGGACCGACCTCACGGGCGGAGTGCGCCGCAGGCACGTCGCCGCCGCCGCGTTCGCGACGATGTTCCTCGCCGTCGCGATCGCCGGCGGCTACGGCTACCACTGGCATTGGACCGGCTTCCGCGGGAACACGCTCTTCGACTGGATCCAGCTCGTCATCGCACCGCTGCTGGTCCCATTCGTCCTCGTCCCGCTCACGGAACGGGCGATGACGCCGGACGAGGGAAAGAGATGAGGGGCCGCGGTACTCCCGACGGCTGCGGCTTCCGCGGCTTCCGCGCGGCCCCTCGCACACACCCTACCCAGAGCAGAGGGTTGCGCCATCCCCGGTACGAGGGAAAACAGGACGAGCGAGGCTGCCGCATGAGCCTCGCTGCCGTCCTGTGTTCTACCCCCCAAATGTCCTTCGCGCCCCGCCGCATCGGGCGCGAGGGAACACGCCAATGATCCGTCCGGGCCACCGCTTCACACAATCACTCACGCGGGGTTGACTGCAGTACTTGACTAGAGCCCTCTGCCTCGTCGCGCTGTCCGTCCTCGCCGCAGGCTGCGGCTCGGCGGCGCCGCACCGGCTTCGGGTCGGCGCGGTCGAAGACGTGGCGAAGGCGGGCGACGCGAAGGCTGCGATGCAGCTCGCGGCCCGGTCCGGCTTCGACGTCGTCGTGCTCAGCTCGACCTGGACGCGCGGCCTCGACGCCCCGGCCGCCGGCGAGCTCGAGTCGCTGCGGCGCGCCGCCGCCGCGGCGGTCGACGCCGGCGTCGCGCCGGTCGTCGCGATCTACTCGTTCAGCTCGAGCACGCCACTCGACGAGAGCGGCCGTGAGGAATTCGCGGCCTACGCGGCCGCGATCGTGCACGCGCTGCCGCAGCTGCACGCAGTGATCGTCGGCAACGAGCCGAACCTGAACCTCTTCTGGCTCCCGCAGTTCACCCCCGACGGCCAGGATGCAGCGGCGCGGGCGTTCGAGGCGCTGCTCGCGCAGACGTACGACGCGGTGAAGAAGGCGCGCTCGGACGTCGAGGTGATCGGCGCCGGCCTCGCCGCGCGCGGCTCCGACGATCCGCAGGCCGCACGGCAGACGCATTCGCCGACGCGCTTCCTCCTCGATCTCGGCGCGGCGTACCGCGCATCGGGCCGGCGGCGGCCGATCATGGACGCGCTCTCCCTCCATCCGTACGGCGAGACGCCGCGCGTGCCGCCGACGCTGAGGCACCCGCACTCGACGTCGCTCGGGATCGCCGACTACGAGAAGGTGCGCGAGCTGCTCGGCCGGGCGTTCGGCGGCACCGCGCAGGACGGCCGCGACCTGCCGATCGTCTACGGCGAGTACGGCGTCGAGACGCGGATCCCGCCCGCCAAGGCGGCCCTCTACAGCGGCAGCGAGGTCGTCGAGGCCGTGCCGGAGCAGACGCAGGCGCGGTACTACCGCTCCGCCCTCGAGCTCGCCGCCTGCCAGCCGACGGTCGAGCTTCTCCTGTTCTTCCACGTCCAGGACGAGCCGCGCCTCGAGGGGCTGCAGAGCGGGACGCGCTACGCGGACGGCTCGCCGAAGACGAGCATGGCGCCGGTTCGTGCCGCGATCCGCGCCTGCGCCCACTCGTGCTGCGGCGGGTGACCACGGTTTGCGTTCGGGCGCCGCACGGGAAGGAACTGACCGCCGCTCGACCCGACCCCCGTCCGCGAGCTCGACGAATGGCGACACACCGAGCCTCACCCGACCCCTCGACCGTCGATACGCGCCTCTCGACCGGCGTCGCCGG
This sequence comes from Gaiellaceae bacterium, assembly GCA_036403195.1. Classification (GTDB taxonomy): domain Bacteria; phylum Actinomycetota; class Thermoleophilia; order Gaiellales; family Gaiellaceae; genus PALSA-600. The sequence goes on from DASWRL010000047.1 coordinate 57,599, forward strand.
GCTCGACACGATCCTCTGCGGCGGGTTCCTTCCCGGCCGCACCTACATGGTGCGGGGCGAGCCTGGGGTCGGGAAGACCGCGCTCGGGCTCCACTTCCTGGCCGACGGCGCGGCGCGCGACGAGCGGGTCCTCTTCCTGACACAGGGCGCAACGCAGGAGGCCGTCCGCCAGGACGCCGCGTCGATCGGCGTGCCGATGGACGGCGTCGACTTCCTCGACTTCACGCCCGACCCGAACGAGTTCGAGGTCGCCGACACCTACGACGTCTTCGAGCCAGGCGACGCCGAACGGACGCGGTACGTGTCGACCGTCGTGGCCGCGGTGCGCGAGACCCGCCCGACGCGGGTGTTCCTCGACGCGCTGACGCAGGGGCGGCACCTCGCCGAGGACGTGGTCGAGTTCCGGCGGCAAGCGCACGCGCTGTTGCGGTTCTTCGTCGGCGAAGGCGCGACCGTCGTGTTCGCGTCGGGGAGCTCCGACCGCCGGGCCGACGAGGACCTGCAGTTCATGAGCGACGGCGTCCTCCACCTCGAGTACTCGCCCCAAGGCGGCAGGATCGTCTCCGTCACGAAGCTGCGCGGGTCCCCCTTCCGCCTCGGACGCCACTCGCTGCGCATCACCGACCACGGCCTCGAGGTGTACCCGCGACTCGTTCCCGAGGCGCACGCGCGGCCGTACCGCGACGAGCAGATCGGAACCGGGATCGAGCGCCTCGACGTGCTGCTCGGCGGCGGCATCGAGCGCGGGTCGATCAGCCTCGTGACCGGCCCGAGCGGCGTCGGGAAGACGACGCTTGCGACGCAGTTCGCGAAGGAGGCCGCGCTGCGCGGCGAGCGATCGGTGATCTACACCTTCGAGGAGGCGACGGCGACGTTCGTGCATCGGTCGGAGGCGATCGGCATGCCGATCTCGAAGATGGTCGCGGCGGGGTCGCTCTCGATCGTCGAGGCGGAGCCGCTGGAGTACACCGCGGACCAGTTCGCGATCGCGGTCCGCGAGGAGGTGGAGCAGCGGGAGGCGAAGCTGGTCGTCCTCGACAGCCTGTCGGGGTACCGGCTGGCGATCCGCGGCGAGAACCTCGTCGAGCACGTCCACGCGCTGTGCCGCTACCTGCGGAACATGGGCGCGACCGTGATCGTGCTCTACGAGGTCACGTCGGTCACCGGCGACTTCCGCGCGACCGAGGTCGGGCTCTCCTACCTCGCCGACAACATCGTGTTCCTCCGCTACGTGGAGATCGACAGCGAGCTTCGCCGGGTCATCGGAGTCCTCAAGAAGCGGTCGACGGATTTCGAGAAGAAGCTGCGGGAGCTGACGATCACGGCGCACGGCATCGAGGTGGGCGAGCCGCTCACCGGGCTGCGCGGGATCCTGCGCGGCGTGGCGGACCGGGTCGACGGCTCGTCCCGCGGCGACTGAGGGGGCCGATGCCGCGCGTCCTCCTCCTCGTCCACCACCGGGGCAACCGGCGACTGCTCCAGACGTGGGTCGAGCAGTCGCTGCGCGCGGACGCGATCTCCGCGCCGGAGACACCCGACGACGACGTCGACCTCGTCGTCGCAGACGCTGCGGCGTTCGCGCGCGACCGTGACCGGATCGAGCGGCTGCGCAGCCGCTCGCGACCCGCGTTCCTCCCGTGCCTCCTGGTCGCGACGCCCCGCGAGGCCGAGCGGCTCACGCTCGAGAGCTGGCGTCAGGCGGACGACGTCGTCGTCACGCCGATCCGGCCGGAGGAGCTGCGGATCCGGCTCGAGCGGCTGATGTCGCAGCGCGCCGACAGCCTCGCGACCGAGGCCGAGCGCACCGAGCTGCGGCGCTCGAACGTCGACCTCGAGCGGTTCGCGTTCGTCGCCGCGCACGAGCTCGTCGCGCCGCTCACCGTCGTCCGCGGCGCCGTGCAGACGGTCGGCGCACGCTTCACGGGCGGCGACGAGCCGGCGAAGGCCGTCCTCGAGACCGCCGTCGAGGGCTGCGAGCGGATGCAGGTCCTGATCGAGAACATCCTCGATCTCTCCCGCGCCGGTCGCGGCGGCTCGCGGCAGGAGGTCGCGACGACGGCGCTCGTCGACGACGTGTGCGCGGAGCTCCGCGACCGCGCCGCCGCGAGCGGCACCGTCGTCACCTACGCCGACCTTCCGGTGGTGACGGCCGACCCGGCGCAGCTCCGGCTCGTCTTCCGGAACCTCATCGCGAACGCCGTCAAGTTCGCACGGCCCGGCGTGCCCGCCCGGGTCGAGATCACCGCCGCGCGCAGCGGCGCGCACTGGCAGTTCTGCGTGGCCGACAACGGGATCGGGATCGAGGACGACGACCGCCAGAAGGTCTTCGACCTCTTCAACCGCGCGGGCCGGTCGAACCACGTCCCGGGCACGGGGATCGGCCTCGCGATCTGCCAGCGCATCGTGGAGCGCGCCGGCGGCCGGATCTGGATCGAGCCCGGTGACGAGCAGGGAACGGTCTTCTGCTTCACGGTCCCCGCGTAGCGCGCTCCGGCCGCACTCGTGTTTTTCGCGGCCATGCCGATTAGAAGTAGTACGTCGCCGCCTTGAAGCTCATACGGAGGCCCTGCCATGGCTCAACCCGACCCGCGTCACCCGAACGATCCCGAGGAAGTCGCCCGCACGCACGCCCGTGAGGTCGCCTCCCTGTCGGCCGCCGAGCAGCAGAGCCTCCGACGGCTGCTCGACGACGCGCTCGCACGTATCGGGCCGGGCCCGGACGACGGCGCCGGCGCAGCGCGTCGCGACGGCCGGGGGAGGCCGCGGGACTGAGCGTGAGCGGCCTCCCCCGGCGGACGGGCGCGCCTCAGGCGTTGCAACCGTCGGGCTCGCCCGCGGCGACGTTCGCCTGCGACGGCTTGCCGATCCCGAGGTAGAGCGCGTAGAGCGTCACCCGCTTCGTGCCGTCGTTGCGGGCGAGGTGGACGTGGTTCGCCGGCTCGACGAACGACTGCCCCTTCCCCACCTTGAACGGCTTGCAGCCCCCGACGGACGGGTCGAACACGGTGAGCGTCCCGCCCGTCACGACGACGGCGACCGGTGCGCCGTGTGTGTGCCAGCCGAAGTTGCCGCCCGGCTGGATCGTGATCGAGTCGAGCACCATCGACCCCGTCTGCGCGCGGATGGTCGTCGCCTGCATCGCGCCCACGGCCATCGCCTTCGCCATGATCGGCGGCTCCGACGCCGACGACGCCGTCGCGCCGGCCAGCGCACAGACGAAGAGCACTCCGAGCACCTTGAGCTTCATGTCGTCCTCCTGTCGTTGATGACGCAGGGGACGCTAGGGGGCGCCTCTTTGCGCGCTGTTTGCGCGCGCTTTGCGGGCGCGGCTCAGTCGACGCCGACGATGAACACCGCGACGGCGACGTACTGGCACACGAGCGCGACGATCGTCAGAGCGTGGAAGAGCTCGTGGTAGCCGAAGACGCGCGGCAGCGGGTCCGGGCGGCGGCGCGCGTAGACGACGGCGCCCGCCGTGTAGGCGAGCCCTCCCGCCCCGAGCAGCACGAGGGGGGCGATCCCCTCGTTGTGGGCGAGCTGCGGCATCGCGACGACGCCGGCCCAGCCGAGGGCGACGCCGACCACCGCCGACAGCCACTTCGGCGCCGCGACCCAGCACATCTTCGCGAGCGTCGCGACGATCGCCCCGCTCCAGACGACGGCGAGCACCGTCGAGCGCCAGGCGCCGTGGAGGCTGATCAGCGCGACCGGCGTGTACGTCCCGGCGATCAGGAGGAAAACGCCGGCGTGGTCGGCGCGGCGCATCCAGAGCCGGCCGCGCGGCCCCCACGTGACGCGGTGGTAGAGCGTGCTCGTCCCGAGCATGAGGCTCGCCGTGACCGCGAACGTCGCAGCGGCGAACGCGTGGGCGGCGGGGGCAGACGCGACGAAGAGGATGCCGACGACGCACGACACGCCGAATGCGACGGCGTGCAGAACCCCGCGAAGCTTCGGGCGCTCGCTGACATCCCCGCCGATATCGGCCGTGTCGATCATTCGACGCCTGCGCCACCGGCTGCGAGCATCCGCGTGAACGTCAGCTGCGCGTACGGGAACCAGCGGACGGGGTCCGTCGACGGCTCCGACACGACCTCGGTCCCGCCGGCGAGCATGCGCGCGGCCGCCGACGTCGTGCCGTGGTCGCCGGCCAGCAGCTCGTCCTGCTCGACGTCGCCCGCGGTGATCGTGCCGCCCCGCACAGCGGCGAGACGCGCGAGACGGACGACCGACGCCTCGAAGCTGAGCGTCACCGCTCGAGCACCCTCCCCAGCTCACCGCCGACGAGGACGGTGATCGCGCACCGGCCCACGTGCACGACGAGCTGGCCGTCGCCGCGCCAGAACGCGCGCTCGAACTCGTCGGGGCGGACGACGAACCCGTTCTGCCGCGACCCGACGTGGAAGAACAGCGTCTCGACGGCGGCGTCGTCGGCGCGGAGGAGCACCTCCTGCAACCGGTCGTCGATCTCCCCGCGCTCGAGGCGGCCGGAGAGGATCCCGAAGATGAACGGCGCGCCGCCCGCGCCGGAGAACAGGACCAGCACCGGGCGCCCGATCAGGCTCAGCAGCGCCTCGAGCGTCTGCTCGTACCCGAGCTGCGACGCCCCCTCGAGCCCGGAGCCCTCGAACCGGGTCACCCCGCGTCTGCGCTCGCGCCTGCGTCCGTGTCCGCGGCCTCGTCGACCTCGACTTCGCCGTCGATGTCGACGTCACCGTCCGTCGGCTCGTCGCCGCGCCGGCGCGCCTCGGCGCGCGCATCCTTCTTCGCCTGCTTCATCTCCCGCTTCTCGCGCAGCGCCTGCTCGCGCGCGCGCTTGAGCACGGACTGTGGGCTTCTCCTGCCCATCAGCGCCGCCCCCGAGAGCGTGCGCGGCGCGCGGCGAAGAGCGGCACGACCGTGACGTTCACGGCCCGCGCCTCCTCGACCGCGTCGGGAGCGATTTCGAACTCGACTCGCATCCCGCGGCAGCGCTCCCCGAACTCCTCGCGCGCGGCGAGGCCTTCCTCGTCGACCCGCAGACGCTCCCCCTCGTCACTCCGGAGAAAGCCGTGCCGCTTGGCCGGATTGAACCACAGCATTGTTCCCTGCAAGGCCGCTCCTTTCAGGCGGCGCGGCCGCGCGCGAACCCTCGCGCGCGGCCGACGCGCACGGCTAGACGGCGACGACGCTCTTCGCCTCGGGGCCTTTCGCTCCCTCGACCGCTTCGAACTGCACCTGGGCGCCCTCTGCGAGCGACTTGTAGCCCTCGGCGACGATCGACGAGTGGTGGACGAATACGTCCTTGCCACCCTCGGAAGGGGTGATGAACCCATACCCCTTCGCATCGTTGAACCATTTTACGGTTCCGGTTGCCATACAAACACCTCCTCCACCACGAAAGAACGGGCAGGGGAAGCGCAACACCGCGCAACCAGTACTCGCTCGATTATCGGGGCGAACCGTAGCAGGTCGTGTGCTCAGCGGCGGCGCGCCGGGCCCGGCGGCGCCGCTGTGACCTGCTCGAGGATCCACGCCTCCGCGGCCGCCGGCTGGATGCCGCGGCACAGGGCGATCTCGGCAGTCAGGAGGGCGCGAGCACGGAGGTAGAGGTCGCGGTCGCTGGGCGCGGTCGTCCCGCCGCTCGCCGCCCGGCGCTGCTCGCGCCGGACGCCGTCGCGCACGACCTCGGCGAGGTCCGCCGCCCGGCCCGACGTCAGCTTCTCTCGCGTCCGCCGGTGCTGGCGCGCCCACGGCTCGGCGGGCGCATCCTCGTCGGCGCGGAGCGCCCGCTCGACGTCGGCGAGCTCGGCGTCGTCGGCGGGGTGCCGGAGCGCCTCGACGGCGCGGGCCATCGGCAGGCGGACCGTCATCCCGCTCTCGAAGCTGAGCGTGATCGTCGGTCCGTCCGGGCCGTCGGGCCCGGCCGACGTGACCTGCCCGATCCCGTGGGACGCGTACACGACGACGTCGCCGACGGCGAAGTCGGGCTGTGCTCCGTCCGCTGCGGGCGCAGGCGTGTTCACGATCGTCCGGGGATTCCGCGCAGCCACTGGGTGCTCCTCGCGTCGCGTGCTCGTGCTGCCGGCGGCACGGCCAGCCTAGCAGCCGACACGGCGCGAGCCTTACCCTGCGTCAGCGTGCGTCGACTGCGCCGGCGCGACGCGGCAGGACCCAGCCCGGCCGCGGGAAGTGGCACGTGTAGCCGTTCGGGTATCGCTCGAGGTAGTCCTGGTGCTCCGGCTCGGCCTCCCAGAACGGGCCCGCCGGGGCGACCTCGGTCACGACGCGCCCGGGCCAAAGGCCGGAGGCTTCGACGTCGGCGATCGTGTCCTCGGCGACGCGGCGCTGCTCGTCGTCGACGTAGAAGATCGCCGAGCGGTAGCTCGTCCCGACGTCGTTCCCCTGGCGGTTCGTCGTCGTCGGGTCGTGGATCTGGAAGAAGAACTCGAGCAGCTCGCGATACGACGTCAGGTCCGGATCGAAGACGATCTCGATCGCCTCCGCATGCGTGCCGTGGTTGCGGTAGGTCGCGTTCGCGACGTCGCCGCCGCTGTAGCCGACGCGCGTCGAGACGACGCCGGGACGCTTGCGGATCAGGTCCTGCATCCCCCAGAAGCACCCGCCGGCGAGGATCGCCTTCTCGAGACCGTCGTCCATGCGAGAAGTGTACGGAACGCGCCCGGCGCGGCGTCGCGCGCTACGCGTCCTCTCCCCGTTCCTCGCACTCGAGGCAGACCCAGTCGCCGTCGGCGTCGAACGCGCTGAGCACGGCGGGCACCATCGTCACGCCGCAGGTCGCGCAGATCGGCGGCTCGTCCTCCACCGGTGCAATCTACGCGCTCCCTCACAGCCCGAGCCGCGCCCCCGCCCACAGCAGCGCCGTCGCGACGACGAGCGCGGGCGGCACGGTCAGCGCGCCGAGCCGGACGAACTCGCCGAGCTCGACGTCGGCGTGCTCGGCGCGGAGGCGCCGCCGCCAGAGGAGCGTCGCGAGCGAGCCGGTGTAGGTGAGGTTCGGCCCCACGTTCACCCCGATCAGCGCGGCCAGCACCGACACGTGGCCGGCGGCCGCGGCGGCGGGAGCGAGGATCAGGATCGCGGGCAGGTTGTTGACGAGGTTCGCGAGCAACGCGCCGACCGCCGCGACGAGCAGGAGGTCGGCGAGGGACGTCCCGCCTGGGATGACCGCGCGCACCGCGGGGCCGAGGCCCGTGGCCCCCGCCGCGGCGACGACGACCCCGAGGCCGACGACGAAGAGCAGGAACGACGGCTCGATCGCGCGGATCGCGCCCCGCGCCGGCGCCCGCCGGCGAACGATCGCCGGGGCGAGGATCGCTGCGGCGCCCGCCGCGGCGACCCACAGCGGCGCGATGCCGGCCGGCTCGGCGAGGAGGAACGCGAGGAGCGTCGCGGCCACGACCCCGAGTGCGAACCTCGGCGTCCGCAGGACAGCGGCCTCGGCCTCGCCCTCGGCCGGCACGTGGAGCTCGCGGCGGAAGAAGCCGCGCAACACGATCCACTCGACCCCGATCACGCCGAGCGTCGGCAGCGCCATCAGTGCGCCGAACCGCAGGAACGAGACGCGGCTCTCGTGGAATGCGAGCAGGTTCGTCAGGTTCGAGATCGGGAGCAGGAGCGACGCCGAGTTCGCGAGGTGCGAGCACGCGTAGACGTGCGGCCTGGGGCTCATCCGCAGGCGCGCCGCCGTCGCCATCACCACCGGCGTCAGCAGGACTACGGTCGGGTCGAGCCCGAGCGAGATCGTCACGGCGCTCGCCGCCACGAACACGAGCGCGAGCAGCCGCTGCGGGCTCGCGGCCGCTCCGCTCGCCATCGCCGCGCCGACCCAGGCGAACAGGCCCTCGCGGCGGCAGCCGTCGGCGAGGAGCAGCAGCGCCGCGAGGAAGCCGACGGTCGGCGCGATCCCGGTGACCGTGTGCCACGCGCCGGCGGGGCTGACCGCGCCGACCGCGAGGACGACGAGCGCGCCGCCGGCCGCAGCGACCGCCTCCGGCAGCCACCGCGGCTGCGCGACCGCGGTCGCGAGCGTCGCGAGCAGGCACGCGAGCGAGACGGCGAGCTGGAGGTGGTGCGCCACGAGATAGCCCTACCGCGACGAGGGCAACCCCACGCCGGGCATGGTCACGGCAGCCGCGGCGGCGTAGGGTGCGCGCGTGAGCGCGCGCGTCTTCGGGATCGTGCTCGCCGGCGGCGAGGGCAAGCGCCTGCTGCCCCTCACGGCCGATCGCGCGAAGCCGGCCGTCCCGTTCGGCGGCCACTACCGCCTCATCGACTTCGCCCTCTCGAACCTCGTCAACGCCGGCTACCTGCGGATCGTCGTGCTGACGCAGTACAAGAGCCACAGCCTCGACCGTCACGTGACGACGGTGTGGCGCCTGTCGCCGCTCCTCGGCAACTACGTGGCGCCGGTCCCGGCCCAGCAGCGTGTCGGGCCGCACTGGTACCAGGGCTCGGCGGACGCGATCTTCCAGAGCCTCAACCTCGTGCACGACGAGAACGCCGACTACATCTGCGTGTTCGGCGCCGACCACATCTACCGGATCGAGCCGGAGCAGATGGTCGCGCGGCACATCGCGTGCGGCGCCGGCGTGACCGTCGCCGGGATCCGCGTGCCGATCGCCGAGGCGAGCCAGTTCGGCGTCATCGAGCCGGCCCCCGACGGGCACCGGATCGCCGCCTTCCACGAGAAGCCGGCCGACGCGGTCGGGCTGCCCGACGACCCGGAGCACGTCTACGCGTCGATGGGCATCTACGTGTTCAGCACGAAGACCCTCGTCGACGCCGTCAGCGAGGACGCGACCGACGACAGCTCGCGCCACGACCTCGGCGGGAATATCATCCCGATGCTCGTCGCGCGCGGCGAGGCGTACGTCTACGACTTCAACTCGAACGACGTGCCGGGCGCGAAGGACGAGGAGCGCGGCTACTGGCGCGACGTCGGGACGCTCGACTCGTACTACGACGCCCACATGGACCTCGTGTCGACGGTCCCGGCGTTCAACCTGTACAACCGCGCGTGGCCGATCCACACGTGGCACGAGCCGCTGCCGCCCGCGAAGTTCGTCGTCGAGGAGGAAGGCCGGACGGGGCAGGCGGTCAGCTCGCTGGTCTGCGCGGGCGTGATCGTCTCCGGGGGCCGCGTGCGACGGTCGGTCCTGTCGCCCGGCGTCCGCGTGCACTCGTACGCCGAGATCGAGCGCTCGGTCCTGCTCAACGACGTGGAGGTCGGGCGGAACGCCGTGATCCGCAACGCGATCCTCGACAAGAACGTGCGCGTCGCACCGGGCGCGCAGATCGGCGTCGACCCGGAGCTCGACCGCAAGCGCTTCGACGTGTCCGAGAACGGCGTCGTCGTCGTGGGCAAGAACGCGGTCGTGGATGCGTGACGCGGACGCGCTTCGCGTCGCCCTGCTGACGCGCGAGTACCCGCCAGAGGTCTACGGCGGCGCCGGCGTCCACGTCGAGTACCTCGCGCGCGAGCTCGACGCGCTGGTCGACGTCACCGTCCACTGCTTCGGCGCCGACCGCGCGGGGCGCCCACCGGTCGTCGCGTACCGGCCGTGGGAGCGCGTGTCGGGATCCGCGCCGCACGCGGCCGCGCTCGCGGCCGTCTCGGTCGACCTCGCGATGGCGGCGGACGTCGACGCGCAGATCGTCCACAGCCACACCTGGTACGCGAACCTCGGCGGCCACCTCGCGAAACTCGTCCACGGCGTGCCGCACGTCGCGACGGTGCACAGCCTCGAGCCGCTGCGCCCGTGGAAGGCGGAGCAGCTCGGCGGCGGATACGCCGTGTCGACGTGGTGCGAGCAAACCGCGCTCGAGGCGGCCGACGCCGTGATCGCGGTGTCGCAGGAGCACCGCAACGACCTGCTGCGCGCGTACCCGAAGGTCGACGCCGCGCGCGTCAGCGTGATCGGGAACGGGATCGACACCGACGAGTACCGCCCCGACGACGCGACCGACCTCGTCGAGCGGAACGCCGTCGACCCGGCGCGTCAGTACGTGCTCTTCGTCGGTCGCGTGACGCGCCAGAAGGGACTGACGCACCTGCTCGACGCAGCCGCCGCGATCGATCCTTCCGCGCAGCTCGTGCTCTGCGCCGGCGCCGCCGACACGCCGGAGCTCGCCGCGGAGATCGAGGAGAAGCTCGCGCGCGTGCGCGCCGAGCGGCAGGGCGTCGTCTGGATCGACCGGATGCTCGGGAAGCGCGAGGTGATCCAGCTCCTCACGCATGCCGCGGTCTTCGTCTGCCCCTCGATCTACGAGCCGCTCGGGATCGTGAACCTCGAGGCGATGGCGTGCGCGACGCCGGTCGTCGCAACCGCGACGGGCGGCATCCCGGAGGTCGTGGAGGACGGAGTCACGGGATTGCTCGTGCCGTTCGATCCGGTCGACGACCCGTCGCACGAGCCCCGCGACCCGGGTCGGTTCGCGCGCGACATCGCGGAGCGCGTGAACCGCCTCCTCGCCGATCCCGCGGAGGCGGCCCGCTTCGGCGAAGCGGGCCGCGCGGCCGCCGTCGCCGACTTCGGCTGGCGCACGATCGCCGAGCGCGTGGTCGAGCTGTACCGCACGCTCCTCTGAGCGAGCGCGCGCGGCGCGCGGTGGCTGCCACCGGACGTGTCTCGGCGGCGGTGGGGGATCTCCAGGGGAAGTCGCAGGTCGGTGACGGGCGCGCGACGGTTTCTCGCGCATGGCTGCGGGGGCGGGGTCGGACATGACCGGCCCCCGGGCCCGGCGGCCGTTGCGTTGTCGGTCCAACTGACCGAGTATTGGCGGGCGCATGCCAGTGGAGCTCGCCCCCGGCGCCGTCGTCGCGGGATTCGAGATCGAGTCCCTTCTCGGGCGCGGCGCCGTTTCGGAGGTCTACGCGGCCCGCGAGACCGCGAGCGGGCGGATCGTCGCGCTCAAGCTCCTCGACCGCGCGTCGCACGACGACGAGCGC
>DASWRL010000048.1:0-5070 GCA_036403195.1 Gaiellaceae bacterium
CTCCACGCGGTGTAGCGCAGCCCGCGCGTGAGCCCTGCCGGGAGGTACATCGTCCCCGGCGCCGGCCGAACGACCGGTGCATCGCCTGCGTCGAAGGCGACGGGCGTGTCGCCGCCGACGAGGTGCGTGTCGATCAGCGCGCCGACGGTGACGTCCTGGCGGATCCAGTTCTTCCGGTTCCGGGCAGCCGGCGGCTCGAGCACGTCCGCTGCCTGAAGTGGCCCCTCGGTCCACCGGTCGGCCCCGAAGACGTCGAGAAGGGCGGCGCGCCAGTAGAGCGCCGTCGGCGGGGCTTTGATCTCGAGCACGGTCGTCCGCTTGTCGGGGAACCGCAGGCCGTCGTACTGCGCGTCCCAGGCGTACGAGACGCTGACCGGCGCGGCCGGCGCCGTGTAGAAGTCCCAGCTCTGCCAGCCGACGAGCTCGCCCTTCGCGACGGCCGAGGAGCTCGAGGCGACGAAGGCCGCGATCGCGAGCGCGGCGGCCACGGGGACGGCCGCGCGAGGCACCCGCCGCGTCGTGAGGCCGCCGAGCACGACGAGCACCCCGAGCAGGATCGCGACCCCGCGCCCAAGGCCGCCGGCCGGCCCGGCGAGCGTGGCCGGCCACCCGGCGCCTGCGAGCAGGATGAGCGCGCCCACGAGTGGGAGCCGGAACGCAACGGCAAGCGAGAGCGCGGCGACGAACCCGAAGACCGCCACGAGCACGACGCTTCGCATGTCGGCGTGCAACCGCGCGTCGAACGGCACCTGGACGTCGTAGAAGTCGAGGAACCCGCCCCCGAATCCGGAGCCGACGCGTGCGGCCATGCGCAACGGATGCAGCAGCGAGGTCGCGAATGCGACGCGAGCGGCGAGGATGGCCGCGGGCACGAGCAGTGCGACCCGCAGGCCCGGGCGCCGCGCGAGTGCGGGAAGGACTGCGAGTAGCGCGACCAAGGCGAGTCGCCCCAGGCTCACGCGCGGTTCCTCGAGGGAGGCCCACGCGGCCGCGATCACCGAGCCGGCGATGGCAGCGACGAGTGCGGTCCTACGCAACGCGCGCCTCCGACGATCCGAGCGCGACGGCCAGATCGTCCCGCGCGCGGACGACGGCGACGGGAATTCCCACGGCCTGGAGCCGAAGCAGCTGCGGCTGTGGGCCTGGCACGGCCTCGACGTACACGAGCGAGACGCCGCGTCGGGACAGCGCCCGCTGGACGAGGCGGTCCACCAGCCGGACGTCGATCCGCGACGTGACGACGACGAGCTCGAGTGAGCGCGCTGCGACGCCTCCGTCAGCCTGGAGCAACGCGAATGCCGGGGTGTCCGCGGTCGGCTCCGTTGCCGCCAGCAGCTCGAGCGCGCGGCGCCAGTGCCCTTCGGTCGCGATCGGCTGCGACTCCCGTGCGGCGGAATTGACCACCAGCGCGCAGCGCCGGTTCCGCCTGTGATGGGCCTGGAGGATCGATCCGGCGGCCCGCACCGCCACCTCGAAGCTGTCCCCCACCACCGCGCTCGCGTCGCCGTCGAGGAGCACGGCCACCTCGTCGCGCGGCGCGTCCTCGAGCTCCTTCACCATGAGCCGGCCGCGACGCGCCGTGGAGCGCCAGTGCACCTTGCGCAACGACTCTCCGTGCGCGTACTCCCTGACGCTGTGGAGCTCGAAGCCGGTCGGCCGCTGGAGCAGCAGCCGCCGGCCTTCCTGCGCGTGCGCGCCGCCCTCAGAGAAGAGGCGGTCGAGCGCCGTGAGACGCGGATAGACCACGAGCGCCTGCGGCTCCCCCTGCACGAGCTCGGCTCGCGCAAGCGAGAAGGGGTCCTCGACGGTGAGCCGAACCTCGTCGAACGGATACCGGCCGCGCGGAACGGCGGGAAGCTCGTAGCGGGCCCGATAGGCGCCGCGAGAGGCGCGGCGGAGCTCGACACGCCGCTCGCCGAGACGGCCTGCGCGCTCGTGTGCGACGAGGGTCGGCGGCGGCACCGTCGACGTCGACTCGATCAACAGCTCGATGCTCACGTCGTCCCCTTCGACGACGTCGCGGGCGGCACCGTGGCGGCTGACGTGCGGTGGCCGCGCCGAGAGGCGAACCCAGGCGACGGCGACGGCGACGGCGAAGACGAGCCCCGTCGCCACGGGATACAGGGCGCGCGAGCCGAATGTCCAGGCGGCGGCGTAGACGACGACGCCGACGCCGAGGACCGCGCGGCCCCTGGGCGTCATACCGGGACTGGTGTCTTCTCGAGCGCCTCGGCGACGATCGCCTCGCCGCCGAGCCCGGCCGACCGCGCCTCGGGACCGAGGATCAGCCTGTGCGAGAGAACGACTGCGGCGACCGCCTTCACGTCGTCGGGCACGAGGTAGTCCCGGCGGTCTGCCAGCGCCCGCGCCTTGGCGACGCGCAGGAGCGCGATGCCGGAGCGCGGGCTCGCTCCGAGATAGAGGCGCGAGTCGGCGCGCGTCTGCCGCAGGAGCGCGACGACGTAGCGGCTGAGGCTGTCCTCGACGTAGACCTCGCGGGCCTGCTCTGCAAGCCGGATCACGTCGGCGGCGTCCGCGACCGGCTCGAGGGATTCCAGCGGCGGCACGTGCGTCTGCTCGTCGAGCATCTTCGCCTCCTCGGCGAGCGTCGGGTAACCGAGCGCGAGCCGCATCGTGAACCGGTCGAGCTGTGCCTCCGGCAGCGGATAGGTGCCCTCGTACTCGATCGGGTTCTGGGTCGCGATCGCCATGAAGGGCCGGTCCAGCGGATACGAGACGCCGTCGACGGTGACCTGGCTCTCCTGCATGCACTCGAGGAGCGCCGCCTGTGTCTTCGGCGAGGCGCGGTTCACCTCGTCGACGAGGAGGAGGTTCGCGAACACGGGACCCGGGCGGAACTCGAACTCGTTCGTACGCTGGTCGAAGACGTTCACGCCGGTGACGTCGGAGGGCAGCAGGTCCGGCGTGAACTGGAGGCGCGAGAAGTCGCAGTCGACAGAGCGCGCGAGCGCCTTCGCGAGCATCGTCTTCCCCACGCCGGGAAAGTCCTCGATGATCAGGTGGCCCTCTGCGACGAGGCAGAGCACGACGAGGCGGAGCGTCTCGACGGGCGCGTGGACGACGCGGGCGAGGTTCGCCGCGATCGCCGCGACGAGGTCGGCCGGTGCTGGGGCGCGTAGCGGCTCAGCCAAGCAGGCGCTCGACTTCGTCGAGGATGCATGCCGCGACGTCCGACTTCGGCGCCTTCTCGACCGTCCGCTCTCCGGACGCCGACAGAAGCGTCACCTCGTTGTCGCTCGAGTCGAAGCCGATGTCGTCGCGCCCCACGTCGTTGAAGACGAAGAGGTCTGCATTCTTGTTGGCGAGCTTCTCGCGGGCGCGTTCGAGGCCGCGCTCGCCCTCGTCCGCCGCGAAACCGACCAGCAGTTGGCCCGGCACCCGGCGCCGGCCGAGCTCGCCGAGGATGTCCGTCGTCGGCTCGAGCTCCACCGTCCAGGTGGAGCGGTCCTTCGGGCGCTTGGTGGAGATCGCCTCGGCGGGCCGGTAGTCCGCGACGGCGGCGGCCATGATCACGACGTCGGCGGAGAGCCCGCGTTCCAGGGCTTCCCGCTCGAGCTCGGCGGCGCTCGGCGTCGCGATCACCTCGATGCCTGGGGGTGCGGCAACGGTGAGGTTCGCGCCCAGCAGAGTCACGTGCGCGCCGCGCCGGCGCGCCTCGGCGGCGAGCGCGACGCCCATCCGGCCTGAGGAGCGGTTGCCGACGAATCGAACCGCGTCGATCGGCTCGCGAGTTCCGCCTGCCGAGATCAGCACGCGCTTGCCGGCGAGTGGGCCGGTTCCGGCGAGCAGCGCCTCAGCCGCGCGGACGATGTCCTCGGGCTCCGACATCCGGCCGACTCCGAGCTCACCCTCGGCGGTCTCGCCCTCGTCGGGCCCGACGAGGACGACGCCGCGCGCGCGAAGCGTCTCGGCGTTCGCCCGCGTCGCGGCGTGCGACCACATGCGCGGGTTCATCGCCGGTGCCAGGAGCGTCGCCCCGCGGTGCGCGAGGGCCGCCTCCGTGAGAACGTTGTCCGCCAGCCCGTGCGCGAGCTTCGCCAGCGTGTTCGCGGTGCACGGCGCCACGAGGAGCAGGTCGGCGCGCGTCAGATGGAGATACACGTCGTCGCCGGGCGGTCTCCGCGCGAGCGCGCGAAACGTCTCCGCGGTGACGAAGCGCTCCGCGCCCGGCGTGACGAGCGGGACGACGTCGTGGCCGGCCCGGACCAGCAGTCGACAGACCTCGCATGCCTTATAGGCGGCGATGCCGCCGGAGACCCCGAGCAGGACACGGGCCATTGCCCGAATTGTGCCTACTTGCTGGGCTTTACGTATTCGTATGCGAGCATGCCCTCGGAAACTTCCTCCATGGCCATCGTGAGGTAGTTCTTCGAGCGCGACTCGACCAGCGGCGGCGGATTGTCGTCGAAGGTGCCTTCGCCGAGCTGGTGGTGGTAGTTGTTGATCTGCCGGGCCCGCTTGGCCGCGACGATGACGAGCGCATAGCGCGAGTCGACGTTTTGGAGCAGATCGTCTACGCGAGGGTGAATCATGGTCGCGGCATGGTACCTGCAGGAACGGCATACCGGCGTACGAGCTCCGACAGCTCACCCAGGGCCCGGTCGAGATCGTGGTTCTCGACGCGGAAATCGAAGCGATCGGCCACTTCGAGCTGCTCCCGGGCGACGCGGAGGCGCTCGCCGATCTCTCCGGCGCTCTCGGTGTCACGTTCGCGGAGCCGCCGGTCGAGCTCTTCGATCGGGGCCGTGACGAAGATCGTCACGGCGTCCGGAATCCGGTCGACGACCCGGAGGGCACCTTCGGTCTCTAGCTCGAGCACGCAGACCTTGCCCTGCTCCGCGATTCGGTCGATCTCCGAGAGGAGCGTCCCCGAACGCTGCCCCCACGGGAACACGTGGTACTCGAGGAAGTCGTCGGCTGCCAGCCGCCGGTCGAACTCCTCGTCGCTGATGAAGTAGTAGTGGACGCCGTCCACCTCGCCGGGCCGGCGGTCCCGCGTGGTCGCGGAGACGGCGAGCTCGAGCTGGGGGAAGAGGTCGAGCAGCCGCT
>DASWRL010000049.1:0-91977 GCA_036403195.1 Gaiellaceae bacterium
CTCGACGAGTACCTCAACACGGTCTACTACGGCAACCACGCGTACGGGGTCGAGGCCGCGGCTCAGACCTACTTCTCGAAGCACGCCCGGCAGCTGACGCTCCTGCAGGCCGCGCTGCTCGCGGGCCTGCCGCAGGCGCCGTCGAGCTACGACCCGTTCCACGACGCGCAGGCCGCGCTCGATCGCCGCGACGAGGTGCTTCGCGCACTGCTCGCGAACCACGACATCACGATCGCGCAGTACGACCGCGCGATCCGCTCGAACTCGCTCGGTCTGCACCCGGGCCGCATCTACACGAGCATCAAGGAGCCGTACTTCTTCTCCTACGTGATCGACAGCCTGCAGCGCGAGTACGGCGCGAACACGGTGCGCCAGGGCGGCCTGAAGGTCTACACGACGATCGACCCGCGACTGCAGCGTCTCGCGAACAAGGCGATCCGCGACGTGCTCCCCTACAAGAGCGACCCGGCTGCCGCGCTCGTCTCGGTGGAGCCGGGCACCGGCGCGATCCGCGCGATGACAGCCGTCGTGCGCACGAAGGGCAACCAGTTCAACCTCGTCGCGCAGTCGGGCCGCCAGGCCGGCTCGACGTTCAAGACGTTCGTGCTCGCGTCGGCGATCGAACAGGGCGTCGATCCGGACACGACCTACTACACCTCGGCGCCGTTCACCTGCTCGACCGGCCCGTGGTGCATCGCGCAGCCGTGGCACGTCGAGACGTACGGCCACACCTATCTCGGCTCGACCTCGATCACGCGCGGGACGCTCTCATCGGACAACACGGTCTACGCGCAGCTGACGCTCGACGTCGGGCCGCGGTACGTCTGGCAGCTCGCGCATCGCCTCGGCATCCACATGCAACCGGACACGCCGGTCGCGTCGATCGGCCTCGGCTCGCTCGCGGTCTCGCCGCTCGACATGGCGGCCGCGTACGCGACGTTCCCGGCGATGGGGATCTACGCCAAGCCGACGGCGATCACGAAGGTGATCCTGCCGGGCGGTCGCGTCGACACGAGCTCCGGGTGGGGCAAGCCGCAGACGAAGCGCGCGCTGTCGCAGGGCGTCGCGTGGAAGGTCAACGACGTGCTGCGCCAGAACGCCGAGTACGGGACGGGCGCCGGCTCCGGGGACGGCACCCATCCGAACGCCGGCAAGACCGGGACGACGGAGAACCACGCCGACGCCTGGTTCGACGGGTACACGATGCAGCTCTCGACGGTCGTGTGGATGGGCTACCCGAAGGGCGAGATCCCGATGCTGGACGTCCACGGGCTCGCCGTCGCCGGCGCGACGTTCCCCGTCCCGATCTGGCACGCCTACATGGCCGCCGCGCTCTGGCACCGGAAGGTGGTCGAGTTCCCGACGCCCGACACATACCCGACCTGGCGTGGCCTCCAGCACGCGACCTACGGGTCGCTCGGCTACTCCTCGGGCGGGTACGTCCCGACGACCACCACCGCGACGACCACCGCGCCGGCGCCTCGCGCCCGGCCGCGGCCCGCGACGAAGCCGGCGCCCGCCCCCCGGACGCCGCCGCCGAAGCCGGCCCCCGTCACGACCGCCCCCCCGCCTCCACCGCCTCCGGTCACGACCGCCCCTCCGCCGCCGGTGACGACGACGGAGCCGCCGCCGCCGGTCACGACCACGGCTCCCTGATCACGGGCCGCTGGTCGCCGGCGCCGTCGTGACGACCGCCGTCGTCGTCTGCGGTGCGGTCGTGAGTGGTGCCGTCGTCGGCGTCGTCGTGACCGCCGTCGTCGTCGGTGCCGTCGTCAGCGGTGCCGTGGTGGCGGGCGCCGTCGTCACGGGGCGTGTCGTCGTCGGCGCGGTCGTCGCAGGAGCGGACGTGGTCGGTCTCGTCGTCGTCGTCGTCGCCGCCGTCGTCGTCGTGACGGCCACCTTCGTCGAGACCGGCTCGGTCGCCGAGCCCTGCGGGGGAACCGCGGGAAGCGTGAGCGACGACACCTGCACGGTGCTCGGGCTCGCCCCGCTCCCGCCGCGCGTCACCGCGACCGCGACCGCCGCGCCGGCCGCGAGGAGCGCCGCCGCGAGCGCGACCACGACGAAGGCCCGGGGCCGACGCCGGGGCGCCCTCGCCGGCGGGCGGAGCACCTGAGTCGTCTCCGCCGCCTGGCCGCGGAGCTCCAAGAGAAGCGCGGCGCCGTCCGGAGGGCGCACCG
The DNA here is from genome assembly GCA_036403195.1 of Gaiellaceae bacterium. Taxonomy (GTDB): domain Bacteria; phylum Actinomycetota; class Thermoleophilia; order Gaiellales; family Gaiellaceae; genus PALSA-600. Next base: position 2,181 of record DASWRL010000049.1, read on the forward strand.
CCGGGCTCTTCGCGAGGGCGGCGTCGGCGAGCCGCGCGAGGCTCTGCGGGGCGTCCGGACGGAGCGACGCCACCTGCGGCGCCGCTACCTCCTTGTGCATGCGCACGATCTCCATCGCGTTCGACGACACGAACGGCAGCCGCCCGGTGAGCATCCGGAAGACGACGACGCCGAACGAGTAGACGTCGCTCGCGGGAGTCGCCGGGTCGCCCGTCGCCTGCTCCGGGGACAGGTACGCCGCCGTGCCGAGCACGGTTCCGGCCTCGGTCAGGGTGCCGCCGCCGCCGACGCGGACGATCCCGAAATCGGCGATCTTCGCCCGCCGCTCGGCGTCGAAGAGGATGTTCGCCGGCTTCAGGTCGCGGTGCACGAGGCCACGTGCGTGCGCGTGCGCCAGACCGGCAGCCACGTCGACCGCGACCCGCCGCGCGTCGGCGTCGGCGAGCGGCCGCCCCGACGCGAGCAGATCCTCGAGCGACCCGCCGGGGAGCAGCTCGAGCACCATGTACGGCTGGCCCCGGTCCTCGCCGTAGTCGTAGAGGGAGACGATGTTCGGGTGCGACAGGCCGGCCGCCGCGCGCGCCTCGCGTTCGAACCGCTGCCGGTCGGCGGCCGGGCCGAGCATCTTGACGGCGACACGGCGGCCGAGCTCCTCGTCCTCCGCCTCCCAGACCGCGCTCATCGCCCCGCGGCCGAGCGGTGTGAGCAGCCGGTACCTCCCTGCGACCACCTCGTCGGCCATCGCGGGATTATCGTGCTCGCCGGTGGCCCCGCTGCTCACGATCGACGAGGCGCTGGCGTGCGTCCTCGAGCGCGCGCATCGCTTGCCCGTCGAGGACGTGGCCGTTGCGGAGACGGCAGGTCGCGTGCTGGCCGAGGACGCCGCTGCGCTCGTCGACCTTCCGCCCTTCGACAGCTCCGCGATGGACGGCTACGCCGTGCGCTCCGCGGACACCCCGGGGACGCTCGAGCTTCACGGCGCCTCGGCGGCCGGGCTCCCCGCGGGTCGCGTGCTGGTGCCGGGAACCGCTGTCGCGATCTCGACGGGCGCGGTCGTGCCCGAGGGCGCCGACGCTGTCGTGCCCGTCGAGCGCTCCGAGGCGCGCAGCGGGAGTGTCGAGGTGGAGGCCGTCGCCCCGGGAGAGAACGTCCGCCCACGCGGCGGCGACGCGCGTGCGGACGAGATCCTCGCCGCCGCGGGGACGCGTGTCGGGCCGGCGCTCGTGGGCGCGCTCGCCGCCGGCGGCATCGCCTCCCTGCGCTGCGCCCGGCAGCCGCGCGTCGCCGTCCTCGCCACCGGCACCGAGCTGCGCTCGCCCGGCGAGGCGCTCGCGCCGGGGCAGATCTACGAGTCGAACACGGCGATGCTCGCGGCGCAGCTGCGGCGTGCGGGGGCCGTCGTCGAGTCGCTCGGGATCGTCGCCGACGACGCCGACGCGACACGCGCCGCGCTCGAGCGCGGCCTCGCCGCCGACGTGCTCGTCACCTCCGGCGGCGTGTCCGTCGGGGAGCACGATCTCGTGCGCGGGCTGCTCGCCTCGCTCGGCGCCGAGGAGGTGTTCTGGCGCGTCGCCGTGAAGCCGGGGAAGCCGGTCGCATTCGCGACGCGCGGGCCGACGCTCGTGTTCGGGCTCCCCGGGAACCCCATCTCGTCGTTCGTCGGCGTCGAGCTGTTCGTCCGCCCGGCGCTGCTCGCGCTCCAGGGCGCGCGTGAGCCCGGGCCGGCCTACCGCGCCGGCCGCCTGGCCGCGGCCCGTCGCCGCACGCCCGCCCGCGACGAGCTCGTGCGCGCCCGCCTCGTCGGCGCGGCGCTCCTCGAGCCGCTGAGCGGCCAGGACTCGCACATGATCGCGCGCGCGGCGACCGCCGACGCGCTCGTCCTCGTCCCGCGCGGCGACGGAGAGCTCGAGGCGGGGGCCGAGGTCAGCTGGCTGCCGATGTAGCTGCCGCCGCGAGGGCGACGGGGGTGTACGGCCGCCCGCCGCGGGGCGTCACCGACACGAGCGCGGCGTCGACGATGTAGCGGTGCGTGGCGAAGAAGCGCGGGTGGCACGCCTGCAGCCGCAGGATCTCGCGGCCGTGGTCCCGGAGCACGGAGAGCTGGTCGTTCCGGACGATGTAGTGCCGCGTCACGCGGTAGGTGAACGTCCCGTAGGGGACGGCGAACGTGACGTAGTCGCCGACCCGGATGTTGTTGATGTACGCAAACGGCGCGAGGTACGTCGTGCGGTGCCCCGCGACGTAGATGAGGTGCCCCATCCCCGGCAGGGCGCTCGCCGTGTAGTGGCCGGGCCCCTTCTTGAGCGTCGTGTCCTGCGTCCCCTCGACGACCACCATGTCGAGGCCGAGGCGGCCGATGCGCAGGCGGCCGACGGGGTCGCCCTCGTGCAGCGACCGGCGGTAGGTGCGGGCGACCGTCGCGACCTCGCGCTCGACCTCGGCGAGGCTCCCGTGCGTCGCCGGCGCGTGGAACGCCCGGACGCGGCGGTCGTACCGGTGCGCGAGGCGCGTCTGCTGCACGTGCGTGTAGAGCGCCGTGAACGGGTCCTGCCACCGCCACACGACGACGACCCACACGAGCGTCAGCACGCCGCCCGCGATCAGGAGCGTGCCGAGGATGCGTCCGAGCCTGCGCACTCTCCCCCCGAATGCGACGCGGGCGGCCGCTTACCTTCGCCGGCTGCGGGTCGCGAGGACGATCGCTCGTACGGACCGACGCAGCGGGCCGAGCGTCGCACCCTCCGCGTACGGCGCGTAGCGGCGGGCGGTGACGGCGGCGAGCTGGGCGGCGCACGCCGCGCCGGCGAGCGTGATCGCGACGGCGGGCACGTGCACGTAGCCTAGCGCCGCGAGCTCGGCGAGATACCACGGCGCGTCGAGGCCGAGCCCGAACCGCGTCGCGAGCGAGAGCACGATCAGCGCCGGCCCGGCGAGCCCGATCACGAGCAAGAGGGGCGCCGCGCCGGGGCGGCGCGCGCGGACCTGCGGCAGCCACAGCCAGGCGTGGAGCGCCGGCAGGAAGAACACGAGCGCGTACGGGTTCGTTGCCAGTACGAGCAACGCGACGACGCCGAAGCCGAGCAGGGCGCTCGTGTCCCCCGCGAGCCGCTCCTCGGCCGTCACCCGCCGCTGCGGCACGAGCCGCTGCCGTGCGACGAGCCAGCCGGCGATCGCGATCGCCGCGAGGACGACGAGCGACAGCACCGGCCAGTCGCCCGCGGCGAGCGTCGCCGGGTTCGGCGGCCGCGCAGGCCCGGCGGGCCACGCCCCGAGCGCGCGCAACGCGTAGAACGCCGCCCCGACGAAGAGCCAGTACCCGAGGCGGCTGCGGAGGCTCCGGATCGCCGGCAGGAGCGGTATCCGCCGCCGGCGCGTGTGGGCGAAGAGATCGACCACCGCCACGACGTACGGGACGACGAGGGAGAAGAGGAGGAGCTCGATCGCCCAGCCGCGGACGAAGCGGCTGCCGGCCCAGACGAACGTCGTCGTCCCCTGCGCGAGCTCGAGGCCCTGGTCGAGCGAGCCGACGAGCTGCTGCGTCGCGCGGCCGACCTCGGCGAGCCGTACGACGGAAAGCGCGCGGCTGCGGTCGGTGAACGCCACCGGCGGGCGGGCGCCGCCGGTCGTGATCGTGACGGCCGGTATCCCGCGCGCGACGAACGGGCCCTGGTCGTAGAGCGTGAACGGGAACCCGAGGTCGACGAGCTGCGCCGCGACGCTCGCGCGCTCCGGCGCGACGCCCGTCTGCTCCTGGAGGCGGCGGGCGACGGTCGCGACGAGGGACGCCGCCGGCGAGCGCGGCTCGTCGCCCGCGATCTCCACGCGCGCGCGGCCGCCGCCACCGATTGCCGCCAGGTCGATCGTCGCGACGACGTGGAACGGCGGCCGCGACGCGAACCGGAGCGCGCCGAGCCCGCCGAACGCGCCTCCGTCCGTGGAGAGGAAGACGATCGTGTGCCCGGAGCGGACACCCCGCGGCGCCGCCGCGAGCGCGTACCCGCGCGCGAGCTCGACGAGCGCCGCCGTGCCGCTCGCGTCGTCGTTCGCGCCGGGCCCGTCGCCCGTGTCGTCGCGATGCGCCATCACGACGATCGCCTGCCGCGACCGCCCCGGTGCGACCGCCCAGATGTTCTCGAGCCCGACGCGGCCGAGGCCGGGCACGGTCTCCCGCCACGCGTCCGAGCTGACGGGGAGGTCGTACTGCCGCATCTGGTCGCGGAACCACGACGCGGCCTGGAGCGACCCCGCCGTGCCCGGGGCGCGATCGGGGTAGTGGTCGGCGAGGTCGGCGGCGAGCGCGCGGGTCGCGGCGCCGTCGAAGTTCGGCGGCAGAAGCGGCGGCGGCAGCGGCGCGGGGCGGACGATCGAGAACGCGAGGACGAGCAGGGGCAGGACCGCGGCGAGGAACGCCGCACGGTAGAGCCGCGCGTCGACCGGCCGCTCGAGCGATCCGCGGCGGGCCCGCCGGCGGCTGACGGGGGGAAGGCTCGCCGCCATGTGCAGGGCTATCCTGGCAGTGCGCCCGCCACGATGTCCGACGACTCCCCCACGATCCTCCTCGTCGACGACGAGGACGCGGTCCGCACGGTGCTCGCGTTCCCGCTCGAGAAGGACGGGTACACCGTTGTCCAGGCAGGCGACGGCGAGGAGGCGCTCCGGCGCTTCGAGGAGCAGCCGGTCGACCTGGTCGTGCTCGACCTGATGCTGCCGCGCCTCGACGGGCTCGAGGTCTGCAAGCGGCTGCGGTCGACGAGCACCGTCCCGATCATCATGCTGACGGCGCGCGACGACGAGCTCGACAAGGTCCTCGGCCTCGAGCTCGGCGCCGACGACTACATCACGAAGCCGTTCTCGATCCGCGAGTTCCGCTCGCGCGTGCGCGCGCTCCTGCGCCGGGCGCGCCAGCCGCACGTTCCCGGCACGGCCGCCGAGGAGCGGATCGAGGCCGACGGGCTCGTGATCGACGTGCCGCGCCGGACGGTCGAGGTGCGCGGCGTCCCCGTCCAGCTGACCTACGTCGAGTTCGAGCTGCTCCGGACGCTCGCCGCGAGCCCGGGCCGCGTCTTCAGCCGGCGGATGCTGCTCGAGGCGCTGTGGAACAGCGCCGACTACCGCGACCCGCGCACGATCGACGTCCACGTGCGGCACCTGCGCGAGAAGCTCGAGGCCGAGCCCCGCACGCCCGAGTTCATCCTCACCGTGCGCGGCGTCGGCTACCGGTTCAGGGACAGGTGACCTTCTTCCGGAGCGTCGGCGGCCGGCTCGCGTTCGCGCTCGTCGCCGTCGTCGCCGCGGCGCTCGGGATCGTGTACGTGATCGTCGTCCCGTCCTACCAGCGGTCGCTCGAGAACCAGGCGCTGCGGAGCCTCACCTCGTCGCTCGAGAAGGTGGCCCTGCCGGGTTTCCCGCAGGTCGTCGAGATGCGCACCCAGTACGTGAACGAGGTCGCCGCCGCGACCGACGCGCGCGTCGTCGTCTTCGTGCCGGTCTCGGACGGGGGGCCGCTCGAGCCGAGCGAGGACTCGGGGCTGGACGAGCGCTCGGCCGCCCTCGAGCGGGATCCCGTCGCGCTCCGCGCCTACCGGCGCGGCCGTGTGAGCCGCGGCGTCGTCGAGCGGGAGGGCCAGCACTACGCGGAGGTCGCCGCGCCGCAGGGCGACGCCGTCGTCCTCCTCTCGGCGCCCCTCCACGCACAGCTCCAGACGGTGCAGGTCGTGCGGCGCCGCCTCCTGATCGCGGGCGGCATCTCGACGCTGTTCGCCCTGCTGGCCGGGTACGGCGGCGCCCGTGTGTTCGCGCGGCGCCTCCGCCGCCTGGAGGCCGCGGCCGAGCGGCTCGCGGCCGGGCAGTTCGACGAGCCGGTCGTCGACGCGCACGAGGACGAGGTGGGCCAGCTCGCGCGCGCGTTCGAGCGGATGCGCCTGCGGCTCGCGACGCTCGACCGGGCGCGCGGCGAGTTCATCGCGAACGCCTCCCACGAGCTGCGCACGCCCCTCTTCTCGCTCGCCGGGTTCCTCGAGCTGCTGGACGAGCCCGACCTCGACGACGCGACCCGTGCGGAGTTCCGCGCGCAGATGCGCGACCAGGTCGAGCGGCTGACGAAGCTGGCGACGGACCTGCTCGACCTCTCGCGGCTCGACGCCGGCCGCCTCGCGACGGTGAACGAACCGGTCGACCTCGCCGCGCTCGCGGGCGAGCTGGCGGCCGAGTTCGCCGCCCGCGCGGCGACCACGGGGGACGAGATCGAGGCCGAGGAGGCGGGGCCGGTCGAGGCGCGCGGCGACGCCGAGCGGATCCTCCAGATCGGCCGCGTGCTCGTCGAGAACGCGCTCGTGCACACGCCGGCCGGCACCCGCGTCCGCGTCTCGGCGGTGCGGGACGGCCACCGGGCGACGCTCGCCGTCGCCGACGACGGGCCCGGGATCCCGCCGGAGGCGCGCGGCCAGGTCTTCGAGCGCTTCTTCCGGCTCGAGGGCGGGCGGGCCTCCGGGAGCGGGCTCGGCCTCGCGATCGCCCGCGAGCTCGCGGTCGCGATGGACGGACGGATCGAGTTGTCCGAGGAGGACGGCTGGACGCGCTTCACCCTCGCGCTCCCCGCCGACGTCGAGGCGACCGCGAAAAACGTGAAAACGCCGCAAACGGCGTCGTAGAGCGGCCTTTGCCGTAGAGTGGCGCCCGGTGCGCGCGAGCTCCCTCGCTGCCCTCGCGGTCGTCGCCGCCGTTCTCGGCGGCGTCGCGGCGCTCGTCGTCGCGCGCGCGGCCGGCTGGCTGGGGACGACCGAGACGACGGTGGTGCTGCGCGAGCAGGCGACGCTCGGCGACGGCGGGAAGCCGGTCGTCGTGGCGAAGCCGCTCGTGGGGAACGGGTTCCAGCCGGCGCAGATCTTTCGCGCCCGGGCGGCCGGGGTCGTGACGATCATCTCGACCTTCGCCGATCCCGACGCGGCGGACGCGCAGGTCGGGCAGGGCTCGGGCTTCGTGGTCTCGAGCGGCGGCGCGATCCTGACGAACGCCCACGTGGTGACGACGGCCGGGCAGGGCGCGAGCGTCCGGCAGGCCCGGAGCGTGTACGTCCAGTTCGCCGACGGCGACCGGGTCGCGGCGCGCATCGCCGGCTACGACCTGTTCGACGACGTCGCCGTCGTCCGCGTGCCGGCGTCGACCCACGCGCTCCACCCGGTCCCGCTCGGCGACTCCGCCCGCGTCGTCGTCGGCGAGCCGGTGGCGGCGATCGGCAGCCCCTTCGGGAACACCGACTCGCTGACCGTCGGCGTCGTCTCGGCCGTGCGCCGCTCGATCCCGTCGCTGACGACGCGCTACGACCTGATCGACGCGATCCAGACCGACGCGCCGATCAACCACGGCAACTCGGGCGGGCCGCTCTTCGACGCCCGCGGCCGCGTGATCGGCATCAACGCGCAGATCCGCTCGAGCGGGCAGGGCTCGGGCTTCGACGGCGTCGGGTTCGCCGTCCCGATCGATTCCGCGCGCCGGTCGATGGAGCAGCTGCTGCGAACCGGCTCCGTCCGGTACGCGTACGTCGGGATCCGGACCGAGGATCTGACACCGTCGATCGCGCGGCAGTTCGGCTACGCCGCGCGGCGCGGCGCGCTGATCGACTCGGTCGTCGCCGGCACGGGCGCCGCGGCAGCCGGGCTGCGCCCCGCGACCCGTGTGGCGGCGTTCCGCGGCCTCGGCGTCCACGTCGGCGGCGACGCGATCGTCGCGATCGACGGCTTCCCGGTGAGGAGCGCCGAGGACGTGGTCAGGATCGTCGCGACGCGGCTCTTCCCCGGCGAGGTCGCACGCTTCACCGTCGTGCGCGGCACCGAGCGGCGGGTCGTCCCGGTGCGCCTCGGCCGGCGCCCGGCGGGCGGTTAGAGATCCGCCCGGCAGGGGTAGGCGCGAGGGACGGAGACCGCGCTGCAGAAGATTCGGCAGAATCTCCGAGGTTTGTCTCATGAAATCGCCGGGAACTCCTCGACCATGGCCGCGGCTGCCGCGATCCGCCTCACCATCCCGGCGAAGCCGGAGTACATCTCGCTCGGGCGTCTCGCCCTGACGGGGATCGCGCGCCTGCGCCCGGAGCCGCTCTCGCAGGAGGTGCTCGGCGACCTGAAGCTCGCGCTCACCGAGGCCTGCACGAACTCCGTGCGGCACGCGTACGCGGGAGGCGACGGGCTCGTCGAGATCCTCTACGAGCTCCACCCCGACCGGCTCGTCGTCGAGGTCTCCGATCGCGGCGAGGGGTTCGACCCGCCCGCCGACCCGGCGACCGCCCTCGACGGCGACGACCTGACCGAGGGCGGGCTCGGGATCGCGATCATCGAGGCGCTCGCCGACGAGCTCGAGATCGGCGAGCGGACGGACGGCGGCTCGCGGCTGCGGTTCGTGAAGCGGCTCGCCTAGATTCGCGCGGTGAGCGACCGCCGCCGGCTCATCGTCGTCTCGAACCGCGGTCCCGTCATGTACCACCGCGACGAGGAGGGGGCGCGCGTCGAGAAGCGCGGCGGCGGCGGGCTCGTCACGGCGCTGCGCGGGCTGCTCGAGCACCACGACGTGACGTGGATCGCCGCGGCGATGACGGACGAGGATCGCGCGGTCGCGGCCGAGGGGTCGCCCGAGGTCGCGTTCGTGGCGCCGGACGCGGAGACCTACCACGGCTACTACAACGTCGTCGCGAACCCGATGCTGTGGTTCGTCCAGCACCGCCTCTGGGGGCGCGCGCTGCGGCCGAGCCTCGACCGCGCGTTCCACGACGCCTGGCGGGACTACGAGCAGGTCAACCGGCTGTTCGCCGAGCGCGTCGTTGTCGAATTGGACAACAACCCCGGTGCTGCGGTGCTGTTCCAGGACTACCACCTCTACCTCGCGCCGCGCTACGTCCGCGAGGCGCGGCCCGACGCGTCCCTCGCGCACTTCGTGCACATCCCCTGGCCGGTCGACTGGACGACCCTCCCGGTCGAGATGCGGCGCGCGATCCACGAGGGCCTGCTCGCGAACGACGTCGTCGCGTTCCACACCGCCCGCTGGGCGCGCAGCTTCGAGGCGAGCTGCGCCGAGGTCGCCGGCGGGTGCGGGCGGACGCGCGTGACGCACCACGCGATCTCGATCGACACGGGCGAGTTCGACGAGCTGGCGCGCGCGCCGGCCGTGCTGCGCGAGGAGGAGCGGATCGTCGCGCGCCGGCCCGAGAAGCTCGTGGTCCGCGTCGACCGCACCGACCCCTCGAAGAACATCGTGCGCGGCTTCGACGCGTTCGGCTCCCTCCTCGACAGCCATCCGGAGTGGCGGGGCCGCGTCCGGATGCTCGCATTCCTCGACCCGTCGCGGCAGGCGATCCCCGAGTACGTCGAGTACCTCGCGGCCGTCGAGCAGGCCGTCGAGCGCGTGACCGGCCGGTACCGCGGCGCGATCGAGCTTCGGGTCGCGGACAACTTCCCGCAGTCCGTGGCCGCGTACAAGCAGTTCGACGTGCTGCTCGTGAACGCCGTGTACGACGGGATGAACCTCGTGGCGAAGGAGGCGCCGCTCGTCAACACGCGCGACGGCGCCGTCGTCCTCTCGGAGAACACGGGCGCACACGAGGAGCTCGGGGAGTGGTGCGTCACCGTCAACCCGTTCGACGTGTGGGGCCAGGCGGAGGCCCTGCACGAGGCGCTCTCCCTCGACGCGGGCGAGCGACGGCGCCGGATCGAGGCGATCCGGGCGCACGTCCGCGCCCACGACGTCCGCGCGTGGATCGCCGGGCTTCTCGCCGACCTCTAACCTTCGCGCAGTGAGCGACCTGTCGCACGTCGACGAGTCGGGCTCGGTGCGCATGGTCGACGTCGGCGCGAAGCCCGTCGTCCGCCGCCGGGCGGTGGCGCGCGCGGTCGTCCGGATGGCGCCGGAGACGGCGGCCCGGCTCGCGTCGCTCCCGAAGGGTGACGCGCTGACGACGGCCCAGCTCGCGGGGATCATGGCGGCCAAGCGGACGTCCGAGCTGATCCCGCTCTGCCACCCGCTCTCCCTCTCGCACGCGGGTGTGGAGGTGCGGGTGGTCGAGCCGGGCGTCGAGATCGTCGCGTCGGCCGAGACGACGGCGCAGACCGGCGTCGAGATGGAGGCCCTGACGGCCGCGTCCGTCGCGGCACTGACGGTCTACGACATGGCGAAGGCGATCGACAAGGGCATGTCCTTCAGCGTCGAGCTCGTCGAGAAGGTCAAGGCGTGAAGGCCGGAGTCCTCACCGTGTCCGACCGCGTGTCGCGCGGCGCGGCCGCCGACACGAGCGGCGACGCCCTGGCGGAGCTGCTCGCCGCGGACGGGTACGACCTCGAGCGCCGCGTCGTCCCGGACGAGGCGCAGGAGATCGCCGCCGCGATCGAGGAGCTCGCCGCGGGCGCGGCGCTCGTCCTCACGACGGGCGGCACCGGCCTCGCCCCGCGCGACGTCACGCCCGAGGCGACGCGGACCGTGATCCAGCGGGACGCGCCCGGCATCGCCGAGGCGCTCCGTGCGGACTCGATCGCGAAGACGCCGCACGGGCTCCTCTCCCGCGGCGTCGCCGGCGTCGTCGGCTCGACGCTCGTCGTGAACCTGCCGGGGTCGACGGGCGGCTGCCGCGACGGGTACGCGGTTCTGCGGCCCGCGCTCGCCCACGCGCTCGCGCTTCTCCGCGACGACCCGACGCAGCATCAGCAGACTTCCGCCTGATGCGCGTCGCACGGCTGTATTACCGCCTCGTCAAGTTCGAGCACACGATCTTCGCGCTGCCGTTCGCGTACGTCGGCGCGTTCCTCGCCGTCGACGGTGTCCCGTCGGCCCACGACCTGCTCTGGATCACGCTCGCGATGGTCGGGGCGCGCTCGCTCGCGATGGCGCTGAACCGGCTGATCGACATGCGGATCGATGCCGCGAACCCGCGCACCGCGGCCCGCGAGCTCCCCTCCGGCGCGCTCGGCGTCCCCGCTGCCGTCCTCTTCTGCGCGACCGCGCTCGTGGTCTACCTCGTCGCGGTGTTCCAGCTCGACCCGCTCGTACGCTGGCTCTCGCCGATCCCGGTCGCCGCGTTCGTCGTCTACCCGTACCTGAAGCGGTTCACATGGCTGTGCCACCTCTGGCTCGGCGCGGTAGACGGTCTCGCGCCGGTGGGAGCGTGGGCGGCGGTGAAGGGGACGCTGCCCTGGCAGTCGTGGGCGCTCGGCGCGGCCGTCGCGGCGTGGGTGGCCGGCTTCGACCTGTTCTACGCGCTGTTCGACGTCGACGTCGACCGCAGCCAGGGGCTGCACTCGTGGGCGACGCGGTTCGGCGAGCGCGGTGCGTTCGCGGGCGCGCGGGCGCTCCACCTGCTCACGCTCGCCCTCCTCGTCGCGGCGGGGGCCGGCCTCCACGTCGACCTCCCGTACTGGCTCGGCGTCGCCGCCGTGGGGCTGCTCCTCCTCTACGAGCACTCGCTCGTCCGGCCCGGCGACCTGCGGCGGCTCGACGCCGCCTTCTTCACGATGAACGGGGTCATCTCCGTCGCGTTCTTCGCCTTCGTGCTCGCCGACGTCCTGTGATCACCACCCGCGGCCTCGGCAGGCGCTTCGGCGACCGCCGCGTGCTCGCCGGCCTCGACCTCGCCGTCCCCGACGGCGGGTTCCTGCTCGTCACCGGCGCGAACGGGTCGGGGAAGTCGACCCTGCTCCGCATCCTCGCGCGCCTTGCGGCGCCGACGTCGGGCACCGTGGAGCTGCCGCCGCGCGAGGCGATCGGGTACCTCGGGCACGAGCCGCTCGTCTACCGGGAGCTGACACCCGCCGAGAACCTCACCCTGTTCGGCCGGCTCTACCGGATCCCCGAGCGCGGCGAGCGCGTCGGCATGCTCCTCGAGCGGTTCGGCCTCTGGGACGTGCGGCACGACCGCGTCTCGACGTTCTCGCGCGGGATGCAGCAGCGCCTCGCGCTGTGCCGCGTGCTGCTGCACGAGCCGTCCCTGCTCGTCCTCGACGAGCCGACGAACGCGCTCGACGCGGACGGCCTCGCCCTCCTCGACAGCGCGCTCGACGAGCCCCGGACGGTCGTCGTCGCGACCCACGACGCCGTGCGCTTCGAGGCGCGGGCAACGCAGCGCCTCGCGCTCGCATGAGGTACGTCCGCGACACGGCGGCGCTCGCGCGGAAGGACGTGCTGCTCGAGCTGCGCGCCAGGGAGACGCTGCCGTCGATGCTGCTGTTCGTCGTCGCCGCCTTGACGATCTTCCACTTCGCGCTGCCGCGCGGCACCGACGAGGTCGCCGCGCGCGGCCTGCTCTGGTCGGCGCTCGTGTTCACGGCGCTGCTCGGGCTGACGCGGGCATTCGTGGCCGAGCGCGAGCAGGGGATGTTCGACGCGCTCGTCCTCGCGCCGTGCGACCGCAGCGCGATCTGGCTCGCCAAGGCGCTCGCCGTCCTCGCGTTCCTCGCGGCCGCCGAGGTCGTCGCGCTCCCGGCGTTCGCCGCCTTCTTCCACGGCCTCGACGGGCGGACCGTCGCGGCCGTCGTCCTCGCCGACATCGGCATCGCCGGGGTCGGGACGCTGTTCGGCGCGATGGCCGTCGCCGGGCGCGCGCGCGAGCTCGTGCTGCCGCTCCTCTTCCTGCCCGCGGCGATCCCGATCGTCGTCGGCGGGGTGGGCGGGTATCTCTGGTTCCTCGCGGGCTACGACGCGATCTTCGGGCTGCTCTCGTGGGCGGCGTTCGAATACGTGGTCGCAGAGGCCTGAGGACGGCCGGGGACTACGATTCCGCCGTGAGACCGCCCTCGCTGCCCGCGCTCGCGGCGCTCTGCACCGGGCTGCTCGCGCTCGGCGCGGCGCTGGCGTTCTTCTACGCGCCGACCGACCCCGACCAGGGGCTCTCGCAGCGGATCTTCTACTTCCACGTCCCGCTCGCACTCACGTCGTACGTGTGCTTCGGCTGGGGCGCGTGGAAGGCGCTGCGCTACCTGCGCACGCGCGACGAGCGCGCCGACCTCGAGAGCTACGTCGCGATCCACCAGGGCGTGATCTTCGGTGCGCTGACGCTCGCGACCGGGTCGATCTGGGCGAAGATCTCGTGGGGCGTGTGGTGGTCGTGGAACGAGGACCAGCTCGTCCTGTTCCTCGTGCTGTTCCTCTTCTACTGCGCGTACTTCATGCTCCGCTACTCCGTCGAGCCCGGGCCGGCTCGCGCGAACATGACCGCCGTCTACGCCGTCTTCGGCGTCGTCCTGATCCCCGTGTCGTTCCTCGCGATCCGGCTGTCGAGGCGGTTCATCCACCCGGTCGTCTTCACGTCGCACGGGCCGCAGATGACGCACTCGCAGTTCCTCACCTTCTGCGTCTGCCTCGCCGCGATGGTGGCGCTCTTCGCGACGCTCTACTCGGTCGAGCTCGCGGGGAAGCGACTCGACACGTCGCTGCGCGAGCTGCGGGAGCTCCTCACGTGAGCCCCTCCGAGAAGTACACCGCCGCCGCCTACCTCGTGGTGTTCGTCGCGGTGCTCGCGTACGTCGTGATCATCGCGTCGAAGGTCCAGCGGCTGCAGCGCGACGTCGCGCGGCTCGTCGAGCTCGCGAAGGAGAAGCTCGGCGATGGTTGAGGTGCTGTTCTGGCCGGCGCTGCTCGCCTACGGCGAGGCCGCGATCGCGTACGCGTCGGCGCGCACCTCGCGCGTCGCCACGTGGGGCGTTCGGGGCGGCTGGCTCGCACAGACGGCGCTGCTCGCCGTGCAGGCCGCCCGGGCCGACGGGTTCCCGTGGTCGACGTGGGCGGGATCGCTCAACCTCTTCGTGTGGCTCGTCGTCGGCGCCTACCTGATCTGGGGATGCCGCCCGCGATTCCGGCTCCTCGGGCTCACGGTGATGCCGCTCGCCGCGGCGCTGTTCCTCGTGGCGCGCATCGGCGGCGGCACGCACGCCGCCTCGGGCGGCGGCTACGGGAGCCTGTTCCTCGTCCTCCACGTCGGCCTCGTCCTCGCCGCCTTCGCCGGGTTCACGCTCGCGGCCGCGCTCGCCGGGCTCTACCTGTGGCAGGAGCGGCGGCTCAAGTCGCGCGCCGCCGACATCCTGCGGCTCCGGCTGCCTCCGCTCGCCTCGCTCGAGCGGCTGACCTGGCGCACGATCCTCGTCTCGCTCCCGCTGCTCACGCTCGGGCTCGCCGCGGGCCTCGTCCGCATGCACGAGGACCACGCGCCCTTCGATGCGCTGGAGGGCGTCACGCTCCTGACGTGGCTCGTCTACGGGAGCTTCCTCGTCGTCCGGCCGACGGGCCGCCGCGCCGCCTACCTCGCCCTCGGCGGGTTCGCGCTCGTCATCGTCGCGCGCCTCGTCCTCTCGGCAGGGCACTTCGCATGACGTTCGTCCTCGTCGGGCTCTCGCACCACGTCGCGCCCGTCGAGCTGCGGGAGCGCGTGACGCTCGACCGCGACGCGGCGCAGGAGCTCGCGCGGTCGCTCGGCGACGCCGTGTGCCTCTCCACGTGCAACCGCACGGAGGTGTACCTCGCCGACGGCGACGACGAGGCGGCGGTTGCGGCGCTCGAGCAGCTGGCCGGCGAGTCGCTCGACGGCGTCGTCTACCGCCTCCACGACGAGTCGGCCGCGCTCCACCTCTTCCGGGTCGCAGCGGGCCTCGACTCGCTCGTGCCGGGAGAGGGCGAGATCCTCGGCCAGGTGCGCGACGCGTACGAGGCGGCTTCGCCGGGGCCGTTCCTCGACCGCGTCTTCCGGCATGCGCTCGCCGTCGGGAAGCGCGTGCGCACCGAGACGGCGATCGGCGAGAGCCCCGCGAGCGTGTCGTCGGCGGCCGCCGCGCTCGCCGTGCAGGTCTTCGGCGACCTCGCCGGGCGGCGCGTCCTCCTGATCGGGGCCGGGCGGATCGGCGAGCTCGCCGCCTCGAACCTCGCCTCGCGCGGAGCGACGATCGCATACGTCGCGAACCGCACCGCCGAGGCCGCACGCGAGCTGGCGCACCGGTTCGGCGGCGAGCCGGTCGTGCTCGCCGACGTCTCGTCGCGGCTCGGCGAGGTCGACGTGGTCGTGTCCTCGACGTCGGCGCCGGAGCTCGTCCTGCACGCCTCCGACGTGCCGCCACGCCGCCACGCTCCGCTCTTCTTCATCGACATCGCCGTGCCGCGCGACCTCGACCCTGGGCTCGGCGGGCTGGACGGCTGCTTCCTGTACGACATCGACGATCTCGAGGCCGTCGTCGCCGAGACGCTCAGCGGGCGGCGCGCCGAGGCGGAGCGCGCGGAGCAGCTCGTGGCGGAGGAGGCGGAGCGCTTCCGGTCGTGGCGCGCCTCGCTCGACGTCGTCCCGGCGATCGCGTCGCTGCGCGCGCGCGCCGAAGAGATCCGCTCTGCGGAGCTCGCGAAGGTCCGCGTCAGCGAGGAGGAGCGCCGGACGCTCGAGTCCGTGACGGCGCAGATCCTGAACAAGCTGCTCCACCTGCCGACCGTGCGGATGAAGGAGGCGGCGGTCAGCGCCGACGGCGCGGTCTACGCCGACGCCGTCAAGCACCTCTTCGGGCTCGAGGAGGAGGCGCGGTGAGCGACCCGAGGCGCGTCGAGCGGCCCCTTCCCGTGGTCGCGCCGAGCGCGTTCCTGCGCGTGCGGCTCGCGTTCCCGTCGTGCGGGAGGTCGCGGCGGGGAGGGAGGTCACGCTGTGCTCGTCCGCATCGGGTCTCGCGGCTCTAGGCTCGCGCTCACGCAGGCCGAGCAGGCGGCCGCCCTGCTCCGCCGCCCGGGCGTCGAGATCGCCTTCGTGCCGATCACGACCGCGGGCGACCGCGACCGCAAGCGCCCGTTCGGGCAGATCGGCGAGCGCGGCGTGTTCGTGAAGGAGATCGAGGAGGCGCTCCTCGCCGGGCGCATCGACGTGGCCGTGCACTCCGCGAAGGACATGACGTCGACCGACGGCGACGGGCTCGCGGTCGGCGCCTACCTCGAGCGGGAGGATCCGCGCGACGCGCTCGTCGGCGCCGGCGAGCTCGTCGCCGGGATGCGCATCGGGACGGCGTCCGCGCGGCGCCGGGCGCAGCTCCTGGCGCACGAGCCGACGCTGTCGGTGGAGCCGCTCCGCGGCAACGTCGACACGCGGCTCCGCAAGATGGGCGAGCGGGGCCTCGACGCGATCGTCCTCGCGGCGTGCGGCCTCGACCGGCTGGGCCTCGCGGACGTGATCGGCGCGCGGCTCGACCCCGGGACGATGCTGCCGGAGGCCGCGCAGGGCGCGCTCGCGCTGCAGGTCCGGACGGGGGAGGAGGAGCTCGTCGCCCATGCCGACCATCCCGCCACCCGGACGCGCGTCGAGGCCGAGCGCCGGTGCGTCGCCACGATCGGCGCCGGCTGTCTCGCGCCGGTCGCCGCGTACCACGACGGCGTCACGCTGCACGCGCTCGTCGCCGACGAGGACGGCGCCTGGCTCGAGCGGCGGACCGGGGACGACCCGGTCGCGCTCGCGCTGGAGCTCGTTGCGCTCGCTCGATGAGGGCGATCGTGACGCGCCCGCGCGCGCAGGCGCGCCCCCTCGTCGAGGCGCTCGAGCGGGCCGGGGTGGAGGTCGTCGAGTGCCCGCTGATCGAGATCGAGCGCACCTCCGACGAGCCGGTCGACGCGGCGGGCTACGACTGGCTCGTCGTCACGAGCCCCAACGGCGCCGACGAGATCGCCCGCCGCGGCCGGAACCTGCCGCGGGTCGCCGCGGTCGGGCCCGGCACCGCCGAGGCCCTGCGCGCGCACGGGATCGAGCCGGCCTTCGTCCCGACGGAGGCGACGCAGGACGGGCTCCTGCGGGAGCTCCCGCGCCCGTACGGCCGCGTCCTCTTCGCCGCCGCGGAGGGCGCGCGGCGGCGCGCGATCGACGGCCTCGGCGCGGACTTCGTCCCGCTCTACCGGACGCGGCTCCTCCGCCCGGCGCCGCCGAACGGCGACGTCGTGGTGCTGGCTTCCGGGTCGGCGGCGCGCGCCTATGCGGCGATCGGCGGCGCGGGCGACGCCGTCTCGATCGGGCCGGAGACGACGCGCGTCGCGCGCTCGGTGGGCCTGAACGTCGTGCGCGAGGCGGCGACGCACGACCTCGCCGGTCTCGTCGCGGCGGTGCGCGATGTGATGGACTCCTCACCGGCGTGAGCGTCGTCACGTTCCTCTCGGACTTCGGGCTGCAGGACGACTTCGTCGGCACGTGCCACGGCGTGATCGCCCGTATCGCGCCCGAGGTGCGCGTGATCGACGTCACGCACGGGATCTCGCCGCAGGCGGTGCTGCAGGGAGCGGTCGTCCTGCGGAACACCGTGCCGTACATGCCGGCCGGCGTCCACCTGGCGGTCGTCGATCCCGACGTCGGCGGCAACAGGCGCGCCGTCGCCGTGCGCACGCACGACGGCCGCGTGTTCGTCGGCCCCGACAACGGCCTGCTGATGCTGGCCGCCGACGAGGTCGGCGTCGAGTCGGCTCACGAGCTCGCCGAGCCGCGGTACCGCCTCCCGCGGGTCTCGCACACGTTCCACGCCCGCGACGTGTTCGCTCCGGCTGCGGCGCACGTCGCAGCGGGCGTCGCGCCCTCGGAGCTCGGGCCGCCGGTCGCGCCGGAGACCCTCGTGCGGATCCACGTCCCCGAGCCGGAGGTCGGCCGGACGCAGCTCTCGACCACCGTCCTCGTCGTCGACCGCTTCGGCAACGTCGCGACGAACGCGCGCCGCGAGCACGTCGCGGCGCTCGGTGCGTCGACGGGTGACCGCCTCGAGATCAGGCTCGCGCTCGACCGGTACTACGCCGTGTACGCCGACACGTTCGCGGACGCGCACCCCGGCGAGCTGATCCTCTACGAGGACTCGTACGGGCTGATGACGCTCGCGATCAGCAGGGGCGACGCCGCCGGGCTGACCGGCGTCGGCATGGGCGACGAGATCCGCGTCGCCGTCGAATGACGGCGGGGCAACGGTTCGCGCGGCTCGTCACCGATGTCGTCGTCCGGATGCCGCGCGCCTGGCGGCTCTTCCGGCGGGCGCTGACGCGCGACTTCGACCGCCTCGCCCCCGGGTGGGAGGACCGGCTCAGCGACGAGCGGCTCGCGCCGATGCGGGCGGCGCTCGACGCCCTGCCGGCCCCGCCGCGCCGCGTCCTCGACCTCGGCACCGGGACGGGGCGCGTCGCCCGCGTCGCCGCCGAGCGCTGGCCGGCGGCCGAGGTGACCGGCGTCGACGTCTCGGCGGGGATGATCGAGGAGGCGAGGAAGCTCGGCGGCGGGCCGGCGTACGAGGTCGCCGACGCTGCGGCTCTGCCGTTCCCGGACGAGACGTTCGACCTCGTGCTGATGAACAACATGATCCCGTTCTTCAACGAGCTCGCCCGTGTGACCGCGGCCGGCGGCAGCGTCGCCGTCGCCTACGGGCTGGGCGACCGCACGCCGATCTACGTCGCGCCCGACCGCCTGCGCCGCGAGCTCGGCCGCCGCGGGTTCGCGCACGTTGCGGACTTCGCGCACGGGCCGGGCGTCGCGCTCCTTGCGCGCAAGCACGAGCGGTCGTAACCTCGGAGGCTAAGGAGACGTTCGCGACGCGGTTGCACCGGTCCGGACGTCTCTTTCTTCGCGGCTACACTTGCGCGGCGCGGCGAGGTAGCTCAGCTGGTAGAGCACACGGCTGAAAACCGTGGTGTCGCCGGTTCAAGTCCGGCCCTCGCCACTCGGCTCAGGCGGTGAGCTCGCGCGCACCGCGCAGCGACACCGCCTCCGCCCGTTCGAGCCACGGCACCGCGTCGAGTCGCTCGAACGTCAGGCGCGCCTCGACCAGCAGCGGCTCGGCCTCGCCCTCCCGACCGCGCGCCTCGAGCCACTCGGCGTGCTCGAGCCGGACGACCGCGAGGTGGAACACGATGCCGGAGGCCGCGAGGACGGCCTCGGCCGCCTCGAGCTCGCGCTCGGCGGCCGAGTCGTCGCCGGCGAGACGCGCGTCGAACCGGTGGAGGAGCGCGCGGAGGAAGGGCGGCCGGAGTCCCACCGGCAGCTCGCGGACGGTCGCGACGAGCTCCTCCAGCTTCGCCCTGTCGCCGAGCGCGGCGGCTGCCTCGAGCGCGTGCAGGAGGCCGAGCTTCGCGTTCTGGGAGCTGATGCCGAGCACCGCCCGGGTCTCGTAGGCGCGCTCGGCCTCGGCCAGCGCCGCGCGCGCGTTCCCTTCCGTGAGCCGGATCCCGGCGAGCGCGGCGCGGTAGCAGCCCTGGAACTGGACGTCCGTCGAGCTCGCGTGCTCCTCGTAGCGGTCGATCAGCTCCCGGGCGAGGTCGAGCCGGCCGCGGTTGAGCTGGAGCTCGAGGACGCCCGAGAGCGGGCTCAGCAGCGTGGAGGAGGCGCCGATCTGCTCGAGCGGGATCTCGTCGAGCCGCGCCAGCGCCTCGTCCCAGCGGCCGAGCATCGCGAGCGCGTGGCTCGACTCGGACAGGCCGAACCACTCGTTCCGGCGGCTGCCGATCCTCCGTGCGATGTCGATCGCCTGCTCGAGGTAGGCGAGCGCGCGTGCGTAGTCGTCCCACTGCATCCGGTTCTCCGACAGCGAGCTCGCCGCGACGCTGGCGCGTTCGTGGAGACCGTCGGCCATCGCGGTGGAGAACGCGAGCTCGTAGAGAGCCCGCGCTTCCTCCGGACGCCGAGTCTCGATCAGTGCGCCGCGGGTCGTCCAGCCGCGGGTCGTAACCTCGGGCAGGCGCAGCGCCTCGCCGAGGTCGAGCCCCCGCTCGGCGAACGTCGCGGACCGCTCCAGGTCGCCGGCGAAGTAGTAGGCGCTCGCGAGCCGCACGAGCAGGAACGCGAGATCCGCGTCCGGCTCGTCGTTTGCGATCGCCGCGTACGAGCGCTCCATGCGCTCGATCGCATCGTCGATCCGGCCGAGGATCTGGTCGACGTACGCGAGCCCGGCTGTCGCCCGTGCGGCGGCGTGCGTGTCGCCGACCTGCTCGTACAGCTCGACGGCGCGGGCGAACAGCGGCCAGGACTCGGTCGGGGTACCCGCCGTGATCGCCATGTCTGCGGCGCGCGCGCGGGCGTCGGCCTCGTCGCGCGGCGCTGCCGCGAGCTCCGCGGCCTGTTCGAAGTACCGGCGCGCCTCGACGGACGCCCCCAGCGACGCCGCCCGGTCGGCCGCCCGCAGCGTCGCCCGGTGCGCCCGCCCCCGCAGGTCGGCGGCGTCCGCCGCGTCGGGGTCGAGGCGGTAGGCGTCGAGCAGGTGCGAGGCGACGACCTCCGCGATCTCGTCCTCGGCGAGCGCCTCCACCAGATGGTCCGCCGCCGCGAGGTGCTTCGCACGCCGCTCACGGCGCGGGAGGGTCTCGTAGGCGACGTAGCGGACGATGTCCTGCAGGAAGCCGTACTGACCGTGCTCCGGCGACCGGGGGTCCGCCTGCAGCCCGAGCAGCTCCTTCCGCACGAGCCCCGCCAGCAGCGGCTCGAGGGCGTCCGCCGTCTCCGCCGTCAGCGCCGCGAGCGCCTGGCGGGTGAACGTCTTCCCGAGCACCGCCGCGTCCTGCAGCAGGCGGCGCTCCTCCGTCGACAGGCCGTCGAGCCGTGCCGCGACGAGGGCGTGGAGCGTCTCGGGAACCTCGAGCGCCTCGACCTCGCCGACGAGGCGGTACGCGGCGCCGTCCTCGACCACGAGCCCGCGGTCGAGCAGCATCCTCACCGTCTCGACCGCGTACAGCGGGACGCCCTCCGCGCGCTCGAGGATCTGGGTGCGGAGCGACGCCGGCAGCCCCGGCACGAATCCCTGCAGGAGCGCCTCCATGGCATGAGCCGACAGAGGCTCGAGGTAGAGCGACGAGAAGTTCCGGTGGCCGGCGCCCCACGTCGGGCGCCGCTCGAGCAGTTCGGGGCGCGCGAGGGTGATCACGTAGATCGGGTGGTTGCGCGACCACTCGAGCAGGTACTCGACGAAGTCGAGCAGCGACGCGTCGGCCCACTGCATGTCCTCGAACGCGAGCACCGTCGGGTATGCGTCGGCGAGCCGCTCGAAGAAGAGGCGCCAGGCGGCGAACAGGTCCTGCCGGTCGCGCGTCTCGGCGGTCCCGAGCCCGAGCAGCTGCGCCAGCCGCGGCTCGACGAAGCTCCGCTCCTCGGCGTCGAGCAGGTGCTCCTCGAGCGCGGCCCGGAGCTTCTGCAGCGCGGCCTGGGGCTCCTCGTCCTCGGTGATGCGGCAGCGCATCCGCACCATGTCGGCGAGCGCCCAGTAGGTGACGCCCTCGCCGTAGGCGAGGCAGCGGCCGCGGTGCCAGTAGACGACCTGCTCGATCCCGTCGAAGTACTTGTAGAACTCCCAGGCGAGACGGGACTTGCCGATCCCGGCGATCCCGGTGACGGACACGAGGTGGGCGCGGCTCTCGTCCGCGGAGACGTGGAAGAGGTCCTTGATCTGGCGCAGCTCGCGGTCGCGGCCGACGAACGGCGGCTCGAGGCCCTGCGACCGGAGGTCGCCGCCGCGGCCCGACACGACCCGCACGGCGCGCCAGAGCCGGAGCTCGGTCTCCTTCCCCTTCAGCTGGAACGTGCCGGCGTCGTCGTAGGCCACGGCGCGCTCCGACGCGCGCCGCGTCGCATCCCCGACGAACACCGAGCCCGGCTCCGCCACGGACTGGACGCGCGCCGCCGTGTTGACGAGGTCGCCCGCAACCATCCCCTCGCCGACCGCGCTCGTGTTCACCGCGGCCTCGCCCGTCAGCACCCCCGCGCGCGCCCGGAGCCCCTCGGCGCCCACCTCCTCGCCGAGCGCGGACACGGCTGCGACGAGGTCGAGGGCAGCACGCACGGCCCGCTCCGCGTCGTCCTCCGTCGCGACGGGCGTTCCCCACACGGCCATCACCGCGTCGCCGATGAACTTCTCGACGGTGCCGCCGTACAGCTCGATCAGCCGCCTGCAGGTGTCGAAGTACCGCGAGAGGAGCTCGCGCACCTCCTCGGCGTCGCGGGCCTCCGAGAAGGGCGTGAACCCGACGAGGTCGGCGAAGAGGACGGAGACGAGCCGCCGCTCCGCCGTCGCCGACTCGCTCTGCGGCGCGGCCGCGACCGCTTGGGCGCCGTCCGCGAGGGGCGTCCCGCACTCGACGCAGAAGCGGCTTCCCTGAGCGTAGGGGCTGCCACACGACGGGCACGCGAGCGTCTGCTGCGCCCCGCAGCTCGCGCAGAACTTCGCCCCGCCCGGGTTGTCGTGCCCGCAGGTCCGACAGGCCGCCACGGACGAAGCCTAGAACGGTGTCGCCGCCGAGGCTAGCCGCGCGCCCGGCCGGCCGCGATCCGGTCGACGAGCGCCCGCGCCATCTCGTGCTTCTCGAGGACGGCGTCGGCACCGGCGGCGGTCGCTGCCGCGTGGAGCGCCGGGTCCGAATCGCCGGTCAGGACGATCAGGCAGAGGTGCGGATGGTCGCGCCGGAGGCGCGTCAACGTGCTGACGCCGTCGAGCAGCGGCATGTGGAGGTCGACGACGACCGCGTCCGGGCCGAGGGCGTCCGCGAGCTCGAGCGCCTCGAGGCCGTCGTTCGCCGTCGCGACGACCGCCAGCTCTGGCTGGTGGTCGATCAGCGCCTGCAGCGACTCGAGGAAGAGCGCGTCGTCGTCGGCGAGGAGAACCTTGATCGCACCGGCCGCCATGGAAACTTCCGTACAGTCTTCCCCCGTGATCCCGCCGGAAACTCGCCGGCCGGTCGCGGTGATCGGCGCAGGGCTCGACCTCGGCGCCGGACGCCGCGGCGTCGACATGGGGCCGTCGGCCATCCGGTACGCGGAGGTCGAGGCGCGGATCCGCCGGCTCGGCCGCGACGTCTCGGACTGGGGCGACGTGCGCGCGCCCGTTCCCGAGGCGACGGAGGAGGGGGATCCCTCGCACCGCTACCTGGGGCCGATCAAGCACGTCTGCGACGCGCTCGCCTCGCTCGTGGAGGCCGCGACCTCGCAGGGCCACGTGCCGCTCGTCCTGGGCGGCGACCACTCGATCGCGATGGGGTCGCTGGGCGGGATGGCGAAGTGCCACGGGCCGGGCGCGGTGCTCTGGATCGACGCGCACGGGGACCTCAACCGCCCGTGGACGTCGCCGACCGGGAACGTCCACGGGATGCCGCTCGCCGCCGCCCTCGGCCTCGCGGGCGACGCGTTCGCCTCTGCCGAGTACCCGACGCCGTCGGTGCGGAAGGCGGCGCTCGTCGGCGTTCGATCGCTCGACCAGGGCGAGCGTGAGCTGATCGGCGAGCTCGGGCTCCGCGTCTTCACGATGGCCGAGATCGACCGTCGCGGCGTCGAGGCGGTCGTCGCCGAGGCGCTCGACCTCCTCTCGGGCGAGCCGTTCCTCCACGTGAGCCTCGACCTCGACGCGGTCGACCCGATGTTCGCGCCCGGCGTCGGCACCCCGATCCCGGGCGGGCTCTCCTACCGCGAGGCCCACCTCGCGCTCGAGCTCGTGTCGGACTCGGGCGCCCTCGACTCGCTCGACGTCGTCGAGGTGAACCCGATCCTCGACCGGGCGAACGAGACGGGACGCCTCGCCGTCGACCTCGTGGCGAGCGCGCTCGGGCAGCGCATCCTCTAGCCGGTCTCGTCCGGCTCCTCGTAGAACACCGACCCCTTCAGCTCGTCCGGGAGGCAGTCGACCTCGAACCCCCGCGGGTCGTCGTGCGGGTAGACGTAGCCCTCGCCGCGTCCGAGCTTCCGCGCGCCGGGATACGCCGCGGAGCGGAGCGCAGCGGGGGGCATGAGGTGGCCGCGCTCGCGGACGGCGTCCGTCGCCCGCTTCAGCGCCGTGTACTCGCGGTTCCCCTTCGGCGCCTTCGCGAGGTAGACCGCGGCCTGCACGAGGTTGAGGCGCGCCTCCGGCAGCCCGACGTGCTCGACTGCCTGCGCCGCCGCGACGGCGACGAGGAGCGCCTGCGGGTCAGCGTTCCCTATGTCCTCGGAGGCGAGCACGATCATCCGCCGCACGATGAACCGTGCGTCCTCGCCGCCCTCGATCATCGCCGCGAGGTAGTAGACCGACGCCTGGACGTCCCCGGCGCGCGTCGACTTGATCCAGGCGGAGATGAAGTCGTAGTGGCGGTCGCCGCCCTTGTCGTAGGCGAGCGGTCGCTTCCGCGCCGCGTCGTCGACGTGCCGTGCCGCGAGCTCCGCCCCTTCCGCCTGCGCGGTCTCGGCGGACAGCTCGAGGATGTTCAGCGCGTTCCGCGCGTCGCCGCCCGCCCTCGTCGCGACGAGCTCCTCGACGTCTGCGGGGACGGTCACGCCGAGCGCCTCGGCGCCGCGTCGCACGACGCCGCGCAGCGTCTCGACGGAGTGGGGCTCGAGCTCGTAGATCTGCGTGCGAGAGAGCAGCGCCGAGTTCACCTCGAAGTACGGGTTCTCCGTCGTCGCGCCGATCAGCGTGACGAGGCCCTCCTCGACGCCGGGCAGCAGCGCGTCCTGCTGGGCCTTGTTGAAGCGGTGGATCTCGTCGAGGAACAGGATCGTGCGGCGCCCGCTCGCACCCAGCCGCTCCCGGGCGCGCGCGAGCACCTCGCGCACGTTCGCGACCGTTGCCTGCACCGCCGACAGCTCCTCGAAGTCGGCGCCGGTCGTGCGGGCGACGATCCGTGCGAGCGTCGTCTTCCCCGACCCGGGCGGCCCGTAGAGGATCATCGACGGGACGCGGTCCTGCTCGATCGCGAGCCGCAGCGCCCGCCCGCGGCCCACGACGTGCTCCTGCCCGACGAAGTCGTCGAGCGTCGTCGGCCGGAGGCGCTGTGCGAGCGGCGCGGTCGCGCCGAGCCGGCGCCCGGCGGCCTCGCTGAAGAGGTCAGCCACGCCGAAAGTATGCTCTCCTCGATGTCGGAGGTCTGGAGCGCGGGCACGTACGAACGCGTCGCCGCGCGCCTGGCACCGGTGCAGGACGAGCTCGTCGAGATGCTCGAGATCCGGCCGGGCGACCGGGTGCTCGACCTCGCGACGGGGGCGGGGGAGGTGGCGGTCCGCGCCGCCGCGCGCGGCGCCACCGTCACGGGGATCGACATCGCCGAGCCGATGCTCGAGAAGGCGCGGCAGCGCGCGGAGGAAGAGGGCGCGCACGTCACCCTCGACCTCGGCGACGTCGAGTACCTGCCGTACGACGACGCGTCCTTCGACGTCGTCGCCTCGAGCTTCGGGCTGGTCTTCGCGCCCGACCACGCGAACGTCGCGGCGGAGCTCGCGCGGGTCGCCTGCCCCGGGGCGCGGCTCGGCTTCACCGCGTGGAAGCCGAACCCGAAGCTCGGCGAGCTCTACCGCCGCTTCACGGAGGAGCCGATCGAGGGGCGCGAGGCGTACGAATGGGGCCGCGAGGACCACGTCGAGGACATGCTCGGCGAGGACTTCGAGCTCGACTTCGTCGACGGCACGCTCTGGCTCGAGGCCGACTCGGGCGAGGAGATCTGGAAGCTGTTCTCGGAGTCCGCCCCGCCGGTGATCGCGCTCGTGCGGCAGCTCGACGGGGAGCGCAGGGAGCAGTTCCACCGCGCGTTCGTCGACCTGTACGAGGGCTACCGCACGCCCGGAGGCGGCGTGCGCGCGCCGCGGCGGTACCTGCTCGTGCTCGGGCGGCGGAAGTGAGGCGTCGCTGAGCTCCGACGTCGCGCGGCTCCTGCAGGAGCTCATCCGCGTCGACACGACGAACCCGCCCGGCAACGAGACGGCCGCGGCCGTGCTCCTCCGCGACCACCTCGAGCAGGCGGGGGTCGAGTGCGAGCTCTACGCGCGCACGCCCGAGCGCGCGAACCTCGTGGCGCGCATCCGGGGCACCGGCGACGGCCCGTCGCTCGCGCTCCTCTCGCACACCGACGTCGTGCTCGCGGACCGCGCGGAGTGGGAGCGCGGCCCGTTCGGCGGCGAGCTCGTCGGCGGCGAGGTGTGGGGCCGCGGCGCGCTCGACATGAAGGGACAGGTCGCCGCCTCCGCCGTCGCGATCGCGACGCTCGCGCGCGAGGGCTGGCGCGGGTCGGGCGACCTCGTGTTCGTCGCCGCGGCCGACGAGGAGGTGGGCGACGGGTTCGGGCTGCAGTGGCTCGTCGAGGCGCATCCGGACGCGGTGCGCACGGACTTCTGCGTGAACGAGGGCGCCGGGCAGAGGCTCGACGTCGGCGGGCAGTCCGTCTACCTCTGCGCGACCGCGGAGAAGACGAGCGCGCCGTTCCTCCTCCGCGTCCACGGTCGGAGCGGCCATGCGTCCGTCCCCTCGATCGCGGACAACGCGCTCGTGAAGGCGGCGCCCCTCGTCGCGCGGCTCGGCGCGTTCGCGTCGCCGCCGCGGCTGATCCCGGAGGTCGAGGGCTTCTTCGCGGCGGTCGACGGAGGCGTCCCGGCGGCGGTCGACGCGCTCGAGCGCGCCCGCAGGATCTCGCCCGTCGCCGCCGAGGTGATCGAGCCGCTGCTCGCGCTGACCGCGTCGCCGACGAAGGTGCGGGCGTCGGAGAAGCGGAACGTGATCCCGGCGCTCTGCGAGGTGACGGTCGACGTCCGCCTCCTCCCGGGCCAGAGCCCCGCGGAGGCGGAGGCGGAGCTCCGTGCGTGGCTCGGCCCGGGCGACTACGACCTCGTCAACCTCGAGACCGACGGCGGGACGCGGTCGCCGATCGAGGGCCCGCTGTGGGATGCGGTGCGGTCGTTCGTCGCCGAGGAGGAGCCGGGCGCGGTGGTGGCGCCGACCTGCTGCGCGGGCTTCACGGACTCGCACTGGGTGCGCGAGGCGTTCGGGACGGTCGCCTACGGCTTCTTCCCGGCGCGCGCGCTCGACCCGCAGGTCGCGGAGCGGCTCGTCCATTCGGCCGACGAGCGCGTGCCGGTCGCCGACCTCGAGCTCGGCCTCCGCTTCCTCACCCACGCCGCCCGCGCCGTCTGTGGTTGAGCTCGAGACGTTCGAGGAGCTCGAGGCACACGTCTCGGCGCTCCGCGAGCCGGCCGACGTCTTCGTCGCCTACGCCGCGGCCACTCCGGCGAAGCCCGAGCCGTGCCCGCTCCCGAGGATCGCGGTCCAGGCGGTCGGGCACGACGCGCCACGCCGCCCGCACGACGCGTTCCGCCTCGGCGAGTGGACGGCGACGTGGACGGCGGAGGAGTACGCAGCCGCGGTCGAGGAGGTGCGGGCCGCGATCGCGCGCGGCGACGTCTACCAGGTGAACCTCGTACAGCACCTCTCGGCGCCGTTCGCCGGCGACCCGCGGGCGCTGGCCGCATCGCTCGGGCCGCTCCACACGCGCTCCTTCCACGGCGACGGCTTCTCGATCGTCTCCGCGAGCCCCGAGCTGTTCCTCGCCCGCCGCGGCGACCGCATCCGGACGATGCCGATCAAGGGGACACGTCCGGCGGGCGAGGACGTCGACGACCCGAAGGACGAGGCCGAGCACGTGATGATCGTCGACCTCGAGCGCAACGACCTCTCCCGCGTCTGCGACGCGGGCACCGTCCGCTGGCCCGAGCTGATGGCGCAGCACGAGCTGGCCGGGGTGACGCACCTCGTGTCGACCGTCGAGGGGCGGCTCCGCAGAGGTGCGGGCCTGGCCGAGATCCTCCACGCGACCTTCCCCGGGGGGTCGATCACCGGCGCGCCGAAGCTCTCGGCCATCGACCACATCGCGCGGATCGAGCCCGTCGGCCGCGGCGCGTCGATGGGCGCCCTCGGCACGATCCACCCGAACGGCGACTTCGACCTCGTCCTGACGATCCGGACGTTCGCGGTCGCCGCCGGGCGCGTGCACCTCTGGGTCGGCGGCGGCGTCGTCTGGGACTCGGGCCCCGAGGCCGAGGTCGAGGAGTCGTGGGTCAAGGCGCGGCCGCTCCTGGCCGCCGTCGGCGGGCCGGTGCACGCATGAGCCTGCTCGCCGCCGCGGTCGCGGGCCGCGGCCTCGTCGATCCGGCGGGCCCCGTCTTCCACGCCGACGACGAGGCGCTCCTCCGTGGCGGCGCGGCGTTCGAGACGATCCGCGTCTACGGCGGGCGGCCGTTCCTCCTCGACGAGCACCTCGCGCGCTTCCGCTTCTCGGCGGAGGCGCTCGCGCTGCCGCCGCCCGACGGGATCGAGGAGGTCGTCGCGGCCGTCACGGCGGCTGCCCCGCCCGACCACGTCCTGCGGCTCTATCGGACGTCGCTCGTCGTGCTCGCGACGGCGGCGGCGCTGCCGGGAGGGCTGGAGGAGACGCGGGCGCGCGGGATCACGCTCAGGACGTTCGAGGTCGGCGCGCCGCCGCCGCTCCTCGGCGGCGCGAAGACGACGAGCTACGGCGTCTCGTTCGCCGCACGGCGCGAGGCCGAGCGGCTCGGCGACGACGACGCGCTGCTCGTGGGCGACGGCCTCGTCCTCGAGGCGGCGACGGCCAACGTCTGGTGGCGCCGCGGCGACCGCCTCGTCACGCCCGCGACGCGCCCGGGGGTGCTGCCCGGCGTGACGCGCGGGCTCGTCGCGTCACTCGAGCCGATGGAGGAGGCCGCGTTCCCGCTCGCCGACCTGCTCGCCGCCGACGAGGCGTTCCTCACGTCGTCGATCCGGGAGGTGATGCCGGTCGTGGCGGTCGACGGGACAGCGATCGGCGACGGCCGCCCCGGCCCCGCTGCGGCGCGACTGCAGGCCGCGCTCCGGCTACGCTCCGAGCCGTGAAGGAGAGCGTCCGGCTCGGCGGGATGGCGCTCGGGAACGGCGTGCTGGTGCACGGGCCGACGGCGTGGGCGTGTGCGATCAGGACGGCCGACGGAACGCTGGAGGTCGTCGCGCGGCGGAAGCGGTTCCGGGCGGCGAACATCCGCAGCCCGCTCCTCCGTGGGCCCGCCCGGCTCGCCGAGGCGCTCGCGCTGCTGCCCGAGGTGAAGCGGGCCGTCCCGGGCGCGGAGCTGCCGATGCAGCGACCTCGGGTCCTCGCCTCCGTCGCCGGATCCGCGGCAGCGCTCCAGCTCGCGCGGCGGTCGAGCCTGCGCCCGCTCGCGCGCGAGTTCCTGACCGCAGGGCTGTCGCTCGCGCCCGCGGCGCTCGCCCTCCGAGGCGGCGACCTGGCCGCCTACCACGGCGCCGAGCACATGTCGATCGGCGCGTACGAGCACGGTGAGGCGCGGCCGAAGGAGCACGAGCGCTGCGGCTCGCACCTCGTCGGGCCGATGCTCGTCACGACGGCGGCAGGCAACCTGATGGCGGAGCGGGCACCTGCTCGTCTCCGGGGCCCGGCCCGGGCGCTCGCGGCGCTCGGTGCGGTCGCCGCCTCCGTCGAGACGTTCGGCTGGATGACGCGCAACCCGAAGCACCCGCTCTCGCGTGCGCTCGCGAAGCCGGGCCACGAGCTGCAGCACCGCTTCGGAACGCGCGAGCCGACAGCCGCGCAGCTCGAGGTGGCCGAGGCCGCACTCGGTGCGTGCCTGGAGCTCGAATCGTGACGGCGACGCGGACGAGGCTCGACCCGACCGTGTTCGACCTCCCGGTCGAGAAGATGCGCGCCGGCTGGTACACCGACGCCTACTTCAACCACACGCGCGCCGCGCTCCTCGAGGACGGCCGGCATCCGAACGTCGTGATGCAGGTGTTCCAGAAGAAGCACGCGTTCCTGGGCGGTATGGACGAGGCGATCGCGATCCTGAAGCTCTGCGCCGACGGATTCGACGGCCTCACGGTGCACGCGCTCCACGACGGCGACCCGGTCGAGCCGTACGAGACGGTGCTGACGATCGAGGGCGACTACACGACGTTCGCGCACCTCGAGACCGTGTACCTCGGCGTCCTCGCACGCCGCACGCTGATCACGACGAACACCGTGAGCGTCCTGCGCGCGACGAACGGCAAGCCGCTGATCTTCATGCCGGCGCGGCACGACCACCACCGCGTGCAGACGGGCGACGGCTACGCAGCGTTCGTCGCCGGCCAGATCGTCGGCGCCGAGATCGGCGTCACCACCGACGAGCAGGCGTCGTGGTGGGGCGGCCGCGGCCTCGGGACGGTGCCGCACGCGCTGATCGCGGCGTACGGCGGCGACACCGTCCTCGCCGCGACGCGGTTCGCGGAGTGGGCTCGGCCCGACATGAACCTCACGGTGCTCGTCGACTTCGAGAACGACTCGGTGCGCACGGCGCTCGAGGTCGCGCACGCGCTCGGGCCGCGGCTGTGGGGTGTTCGGCTCGACACGTCGGAGTCGCTCGTCGACCGCTCGCTGTGGGGCGAGCTCGGCGACTTCAGGCCGACCGGGGTCAACCCGCGCCTCGTCTGGAAGCTCCGCGCTGCACTCGACGGCGCCGGGTTCCCGGACGTCCGCATCGTCGTCTCCGGCGGGTTCACCGTCGAGAAGATCCGCGAGTTCGAGGACGCCGGCGTCCCGGTGGACGCCTACGGCGTCGGTTCCTCGCTGATCCGCGGCTCGAACGACTTCACCGGCGACATCGTCGTCACCGACGGCGTCCCGTCGGCCAAGGTCGGGCGCCGCCTGCGCCCGAACCCGCGGCTCGAGCCCGTCGCGTGAGGCGGATCCTCTGGGACGTCGACACGCAGGTCGACTTCGTCCATGCCGGCGGCAAGCTCGCCGTGCCGCGCGCCGAGGAGGCGGTGCCGGCGATGGCACGGCTCGTCGCGTGGGCGCGAGCGGAGGGAATCCCGCACGTCGCGTCGGCCGACGACCACGAGCTCACCGACGACGAGATCTCCGAGGCGCCGGACTTCGCGTCGACCTACCCGCCGCACTGCCTGCGCGGCACGCGCGGCGCCGAGAAGGTCGCCGAGACGGCGCAGCGCGACCCCGTCCCGCTCGCGCTCACGGAGGTCCCGGGGACGTGGCTGCGCGGACGCGAGTTCCTGTTGCTGAAGAAGCACTTCGACGTCTTCACGAACCCGAACACGGACCGCGTGCTCGAGCTGCTCGACCCCGAGGAGGTCGTCCTCTTCGGGGTCGCGACGGACGTCTGCGACGACGCGGCGATCCGCGGGCTCGTCGCCCGCGGGATCCGCGTCACGTTCGTCGACGAGGCGTCGCGCGGCCTGGACGAGGCGCGCACCGCCGCCTGCACGAAGGCGTGGCGCCAGCGAGGTGTCCGCTTCGCGACGGTGGACGACGTGACGGGCTGATGGCGGTGCGCGGCGTGCACCACGTCGGGATCGCGGTCGACGACCTCGATGCCGCGATCGAGCGGTACACGCGCCTGTTCGGCGCGACGCTCGAGCACCGCGACCGGCTCGAGGACCAGGGCGTCGAGGCGGCGTCGCTGCGTGTCGGCGCCTCGCGCGTCGAGCTCGTCGCGGCGCTCGGAGCCGACACGCCCGTCGGCCGGTTCCTCGAGAGGCGGGGCCCGGGGATCCACCACGTCGCGTTCGAGACCGACGACGTGGCGTCGGAGCTCGCGCGGCTCGCGGCCGACGGCGTCCAGCTCGTCGACGAGGTGCCGCGCCGCGGCATGTTCGGGCTCGAGGTCGCGTTCGTCCATCCCGATGCGACCGGGGGCGTTCTGGCAGAGTTCGTCGGTGATGACTGAGACCGACCGCATCAGGATCGAGATCGCGTTCGACGGCCAGCAGGTGCTCTCGGTGCTCGTCCCGCTGCAGACGGCCGAGGATCTCGACCGCGCGCTCGCGGGAGACCACGACTCCTCCTTCTCCTTCGAGTCCGACGACGGCCGCTACACGATCCTCCTCCGCCGCGTCGTCTACGTGAAGCGGTTCGCGCGCGAGAGCCGCGTCGGCTTCGGGGCGGCGGCGTAGGCCGGTTACGGTCTTCCGGCGCCGGGGCACGAGAGGCGTCAGGGGGATGACCGAGGCCACCACGCAGCGGAAGGAGAGCGAGGCCAAGCGCGTGCGCGCCCTCGTCGGGCGCGCGCAGGCGGGCGACCGCGACGCGCTCGAGGAGCTGTACCTGATCCATTTCGACCGGATCTACAGCTACCTCCACGTGAGCGTCGGGAACCGGCACGACGCCGAGGACCTGACGACCCAGACGTTCCTGAAGATGCTCG
Organism: Gaiellaceae bacterium; assembly: GCA_036403195.1. Lineage (GTDB taxonomy): Bacteria > Actinomycetota > Thermoleophilia > Gaiellales > Gaiellaceae > PALSA-600. The sequence goes on from DASWRL010000049.1 coordinate 34,096, forward strand.
AGTCGATCGGCAAGTTCCGCTGGCAGTCGGCGCCGTTCTCGGCCTGGCTGTTCCGGATCGCGCACAACCTCGCGATGGACCACTTCCGCGCCACGAGACGCTGGCAGCCGGAGGAGGAGGTGCCGGAGCCCGACGCCGACGAGTCGACGTCGGCCGAGGCGGGCGCGCTCGAGTCGATCGGGCGGAAGTCCATGCTCGAGCTGATCGAGGAGCTCTCGCCCGAGCAGCAGCAGGTCCTGACGCTGAAGTTCGTCTTCAACTTCCCGAACGCCGAGGTGGCGACGATCCTCGGCAAGACGGAGGGAGCGATCAAGTCGCTCCAGCACCGGGCGCTCGTGTCGCTGCAGAAGCAGTTCGAGCGGCGCGGCGCGGCAAGCTAGGCTGGGCCGCCGATGGCACTCGAGGTCGGGATCGTCGGCCCGGCCGGCAGCGGGAAGACGTCGCTCTTCACCGCGCTCACGAAGGCCGGCGGCGGCGAGTACGGGAAGACGAACGTGGGGATGGCGCCGGTGGGCGACCCGCGGCTGCAACAGCTCGCCGACGTGGTGCACGCGCGGAAGGTCACGCCGGCGACGATCCGCGTGCAGGACGTGCCGGGCTCCGCGCAGCTCGGGGCGCTGCGCCAGGTCGACGCCCTCCTCGTCGTCCTCCGCGGCTTCGGCGCCGGCCCGACGCCGGGCGACGACCTCGAGACGTTCGAGCTCGAGCTGCTCGTCGCCGACCGGGACCACGTCGAGAAGCGCCTCGAACGGGTCGAGAAGCAGGCGAAGTCCGGCGACCCGCGGCTCCGCGCCGAGGTCGAGGAGCTGCGGCGGATCCTCGCGCACGTCGACGCCGGAGGGTCGCTCGCGGACTACCCCGGCGAGCTCCCGGCGGAGCTCGAGCCGCTCACGACGAAGCCGCTGATCGCGATCGAGAACGGCCCCGGCGGCATCGACCTGGCGCTCGAGGCGGAGCTCGCCGAGCTTCCGGACGAGGAGGCGGCGGAGTTCCGCGGCGGGGGCGCGTCGGCGCTCGAGGACGTCGCGGGGCGCCTGGCGAAGGCGCTCGACCTGATCACGTTCTTCACCGCGGGGGAGCAGGAGACGCGGGCGTGGACGCTGCGCCACGGCCAGACGGCGCTGGACGCCGCCGGGACGATCCACACCGACATCGCGCGCGGCTTCATCCGCGCCGAGGTCGTGAACTGGGAGGACCTCGTGCGGCTGGGCTCGCATGCCGAGGTCGCGAAGGCGGGACGGCAGCGCCTCGAGGGCAAGACGTACGTCGTCGAGGACGGCGACGTCCTGAACGTCCGCTTCAACGTCTGACACCGGTCAGACGCTGATCAGCACGACGCCCGAGAGCGTCAGCACGATCCCCGCCTTCTGGAGCCCGGCGACACGCTCGCGGAGCACGCTCGCCGCGAGGAGCACCGTGACGACCGGGTAGAGCGACGCGAGCACCGCCGTCAGGCTCACGAGGCCGCGCCCCGAGGACGCGGCGAAGCAGACGTTGCCGACGGTGTCGATGATCCCGGCGGCGCAGCCGATCGCGATGTACCGGCGCCCGATCGCGAGGCGGGGCCGCCGCTCGACCGCGACCGACGCGACGATCAGGAGCGCCGTCGTCCGGAAGACCAGCGACGCCCACCAGAAGTCGACCTTGCCCGCGGCGTGCATCCACGGGAAGTACAGGCCGAACCCGACCGCCGCGAGCAGCGCGAGCCCGGCTCCCGCGGCGACGCGCCGCTGGCCCTCCCGGTGCTCGAGCGAGGCGAGGACGACTCCGCCGAGCGCGAACGCGATACCGGCGACCTGGGGCAACGACGGGCTGTCGCCCGTCGCGATCCCGTAGATCACGGGGATGATCGCCGAGACGCCGGCGATCGGCGCCACGACGCTCATCGCGCCCGCGACCATCCCGCGGTAGTACGCGAACAGCCCGAGGAGCCCCGCCGACGCGGCGCCGATCGCATAGAGCACGCCCCACCCGCCCGGGCCCTGCGCGCGGACGGCGACCGCGACGACGATCGCTGCGACGCCGCCTGCCTGCGACCACGCGAGGATCGGCAGCGACCCGGTGGTGCGCGCGGCGACCGGGCCGATGAAGTCGCCGACGCCCCACGCGAGGCTCGCACCGAGCGCGAGCAGGAGCGGGGTCACTCGGTCCTGCGTGTTGCGGCGACGGCGTCGAGCTGGTTCGCGTGGTAGAGCACGGCTGCCTCGGCCGTCCGGGCGGCGCGCGCGTCGTGGTGCACGGCGATGCAGTGGAGGAGCTCGGCGCGCTGCGCCGGGTCGAGCCCCTCGGCGCGCTCCTCGACGAGCCGCAGGCCGAGGTGCACGTGGCCGAGCAGGCGGCCCTCCGCGGTCGGCGCGAACGCCGGCCCCGGCCCGAGCTCCGCGGTGCGGCCGACGTCGTGGAGGAGGGCGGCGGCGAGCAGCAGGTCCGCCCGCAGGCGCGGATGGAGCTGTGCCGTCTCGCGGGCGAGCGTCGCGACGCCGACCGTGTGCTCGAGCAGCCCGCCGGCGTACGAGTGGTGGTCGTCCCCCGTCGCGGGGAACGCGCCGAGATCGCGGTCGGCGAGGACGGCGCCGGTCGTCGCACGCAGCCCCGGGTGCGCGATCTCGCCCGCGAGGAACTCGAGGAACCCGGCGAGCTCGTCGCGGTCGCGCCGCATCGCCTGGGTCAGCGTCTGCGGGTCGACGTCCGCCCCCTCGAGCGACCGCACGTCGAGCTGGAGCCGGTCGCGGAACCGCTCGACGCGGCCGAGCACGCGGACGGCGTCGCCCTCGTCGAAGCGGCCGTCGAGGAGCTCGACGTCGTTCCACACCCGCGCGTCGATGCGGCCCGTCGGGTCGACGAGCTCGAGCGCGAGGTACGACGCGCCCGACTTCGTCCGCAGCTTGCGCTTCATCCGGACCGCGTAGACGCCCTCGACGACCCGGTCCTCCGTGAGCTCGGCGATCGTCACCGCGCCACCCTATCGCCGTGTCCAGATGCGGAAGCCGGCTTCGTCGTCGCGGCCGTCCGCGACCGCCTCGAGCACCGCCGCGGCGTCCCTGCGCCTCCAGCCGAGGGCGCCCGCGAGGTCGGCCGCGGTCAGCTCGCGGGACTGCTCGAGGACGACGCGCGCGAGGGACCGGCGCGCGTCGTCGCGCGACGGCAGGGTCGCGGGCAGCGGCCACTTCCGCTCGACCAGCTCGTGCGCGACGGCACCCCACGCGCTCGTCTCCACGAGGTGCGAGCTCGTGAGGACGAGCCGGCGGTGGAGCGACGCGATCGCGCGGTCGACGGTCTTCTTGTCGAGCCCCGTCGCCCGCCGCACCTCGGGCCCCGTCAGCGGCCCGAGCTCCCTGACCGCCTCGGCCACGGGCCCGGCGTCCGCCGCGTCGCCGTTCGCCGCGACGAGTGTCGGGACGAGGCGCGGCGCGATGCAGCTCACCGAGCCGCCCAGGTGCCGCCCGACGCACACGAGCCCGTGCTGCGCGAGCTCGTCCTTCGCCGGCCACAGGAACGCCATCTCGGGAGACGGCCACCGGACGTCCGTGTCCCCCGCCACCTGCTGCCAGAGGGACGGCAGGACGACGTCCGCCTTCGGGAAGAGCAGCGCGAGCCCGACCTCGTCGACCCATGCTGCAGCCGCGGCGAGGCTTCGGATCACGTGTCTAGTCTGCAGGAGTGCCACGGATCCGGCCGTTCCGCGCGCTCCGGTACGACACCTCCGTCGTGGGGCCGCTCGAGGCGCTCGTCGCGCCGCCGTACGACGTCATCTCGGTGAGCGAGCGCGAGGCGTACCTCGACCGGAGCCCGTTCAACGTCGTCCACCTGACGCTGCCCGACTCGCCGCAGGACGCCGCTGCGGCGCTCGCCGCCTGGCGCGCGCATGGCGTGCTGCGCGAGGAGGAGCCGCGCTTCTGGTGGATCGCGCAGGACTACGCGGGGCCCGACGGCGTCGCACGCACCCGCGAGGGAGTCGCGGCGTCGGTTCCCGTGACCCCGTACGAGGAACGCGAGATCCTCCCGCACGAGCGCACCCACTCCGGCCCGAAGGAGGGCCGCCTTCGGCTCCTGCGCGCGACGCGCACGCAGCTCGAGCCGATCTTCCTGATCTACGACGCGGACCCGGTCCTCGAACGGCCGGACGCCGAGCCGGTGCTCGACGTCGTGGAGAGCGGCGTCCGCACGCGGGCGTGGCCGGTCGAGGGCGACGAGCTGGAGATCGAGACGCCCCTCCTGATCGCGGACGGCCACCACCGCTACGAGACCGCCGTCGCCTACCGCGCGGAGAACCCGCGCGCGACGCACACCTTCGCGGTGCTCGTCTCGTCGCGGGCGCCCGGGCTCGAGATCTTCCCGACCCATCGCGTCGTGCAGGGGATCGGCGACGTCGACGCGGTGGCAGTCGACGCGCCCGGCGGCGGCGTCACCCTGTATCGCGGCGGCCGGTACTTCCGCGTCGCGACCCGCGACGACTTCGGGCCGAGGGTCGTCGAGACGCTCGCGCCGACGGGTGTCTCCTACACGGCGTATGCCGGCGAGGCGGTCGCCGCCGTCGACAGCGGGGCGGCGGCCGCGGCGTTCCTGCTCGAGCCGGTGACGGTCGAGCAGGTGGCGCGCTTCGCGCACGCCGGCGAGACGATGCCGCAGAAGTCGACCTTCTTCTATCCCAAGCTGACATCGGGGCTCCTGTTCCACCCGATTGGCTGACGCCGTGCCGTGCAGCGCGCGACGACGTCGTCCGCGTGCTCGCGGAGCTGCCGGGTCGCGCCGAGCGCGAGCCCGTCGTCGCGGCGGGTGAGGGCGGAGACGACACCACGGCCGTCGACGCCGCCGCCGAGCGGGCGATCCTGCGTCATTTCGAGGGGAACCGCATCGTCAGCGAGGAGGTCGGGATCCACGGCGACGGCCCGTTCACGATCGTCGTCGACCCGATCGACGGGTCGCTCAACGCGAAGCGGGGCATCCCGTTCTTCTCCATCTCGATCGCGGTCGCCGACGGTCCGACGATGGACGACGTGCTCTTCGGGTACGTGTTCGACTTCGGGACGCGTGAGGAGTGGACGGCCACGCGCGGCGGCGGCGCCTTCCTCGACGGGAGACGGCTCGCCGAGAAGCCGAAGGACCGGATCGAGATCCTCTCGTTCGAGGCGACGACGCTCGCCTACGTGACGGAGAACGCGGCGCGGTTCGACGGGATCGCGCACCGGCTCCGCATCATGGGGTCGCTCGCGATCACCCTCTGCCACCTCGCCGCCGGCCGCGTCGACGGCGTCGTCTCCCTCAAGCCGGCGCGGTCGGTCGACATCGCCGCGGCCCAGCTCCTCGTGCGGGAGCAGGGTCTCGCGATCGAGCTTCCGGACGCGCCGCCGTTCGGCGCGGCGCCGCTCGACCTCGCGGGACGTTCGCGCGTCGCCGCCGCCGGGAACGAGGAGCTGTGCTCTCTCCTCGCGACCGCGCTCACGAGCTGAGGATCGGCTGCTCGGGCTGGAACTACGCGCACTGGCGAAACGGCGTCTTCTACCCGCCTCGCTGCCCGCCGCGCAACTGGCTCCGCTTCTACGCGACCGCGTTCGACACCGTCGAGATCAACACGACGTTCTACCGGCTTCCGCGGGAGAGCGCCGTCGAGCGGTGGGTGCTCGAGTCGCCGCCGGGCTTCACGTTCGCGGTCAAGGTGAGCCGCTACATCACCCACATCAAGCGCCTCCGCGAGACGCCCGACCACCTGCCGCTCCTGTACGAGCGCATCGCGCCGCTCCTTCGCTCGCCGAAGCTCGGGCCGCTGCTCTGGCAGCTCCCGCCCACCTTCGGGATCGACCTCGAGCGTCTCGCGGCAGTGCTCGAGTACCTGCACGGCGACGGCCACCGTCACGCGTTCGAGTTCCGGCACGCGTCGTGGTTCCGCGAGGAGACCTACGCGCTGCTCCGCGAGCACAACGTCGCGCTCGTGATCGGCGACCGCCCGGAGGTGCACGCGTTCCAGGCGCACGAGCTGACGGCCGACTTCACGTTCGTCCGGTTCCACAGCGGGTCGCACGGCGGGAACGGCAACTACTCGCATCGCGAGCTCGACGAGTGGGTCGACCGGCTGCGGCGGTTCGCCTCGGAGGCGGACGTGTACGCCTACTTCAACAACGACTGGGAGGGGTACGCGATCGAGAACGCCCGGTACGTGCGGGCGGCCCTCGCTCCGCTACCCTCGCCTCGTGGCCACGCGTGACGAAGTCGTAGCGGCGCTCGCCAACGTGATCGACCCGGAGCTCCGGCGCCCCGTCACCGAGCTCGGGATGGTCAGGGAGGTCGAGCTCGACGGCGACCGCGTCGACGTGACGATCGCGCTCACGGTCGCCGGCTGCCCTCTCCGGTCGAGCTTCGAGGACCAGGTCGAGCAGCACGTGGCGGCGCTGCCGGGGGTCGCCTCGGTCGGTCTCCACTTCGACGTGATGAGCCCCGACGAGCGCGCCGCGCTGACGACACGCCTGCGCGGCGGCGTCGAGCAGCGCGGGATCCGTCTCTCGCCGACGACGCGGGTGCTGGCGATCGCCTCCGGGAAGGGCGGCGTCGGCAAGTCGTCGCTCACGGTGAACATCGCCTCCGCCCTCGCCGCCACGGGCAAGGAGGTCGGCGTCCTCGACGCAGACATCTACGGGCACTCGATCCCGCACATGCTCGGGATCTCGCAGCGGCCGGTCGTCGTCGACAAGATGATCGTGCCGCCGGTGGCGCACGACCTGCGGCTCATGTCGATCGGGTTCTTCCTCGAGGACAACCAGCCGGTGATGTGGCGCGGGCCGATGCTGCACCGGGCGCTCGAGCAGTTTCTCCAGGACGTCCACTGGGGCGACCTCGACGTCCTCGTCGTGGACATGCCGCCCGGGACGGGCGACGTGTCGATCTCGCTCGGGCAGCTCCTCCCGCGCGCCGAGGCGGTCGTCGTCACGACGCCGCAGCCGCTCGCGCAGGAGGTCGCGTCGCGGGCGGCGACGATGGCGAAGAAGACGGGCATGCGCGTCGTCGGCGTGGTCGAGAACATGACGTCGGAGGTGTTCGGCACCGGCGGCGGCGAGCGCCTCGCCGCGGAGCTCGAGGTGCCGCTCCTCGGGTGCGTCCCGCTCGACCCGGCGCTGCGGGAGGCATGCGACGAGGGCCGCCCGTACGTCACACCCGAGATCGCCGCGATCGCCGAAGCGATCGACGCGAGCCGCGCCGGCGGCTTCACGCGCACGCTCCCGCTCGTTGGGTAGCGCGGCGGCGTTCTTCGACCTCGACCGGACGGTCATCCGGCGCTCGTCGGTGCTCGCGCTCGCGCCGTCGTTCCGCCGGTACGGGCTCATCTCGCGCCTCGACCTCGCCAGGTCGGCGTTCTGGCAGGTGCTCTTCGTCCTCCGCGGCGCGAGCGCGGAGCGCGTGCGGTCGGCGTCGGAGGACGGGATGTCGATCCTGAAGGGGTTCTCGGTCGACGACATGCGCCGGCTCGTCGGCGACGCGATGGAGCCGGTGCTCCGGCCCCTCGTCTACGAGGAGCCGCTGCAGCTCGTCCGCCGGCACCGCGACCGCGGCGACCGCGTCTACATCGTGTCGGCGACGCTCCAGGAGATCGTGGAGCGCATCGCGGACGACCTGGGCTTCGACGGCGCGATCGGCTCGACGTGCGGGATCGTCGACGGCGTGTACACGGGCCGCTCCCTCCGGGCGGCGCACGGCGAGGGGAAGGCGGAGGCGGTGCGCGTGCTCGCGGCCGAGGAGCGGATCGATCTCGCCGCGTCGACCGCGTACTCCGACTCCTACAGCGACGTGCCGTTCCTCGAGACCGTCGGGCACCCCGTCGCCGCGAACCCGGACAGGCGGCTCCGGCGGATCGCGGCGGCACGAGGCTGGCCCGTCGTGCGCTTTGCGCCCTGAGGAAGCCCGCCCGCGCCTCGCCGCGCTCGGGTTCGGCGCCGAGGACGTCGAGACGCTGGCCGAGCACTTCCTCGACGCCGAGGCGCGGGGCTCGCTCGGCCACGGCCTCTCGCGGATCGAATGGCTCGAGACGTGGGACGAGCTGCCGCTCGCGACACGGGCCGCCCGAATCGTCTCGGAGCCGGGGTACGAGCTGTGGGACGGCCGGGGCGGTCTCGGGTACCTGACGCTCGCCGCGGTCGTCGACGCGCAGCTCCGCGACCCGCCGCCGCGCGCCCGGCTCGTCGTCTGCACGCGGACGTTCCCGACCGGCGCGCTCGGCTACTGGGTGCGGAAGCTCGCGGCCGGGGGGCTCGTCGGCGTCCTGACCGCCACGTCGCCGCGGCGCCTGGCCGCGCCCGGCGGCGGCCCCGTGCTGACGGGGACGAACCCGCTCGCGATCGCGGTGCCGTCGTCGGACGGCAGGCCCGTCGTCGCCGACGTCTCGATGGGGGCCGTGACCCACGGAGACGTCCTCGCCGGCCGCGCGCGGCCCGAGGAGCTCGTGCCCTTCGGCGGCGACCACGCGCACAAGGCGTTCGCCCTCGCGGTGGGGCTGCAGCTCTTCGTCGATGCGCTCCTCCCGGACGGCGGCTTCGGCGCGGTGCTCCTCGTCGCGCGCCCGGAGGCGGACCCGGTGCCCGAGCTCCGGCGGCTCGCGGGGGGCGTCCGCCTTCCCGGCGACCGGCTCAGGAAGCTCTCATAGCCGTCGGGCACCATCCCGCGCATGACCTCGATCCGCAGGCTCCTCGCGGGAGGAAGCGACGGCAACGCGCGCCTGACGGCGGCGGTCGGCGTCGTGCTCACGGTGCTGCTCGTCCTCGAGGGGCTGACGCTCCTCGGCGGCGTTCGCCGCCTTCTGACGCCGCACGTCTTCATCGGGCTCCTGCTGATCCCGCCCATCCTGCTCAAGCTCGCGAGCACCGGCTGGCGGATGGCGAGCTACTACCGCCGCGTCGACGAGTACGTCCGGCGCGGCCCGCCGCAGGCGCTCCTCCGGATGCTCGTCGCCCCGGTGCTGGTCGTCTCGACGGTCGTGCTGTTCGCGAGCGGGATCGCCGCGGCGTGGCTCGGCGACGGCGGGATCCTCCTCGGGCTGCACAAGGCGAGCTTCGTCGTCTGGGGTGTCGCGTTCGGGATCCACTTCCTCGCGCACGCGCTGAAGCTGCCGCGACTCGTGGCGCTCGACTGGTGGCGGCGCGACACGCTCGGGGGGCGCCGCCTGAGGCAGTGGCTGCTCGCAGCCGCCCTCGTCGCCGGGCTCGTCGTGGCGGTCGCCGGGCTCCCGCTCGCGCACCACTGGCACGGCGGCTTCGAGCTGTCGTCGGACGACCGCTGAACGCGGTCAGGCGGGGAAGCCGGGCTCCGAGCGGATCGAGGCGAAGTCGCTGTCCGTCGCGGCGTAGCCGGCCCACTTCGGGTCGCCCTCGACCGCGCGCTTCAGGTGCGTGAGCGCGTCGAGCCGCCGTCCCCCGCGCGCCTCCATGCATGCGAGGTTGTAGAGGAGCCGCGGGTCGTCCGGCCGGTCGGCGAGCGCCTCCTCGTGAAGGCGGATCGCCTCGTCCCAGCGTTCCTCCCGGATCGCGGGGACGGCCGCGAACATCGCCTCCCAGGCCGACGGCTCGTGGGCGGCGCCGGGCTTCCCGCCGAGCGCGAGGACGACGGTGTCCTCGGTGAGGCCGACCGCTCCGCGCCGGACGGTGGGGTCGCGAACGAAGACGAGCTCCCCGGGGCCGAGCTCGCGCTCCTCGTCGTCGAGCCTGAAGCGGGCGCGGCCGCGGAGGACGAGGTAGACCTCCTCGTGCCCGAGCTGCTCCTCCGTGTGCTCCTCGACCACCTGCGCGCCGGCCGCGGACGGCGTGTACGCGTTGACGCCGAACGCGCGGATCCCGAACCGCCGCCGGACGGGCAGCCAGACGAACCCGTCGTCGAGCTCGATCCGGTCGAGGTCGTCGACGTGCGCGCGGTTCACCCGACGACCTCCTGCCAGCGCGGGTCGTCGTGCAGCGACGCGAGGTCGGTGTCGCCGCGGGCGTAGCCGCGAGCCTCCTCCGGCGCGAGCGCCACCGCGCGGGCCAGGTGAGCGAAGGCGTCGTCGGTGTCGCCGAAGCGTGCCTCGAAGCACGCGAGGTTGTACGGCTTCACCCACGGGCCGTCGCCCTCGGGCAGGTCGAGCATGATGCGGCGGCCCTCGTCGGCGCGTCCGGCGCGCCCAGCCGCGAAGGCGACGACCACGTCGTCCCAGCCGCGGCGCTCGAACGGCTTCCCCGGCGTCGCGCCGACCGCGAGCACGATCGTTCCCGGCTCCTCCGCCGTGGCCTCGCGCGTCTCGCCCGGCTGCGCGTGGACGAGCGTTCCCGCCGCCGCGTCGACGGTCTCGCCGCCGACGACGAACCGGGCGCGCCCGCGGACGACGACGTAGAGCTCCTCGTCGCCGCTCTCCTCCTCGTGCCTCGGCACGATCTCGTTCCCGGGCTCAGCGGTCCAGCAGTTCGCGCCGAACGCGCGCAGCCCCAGCCGGTGGCGCAGCGGCATCAGCAGCGAGTCGCCGTGGCTCTCACTCGCGGTCGCCTCGAGGTCGTCGAGCGACAGGAACTCGTAGCGCTCGCTCATCGCGAACGCAGCTCCGCGAGCAGCACCGGGTCGAGACGGTCGACGCCGCGAACGCGCTCCTCGAGGTTCTCCGTCCCCGCCCAGGCCGCGAGCGCCGCTCCGAGGTCGCCGTCGTAGCCGAGGCGCGTGAGCCGCTCGACGACCTCGGCGCGGAGCGCCTCGTCGACGGCGACCCACTGGTCGTGCGGCGTCTTCCCGAACAGGAGCGTGTGCAGCTCGTACAGTCGCGCGAGCTCGGTGACGGGCGTCTCGTGGTCGTCGACGCGGAGGTCCACGACGGTGTCGGTGAGCCCGCCGTAGCCGCCGTCCTGCTCGACGACGAGGAGCGCCGCGGACTGCTGGCCGCGCCGGTCGCCGCCCGCCGCCTGCGCCGCGGCGAGGCATTCGACCAGCCGGTCGGCGAGCGGCCGCCCCTCGGTCGCCGTGAACGTCGCGGCGAGCGCGAGGACGGTCTCCTCGCCGACGAGGATGTTCCCCTGGGCCGCGAACGACGGCCCCGAGACTCCTCCCGCCCAGTCCATGCACCCGGACCCGGTGAAGGTCGCGCTCCCGCCGCGGCCGTCGACGACGCCGAGCTGGCGCTGCTCGCGGTCGGAGTCGGCGCCCGTCAGGCGGTCGACGACGTCCCGTGCGTCGAGGCCCTCGCGGAGAAGCGCGAGGCCGTCCGGCCCGTACCGCGGGTTGACGTACGACTGCGTCGCGACGGCGCCGACGCCCGGTTCGGCCCACGGCACGAGCGATCCGACCGCGAGGAACTTCGACTGCGTCGCGACGCCCCACTGTCCCGCGGCGAGGTCGCAGCCCACGATCGAGTAGGTCGCGACGAGCGGCGAGCTGTTACCCATACGTCAGCTCCGTCAGGTCGAGGTCGAGCAGCGCCGGGTCCTCCACGATGGCCGCTGCGACTTCCGGGCGCGCGAGCGCGGCCTTCACACCGTCCGCCGACCGTGCCCTGACGACGGCGGGGCGGCCGGCGGCGTGCGCCTCGCGGAGGGCCGCGTCGTCCACCTCGTCGAGCACGAGCGCGCCCTCCAGGTCGAGCTCGCCCGCGAGCGCGATCTCGGGTACGCGCCGGCCGGTCGCTCCGAACCAGCGCTCCCTCACAGCTCGACGCTGCCGCCCGGGTCGAGGCGCTCGACCGTGGCCGGCGTCAGCTCGGCGAGCGCCTCCGGGCGTCCCGAGAGGGCCGGGAAGGTTCCCCAGTGGCACGGGACGCAGCGCGGGTTGCCGAGCAGCTCGAGCGCGAGCGCGGCCTCCTCCGGCCCCATCGTGTACCAGTCGCCGATCGGCAGGACGACGAGGTCGGGGGCATACAGCCGGCCGATGAGCTGCATGTCGCCGAAGACGCACGTGTCGCCCGCGAAGTAGATCGACTTCCCGTCGAACCGGACGACGACGCCCGTCGGCTCGCCCGTGGTCGTGCCGTCAGGGGTGGTGCTCGAGTGGAAGGCGTTCGTCATCGTGAAGCGCACGCCGTCGACCTCGACGGTGCCGCCCTTGTTGAACGGCACGAGCTGGTCCTCCGGGACGCCGTTTTGCGAGAGCCAGTCGCAGAGCTCGACGATCCCGAGCACCTTCGCACCCGTCTTCCGCTGGAAGGCCGGCGCGCCGCCCACATGGTCGCCGTGCCCGTGCGTGACGTAGATCGCGTCCGCCCGTTCCGGGTCCTTCTCGCTCTCCGGGAACGTCGGACCGTCGGGGAACGGGTCGATGTAGATCCGCTTGCCGCCGTCCGTGTCGAGCCGGAACGAGGCGTGTCCGAGCCAGGTGAGGGTCGCCATGGGCCGGAGCATAGAAGGACCGTCCGGCGCGAGAGAGAACCTTCTGGTCGGTGATCCGTCGCGTCCTTCCCGGTGTCCTCGCGTTCGTCGCCGTCGTGGCCGACGGGCGCGGCGCACACGGGATCGCGGTGGACGCGCTCGTGTGCTCGATCCCGTTCGCCGCCGTCGCCGGCCTCGAGGCCTTCGGTGCGTTCCTCGAGGCGCGGGAGGACGCGGTCCTCGGCGCCCAGGCGGTCCTGTGGGCCGTAGCGCTCGGTCTCCTCGTGGCGTCGTCGGCTGCGCGGTCGAGTGCCGCCGAGACCTCGACGCTCCCCGCGCTCGGCTCCTCGGCGCTGATGGCCGCGGTTGCGGTCTTCGCCGTGAAGGCGTGCCTCGGCGTCGTCCCGCTCGTGCGGCGCGCCGCCTTCGTGCGGCCCGCGAAGCCGTAGCAGGTTCGCTCGTTCGAGCCATTTCGGGTCGCGGAGACCGCATCTACTGTGCGGCTGGTGCCCGCCACCGCCGCCTCGACACGGGCTGCCGTCCCGTTCCTCGACCTCGCGAAGATGCACGCGCCGCTCAGGTCGCGGATCCTCGACGACGTCGCAGCGCTGATCGACAGCGGCGCGTTCACGCTCGGCGCGCGCGTCGAGTCGTTCGAGCGCGCGTTCGCCGAGTACTGCCGGGCGAGCGAGTGCGTCGGCCTCGCGAGCGGCCTCGACGCCCTCAGGCTCGCGCTGATCGCCTCGGGGATCGAGCAGGGGGACGAGGTGGTCGTGCCGGCTGCCACGTTCGTGGCGACCTTCGAGGCGGTGACGCAGGCGGGAGGCACGCCCGTCGTCGCCGACATCTCCGCGGACGACTACGGCCTCGACGCGGCCGCCGTCGACGCGGCGGTCACCTCGCGCACGCAGTTCGTGATCCCGGTCCACCTCTACGGCCAGCTCGCCGACGTGCGGGCGCTGGAGGAGATGGCGGCCCGTCACGGGCTCGCCGTCGTCGAGGACGCCTGCCAGGCGCACGGCGCCGTCCGCGACGGCCGCGGCGCCGGCGATCTGGGCGCCGCCGCGTACAGCTTCTATCCGGGGAAGAACCTCGGCGGGTTCGGCGACGGCGGCGCGCTGACGACGAACGACTCCGCTCTGGCCGAGCGCGTCCGGGCGTTGCGCGAGCACGGCCAGGTCGCGAAGTACCGGCACGACATGGAGGGATGGACAGCGCGGCTCGACGCGATCCAGGCGGTCGTGCTCGAGCGGAAGCTCCGCGAGCTCGACGGGTGGAACACCGAGCGTCGAGCTGCGGCCGCCTTCTACGCCGAGGCGCTCGACGGCGTCGGCGACCTCGTCCTGCCGCCGGTCCCGGAGGGCAGCGGCCCCGTCTGGCACCTGTACGTGGTTCGCACCGCCGATCCCGCGGCGCTCGGCGCGTTCCTCGCCGGGCGGGGCATCGCGACGGGGCGCCACTACCCGGAGCCGCCGCACCTCTCGCCGGCCTACGCCCGGCTCGGGTACCGGGAGGGCGCATTCCCCGTCGCCGAGGCGCTGTCGCGGGAGTGCCTCTCCCTGCCGCTCTTTCCCGGGATCACGGACGAGCAGCTCGAGCTCGTCGCCGGCGCGATCCGCTCCTACTTCTGAGCGTGGGCGCGGCGCCGGTCAACGACGCGCCGTTCCGGCTGATCGACGACGTCGACTTCGGCGTGAACGTCGTCGTGTACTCGTTCGTCAACCTCTACGGCTGCCGTATCGGCGACAACACGCGCATCGGGACGTTCGTCGAGATCCAGCGGGGTGCGGTGATCGGGGCGAACTGCAAGATCCAGAGCCACTCGTTCGTCTGCGACGGCGTCACCATCGAGGACGACGTGTTCGTCGGGCACGGGGTGCTGTTCGTGAACGACAAGCGGCCGCGCGCGACCTCGGGTGACCGGCTTCAGTCGACCGGCGACTGGGAGCTGCTGCCGACGCTCGTCGAGCGGGGCGCCAGCCTCGGCTCGGGCGCCGTCGTCCTCGGTGGGGTCACGGTCGGAGCAGGTGCGCTCGTCGGCGCCGGCGCGGTCGTGACGCGCGACGTCGCCCCCGGCGAGACGGTGGCCGGCGTGCCGGCGCGGGCCAGGACGGCGAGGTACCGCGCGGCGTTGTCCTCCCAGGCGTAGGCGCGTGCCCGTGCCGCCGCCGCGCGCGCCCGCCGTGCTGCGTGGCGGCGGTCGCTCGCGGCCTCGACGAGCGCGCGCGCGAGATCGGACGCGTCACCGGGAGTGAAGAAGAAGACCTCCTCGTCATCGAAGTGCTCGGCGAGCGTCGGGAGGCGCGCGACGACCGCGGGGATATCCAGCGCGACGTACTCGAGGAGCTTCGACGACAGGGCGTAGCGGTTCAGCTGCGATGGGCGGTTGGGGACGATCCCGACGGATGCGCCCACGAGCTCCCCCAGCACCTCGCCGTGCGGCAGGTAGCGGTCGTGGAATGTGGCCGCTTCGAGATCAAGCGAGCGCGCGAGCTCGCGAAGGGCCGGCACGGCGTCGCCTTCGCCGTAGACATCGAGGCGCAGATCCGGCACCTCGTGTCGGGCGAGCGCCGCTGCCTCCACGAGGAGGTCGACGCCGTACGACGGTGTGACGGTCCCGTGGTAGACGATGCGGAATCCGGGTGCGGGCCGGGCCTTCGTGCGCGGCAGCACCGCAGGATCGACGCTGTTCATGACGACGGTCAGGTGGTCGGGGTCCGCGCCGCGCGCCCGCAGCTCGCGCACGTACGGCCCGTGCACCGTCACGACCTCGTCGGCCGCACGGAGGGCGAGCCTCTCGAGGAGCAGAAGCACCCGGTGTGCGAGCGCGCTCCAGCGCCGCCCTCCGAAGCGCATCCCGAACATGTCCGGTGCGAGGTCGTGCACGTCGAAGACGATCCGGCTACCGAAGCGCGCCCGGCACGGCAGCGCGGCCAGAACGAGGAAGTCCGGCGGGTTGTGCACCTGTACGGCGTCGTACGGGGCGCGGCGGCTGAGCCGGTACAGACGGGACGCGGCGAGCAGCGTGAATCCGAGGTACTCGCGGGCGACCGAGGTCGCACCGCCCCCGCGGCGATGCTCGAGCGGCAGCCGGATCACGAGCTCGCCCGAACGCAGCCGCTCCTCTGCCGGCTCGCCGGGCCTTCGCATCGCGATCACGGTGACTTCCCACCCGCCGTCGATCGCGGCGCGTGTCTCGCGCGCGACACGGGGCTCCCCGATGGGGTACGGGCCGTGCACGAGCATGCAGAGCCGCTTCATCCCTGCTCGAGCGCCCGGTGGTAGAGGTGGACGACCTGTCGCGCGAGCGCGACGCGCTCGTCCCGGACCGCCCGGCGCCGCAGCGTCGCCCGGTCGTCGGAGTCGAGCGCGCACCGGAGGCCGGCCTCGAGCACCTCGGGATCGCGGGGGTGCACGGAGCAGCCGGGAAGCCCTGCGACGACCTCCGGAACGTCTCCGACCTCGACCGTCACGACCGGCGTTCCGCAGGCGAGCGCCTCCTTCACCGTCACCGGCGAGCCCTCGCTGAGCGACGTCACGAGGACCGCGTCGACGGCGTTGAGCACGTCGACGACCTGTGCCCGGGTGTAGCCCTCGAGAGCGACGGGCCGCACGTCCGGGACGCGACGCACGACCTCGTCGAAGAGCGGTGCGCCTTTCACGGCGTTCGTCCGAGAGCCGGGGAGCAGGACGTAGCGGGCGTCCTCGTCCCATCCGAGGTGGCGGCGTGCCTCGACCCGCGGGCGCATACGGAACGCGGAGGTGCTGACACCCGCCGGGATGACCGGGGCCTGCGGGAGGCCGAGGCGCTCGGCATGGATGCGCGCGACGAAGATGGGCGTCGTCGCGCGCGCGACCAGCCATGAGATCGGGACCTGCCAGCGGACGTAGCCGACGTCGCTTCCGTGGAACGTCGTGACCACGGGGACGCGAGCCTGCGTCAGGGAGACCGCTCCCGTCAGCCCGTAATGGGCGTGCACGAGGTCGACGCCGCCGCGGCGGAGGCGCGACCGCAGCTCGGGGACCGCGCGCGCGTAGTTGGCGCTCCGCGCGCGCCCGTCGAAGGCGAGGACGTCCACGTCGACGCCGAGCGAGCGCAGGTCGTCCACCTGGTCGCGCACGAACGAGCCCGTGCCTGGACGATCCGCGGTCGGATACATGTTGGTGAGGCAGAGAACGCGCATCAGTCGACCCACGTCCGCCCGGGCGTCTGGCTCATGCCGCGGACGAGACCGAACAGGACCGCTACGGCGACTGCGGACGACGCGAATACTGCGTCGTTGAACATCGCGATCACGACGTACGCGCCCGAGACGAGGAGCCCGACGTATCCCACGTCCCGCGCGCGCCGCGACTGCTCCGGGTCGCGCATCAGCGCGAGCGCCGACCGCGCGAGCCAGAGGACGAGCGCGACGTAGGCGACGAGCAGCACGGCACCACCGGTGCCGAACAGGTCGACGAAGTCGTTGTGCGACCAGATGCTCTCGTTCAACGCCTGCTGGATCACCGTGAAGCTGAACGTCGGGCCATGGCCGACGAGGATCGACGCCGGGTGCGCGAGCGTGCCGTCGAGAACCGGACGCCAGAACAGGACGCGGCCCGACGCGTGCACGAGCCGCGAGCTGATCACGTCGTGGTACCCGACGACGGCACCGACGAGAGCGAGCCCGACGGCCACGCCGGTCGCGATGATCGCGCCGCGCCGCTGGTAGAGCCCGCGCGCGAGGATGCCCGCGAACACGAGCAGGAACGCGAAGAACGACGTGCGGACGAGCGAGAGGACGACCCCGGCGCCGAGTGCGGCATAGAGGAGGAGCGGCCCGAGCGTCCTGCGGCCACCGATGAGCGGCACGATCGCGAGCGCCGAGCAGTACACGGCGAACGCAGACACGCCGGCCGGCTGCATCGCGTCGAGCTGGGCGAATGCGCTCGTCGAGGTGTAGTAGGCCCGCCCGTACTGGTTCGTCTCGTACAGGAGGGCGATGACTCCGGCGAGGAGCAGCGCCATGACGACGCCGAGCCTCACCACGCGCCGCTGTCCCTCCGGTGTCGACGCGAGGCGCTCGACGACGAGGACCACCGCGAGCCACGACGCGAGGCGCAGCTCGTTGATCGGGGAGTTCCCGGGATGCGCGCGCGTGAACGTCAGCAGCGGATAGGCGACGAGGAAGGCGACGGGCGCGCGGTAGCCCCGCAGCATCGGTGTGTCGCTCGGGCGGGTGACGACGAAGATCGCCGCCGTCAGCAGGAGCGCGCCGCCCCACGCCTGTCCGATCGAGATGCCGCCGGCATCGTGGCGCACGAAGTAGTCGAGCACCGGCTTGAGGGCGAGCAGCGCGAGCAGGCACACGTCGGGGCGCACGAGCGCGAATGCGCCTGCGAGCGCAACCGGCCCGAGGAGCGCGAGCCTGGGCGACACGGTGACCGCTGCGCCGGCGGCCGCCAGCACGACGACGAGCGCCGTGGGCGCGAGAACCGCCTGGGGCCGCTGCAGCGTCGTGATCACGAGTGGCTTCCGACGGCGCGGGGGAGGCGCTCGGCATAGCGCGCCCAGCCGGCGACGAGGGTCGACGTCCCGAGCACGACCATCGACGCGGCGAGGGCGACGGCGGCGCCCGTCACGTGGTAGCGAGGTGCGAGAGCCGCCGCGCCGCCGAGCGCGACCACGAGCGACACCGCCCCGATCGCGGCGTTGACACCCACCGCTCCCTCTCCCGAGATCGCGTTGCCGACGGGCGTGCCGACGAGCTGCGGGAGGGATCCGAGCGCGACGATCGCGAGGCTCGGCGCGACGCCACGGTAGGAGCTCCCGAGCAGGATCGAGACGAGTGGGTGGGCGAGGAGCGCCATCGGGACGACCACCGCCGCCGACAGGAGCCCGACCGTCCGCACCGCCCGGCGCAGCTCCGCCCCGTGCCGCGATCCCGGCGCCCGCGCGAAGGTCGCGAACGTGAGCATTCCCGCCGCCTGCGGGACGAGGAAGAGCGGCATGACGATCGCAACGACAGCCGCGACGCCCGCCGCGTCTCGCGAGCCGGCGACGGCGCCGACGACGGCCGTCAGGAGCGGGAGACGAGCGACGCTCGCGTAGGTCGCCAGGGTGGCGAGGCCGGCGTACCGGCGGTCGAGCGCGACCCGCTCCCGCGTCGGCGGCCTCGTCAGCACGAGCCGCGCAACGCCGGCCACGAACACGCCGTACGCGATCGAGAAGGTCAGCAGGGCGACGTGCGGCGCCGCGACGGCGAGCGCCGTCAGAACGGCGAAGAAGAGGACGTCCGACACGAGCTCCCAGCGCGCGTACAGCGCGACCTCGTCGAGGGCGAACAGGACGCACTTCAGCGCGAAGTACACGGCGTAGACGGCCGCCACGAGAGCCGCTTCTGCGACCGGCGCGGCCGACCACGGCGCGAGCCCGAGCGCCGCCAGCGGGACGACGAGGACGGCGCAGCCGGCGCTCGCGAGGAGGACCAGCCGAAGCGAGCCCGCTGCACGCGCCCACCGGGCGGCGTCGTCCGCGCCCGCGGCGACGGCGCGCGCCACCGTCGGCGCGAGCCCCGCCATCGTCAGCTGTGCCACGGCGAGCCCGAGCGAGAGGCTCCGGGCGACGTCGCCGTAGGCGCCGCGCGCCAGCACGTGCGCGAGCACCAGGTTGAACGCGAGCGTCGTCGTCCCGCTCGCCCCGAGGGCGACGGTGGCGAGGCCGAGCCGCTTCAGCGCATTGCCTCCGCATGACTCAGCCGAACGGGCGCTCCGCCGCGTCCGAGCGAGGCGTCGACGCCCTCGATCGTCCGTACGACGTCGACCCCGACGCTCGCGGACGAGCGCGGCTCCGACCCGGTGCGGATCGCGCGGCAGAGATCCGCGAGCTCGAGCGCGAGCGGCTCGTCCACGTCGACTCTGGGCGACACGATGTCCCCGGTCCGGTACGTCAGACCGTACTCGCCGAACGACTTCGGGTCGGGGAGGTTCACGCCCGAGTCGAAGATCCGGACCGGCTCCGAGGCGGTGTCGTCGTAGACGACCATCTTCTGCGACCCGACGACGGCGGTTCGTCGCAGCTTGCTCGGCGCGAGCCACGAGAGCTCGACGTGGGCCACGGTGCCGTTCGCGTACGTGAGGTCGACGAAGGCCACGTCGGGCGTCGACGGGACGATGCACGCGCGCGCCGTGCCGGAGACCTCGACGGGGTTCGTCCCGAGCCAGTAGCGGAGGATCGAGAAGTCGTGCGGGCCGAGGTCCCAGACGACGCTCGCGTCGCTCTGGTGGAGGCCGAGGTTCACGCGGCTCGTCGAGATGAAGTAGATGTCGCCGAGCTCACCCTCGTCCACGAGGCGCTTCACGAGGTTCACCGGCGGGCTGTAGAGGAACGTGTGACCCGGCATCAGCGTCAGACCCAAGTCGGTGGCGACGTCGCGAAGCTGCTCGGCCTCGGCGGAGGACGCGGCCAGCGGCTTCTCGACGAACACATGCTTTCCGGCCTCGAGCGCCGCGAGCACGAGCGGGTGATGCGTCGACACAGGCGTCGCGACGGCGACCGCCTCGACACGCTCGTCGGCGAGGAGCTCGTCGTAGCTCGTCGTCAGGTCGAGCGCCGGGTACCGGCGGCCGACGCGCGCGAGCCGCTCGACGCTCATGTCGCATGCAGCCACGACGTTCGCCTCGGGGAGCTCGTGGAGGACGCGGACGAGGTTCGGGCCCCAGTAGCCGAGCCCGACCACCGCGACGTTGACCGGCCCGGGCTCGCTCACCGGGTGCCCCTCGTGCGCACGAGCTGCAGCGGCGTCCGCAGCAGGAGGCGGAGGTCGAGGCCGAACGACCAGCCGCGCGCGTAGGCGACGTCCATGTCGAGGGCCTCGCGAAACGTCGCGTGCGCCCGCGCCATCACCTGCCAGAGGCCCGTGATGCCGGCAGGGACCGCAAAACGCTCGTAGTGATGGGGGAGGAACATCTCCGCTTCGTAGGGCAGGCACGGCCGCGGACCGACGAGCGACATGTCGCCGCGCAGCACGTTGAGCAGCTGGGGCAGCTCGTCGAGGCTCGTCCGGCGGAGGAAGCGGCCGACGCGCGTGACCGCGTCGCTGCGCTCGAGCTTGTACAGACCGTCGCGCTCCGGAGCACCGTCGCCCTTCATCGACTCGCGGACGTAGGCCTCGTGGTCCGCGGCGCTCGTCCCCTGCCGCATCGTCCGGAACTTCAGGAAGGTGAACTCGCGCATGTCCATGCCGATGCGCGTCTGGCGGAAGAACACCGGCCCCTCGGAGTCGCGGCGGATGAGCCACGCGATCACGGCGAACACGGGCGTCAGCAGGAGCAGCGCCACCGACGAGACGGCGACGTCGAGCCCACGCTTCATCACACGCGACGCCGTCGTCATCCGCACCGGCCGCAGGCTGAGCACCGCGACGCCCTCCACCTGGTGCAGCTCGGACGTCGGCGTGACGATCTCGAAGAGGCGCGGCACGATGTCGATCTGCACGCGCTGCCGCTCGAGCTCGCGGATCAGGTCGAGCTCGATCCCGTACGGCGTGCCCGAGAACGCGAAGATGACGCGCTCGACGTCGAGCTGGCGGGCGATCTCGGGCAGCTGCGCGATCCGCCCCAGCATCGGCAGCGAGAGCGCGTCGTCCTCCCGCGCGGCGTTGTCGACGAACCCGACGACGTTGATGCCGTACTCCTGATGGCTCAGGAACTTGCGCGCCACCAGCTGACCCACCTCGCCCGACCCGACGATCACCGCGTTCTGCACGTAGGCGGCGCTCCGGTGCGCGACGGCGCGCGCCCCCACGCGGCCCAGCGAGACGAGCGCGACGGCGCTGCCCCAGAAGATGAGCAGCTTCTCCGAAGTCGGGTGCACGAGCCCGACCGTGTGCGCCGCGGCCCAGAGAAGCCACGTGCAGACCGTCACCAGGTGGAAGACGCCGACGAGGTCGTCGGCCGTCGAGTGGTCGGTGCGCTCCTCGTCGCGGTCGTAGAGGCCGTAGATGTTCGCGACCACGATCCACGCCGGGAGCGTCGCCACGAGCTTCAGCATCTCGGCGGCCGCGTCCGCGGGACGGGCGGCACCGGCCAGCTCCGCCACGAACATCGCCCCTGCGAGCCCGAGCAGGTCCGCTGCGACGAGCAGACGCCGGACGATCCACCCCCTGCGCCCCCGCGCAGCGCGGACCGCGCGACGGCGCGTGAGGATCTCCCGCGTGCGGTCGTCGACGAGATCTCGGAGGAAGCCGACGGGCTCGGCGGCGGCGCTCACTGCGCCTTCGACCTCGACCGCGCACGAAGGATGCCGCCGCCGGCCGACGGCTCGGGCCGCGCCTCGTAGCCGTAGCCGTACCCGTACCCGTAGCCCTTCTCGCCGGCTGCGTCGGTGACGACGAAGCCCAGGATCGGCGTCGGGAAGGTCGAGAGCTGCCGGGAGAGCTCGTGCAACGTGTGCCGGCGCACCACCCGCATCCGCGTGGCCACGATGATCCCGTCGACCTTCGCGGACAGCGCGGCTGCGTCGCCGAGGTTGAGCGTCGGCGGCGCGTCCACGAGAACGATCCCGCCGCGCTCACGGAGCGAGGCGAGCAGGTTCCCCAGCGCCTGCGTCGCGACGAACTCTCCCGGATCCGGCGGGACGGGGCCCGCCGGAAGCACTTCGAGCAGCCCGCGCACGCGACCGCCGCCGTGCGCATGGCCGTTGCCGTTGCCGTTGCCGCCCGCGTGCGGCGACGAGCCGTCGGTGACGGCGATCGGCACGAGCGCCTGCTCGAGGGTCGCCCGTCCGAGGACGACCTCGGTGACCCCCGGGCCCTCGATCCCGAAGAAGCGGTGGATGAACGGCCGGCGCAGGTCGAGGTCGACGAGCACGACGTGGTGCCCGCCGCGTGCCATCGCGACCGCGAGGTTCGCGACGGTCGTCGACTTGCCCTCCTGCTCGACGGCGCTCGTGATCATGATCGTCTGCACGTGCCGGTCGAGGCGCACGAAGTCGAGGTTCGTCCGCAGCACGCGGAACGCCTCGGCGTGCACGCCTGACGGCGCCTCGAGCATCACGAGGCCGTTGCGCGCGCGGACCTTGCGATCGGGCGCCGGCACCCGCGCGAGGAGCGGCAGGTCGTCGAGCTGCTCCGAGATCTCCTCGGCGCTCCTGACGCGCGTGTCGAGCGCCTCCCACAGGAACGCGAGCCCGATGCCGAGCGCGAGGCCGAGCACGAGCGCGAGCACCACGTTCCGCGTCGTCTTCGGCTGGGTCTGCACGACGCCGTCCGCGCGCTTCACGACGGACGCGTTCGACGTCTGGAGCGCCTCCATCGTCACGAGCGTCTGCTGGCGGTCGACGAGCGCGGTGTAGAGCGGCGACTTGAGGTCGCCCAGCGCCTGCAGCTGCGCGACGCGAGCGTTCACTCCTGCGAGGGCGCGACCGATCGAGCTCGTGTCGAGCTCGCGGCGGTACACGGTGTACGCGCCGGCGTACGCGTCGACGAGGCGCCGGGCGAGCGCCGGATCGCGATTCGTGACGTGGAACGTCAGCAGGTCCGCATTGGCCGCGGTTGCGACGCTCGAGTCGGCGAGCAGCTCGGGAGCGGTCAGGCCGGTCCCGTGGACGCGGCGGAGGACCCGCTGGGCGAGCTCGGGGACGCGCGCCAGGTCGGCCTGCGTCTGCGCGATCCGGTTCGGGTCGAGGTTGATCCCGGTCGACTGCGTACCCGTCAGCTGGGCCGCGAGGTCGCGGGAGCTCAGGAAGACCTGAGCGGACGCCTCGTACAGCTTCGTCTGGCGGAGCGACAGCGCGGCTGCCGCGGCGGGCACGACCACGAGGGCCGCGATGATGATCCACTTCCGTCGTCTGGCGACGTGCAGGTAGTCCCGCAGCGTCGCGCCCTGCGCGGCATGCGTTGCCGTTCCCAAGGCTTCCCCCTGACGACCGAGGCCGATCGATCGTGGTCTCGTAGGTGTCGGTTGGGCGGAGCTTCGCGGCGACGCACGGCCGCCGCAATCGCCCGGAAGGGTGGGTGTGGCGTGCCCCGGAGGGGTGAGAAGAGCGAGGGGCGGCTCGCGCCGCCCCTCGTCACGCGTCAGTCGTGGCGGCCGGTGCTCTTGCCGCCGGGATGGTTGGAGGCCGGGCCGTGGGACGGGCCGGTGCCCTTCCCGTGGTCGTCGCCGCCCTTGCCGCCGTTCCCGTTCCCGGGATGGTCGTCGATCCCCTTGCCGTGGTCGTCGTCGCCGCGGCACGGGCCGAGCGTATCGCCGTGCGCGAGATGCGCGGCGACAGCGTCCTGACCGACCTCGATCGTGTGCCCCTCGTGGCACAGCTTCACCTTGTGGTACTGGTGCTTCGCAGCGCTGTTCGCGCTCTCGCCGTCGTCGTGCCGCGCCTGGGTCGTGGGAGCGACGGTGTGGACGACGGCCTTCACGGCGTGCGAGGCGCCGTAGGCCGCGTAGCCGACGCCGCCGAAGCTCGCCGCGACGACGGCGAGCGCCGCCGTCAGCGCGACGGCGACGCCGGCGCGCAGCTTCAGTGTGATCCGCGACGGGATCTGCCGCTCGATCCTCGTCGCGAGGTCGTCCGCGAACTCCTGCCGCGGCGTCGGCCGTGCGTGACGCAGGTCGTCGCCGAGGTGGGAGTCGGGGTCGCGACGGAACAAGCTCATTCGTGTCTCCTTCGTGGGGTCGGGTCGAACTTCCCTTTCACCCACGACTACCGCCGCCCGGCGGCGGACCCTTACAACCGGTCGACGCGCGCCGGTGCGAGCGGCGGCCAGGACGCGGCCGCGGGAGCCGCCGCTTCCTGCTCGAGCAGCCCTCGCAACCGCCCGAGCGCGCGGTGCAGGGCGACCTCGACGGCGTTCGTCTTCATCTCGAGGAGGACGCCGATCTGCTGCGCCGTGAGGTCGCCGCCGTAGCGGAGCGCCACGAGCTCGCGCTCCCGGTCGCTGAGCTGCGCGACGGCGGCGAGCAGGTCGAGCTTCCCGACCGTTCGCTCCTCGTGCGCGTCGCCCGGCGTGTCGGGCACCTCCTCGACGACCGGCTCTCTCCGCAACACCGTGTCGGCGATGCAGCGCCGGGCGATGCCGATCAGCCAGGCGACCGGCTCGCCCCGCTTCGGGTCGAAGCTCTCGCGGTACCGGAGAGCGCGCTCGAAGGTCTCGCTCGTCACGTCCTCGGCGTCCGCGCCGTCACCGAGCCGGTAGGCGGCGTAGGCGTAGACGCGGTCGATCAGGGGCTTCGGGTCGCGCAGTGGGTCCCGGCTCACCGTCTCCCCCACGGCATGCTCCGACGGTCCCCCACGTTGGCACCGTAGGCCGCGGCCGCGCCGCGGCTATCACCCGGAATGAGGAACTTCGGCTACGCGCGGAGGATCGCGCCCGCGCTCGCGCGGAGCGGCTCGAGGAGCTTCCGCTGCGCGTCTGCGCGGGCGATCAGGGCGTCGAAGTCGACGCCGTCGATCGCGGCGAGATCGCGCAGCGTCTGCCAGAGCTGCTTCTTGCCGTCGATGCCCATCGTCAGGAACTCGAGCTCCGCGAACCGGCTGAGCGGCGAGTACGAGAGGACGTGGCCGTTCAGCTTCAACCGGCCGCTCCGCTCCGCGAGGACCGCGCCGGCGCGCTTCCACCGCTTCGGGCGGACGCCGACGCGGCGCATGATCCCCTCGAAGGTCTCGACGTCCTCTGCGATCGCCTCGGCGACCTCCGCGAGCGGGCGGCCGTACTCGGTCCCGGCATTCTCGCGCGCGGCGCGGCGCGCGATCTCGCGCCAGACGACGCCGAGCGCGAGTTGGTCGTCGAGGTAGATCGCGAGGTAGCGGTTCGGCACTACAGCGGGAGTGCCCGCGCCGCGGAATGCGCAACATCGATCAGCGGTTGCACCGCGAAGAACGACCCGACGGTGACGACGAGCGCGATCGCGACGCCGGCGGTGAGCAGGACGTCTCGGGGCGGCGAGCCTCCCGCCGGTGCGAGCTGCAGCTCCGCGACGTCGCGGAAGTACATCGCGCGGACGACGCCGAGGTAGTAGTAGGCGGAGACCATCGTCGCGACGACACCCACGACGATCAACCACCAGAAGCCGTGGTCGTACGCGGCCGCGAAGACGTAGAATTTGCCGATGAACCCGCCCGTCAGCGGGAACCCGAGCATCCCGAGCATGAACACCCACATGGCGACGCCGAGGAACGGCCGCTCCCAACCGAACCCGGCGAGGTTCTGCAGCGTGACCGGCGCGCGGAGCTCGCGCTCGCGCGAGGCGACGACGGCGAACGCGCCGAGGGACATTGCCGAGTACGGGATCAGGTAGTACAGGAGCGCCCGTGCGCCGAGCTGGTTCGCCGCGGCGACGGCGATCAGCATGAAGCCGGCGTGCGAGATGGACGAGTAGGCGAGGATCCGCTTGACGTTCCGCTGGACGAGCGCCGCGATGTTCCCCCAGGCCAGCGACCCGCAGGCGATGATCGCGATCGCCCACCGCCACAGGTGCTCGTCGTGGGGGAACGCGGTGACGAGCACGCGGTAGGTGACGACGAGCGCAGCGATCTTCGTCGCGGACGCCATGAACGCCGTCACCGGCGTCGGAGCTCCCTGGTACGCGTCGGGCGTCCACATGTGGAACGGCGCGGCCGACGACTTGAACATGAGGCCGACGATGATCATCGCCAGCCCGACGACGAGCATCGCGTCGTGCCCGTGTCCCGCTGCGGCGATCCCGTCGAACGAGAGTTGGCCCGTGATGCCGTAGACGAGCGCCGACCCGAAGAGCAGCGTCGCGGAGCCGACCGCGCCCACGACGAGGTACTTGAGCCCTGCTTCGAGCGAGCCGATCAGGTCGATGTCGATCGCCGTGAGGACATAGAGCGCGATCGAGAACCACTCGAGCCCGAGGAACAGCGTCATCAGGTTCCCGGCCTGCACGAAGAACGCCATGCCCGCGCCCGCGGCCGCGAGCAGCGCGTAGTACTCGGCGAGGTGCTCGTCGCGCATCGGCTCCTCGTACGAGACGAGCACGGCGACGGCGCCGGTGCCGGCGAGGATCACCTGCGCGACCGCGCCCCAGCGGTCGCGCCACATCGCGTCGTGGACGACCGCGGTCGCGTCGGCCGAGCGGGCGGCGAGGAAGCCCGCCCAGACGCCCGACGCGACGAAGCCGGCGAACGCGAACGCGGCACCCAGCGGGCGGCGCGTCGAGCGCGGAAGCAGCACCGCGACCATGAGCAGGATCCCGGTCGCCGCGAGGAGCGACAGCGACGGCGCGAGCGCGAACCAGTCGACGTGCGGCTTGTGGATCACGGTGCGTACGCCGTCCACCCGGGCTTGGCCGTCCCCTCGGCGCGGCCCGAGATCAGGTTCGGCCACGCTGACAGGCCGATCAGGCAGAGCACGAGCGGGACGACGATCGCGAGCTCTCCGCGGCGGAGGTCGAGCGCGCTGTCGGAGACCGCCGGCCCGACATCCTGGTGGAGCACGCCCGAGATCGCGCGCAGCATGTACATCGCCGCCAGCACGATCGCGACGGCGCCGACGACGGCCCACCCCCAGCCCTGCTGGAACGCGCCGGCGAGGATCAGGAACTCCCCCGCGAACGAGGTCGAGAGCGGGACCGCGAGCGAGATCACGCCGACCGTCATCACGATCGTGGCGAGCGCCGGCCGGCCGCGCGCCATCCCGCCGAGCAGCGCGAACTCGCCGCGCGTGCCCGTCCGGCGCTCGACCATCCCGGCGAGCAGGAAGAGCGCCGACGACACGAGGGCGTGGTTCACGATCTGCAGCACCGCGCCGTCGAACCCGAGGCGGTTGTTCGCGAACAGCCCGAGGACGATGAGCCCTGCCTGCGCCAGCGACGAGTACAGCACCACTCCGCGGAAGTCGGGGGCGCGGAACGCGAGCAGCGACCCGTAGACGAGCGAGATCGACGCGAGCACGAGGATGACGACGCGCCAGTCGTGGACGGGCTGCGGGAAGAACGGGATCGCGATGCGGAGCAGGCCGTAGAGCCCCGCCTTGCCGACGATCCCCGAGAGGATCGCCGAGACCTCCGCGGGCGACTCGCGGTAGGTGATCGGCAGCCATCCGTGGAGCGGGAACAGCGGCGACTTGATCGCGAAGGCGACCACGAAGCCGAGGAACAGCCAGTCGTTCGTCGACGTCCCCATGCGCGTCATGTCGAACGTGCCCTGCTGCAGGCCGAAGACGACGATCGCGGCGAGCATGAACAGTGAGCCGACGACCGTGTAGACGACGAACGTGATCGTCGCCCGGAGGCGCTGCGCCCCGCCCCACACGCCGATCAGGATGTAGAGCGGGATCAGCATCGCCTCGAAGAACGCGTAGAAGAGCAGCAGGTCCTGCGCGGTGAAGACGCCGACGATCGCGCCCGTCAGCGAGAGCATGAGCGCGAAGTAGGCGCGGCCCCGGTCGCGGCCCACCCACCAGCCGTAGATCGTGCAGGCGCCCATGACGACGACCGTCATCCCGACGAACCAGAGGGAGAAGTGGTACTGCCCGACGTGCCAGCTGACCTGCAGGTCGCTGAACCACGAGGCGCGCTGGTCGAACTGGAGGCCGCTGCGGCCGAAGTCGAACTTCGAGACGCATGTGATCCACACGCCGATCTCGACGAGCGAGACGAGCGCGGCGAGCGAGCCCAGCCAGTACGTGGTCAGCGGCGCCACCGCGACGACGAGCGCCCCCGCCGCCGGCAGCACGATCAGGATCGTCGTGAGCCAGTGCATCAGCGTGCCGCCAGGAAGACGACCGCAAGCACGGCGAGGCCGCTCGCGAGCGCGAGCACGTACGAGCGGACGAGCCCGTTCTCCGCGAGCGACAGCTCGCGCGAGCCCACGCCGAGCGCGTCGCCGACGGCGGCGATCGAGCCGCCGATGAGCGGGGTCTCGACGGCCGCGTAGAGGCCGCGCGAGACGAGGTCGGCCGGCCGGTACCACAGCCGGTCGTACAGCTCGTCCCAGTAGAACTTGTGCTCGAGGAGGGCCAGCGAGCGCGGCGCCGCGCGTTGCTTGGCGCCGTAGATCGCCCACGCGACGCCGATCCCGCCCAGGCCGACCAGGATCGCGACCACGGACGTCACCCACTCCTGCGTGCTCGTCGGCTCGACGCGCGAGGCAGCCACCGGCTCGAGCCAGGCCGAGAGCGGGTGCCACAGGGGCGCGAACTGGACCCAGCCTCCGACGACCGACAGCACGCCGAGCACGCCGACCGTCACGAGCATCGTCGCCGGCCCCTCCTTGCCGTGGTGGCGGTGGAAGTGCTCGCGCGCGAACGCGGTCGGCTCGCCGGTGAAGACGATGAAGAAGAGTCGGAAGGCGTAGACACCGGTGAGGAAGGCGCCGACGAGGCCGACGACGTAGATCACGTCGCCGTACCAGCCGTGCTGCAGCGCCGAGGCGAGGATCGAGTCCTTCGAGAAGAAGCCGGCGAACGGAAAGATGCCGACGAGCGAGAGCGAGCCGATCAGGAACACCCACTTCGTGAACGGCATCAGCTTCCCGACGCCGGCGAGCTTGCGAATGTCCTGTTCACCGACGACCGCGTGGATCGCGATCCCGGCCGCCAGGAAGAGCAGCGCCTTGAAGAAGGCGTGCGTCATCAGGTGGAACATCGCGTTCGGGTACGCGCCGAGCCCGGCGCCCACGAACATGTAGCCGATCTGCGACATCGTCGAGTAGGCGATGACGCGCTTGATGTCCGTCTGGACGAGCGCGATCAGGCCCGCCATCAGGAGCGTGGCGGCTCCGAGGCCGGCCGCGAGGTCCTCGATCGCGTACGCGTTCTCGAACAGCGGGTGGCAGCGCACGATCAGGTAGACGCCGGCGGTGACCATCGTCGCCGCGTGGATGAGGGCGCTGACGGGTGTCGGCCCCTCCATGGCGTCGGGAAGCCAGGTGTGGAGCGGGATCTGCGCCGACTTCGCGAGCGCGCCGCCGAGGAGCCCGAGGGCGATCAGGTTCGCCACGGCGCCGCCGTGCGGGGAACGGGCGAAGACGCCGCCGTAGTCGAGCCGGCCGGTGTGCTGGATCAGGAGGAAGAGCGCGAGCGCCATCGTCGCGTCGCCGACCGCGTTCATCACGAACGCCTTCTTCGCGGCGCGGATCGCGGACGCGCGCTCCTGGTAGTAGCCGATCAGGAGGTAGCTCGACAGGCCGACCATCCCCCAGCCGGCGAGCAGCATGAGGAGGTTGCCGCCCTCCACGAGCAGGAGCATGGAGAAGACGAAAAGCGACATGTACGCGAAGAACCGCCGCTCCTCGTCCTCGCCGTCCATGTAGCCGAGCGAGTACGCGACGATCAGCGAGCCGACGCCGGTGACGATCAGCATCATCATGATCGACAGCTGGTCGGTGAGCAGCGTGAAGCCGAAGTGGTAGCTGCCTGCGGAGAGCCACGTCCAGGAGGTCGACGCGCTGCCGCGTGCGCCGGCGTCCTTCGAGGCCATGTCGGCGAACGCGACCACTGCCGCCGCGAACGCGCCGGCCGTCGTCGCCGTCGCGATGTAGCCCGCGACGCGCCGGGGGATCGCGGTGCCGGCGAGGGTGATCGCGACGGCCGACGCGAGCGGGAGAACGAGGCAGATCCAGGCGCCCGCCGCCATCAGCCGCGCAGCGTCCTCAGCTTGTCGACGTCGAGCTCGACGTCGCGGCGGCCCATCGCGACGATCAGGCCGAGGCCGACGACGACCTCGGAGGCGGCGACCGCCATCACGGAGATCGCGAACACCTGGCCGCCCTCGCCGCCGTGCAGGCGCGACATCGCGATCAGGAGCAGATTGCCCGCGTTCAGCATGATCTCGACCGAGAGCAGGATGATCAGCGGGTTGCGCCTGATCATCACGCCGAGCGCGCCCATCGAGAAGAGGAGCGCGCTCAGGACGACGTACCACTGGATGTCAGGCCCGTGCATCGCTCTCCATGCGGGCGTGCGCGCCGAGGACGACGCCGCCGACTGCCGCGACGAGCAGCACGATCGACGTGATCTCGAACGCGAGCAGGTGGTCGGTCAGGAACGCGCGTCCGAGCTCCTCGGGCGACCCGAAGGAGCGCCCGATGTGGCTCGGCTTCGAGAGGAGCCCGCCGGCCTTCAGGCCGACGACGACGCACACCTCGGCGAGGATCGCGCCGCCCGCGAGCACCGCCCCGACGACCTGCCAGGACGGGCCGCCCGCCCACGGCGACTCGTCGGTGCGGTCGCCGAGGTACGCGATCACGAACAGGAACATCACGACGACGGCGCCGCCGTAGACGAGGACCTGGCCGGCGGCGACGAACTCGCCCGCGAGGAGCAGGTAGAGCACCGCGAGCGACGCGAGGTTCGCGATCAGCGACAGCGCCGAGTAGAACGGGTTCGAGAAGCTGACGACGGCGAGCGCGCTCGCGAGGCACGCGAACGCGGCGAACACCCACACGCACCAGACGAGGAAGTTCGCCATCGACCTAGCTGTGATCCTTGTAGTAGGGGATCGGCGTGTCGTAGAGGTCGCGGTCGGCGACGGGCACGCGCTTCACCGGCTCGGCGAGCAGCATGTCCTTCGTGTAGATCAGGTCGTCGCGGTTGTACTCGGAGATCTCGAACTCGTTGCCGAGCGTGATCGCGTCGAACGGGCACGCGAGCTCGCAGTAGCCGCAGAAGATGCACCGCGACATGTTGATCTCGTAGATCCGGGCGTAGCGCTCTCCTGCCGAGACACGGTTGTGGGGCGTGTTCTCGGCGGGGACGACCCGGATGCAGTCGGCGGGGCACGCGGCGGCGCACAGCGAGCAGCCGACGCACTTCTCGAGGCCGTTCTCGTGGCGGTGCAGCCGGTGGCGGCCGCGGTAGCGCGGGTACACCGGCCGCTTGTACTCGGGGTACTGCTGCGTGATCGGCTTCTTGAAGACCTGCTTCAGCGTGACGCCGAAGCCCTTGAGCGTGTTCGGGACGACGGCCATGTGCCTACTTGATCAGGACCACGAGGAAGGCGGTGACGAGGGCGTTGACCGTGGCGACCGGAAGGAGCACCTTCCAGCCGAACCGCATCAGCTGGTCGTAGCGCAGGCGCGGCTGCGTGGCGCGCAGCCAGATGAAGGCGCCGACGAGCGTGAACAGCTTGAGCACGAACCAGATGGGTCCGAACCGGTCGAGCCACGGCACCCACGGGAAGTGGTAGCCGTCGAAGAAGAGCGTCACGCAGAGGCCGGAGAGCGTGATCATGTTGATGTACTCGGCCGCCTGGAAGAGGCCCCAGCGCATGCCCGAGTACTCGGTGTGGTAGCCGGCGACGAGCTCCGTGTCGGCCTCCGGGAGGTCGAACGGCGCGCGCGACGTCTCCGCCGTGCCGCCGATGATGAAGACGATCAGGCCGACGAACTGCGGGATGAAGAACCACAGCGTCGCCTGCTGCTTCTGGACGACCTCGACGAGGTTGATCGACTGCGCCATCAGCACGACGCCGAGCACGCTCAGCGCGAGCGAGACCTCGTACGAGACGAGCTGCGCGCACGTCCTCATCGAGCCGAGCAGCGAGTACTTCGACTCCGACGCCCAGCCTCCGACGATGAAGCCGTAGATGCCGATGGAGCCGAGCGCGAAGATCAGGATCAGCGAGATCGGGACGTTCGCGACCTGCCCCTCGATGTGGTGGCCCCAGAGCGTCCAGCCCCTCCCGAACGGCATCACGCTGAACGCGGCGAGCGCCGTGAACATCGAGGCGACCGGAGCGAGGATGTACAGCGGCTCGATCGCGCCGCTCGGCGCGAACGCCTCCTTGCGGATGAGCTTCAGCAGGTCCGCGATCGGCACGAGGAGGCCCTTCGGGCCTGCGCGGTTCGGCCCGAAGCGGAGCTGCATCCGTCCGAGCAGCTTCCGCTCGAACCACGTCGTGAACGCGAAGAAAAGCATCACGACGTTGACGACGACGAACGCCTTCGGGATCGTGATCCACCACGCCTCGTGCGTCACGCGGGCCGCACCTCGACGGTCGCGTGGAGGTCGCCTGCGTGCTCGCGCGGGATCCGCACGACGCCCACCTCCAGGTCGCGGGCGACCCGCGCGCGCAGCTCCACGGACGTCCCGTTCGACGAGACGGTCACGCCGGAGCCGTTGCGGATGCCGCGGGCCTCGGCGTCGCCCGGCGCGAGGTGCACCTCGGCCGCCGCGCGCTGGAAATGGAGCTCCGGCGTGCGGTCGACGGCCGCGCCGGAGAACAGCGGCCTGTACGCGACGAGGCGGAGTCCCTGGGACGTGTCGGACACCTTCGAGGTGTCCGACACCCGTTGGGTCTGCGCCTCCGCCCGCGGAGGCAGGTCCGCCGTCTCGCCGACCTGGCTGAACGTGATCCCGCCGAAGACCTTCGCGGCGACCTCGTCGAACACGACGGAGGTGTACGGAGAGAGCTCGACGCCGAACCGCTCGGCGAGCTTCGCGATCCAGGCGACGACGTCGGGGACGGCAGCCACGACCGCGCGCCGCTGGCGCTGCAGGCGGCCCTCGAGGTTGACCGTCGTCGCGTCGCGCTCGAGGTAGCTCGTCCCCGGCAGCACGAGGTCGGCCACGCCGCGGAAGCTGTCCTCGAACATGCCGATGCCGATCACGAACGCGGCGTCTGCGGCCAGCGCGCGCACCGACGGGTCGGTCGCCGCCTCGTCGCCCGAGATCACGACGAGCCGCGGTGCCTCGCCGGCGTCCTCGCCGTCGCCGGCGGCGCTCCAGGCGTCGGCGACGCCGCGGCCGTTCGGCGTCCGCGGGACGTAGTAGACGTTCGTCGCGCCGAAGGTGGCGCCGTCGTTCCGGTCGGTGACGACTGCGTCGACGTCGCCGTCGGGCGCGCCGTAGGTGATCGTCGCGCCGCCGCGGCGCGCAGCGCGCAGCCACAGGTCGACGATCGGCGCGCGCTCGACCACCGGCTCGTCGGTGAGCACCGCGATCCGCTTCGCGTCGCGGAGCGCCGAGAGCGGCGCCCGGTAGGCGTCGAAGCTGTCCGGCACGTCCTCCGGGAGCACGGCCGCGTTCGCGCCGAGACCCTGGCGCATCAGCTTCGCGAGCGCATAGGCCTCCTCGACCGACTCGCTGCCGGAGAGCGCGGTCACGGCCGACGACCCGCCCGCGCGAAGGGCGGTCTCCGCCGCGTCGAGCGCGTCCTCCCACGACACGGTCTCGAAGCGCCGCGGCCCGGCTTTGCGCAGCGGCGCCGTGATCCGGTCGCGCGCCTGCAGGTGCTCGTAGGCGAAGCGGCCCTTGTCGCACAGCCAGCCCTCGTCGATCTCCGGGTGATTCCGCGACTGGATGCGCTTGACCTTCCCCTCGCGCGTCGTCGCGGAGATGTTGCAGCCGACCGGGCAGAGGCCGCAGATCGTCGGGACGTTCTGGATCTCCCACGGGCGCGCCTCGAACCGGTACTGCGTCGAGGTGAGCGCGCCGACGGGGCAGATCTCCGTCACGTTCCCGGAGAAGGCGCCGCGGTACGGCTCGTCCTCGAACGTCGTGATCACCGTCTGCGCGCCGCGGTTGATCGCGACGAGCTGCCCGTCCTCCGCGACGGAGTCCGAGAAGCGCGTGCAGCGGTAGCAGAGGATGCAGCGCTCGCGGTCGAGCGCGATCAGCGGCGAGATCGGGATCGGCTTCTCGAACGTCCGCTTCGGGAACGTCATGCGCGTGTTGCCCGGCCCGTAGCGGAACGTCAGGTCCTGGAGCGGGCACTCGCCGCCCTTGTCGCACACGGGGCAGTCGAGCGGGTGGTTCACGAGGATGAACTCGAGCGTCGCGTTCTGGCCCTCCGCCGCGGCCGCTGAGCTGCGCGCGGTGCGCACTACCATCCCGTCCTGCGCCGTCAACGTGCACCCGGCCTGCAGCTTCGGCATCCCCTCGACCTCCACGAGGCACATGCGGCACGCGCCGTACGGAGCGCCGAGGCGGGGCTCGTAGCAGAAGACGGGGATCTCGATCCCGGCGGCCGCCGCCGTCTCGACGAGGCCGGTGCCCTTGGGCACCTGCACCGAGCGCTCGTCGATCGTGACCGTGACGAGGTCCGGCTGCGTCACGCCGGCACCTCCGCGACCGGGCTGTGCGTGTGCATCTGCACCGGCGCGAGGACGTGGTCGAGCGACGAGGTGCCGCCGTAGGGGCATCCGCCGTCGTCGATGTGCCGCTGGAACTCCTCGCGGAACTTCGCCACGTAGCTCGCGACGATCAGTGCGTCGGAGTCGCCGAGCGGGCAGAGGCACTTCCCGTTGATGCGGTCGCAGACGTCGAGCAGCAGGTCGAGGTCCGCCTGGGAGGCGCGGCCGTCCTCGAGCTTGCGGAGGATCGCCGTCAGCCAGCGCGTCCCCTCGCGGCAGGGCGTGCACTTGCCGCACGACTCGTGCTCGTAGAACTCCGAGAAGCGGATGCCGAGCTGGACGATGCAGCAGCGGTCGTCCAGGACGACGATCCCCGCCGACCCCATCGCCGTGCGCAGCGCCCCGAGCGAGTCGAAGTCGTAGCCGACGTCGATCTCGTCCTTCGTGAGGATCACCGTCGAGGACCCGCCCGGCACGACCGCCTTCAGCTCGCGGCCGCCGGCGATGCCGCCGCCGAGGCCGTAGATGATGTCGCGCAGCGACATCCCGGCCTCGATCTCGTAGTTCCCGCCGTTCACGACGTTCCCTGAGACCGACACGACGCGCGTCCCGCGCGTGTTCGGGACGCCCAGCTTCGCGTACTTCGCGCCGCCCATCTGCACGATCGGGGCGACCGTCGCGATCGTCTCGACGTTGTTCACCACCGTCGGCGCGGCGTAGAGGCCGGAGATCGCCGGGAACGGCGGCTTCGACCGCGGCATCCCGCGCTTCCCCTCGAGCGACTCGAGCAGCGCCGTCTCCTCGCCGCAGATGTAGGCGCCCGCGCCGCGGTGGACGACGATGGTCACGTCGCCGCGGATCTCCGGGCGGTCCCTCAGCTCCTCGAGCGCGCCCACGAGGATCTCGTACGGGCCCTCGTACTCGCCGCGGATGTAGACGAA
This sequence comes from Gaiellaceae bacterium, assembly GCA_036403195.1. Taxonomy (GTDB): domain Bacteria; phylum Actinomycetota; class Thermoleophilia; order Gaiellales; family Gaiellaceae; genus PALSA-600. The sequence goes on from DASWRL010000049.1 coordinate 69,348, forward strand.
GACGTGCGTGCAGTCGACGGCGCGCGCGGTGATGAGGCAGCCCTCGATGAAGCGGTGCGGCACGCGCGAGAGGATCTCGTTGTCCTTGAAGCTGCCGGGCTCCGACTCGTCGGCGTTCACGACGAGGTAGTGAGGCTTCGGCAGCTGGTCCTTCGACGGGACGAACGACCACTTGCGTCCCGTCGGGAAGAACGCACCGCCGCGGCCGCGGAGCTCCGAGGCCATCAGCTCGTCCGTCAGCTCCTTGGCGCTCATCGCCCGCGCCTTGGCGAGCGCCTCGTACCCGCCGGTCGCCTCGTACTCGGCGAGACGCGTCGTCGCGTTCGCGAGGACGATCTCGTCGACCGAGGCCGCCACTAGCGGAGCTCCTCGACGATCGCGGGGACGTCCTCCGCGCGGACGTGCAACCGGTAGGCCTCGTCGACGGCGACGACGGTGCCCCAGCCGCAGCCGCCCAGGCATTCGATCGTGCGGAGCGTCGCCTTCCCGTCCGCCGTCGTCTCGCCCGCGCGGCAGCCGAGCTCCTGCTCGAACGCCTCGAGGACCTGCTGCGCGCCGACGACGGCGCACGACACGTTGGTGCAGACCTCGACGAGGTGCTCACCGATCGGCGCGAGGTGGAACTGGTCGTAGAACGACGCGATCGACTTGCAGTACGCGGGCGTCAGCTCGAGCGCGTCGGCCACCTCGCGGATCACGTCCGCCGACAGCCAGCCGTGCTCCTCCTGCGCGAGCCGCAGAGCGGGCATGACCGCGCTCCGCGACCCCGGCGGGTACTTCGCGCGCTCCTCCTGGATCCTGTCGTAGAGGGTCGCGCCCGCGCTCACCGGTCGACCTCGCCCATCACGGTGTCGAGCGAGCCGACGACGGCGATCATGTCGGCGATCAGCGCGTCCTTCATCAGCGTCGCGGTGGCCTCGAGCGCGACGAAGGACGGCGCCCGGAACTTCACGCGCCACGGCTTCGGGCCGCCGTCGGAGCAGATGTAGCAGCCGAGCTCGCCGCGCGGAGACTCGATCGTGTAGTACGCCTCTCCCTCCGGGACGCGGAAGCCCTCCGTGACGATCTTGAAGTGGTGGATCAGCGACTCCATCGAGGTGTGGAGCTCGTGCCGCGGCGGCAGGACGACCTTCCGGTCGTCGGCGATCCACGGCTCGCCCTCCATGTTCTCGAGGCGGTCGAGGCACTGCTCGACGATGCGCACCGACTCACGCATCTCGTCCATGTGCACGCGGTAGCGCGCGTAGACGTCACCCGCCTGGTAGACCGGGACGCGGAAGTCGACCTGGTGGTACGCGAGGTACGGCTCCGTCTTCCGCAGGTCCCAGTCGACGCCCGACGCCCGCAGCACCGGGCCCGACTGCCCGAGCGCGATCGCGTCCTCCGCCGAGAGGACGCCGAGCCCCTCGGTCCGCTCCGTCCAGATCTTGTTCCGCGTCAGCAGCGTCTCGTAGTCGTCGATCGCGCGCGGCATCCAGTCGCAGAACCGGCGGCACTCGGGGTAGAAGCCGCGCGGGATGTCCTCCGCGAGGCCGCCGATCTGGAAGTACCGCGTGTGCATGCGGTACCCCGTCACGAGCTCGAACAGGTCGAGGATCTGCTCCCGCTCGCGGAACGCGTACCAGAACATCGAGATCGCCCCGAGCTCGAGCGCCGACGTCCCGAGCCAGACGAGGTGCGAGTGGATGCGGTTCAGCTCGCAGAGGAGCGTGCGCATCCACACCGCTTTCGGAGGCGTCTCGAGCTGGAGCAGCTTCTCGACGGCGCCGACGAAGACGTACTCGTTGTTCTGGAACGAGACGTAGTCGATGCGCTCCGGGTACGTGACGCACTTCCACCACGTCTTCTGCTCCATGTTCTTCTCGAAGCCCGTGTGGAGGTACCCGATCACGGCCTCGACGCCCGTCACGTCCTCGCCGAAGAGGTCGACGATCAGGCGGAGCACGCCGTGCGTGGACGGATGGTTCGGGCCGAAGTTGACCGTCATGATGTCGCCGGTCGCCTTCAGGTCGGGCGACGTCTGCAGCACCGTCGGGATCGGGCTCGGGATGCGCGAGCCCTCGTAGATCGGCGTGCGCGACGTGAGTCTGCGGGGAGCGGTCGCGGTCATTCCTCTCCCGAGAACCGCACCGGCTCGCCCCCGAGCGGATAGTCCTTCCGGAGCGGGTGGCCCTCCCAGTCGTCGTCGAGGAGGATCCGCTTCAGGTTCGGGTGCCCGTCGACGGCGATGCCCATCATGTCGAAGGCCTCGCGCTCGTGGAAGTCGGCCGTCGGCCAGACCGGGATCACGCTCGGCACCGGCTCGCCCTCGTCGAGGAAGACCTGCAGCCGGACGCGGCGCGGTCGCTCGGAGATCGAGAGCAAGTGGTAGTTCATCGCGAACCGCTTCGGCTTCGCGAGCGGCACCACCTGGTAGCCCTGCGTCATCGGCGCGTTGATGTCGCGGCCCCCGGATGTGCCGATGTAGCCGGACACGCCGCGCTCGCCCCAGCCGAGGTAGTCGACCGCGGTCACGTCGGAGAGGAAGTTGAAGCCGAGGTCGTCGCGGAGGTGGGTCGCGGCCTCGAGGAGGTCGGACGCGCCGACGACGAGCGTCGTCTCGCCGACGCGCACGTGCTCCTCGAGAAGCCCCGGCACGTCGTCGTAGTCGCTCATCTCCGGCTCCCGCTCACGAGGCGACGCTCCGGATCTCGTACGCGGGCGGGACGCCTGCCTTGACCGCCTCGTGCAGGCGGACGATCCCCTCGATCAGCTGGTCGGGCCGCGGCGGGCAGCCGGGGACGTACATGTCGACGGGCACGATCTTGTCCACCGACTGGACGACGGCGTAGTTGTTGAACATGCCGCCCGAGCTCGCGCAGGCGCCCATCGCGATCACCCATTTCGGCTCGAGCATCTGGTCGTAGATCTGGCGCAGCGGCGCAGCCATCTTGTGCGACACCCGGCCCGAGACGATCAGCAGGTCGGCCTGGCGGGGCGAGCCCCGGAACGGCTCCATCCCGAAGCGGGCGATGTCGTAGCGCGCCCCGACGATCGACATCATCTCGATCGCGCAGCACGCGAGGCCGAAAGTGTCCGGCCACATCGAGTTCGTCTGCGCCCAGGCCACCGCCTTCGCGAGGGTCGTCAACCCGACCTTCTGCTCGAGGTCGGCGACCTCCTGCTCGAACGACGATGCCTTCGACGGCATCAGCAGCCGCTCGCTCTTCAGGCCGTATGCGCGGAGGGGCTTGTCTAGTGCCATTCGAGCGCCCCCTTCCGCCAGATGTAGACGTAGGCGACGAGCAGGATGATCAGGAAGACGAGGAACTCGGCGAACCCGAACCAGGCGAGCTCGTGGAGGATGACGGCGAGCGGGTACAGGAACACGATCTCGATGTCGAAGAGGATGAAGAGCATCGCCGTCAGGTAGAAGCTGACGGTGAAGCGCTGCCGGGTCGGCGCCCCCTGCGAGACGCCCGACTCGAACGGGATCGTGCGCGCCCGGACGCGCCGGTGCGGCCGCTGGGCGAAGACGAAGCTCCCGATGATCATCGTCGCCGGGATCATCAGGGCGAACAGCCCGTAGATCGCGAACGGCAACCAGTCGCTGAACACGTTCCCGCCCTCCTCCGATTCCGGCGTCGGACGCTAGCAGCACGAAGGTGGCCGCGGATGGCACAACGATCGGCGTTGCAGCTGTCACGAACTCCCGCCGGAGGTTCCCTCGCCGGCCGTCCTGGGTACACTGGGTGCATGGCCACGATCGAGCAGTCGGAGACCACCGTCGTCACCCTCACGGAACGCGCCGCAACGAAGGTCAGCACGCTCATGGCCGAGGAGCCGGCGGGCGAGGCCGAGGTGCTCCGCATCGCCATCCAGGGCGGCGGCTGCAGCGGCTTCGAGTATGCGCTCGGGTTCGACCGCGGTGCGCAGTCGGGCGACCACGAGCTCGAGTTCCACGGCGTCCGGGTGGTCGTCGACCCGTTCAGCGCGCCGTACCTCCAGGGCTCGACGATCGACTTCCTCGAGACGCTCCAGGAGTCGGGGTTCAAGATCGAGAACCCGAACGTCGTCTCCGCGTGCGGCTGCGGGCACAGCTTCCAGGTCGCCGACGGGGAAGACCCCGGCGCTGCGGCCGGCTGCGGCTCCGGCTGCGGCCACGCGCACTGAGCGCCCGCGCGTAGCGCCACCGCTCTAGGCTCGCGTCGTGGACGTGAAGGTCGCGATCGTCGGCTCCGGCCCTGCCGGGTTCTACGCGGCCGACGCGCTGCTGAAGTCGGAGGAGCCCCGCGTCGCCGTCGACATGCTCGACCGGCTCCCCACGCCCTGGGGGCTCGTGCGGCTCGGCGTCGCCCCCGACCACGAGAACATCAAGGCGGTGTCGCGGGCCTTCGAGCGGACCGCGGCGCGGCCGGGCTTTCGCTTCTTCGGGAACGTCGAGGTCGGCTCCACCGTCTCCCACGAGGAGCTTCTCGAGCTCTACGACGCCGTCGTCTACACGGTCGGCGCGCAGACCGACCGGCGCCTCGGCATCCCCGGGGAGGACCTCCCCGGCTCGTGGCCCGCGACGGCGTTCGTCGCCTGGTACAACGGCCATCCCGACTTCCAGGCGCTGCCGTTCGACCTCGGCACCGAGCGCGCGGTCGTGATCGGGAACGGCAACGTGGCGATCGACTGCGCCCGGATGCTCGCGCTGACGCGCGACGAGCTCGCGCCGACCGACACGGTCGACGACGCGGTCGACGCGATCGTCGCCTCGCCGCTGCGCGAGATCGTCATGCTCGGCCGTCGCGGCCCGGTTCAGGCCGCGTTCACGCCGCCCGAGCTGAAGGAGCTGGGCGAGCTCGAGGGGGCCGAGCCGGTCGTCGACCCGCGCGATCTCGACCTCGACCCGGCGAGCGAGCGCGAGCTCGAGGCCGACCGCGAGCGTGCTCGCCGGAACCTCGACCTGCTCCGCGAGTACGCGGCGCACGACCCCGGCGGGAAGCCGCGGCGGATCGTCCTCCGGTTCCTCTGCTCGCCGGTGGCGATCCTCGGCGAGGAGCGCGTCGAGGCGGTCGAGGTGGTGCGGAACGAGCTCGTCGAGGAGGACGGCCGCATCGTCGCGCGGCCGACCGGCGAGCGCGAGACGATCCCGTGCGGGCTCGTCCTGCGGAGCGTGGGCTACCGCGGCGTGCCGATTCCCGGCGTCCCGTTCGACGAGCGGAGCGCGACCATCCCGAACGAGCGCGGGCGCGCGACGGGCGCCGACCGCACCTACGCGGCGGGATGGATCAAGCGCGGGCCGAGCGGCGTCATCGGGACGAACAAGAAGGACGCGACGGAGACCGTGGAGGCGCTGCTCGAGGACGCCCGCGCCGGGACGCTCCGGCGTGGACGGGACGGGGGCTCCCTCGAGGAGCTGCTCGCGGCGAAGGGCGCGCCGTTCGTCGAGCACGATGGCTGGCAGGCGATCGACGCGGCAGAGCGCGCGGCCGGCGAGCCGCTGCGGCGGCCCCGGGTCAAGCTCGTCTCGTGGGAAGCGCTCCTGGAGACGGGTCGCGCGAGCTAGCGTGTCGGCGTGACCGACACCGCATCCACGCCCGGCGAGCTGTGGGGGGGCGAGACCCGCAAGGCGATCGCGAACTTCCCCGTCTCCGGCGAGCCCATCCCGCCGCCCGTCGCGCGGTGGCTCGGCCGGATCAAGGCCGCCGCCGCCCGCGTCAACGCGGAGCTCGGCCTCGTCGACGCCGACAAGGCCGAGCGCATCGCGGCCGCGGCCGACCGTGTGGCGGACGGCGAGCTGGACGACCAGTTCCCGATCGACGTCTTCCAGACCGGGTCGGGCACGTCGTCGAACATGAACGCGAACGAGGTGATCGCGACGCTGGCGGGCGACGACGTCCACGCGAACGACGACGTCAACATGGGCCAGAGCTCGAACGACGTCTTTCCCTCCGCCGTCCACCTGGCGGCGCTCGACGAGACCGTCAACGACCTGCTCCCCGCGCTCGAGCGGCTCGCGGGGGCGCTCGAGGCGAAGGCGGACGAGTTCGCCGACGTCGTGAAGTCGGGCCGCACCCACTGGATGGACGCGGTGCCGGTGACGCTCGGCCAGGAGTTCGGCGGCTACGCCGCGCAGGTGCGCGAGGGACGGGCACGCGTGCAGGCGACGCTCGACCGTCTGGGGAAGATCCCGCTCGGCGGGACGGCCGTCGGCACGGGCCTGAACACCCACCCCGAGTTCGCCGCGCGCGTGCGCGAGAAGCTCGCGGCGGCGACGGGGCTCGCGATCTCGCCGCCGGCCGACCCGTTCGAGTCGCAGGCGGCCCGCGACGGCCTCGTCGAGGCCTCGGGCGCGCTGAAGACGCTCGCGGTGAGCCTCACGAAGGTCGCGAACGACCTCCGGTTCCTCGGGTCAGGCCCCCGTGCCGGGCTGGCGGAGATCTACCTGCCCGAGCTGCAGAAGGGGTCGTCGATCATGCCGGGCAAGGTGAACCCGGTCATCCCCGAGGTCGTCACGCAGGTGGCGGCGCAGGTGATCGGGAACGACCAGGCGATCGCCGTCGGCGGGATGCAGGGGCACTTCGAGCTGAACGTCTTCGTGCCGCTGCTCGCGCGGAACCTCCTCCAGTCGATCAAGCTGCTCGCCTCCGCGTGCCGCCTCCTCGACGAGAAGTGCGTCGCGGGCATCGAGGCGAACCGCGAGCAGTGCCAGAGCTACGCGGAGCTGACGCTCTCGGCGGCGACGGCGCTCAACCCGTACATCGGCTACGACCGCGCGACCGACATCGTCAAGAAGGCGTCGGCGTCAGGGAAGCCGCTGCGGGAGGTCGCGCGCGAGGAGGGCGTCCCCGACGACGTCCTCGACGCGGCGCTCGACTACCGCAAGATGGCGAAGCCCCACGGCTAGGCGTTAGTAGGCGACGGCACCGCGGCCGGTCGCCGCGGCGTGCCGTTGCTCGTCGGCGCGGTAGCTCGAGCGGACGAGCGGCCCTGCGAAGACGGAGCCGAATCCCAGCGCCTCCCCCTGCTCGCGGAACCAGCGGAACTCGTCGGGGTGCACCCAGCGGTCGATGGCGGCGTGCTTCGGGCTCGGCTGGAGGTACTGGCCGATCGTGACCACGTCGACGCCGTGCTCGCGGAGGTCGCGCATCGTCTCGACCACCTCGTCGTTCGTCTCGCCGAGGCCGACGATGATGCCGCTCTTCGTCAGCACGTCGTAGTCGGCGATCCCCTTCGCGCGCCGGAGCAGGCGCAGCGCGCCGTCGTAGCTCGCCTTCCCGCCGCGCATCTTCCGGTGGAGGCGGCGGACGGTCTCGATGTTGTGGTTGAAGACGTCGGGTCGCGCGCCGACGACCGTGCGCAGCGCGGCCTCCTCGACGCCGAGGAAGTCGGGCGTCAGCACCTCGACGGTCGCGCTCGGCAGCTTCGACTTGATCGCGCGGATCGTCGCCGCGTAGTGGGCGGCTCCCTTGTCGTCGACGTCGTCGCGGTCGACGGACGTCACGACGACGTGCTTGAGCCCCATCTGCTTCGCGGCCTGCGCGAGCCGGAGCGGCTCGAGCGGATCGACCGGCTCGCTCGGCTTCCCCGAGTGCACGTAGCAGTACCGGCACGCGCGCGTGCACGTCTCGCCGAGGATCTGGAACGTCGCCGTCCCGCGACCCCAGCACTCGGCGATGTTCGGGCAGCGCGCCTCCTCGCAGATCGTGTGGAGGCCCGCACCGTGGATCAGCTGCTTCACGTCGAAGTAGCTGCCGTTCGCCGACGGCGCCCGCACCTTCATCCACTCGGGGCGGCGCGGCCGGTCGCCCACGGGGAGGGACGTCTCCATCGGCCGGAGTCTAGAGGCCGAGTGCCGGCTCGCGGTCCGGCTCGCCGGCCCGGCCTGCGAGCTCGGCGTAGCGCCCGCCGAGCGCCAGCAGCTCCTCGTGGCGGCCGCTCTCGACGACCTCGCCGCCGTCGAGGACGAGGATCTGGTCCGCGTCGGCGATCGTCGAGATCCGGTGGGCGATCGCGATCGTCGTCCGCCCCTCCGCGAGCCGGTCGAGCGCCTCCTGCACCTGGCGCTCCGTCTCGGTGTCGAGCGCGCTCGTCGCCTCGTCGAGCACGAGGATCGGCGGGTTCCTGAGAACGGTGCGGGCGATCGCGATCCGCTGCTTCTCGCCGCCCGAGAAGCGGTAGCCGCGCTCGCCGACGACGGTGTCGTAGCCGTCGGGCAGCGAGGCGATCAGCTCGTGGATCCGCGCCGCCTCGGCCGCCGCCTCGATCTCGGCGTCGGTCGCGTCGGGCCTCGCGAAGCGCAGGTTGTCCCGCACCGACGCGTGGAACAGGTACGTCTCCTGCGACACGACGCCGACGAGCGACGCGAGCGAGGCGAACGTCGCGTCGCGCACGTCGACTCCGCCGATGGACACGCGGCCGCGCTCGACGTCGTAGAGCCGCGCCGTCAGGTACCCGATCGTCGTCTTCCCGGACCCGGTCTCGCCGACGACCGCCGTCGTCGTGCCGGCGGGGACGGTGAACGAGACGTCGCGGAGCGTCCACGCGTCCTCGCCGTACCGGAACCAGACGTGCTCGAACGCGACGTCGCCGGCGGTCGCGAGCGTGACGGCGTCGGGCCGCTCGTCGATGTCGACCCGCTGATCGAGGTACTCGAAGATGCGGTCGAACAGCGCGAGCGACGTCTGGACGTCCACGCCGACGCCGAGCAGCGACCCGACGGGGAAGAAGAGCCGCGTCAGGAGCGTGGTGTACGCGACGAGCGTCGGCACCGACACCGCGTCGGACCCGTGCGCGAGCGCGACGCCCCCGAACCAGTAGATCGCCGCCGGCAGGATCGAGAACGACGTCTGGATGAGCGCCATGACCCAGCGTCCGGCCATCCGCTGCCGGATCTCGAGGTCGGCGAGGAGCCGCGACTCCGCCTCGAAGCGGTCGGCGAGCTCGTCGGTGCGCCCCATCGTCTTTCCGAGCAGGATCCCCGACACCGAGAGCGACTCCTGGACGACGCTCGAGATGTCGGCCAGCGTCTCCTGCGTCGACTTCGCGATCACGCGCCGCTGCTCCCCCACGCGTCGCGTGAGCAGCACGAAGACGGGGATGAGGGCGAACGCGAAGATCGAGAGCCGCCAGGAGAGCGCGATCATCCCGACCACCGTCGCCGCGACCGTCGTCACGTTCGAGACGATCGATGTGGCCGTCGAGGTGACGACGTTCTGGACGCCGCCGATGTCGTTCGAGATGCGCGACTGCACCTCGCCCGTGCGCGTCCTCGTGAAGAACGCGAGCGACAGGCGCTGCAGGTGGCGGAACACCGCCGTGCGGAGGTCGTGCATCACGCGCTGCCCGACCTGGTTCGACAGGAGCGTCTGCCAGACGCCGAGCACGCCGGTGACGATGGTGATCCCGATCATCCCGCCGGCGTAGAGCGAGAGGCTTCGCGTGTCGTGCCTGGCGATCGCCTCGAGCAGGTTCCGCAGCAGGAACGCGGGGATGACGCCGAGGGCGGAGGCGACGAGGATCAGGCCGAGGACGACCCCGAGCCGGCCGCGGTAGCCGCGGAAGAGGCGCGCGACGCGGCGAAGGTTCGCGCGGCGGACCGCGGGGTCGGCGGGGCGCTCGGGCGCCTCGCCGCGTGAGAAGCCTCGTGGCATCCGGCCACGGTAGAGAACGCGGGTACGCTCGCGTCGTGCAGCGCGTGTGCGTGTTCTGCGGCGCCTCGAGCGGGAGCCGGGCCGCGTACGCGGCCGCGGCGCGCGCGTTCGGCGCGGCAGCCGCGGCGCGCGGGCTGGGCGTCGTCTACGGCGGCGGCAGGGTCGGTCTGATGGGCGAGGTGGCCGACGCGGCGCTCGCCGCGGGCGGAGCGGTGGCCGGCGTCATCCCGCAGGAGCTCGTCGCGCGGGAGCTCGCCCACGCGGGGCTGACGGAGCTCCACGTCGTGGGCTCGCTGCACGAGCGGAAGGCGTTGATGGCGGAGCTCGCAGATGGCTTCGTCGCGCTCCCGGGCGGGTTCGGGACGCTCGACGAGCTGATGGAGCAGCTGACGTGGTCGCAGCTCGGGCTGCACGCGAAGCCGGTGGGGCTCCTCGACGTCGCGGGGTACTGGCGGCCGCTGATCGCGCTCGCCCGCCACGCCACCGAGGAGGGGTTCGTCCGGGAGGCCGATCTGGCGGCGATCGCCGTCGCGGAGGATCCGGACGCGCTGCTCGACCGGCTGGAGCGTGCCGAGCGCGAGGAGCGCCCGCGGCCGAAGTGGGCGAGCCCGCCTGCGCCGTAGGCGCGGCTAGGTGCCGAAGAGCATGCCGACGGCGAGCGCGGTGCAGACCGCGGCCGCGACGATCGCCCCACCCCACGCCAGCATCCGGAGCGCGGTGTCCATGCGAAACCCTTTCGCCGCCGACCGGACCCGATCCTCCGCACTTCCGTGACGGTTCCGTGACGGTGGCTGCCACCGGACATGGCGCCCGGGGAGGGCCGCCCCCACCCGCCCGAGCTGGGAAAACGCCGGCTGTGGACGGATCTGCGGTGGTCTGTCGCGCTCGGGTGGGTCAGGCGGTCGCGGGAGCGCGGTCCTCGAACCGCACGCCGAGGACGGCCGCGAGCGCGCGCGCCGCGACCGGCCTAACCTCGTCGAGCGCCACCGGGCGCCCGAGCTCGTGCGCCATCGACGTGAACGCGTACCCGTCGAGCCCGCACGCCGTGATCCACTGCGTGAACGGCGCCGGGTCGAGGTCGACGTTGAGCGCGTACCCGTGCGTCGTCACCCACCTGTGGATGTGGATCCCGATCGACGCGACCTTTCGCGGCGGCCGGTCGAACCAGACGCCGGTCAGCCCCTCGAACGTCGTCGACTCGAGCGAGAACGCCGCGAGCGTCTCGGCGAGCGCCTCCTCGAGGACGCGGCAGTACCGCCGCACGTCCCGCCCGTGCCGGGTCAGGTCGAGGATCGGGTAGCAGACGAGCTGGCCCGGCCCGTGGTAGGTCGACTTGCCGCCGCGGTCGACCTCGACCACCTCGACCTCGACGCCGTCGGGAAGGTGCAGCTCGCCCGGCTCCGACCGCCGGCCGAGCGTCACGGTCGGCGGATGCTCGAGGAACAGCACCGTGTCCGGCCGCGTCCCCTGCGCCACCTCGCCCGCGAGCCGCTGCTGCAGCTCCCACGCCTCGCGGTACTCGACCGTGCCGAGCTGGACGACGTCCACGCTCAGTAGTCCGACTCGCCCCAGCCCTGCAGCCGGCCGCGCAGGTCGCGGAGGAACCGCCCCGCGTACGCGCCGTCGACGAGCCGGTGGTCGTAGGTGAGCGTCAGGTTCATGATCGACCGGATCGCGATCGCGTCGGCGCCCGTCTCGTCCGTGATCACCCACGGCCGCTTCACGATCGCGTACGTGCCGAGGATCCCCGCCTGCGGCTGGCTGATCACCGGCGTGCCGTGGAACGTCCCGTACCCGCCGGGATTCGTGATCGTGAACGTGCCGCCCGCGACGTCGTCAGGCGTGAGCTGCTTGTTGCGCGCGCGGGCCGCGACGTCCGCGATCGCCTTCGCCATCCCGAGCAGGTTCAGCGTCTCGGCGTTCTTGACCACCGGCACGATCAGCCCCTTGCCGTCGGTGAGCTCGACGGCGAAGCCGACGTTGACGAAGCTCCTCGTGACGATCTGCTCGCCGCGGATCTCGCCGTTCACCCACGGGTAGTCGCGGAGCGTCTCGACGGCCGCGCGCGCGATGAACGCGAGGTACGTCGGGTTGACGCCGTACGCCGCCTGGTACTCCTTCTTCAGCTTCTCGCGGATCTGGACGACCTTCGACATGTCGACCTCGATCGCGGACGTCACGTGCGCGGACGTGTCGAGCGACCGCCGCATGTGCTCGGCGATCCCGCGCCGCATCGCCGACATCGGCTCGAGCGTCTCGCCCGACTGCGCCGAGGCGGCGACCGGCGCGGCGGCGGGCGCCGGAACCGGTGCGGGCGCGGCCGGCGCGGCCGGCTGTGCAGCCTCCTGCGGGGGCTGGGCCATGGGCGCGGGCGGCTGCGGCGCCTGGGCCGCCCCGGACTCGACGTACGCGAGGATGTCCTTCTTCGTCACGCGTCCGCCCGAGCCGGTGCCGGGAACGCCTGCCGGGTCGATCCCGTGCTCCGCCGCGATCCGCGCCACGACCGGCGAGACGAACGACCGCCCGTTCTCCTGCGGGGCCGCCCGCGCTGGCTCGGCCGGCTGCTCGGCGGCCGCCGGGGCGGATGCGCCCTCGGTGGCGGCGGCGGCCGACGCGTCTGCCGCCGGCTGCGTCGCAGGCTCGGGTGCGGGCGGCGGTGCGGCGGCCGCACCCTCCCCGCCGACCCGTGCGAGGACCGTCCCGACGGCGACCGTCTCGCCCTCCTGGACGAGGATCTCACCCACGACCCCCGTGGCCGGCGAGGGCACCTCGGTGTCGACCTTGTCCGTCGAGATCTCGAGCAGCGTCTCGTCGGCCTCGACCGTGTCCCCGACCTGCTTCAGCCAGCGCGTGATCGTCCCCTCCGACACGGAGACGCCCATCTGCGGCATGACGACGTCGACTGCGGTGTTCGTGGCCATGGCTAGTAGTCGATCAGCTCCTTGAGTGCGCGGGTGACGTCGTCGACCTGCGGGATGAATGCCTTCTCGAGCGGCGGCGCGAACGGGACGGGCGAGTCGGGTGCGGCGAGGCGCTTCACCGGCGCGTCGAGATCCTCGAACGCCTCCTCCGCGATCGTCGCCGCGATCTCGCCGCCGAAGCCGCCGGTGCGGGTGTCCTCGTGGAGGACGAGCACCTTCGACGTCTTCCGCACCGACGCGAGGACCGCCTCCCTGTCCCACGGCATGATCGTGCGCAGGTCGACGATCTCGACCGACGCATCGACGGCCTTCGCGGCCTCCTCGGCCGTGTAGACCATCGCGCCCCACGTGATCAGGGACACGTCCTCGCCCTCGCGGTGGATGCGCGCCTTCCCGATCGGCGTCGTATATCTCCCGTCCGGCACCTCGCCCTTGATCCGCCGGTACAGGTGCTTGTGCTCGAAGAAGAGCACCGGGTTCGGGTCCTCGATCGCGCTGACGATCAGGCCCTTCGCGTCCTCGGGCGTCGCGGGGCAGACGCACTTGAGCCCGGGAATGTGCGCGAACGTCGACTCCGGGTTCTGCGAGTGGAACGGCCCGCCCGAGAACCCGCCGCCCGACGGGAGCCGGAGGACGATCGGCACCGGCGTGCCGGCGCGCCAGCGCTGCTTGGCGGCGACCGTGACGAGGTGGTCCCAGGCGCACGAGACGAAGTCCGCGAACTGCATCTCCGCGACGGGCCGCATCCCCATCAGCGCGGCGCCGGTCGCACCGGCGACGATCGCCGTCTCGGACAGCGGCATGTCGAGGACGCGCCACGACCCGAACTCCTCCTGGAACCCGAGCGTGACCTTGAACGCGCCGCCGTAGACGCCGACGTCCTCGCCGAGCACGAACACGCGTCTGTCGCGGCGCATCTCCTGCCGGAGGCCGTCGCTGATCGCCTGGAGGTAGGTCTTCTCCGGCATCGGCTACTTGTGGTGGGGCGTGTCGAGGTCCTCCGGGGCGGCGTACACGCCGTCGAGCAGCGTCGACGGGTCGGGTGGTGGTGATTCCTCGGCGCGCTGGAGCGCCTCGTTCAGGAGCTTCTTCACCTGCGAGTGGATCTGCTCCTCCTCGTCGTCGGTCATGTCGGCGCTGCTCCGGAGCCACGAGCGGAACCGCTCGACCGGGTCGCGCTCCGCCCACTGCTCGAAGAGCTCCTTCGGGACGTAGAAGGCGTCGTCGTGGACGGCGTGGCCCTCCATGCGCAGGGTCTGGCACTCGATCAGCGTCGGGCCTCCGCCCCCGCGCGCCTTCTCGATCGCTCGCTTCGCCTCGCGGTAGACGGCGAGGACGTCGGTGCCGTCGACGACGACGCCCTCGAACCCGTACGCGGCAGCGCGGTCGGCGAGGTGCTCGACCGCGTACTCGAGGTGCGTCGGAGTCGAGTACGCCCACTGGTTGTTGTCGCAGATGAACACGACCGGCAGCCGGCGCACGCCGGCGAAGTTCATCCCCTCGTGCGCGTCACCGCGCGCCATCGCGCCCTCGCCCGACCACGCGACCGCCACCCGCTTCTCCTCGCGGATCCGGAACGCGAGCGCGCAGCCGACCGCGACCGGCAGCATCGCCGGCAGGTGGCTCACCATCGCGATCAGCCCGAGCCGCGCGTCGGCCATGTGGACGTTGCCGTCCTTGCCGCGCGCGGGGCCGTCGGCGCGGCCCATGTACTGCGCGAAGATCCGCCACGGCTCCACGCCCCGAGTGATGTGCACGCCCATGTCGCGGTGGAGCGGCGCGCCGACGTCGTCGGCCGCCATCGCGGTCGCGACGCCGACGGAAGCGGCCTCGTTCCCGCGCCCGGTGTAGAACGACCCCGGGATCTTCCCCTGGCGGTAGAGGATGTGACCCCGCTCCTCCACGCCCCGCGTGATCAGCATGTTGCGGTAGATCTGGAGCAGGTCCTCGTGGTCGAGGCCCGACTCCTTCACCTCCTGGAGCGAGCCGCTCGGCTCCGCTACGCGCGCGATCGCCACTGAACCGTCCTCGAGTCGAAAGGTGGAAAGGCCCGGCGAATGCTAACGACGCCACCCGACCGCTCGGGCGGTTCCCACGACAGACGCGCGACCCGCGAGCGCTCGTATACGGTGTCCCGCCGATGGGCAAGGCCGCCGACTGGCTGCGCGAGGAGCGCCGCAACGTGCTCGGCCACTGGAGCGCGTTCTGCCTCGACTGCGGCGCCGCGCGGCGCTGGTTCGTGGACTTCGAGGCGGACGTGCCGGAGCGGTGCGCCTGCGGCGGCCGCATCCTCCGCCGCTGCCCCGCGTGCGACGCGCCGTTCGCCTCGACGTTCGCCGTCGACTGCGAGGAGTGCGGAGCGCGGCTGCGCGAGCCCGAGCTCCGCGGGATCCGGATCCGGCGCGCGCCCCGCTAGAGCCCGAGGCTCGGCTTGATCGCCGAGAACCGGATCACCGTGATCGTGTCGTCCTCCGCCACGTCCCGGTTGTAGAGCTGCCCGAGCCACCGGCACAGTTCCTCCGTGTGCCGGATCTCCGGGTTGTCGTGCTCGATCTCGTTCGGCGAGAGCTCGGCGATCGTCTTCACCTCGACCTTGTCGACCACCGCGTCGAAGATGTGCTGGCGCGGGCTGAAGCGGGCGCCCGCGAGCACGGACACGATCATCCCCTTCTGGTACTTGCGCGACTTGTCGCCGAGCCGGATCGTCGCCGTCTTGCGATGCGACTTGAGCTGGGCCTCGACGATCGGCGAGTAGAAGTTCAGGGCGAAGGCGGGCACCGCGCGTCGATCATAGGCGGTCGAGCGCCTTGCGGGCCATGTCCCGCTCGCCCGCGTAGGCGAGCAGCTCCGGCGCCTCCTCGAGGGGGAGCCACCGCACCTCGGCCACCTCGTGGCGGAACGCGGGCGCGATCGCGCCGAGCCGGCCGCCCTCGTAGCGCACGAGGAAGAACGAGACGACCTTGAAGATCCGCTCGCCGCGCCAGTTGAACCAGTAGCGGACGTCGCCGAGCTTCCCGAGCGAGCGGCCCCGGGCGCCCGTCTCCTCCTCGACCTCGCGGAGGGCGGTCGTCTCGGCGCCCTCGCCCGGGTCGATGTGCCCCTTCGGGAGCGCCCAGACGGCGGGGCCGTCCCGGCGCGGCCGGATCGCCGCGACCATCCAGCGGCCGTTCAGCCGCCGCACGAGGACGCCCCCCGCGGAGAATTCCCGCTTCACAGGGCCGATCTCAGTCGCGTCCGCTCAGATCCTTGCGCCGTTGGCACTCTACGCGCTAGAGTGCCAGCCGCACGCACAAACGTGTCACAAGTGGAGGTCAAGCAATGAATCTACAGCCGCTCGGCGACCGTCTGATCGTGGAGGTCCTCGACGAAGAGGAGACCACCGTCAGCGGCATCGTCCTGCCGGACACGGCGAAGGAGAAGCCGCAGCGCGGCCGCGTCCTCGCCGTCGGACCCGGCGCCCGCGACGAGGACGGGAACCACATCCCGATGGACCTCGAAGAGGGCGACGAGGTCATCTTCAGCAAGTACGGCGGAACCGAGATCAAGGTCGGTGCCGACGAGGTCCTGATCCTGCGCGAGTCCGACGTCCTGGCCAAGGTCGTCGGCGACCGCGCCGCGGTCGCCTGAGAAGGAACGAGGAGAGACACACATGGCTCACAAGGAGCTCAAGTTCAACGAGGATGCCCGCCGCTCGCTCCAGCGCGGCGTCGACATCCTGGCCGACGCCGTCAAGGTGACGCTCGGCCCGAAGGGTCGGTACGTCGTGCTCGACAAGAAGTTCGGCGCGCCGACGATCACGAACGACGGAGTCACGATCGCCCGCGAGATCGAGGTCGAGGACGTCTTCGAGAACCAGGGCGCGCAGCTCGTCCGCGAGGTCGCGACGTCGACGAACGACGTCGCCGGCGACGGCACGACGACGGCGACCGTGCTCGCTCAGGCGATCGTTCGCGAGGGCCTGAAGAACGTGTCGGCCGGTGCGAACCCGATGGCGCTCAAGCGCGGCATCGAGACGGCGGTCGACGCGGTCGTCGAGAACCTGAAGTCGCAGTCGACCGAGATCTCGGGCAAGGAGGACATCGCGCGCGTCGCGACCGTCTCCTCCCGCTCGAGCGAGGTCGGCGAGGTCCTGTCCGAGGCGATCGAAAAGGTCGGCAAGGACGGCGTCGTGAACGTCGAGGAGGGCCAGACGTTCGGCCTCGAGCTCGAGTTCACGGAGGGCATGCAGTTCGACAAGGGCTACCTGTCGCCCTACATGATCACGGACGCCGAGCGCATGGAGGCCGTCCTCGACGACCCGTACGTCCTGGTCGCGAACCAGAAGATCGGTGCCGTCAAGGACCTCCTGCCCGTGCTCGAGCAGGTGATCCAGGCCGGCCGTCCGCTGCTCATCGTGGCCGAGGACGTCGAGGGCGAGTCGCTCGCGACGATCGTCGTCAACAAGCTGCGCGGCACGTTCCAGGCCGTCGCCGTGAAGGCGCCGGGCTTCGGCGACCGCCGGAAGCGCATGCTCGAGGACATCGCGATCCTCACGGGCGGCGAGGTGATCACCGAGGAGATGGGCCTCAAGCTCGAGAACACGAAGCTCTCGCAGCTCGGCCGCGCCCGCAAGGTCGTCGTCGACAAGGACTCGACCACCCTCATCGACGGCGCCGGTGACGCCGAGGCGATCAAGGGCCGCATCAAGCAGCTCAAGTCCGAGATCGAGAACACCGACTCGGACTTCGACCGCGAGAAGCTCCAGGAGCGCCTCGCGAAGCTGTCGGGCGGTGTCGCCGTGGTCAAGGTCGGCGCAGCCACCGAGACCGAGATGAAGGAGACCAAGCACCGCGTCGAGGACGCGCTGCAGGCCGCACGTGCCGCCCTCGAGGAGGGCGTCGTGCCGGGCGGCGGCGTCGCGCTCCTGAACGCGGCGGAGGCCGTGAAGGACTCGTTCAAGCTCGACGGCGACGAGGCGACGGGCGCCAGGATCATCATCAAGGCGCTCGAGGAGCCGCTCCGCCAGCTCGCGACGAACGCGGGCCTCGAGGGCTCGGTCGTCGTCCAGCAGGTGCGCTCGGCGAAGCCGGGCCAGGGCCTGAACGTCGACACGGGCGAGGTGACCGACCTCGTGAAGGCCGGCATCACCGACCCGACGATGGTCACGCGCTCGGCGCTCCAGAACGCGGCGTCGATCGCGAAGAACATCCTCACCACCGAGGCGATCGTCGCCGAGGCCCCGGAGAAGCAGGGCGCTGGGGCCGGCGCCGGGATGCCCGACATGGGCGGGATGATGTAGGGATTCCGCCTCGCGGAATCGCTCGTTCGGCGGAGGCGGCCCCAGGGTCGCCTCCGCCGTTTCTGCCCCCGAAAAGAAGAAGACCCCCTGGGGAGGGGGTCTTCGAGGGATGGGGGGAGGGTGGTGTGGTGGAGGTATCGGCGCGCGTGCGCGGGGCGCGGATCCCTCGAACGAGGGAACCTCAGAACCCGTAGCGCTGCTCGAGCCAGGGGTCGGCGTCGTTGTGGTAGCCGTAGCGCTCCCAGAAGCCGGGCCTGTCGGCGGCGGAGAGCTCGATCGCGCGCAGCCACTTCGCGCTCTTCCAGAAGTACTTCCCCGGCACGACGAGGCGAAGCGGGTAGCCGTGGTCCGGCGTCAGCGGCTCGCCGTCGCCGTGCGTCGCGAGCAGCGCGTCGTCGCGCTCGAGGAACGAGAGCGGCACGTTCGCGGTGAAGCCCGCCTCGGCGTGCGCGATGGCGAACCGCGCCGACGGCTTCGGCCGTGCGAGCGCCGCGAGGTCGCGCCAGTGCACTCCCTCGAAGCTCGTGTCGAAGCGCGACCAGCGCGTGACGCAGTGGATGTCCTGCACGTTCGAGGTGCGCGGCAGCTCGGCGAGCTGCTCCCACGTCAGCTCGAGCTCGTTCTCGACCTCGCCGAAGACGCGCAGCGTCCACGTCGAGAGGTCCGGGTACCGCGCGACGGAGCCCGCGTGCAGCACCGGCCACTTCTCGGTCAGGTGCTGGCCCGGCGGGAGCCGCGCGGGGTCGAAACCCGCGTCGAGCACCTTCTGCTCCGCCTTCGACCGGAACACGCTGTCTAGTCTAGGGAGCGATGGCAACCGTTACGGTCGACGCCGCCCGGAGGCCGCGCGCGTACGTTCGCGTGAAGGGCCCGGACGCGGTCGACTTCCTCGACCGGATGCTCTCGAACGACGTCCCGGCCGAGGGGTCGGTCGACGCGCTCCTGCTCACGCCGAAGGCGCGCGTGATCGCGCCCGTGCTCGTCTGGCGCCGCGGCGAGGACGACGTGCTGCTGCTGACCGAGCGCGAGCTCGGGGACGTGCTCCGGGCGCAGCTCCTGCGGATGCGGTTCGCCGCGAAGTGCGAGATCGAGCCGGAGGAGCACGTGTCGACGATCGTCTTCGACGGGAGCGACGGGATCCCGAACCGCGACTACGCCCGGCGTGCCGTCGAGGTCCTCGACGCCGACGTTCCGGCGACGCTCGCCGAGGACGACCTCGAGCGCCTGCGGATCGAGGCGGCGACCCCGCGCTTCGGCCGCGAGCTCGACGACCGTGTGCTCCCGGCCGAGGCAGGCCTCGACGAGCGCGCGATCTCGTTCGGCAAGGGCTGCTACCCCGGACAGGAGCCGGTCGCACGGCAGCACTACCGCGGCAAGGTGAACCGGCGCCTGCGCGTCCTCGAGGTCGCTGGCCGTCCGGAGCCCGAGACGCCGGTCGTCCACGACGGGCGCGACGTCGGCCGGATCACGAGCGCCGTCGACGGGCTCGCGCTCGCGTACGTGCGCACGGCGGTTCCGGACGACGCGGAGCTCGAGGTAGCCGGCGCCCCGGCGCGGCTACACTGGCCGACCAAGCGCCCGTAGCTCAGGGGATAGAGCGCTGCCCTGCGGAGGCAGAGGTCGCAAGTTCGAATCTTGCCGGGCGCATGGCGTCTGCCTCCCGAAGGTGGATGGGAAGAGGTACGAGTCGAGTCCGCGCTGCGAGAGAGGGTGAAGCGGGATGCCGTCGTTGATCGGGAAGGCCGTGAAGTTCGCCCGCAGCCCCGCGGGCAAGAAGCTGCTCGCCGAGGCTCAGAAGGCTGCCAGCGACCCGAAGAACAAGCAGCGGCTCGAGCAGTTGCGCTCACGCTTGCCAAAACGCTGAACCCTGTCCAGGCGGAAGGGTCGCTCGCCCAGGCGGTTACTCATCCGTGTTGTCTCGCTCCGCGCGTGAGCGTAAGCTTGCTGCCACGTCGCCATGAGTCTTCGACGGTTGTTTTTCGGAACTGCTGCGCTGCTGTCCGTGGGAGTACTCGTGGTGGGCTCTCTGGCAGGGTCTGCAGGAGCGAAGTGGTTCCGTGTTCGACAAGCCGCGGGTAGTCCGTCGACGGACAAGCTGGCGCAGGTGCTGGCGCGTGGGACGTTGCTGCTGGCGATTGATCCCGCTTATCCGCCGCAGTCGTATCGAGTCTTGGGTGCGAGGAGACCGGCGACGACGAGGTGCGCAGCGAATCAACTCACGGGTTCGCAGATGGCCGGCTACGACGCCGACACGAGCAAGCTCGTGGCCAAGGCGCTCGGTGTCGAACCGTGCTTTGTCACACCCACCTGGTCGGAGATGATCAGTGGTCACTGGAACGATCAGTGGGATCTCGCGATCGCGTCGATCGGGATCACCTACGAGCGAATGGGCCGCATCTACTACACCCAGCCCTATTCAGCCGAGGCAGAACGCTTCTTCGTCAGGAAGACCTCCCCCTTCACATCTGTGCGGCAGTTGTCGGGGAGGCGGCTCGGTGGCTGCACCGGTTGCTTTGCGCAGTACTACATCCAGCGGACGCTGAAGCTCCCCGGCGAGCGCGTCGACTTCCGCGTCAAGAACGCGAGGTTCGTCGGGTACGACGTCGAGCGCAACGGTCTCGCCGATGTTGCGCGCGGGAAGCTCGACGCATTTCTATGCGGAGTTGCCGTCGGCCGCGCCGCGATCAAGGCCGGGCTCCCACTCCGCGTCCTTGGTGGTGATCAGTACCTGGCGTACCTTTCCGGCGCTGTCGATCGCTTTTCGCCTCTTTCAGAACTCGCATTTACCGAGCGGGTGAATGGGATCGTCCGCGAACTCCTCGCCAACGGAACGCTCCGGCGCCTCTCCATGCACTACTTCCACACCGACTTCGCCACTGCTGCAGGGCACTACAACCTCTCGAGCCTCGGCCAGACGATCCACTAGCTCTGAGCAAGCATCCGTAAGCGGCGACGTGCGTGCCAGGGCCGGGGCCTACCGCCAAGAACCTCCCAAAGCTAGTAAGCGCGCGCTGCCGCCGATCGTCAGGCGTCATTGCGGAACGCTGGCGCAAGGCAGTGCGCGTGCCGGCCTGCAGGGCAGCCGTCCTCCCACGCGTCGACGCCGCTGCGGTAGAGACGCGTCCGCAACGGTGCGAGACGTAGCTCTGATCGGAGGGGAAGGTCATCGTTGTTGGTCGGCCGGGATCGTGACAAGCGTCCATGAAGAGTCAACGCGTCACTCTGGTGGCATACCGGCTGATCGTCGATAGTAGGTTGCGTGGCGGACCCAATCGATGTGCGGTACGCGCGAAACGGTGAGATCGCTATCGGCTACACGGTGCTTGGAGATGGGCCGCCGGACATCGTGTACGTCCCTGCGTTCGGCAGCCTGGAGGTCATGAACGAGAGCCGGCCCTACGCGACGTTTCTGCGCCGGCTCTCGTCGTTTGCGCGCGTGATCGTGGTCGATCGCAGGGGACAAGGGGTCTCCGACCGATACTCGCCGACTGATCTCCCGGCGCTTGAGGATCTCGTCGACGACCTCGTCGCCGTCCTGGACGACGTCGGGGCGGAGCGACCGCTCCTCTTCGGATACTCGGACACTGGCGCTCAGTGCGCGATGTGCGCTGCCACCTACCCCGACCGTGTGCTCGGTCTCATCCTTTACGCGGTCGCGGCGCGCGGCACGCAGGCACCGGATTACCCCTGGCAGTGGTCGGAAGCAGAATGGGACGAGTATCTGGCCGACGCTCGGGGCTGGGGGACGCTGGAGTACGCGGAGCAGTGCATCCGCCTCTTCGCACCAAGTTTCGCTGGGAATGCTGAACAAGTCGCGTGGTGGGCGCGCCTGATGCGAACCGCGACAAGCCCGGGCGCGCAGCTCGCCCAAGAGCTCGTCTTCCGCGACACGGATATCCGCCAGCTGCTACCCGCGATCGGCGTGCCTTCTCTTGTCATCCACCGTACCGACGACCGGGTAGAGCCGGTGGGCGCCGGTCGCTATGTCGCTGCCGCCATCCCGGGGGCGACCTTCATCGAACTCGAGGGCGCCGACCATTGGCCCTGGGCCGGCAACCAGACAGCGCTCGTCGATGAGATCCGGCAATTCGTGCGGTCAGTAGTCGAAGACGACGAAGCCGTCACGACGCGCGTCCTCGCGACCGTTCTGTTTACTGACATCGTCGACTCGACAGCGCAGGCCGCGGCACTTGGAGACCGCCGCTGGGGCGCTCTGCGTGAGTTGCACGATCGGATCGTCCGCAATCAGCTCGCCCGGCACCGCGGAGTGGAGGTCAAGACCATGGGCGACGGCTTCCTTGCCACGTTCGACGGGCCGGCGCGCGCTGTTCGTTGCGCTGCGGCGATCTGCGAGGCTGCTAAGGCCGTCGGTGTCGACGTCCGCGCGGGGCTGCACACGGGTGAGATCGAGGTGGAAGCGCACGATGTAGCGGGGCTTGCGGTTGCCCTCGGCGCGCGGGTCGGCGCCCTCGCCGGTTCGGGCGAGGTGCTCGTCTCCTCGACGGTCAAGGATCTCGTGGTTGGCTCAGGGCTGGTCTTCGAGGACCGCGGTGAGCATGAATTGAAGGGCGTTCCAGGGTCGTGGCGGCTCTACGCCGCCCTCAGTGAGGTCTGAGCATCCAAAGGCGCTCGGCAACGACGCGACCGCCCGCTCAGGCGTCATTGCGGACCGCTGGCGCAGGCGGCAGGTTCGGGGCCACACCTCGAAGCTAGGCCGGATTAGCCGCGCGAAGCCGCCCGATGAAGCCGGCGTTCGGCGTATGGAAGTTGAGGACGCGGACGGCCACACCGCAGGCGCGAAAGCCGTGCAC
>DASWRL010000050.1:0-57966 GCA_036403195.1 Gaiellaceae bacterium
GATATCGCTCGTGTGGAGACGGGCGCAGCCGTGAAGTTCTGCGTGGAATGCTCGCGAAGCGCGAGCAACGCCGCGATCATCGAGGAGCGCTGGGGCTACTGGCTCTCGGGTGGCGGAGCCCTCCTCCTCTACTGCCCGAGGAGCGCGGCGCGGGCCGACGGCCACGCGGGCGCCGCGACGAGGCTTCGCTAGCGGACGTACTCGCCGGAGGCGAGCCGCTCTCCAGGTCGTAACACACTGCTCCCCGCCGCGACACGCGGCGTGTGCGTAGCCTCGAGGCGTCCGCTCCGGCGCCGCGTTGGGGGACGCGGGCCGCGAGTACGGCTCCGCGGCGGGACGAAGCGCCGGCTCTTGCACGGCCACGTCCCGCCGCGTCGAGCCCGGACGGCTCAGGCGGATCGGACCGAGGCGGCCGCGGTCGCGACGTCGCGGGGATACGTCCAGAGCGCCGAGTACAGGAAGTACGCACTCGCACCGAGCGGGAGGAGCATGAGCGCGAACGTCCACTGGAGGCCGCTCCGGCCGCCGCCGAAGACGTAGTCCGAGACTGCGCCGAAGAGGAGCGGCGCGAGCGCCATCGCGCCGGTGCGGAGCGCGGTGCGAACGCCCTCGGCCCGCCCCCAGAGGAGCGGCACCATGATGTCGAGGCGGGCGGCGTCGAGCGGCGGGTTCTGCGCCGAGAGCGCGAACGCGGCCAGGGCGAGGTACGGGACGGCGGTCAGCGCCCGGTGGGAGAAGAGCGCGGGGACGAAGAAGATCGTCGCCAGCGCCGCCGCGACCATCGCCACGATGATGCGGGCGTTCAGCACCCGCCGGTGCAGGAGCAGGTCGCCGACGGCACCTCCCGCGAGGACGCCGAGGACGGCGCCGATCCCGACGACGAGCAGCAGGAGGTTCGCGAGCGCCTGGTCGATCCCGTACTGACGCGTGGTGAACTCGATCCCGAACGTCTGCACGCCCGCGAGGAAGAAGTAGCCGCCGGCACTCGCGAGGATGAGGACGACGTTCGTCCGCACGCGGAGGATGTACCGCGTGGCGGCGAGCAGGTTCAGCCGCCGCACGTCGCCCGAGAGGACGAGGTCCGGATGCGGCTCGATCCCGCGCTCGCGTGCGAGCTGCTGCGCAGCGCTCTCGCCCTCGGCCGTCTCCTGCTCGACGGGCCTCGTCTCGTGGACGAGCGGCTCGCCGCCGCCGCGCACGGGCTCGGGCAGGCGGAGGACGAACCACGCGAGCGCGAAGGCGGGGAGCGACAGGATCACGAGCGCAGCGCGCCACGACAGCGCAGCAATGTCGCCGGTGACCGCGAACCCGAAGCCCGCACCGACGAGCTCTCCTGCCAGCACGTACCCGTAGATCCGGCCGCGCTCGGCCGCGGGGAAGTAGTCGCCGATGAGGGAGGCGACCATCGGCCCTGCCGCTGCCGTGACGCCGCCGAGCGCGATGCGCGTGAGCAGGAGCTCGCCGAAGCTGCCGACGGTGGCGCTCCAGACCATTGCCGCGCCCCAGAGCACGATGCAGCCGCCGAGCGCCCACGTCCGGCGCACACGGTCGGCGAGGACCCCGAACGGGAGGCTCGCGACGGCGGCCACGAGCGAGGTGATCGAGACGAGGAGGCCGATGTCCGTGTTGCTGATGTGGAGCGCGTGCCGGAGCTGCGTCGCGGACGCGCCGACGGTGGACGCGTCGGCGCTGCTGAGCGCGAGGACCGCCGCGAGCAGGACGACGACGCGGGTGCGTTGCGCTCCGCCGACGGCCTCCGTCAGCCGGTCGGCCGCGGCGCCGGCGACGCGCCGGACGACGCGCCCGGCGATCGCCGTGCGGGATCCCGTCACTCGCCGAGGACGAACGCCACCTCGTCGACGAAGCACCAGCTCCAGTCCTCGCCGGGCTCGGCCGACCGCACGATCGGGTGGCCGCTTCCGTTCGCATGCGCGCGCGCGTGGCGGTTCGGCGAGCTGTCGCAGCAGGCGACGTGCCCGCACGTCTCGCACATCCGGAGGTGGAGCCACCGTCCGCCGATCGGGAGGCAGTCCTCGCAGCCCGGGATCTCGGGCGGGAGCTGGGTGATCTCGACGCGGTCGAGGTGGGTGCAGATCTCGCTCATCCGCGCAGCGTACGTGTCGGGCGGCGGTGCTACAGGCCGTAGGCCTCGAACAGGCGCAGCCAGATCTCGCTCCGCGTCGGGAACGCGGGCACTGCGTGCCACAGCCGGTCGATCGGCACCTCTGCCACGACGGCGATCGTCGCCGCGTGCAGCCACTCCGCGACCTCGGCTCCGCAGAACGTCGCGCCGACGAGCACACGCCGCCGCTCGTCGACGACGAGACGCGACAGCCCGGGCGCGTTCCGCCCGTAGAAGCTCCCGCCCGCCGTGCCGGACGTCTCGCTGTCGACGGCTCGCACGTCGAGCCCCGCCTCCTGCGCGGAGGCGAGCGTGTGCCCGACGGCCGCGACGTTCGGCTCGGTGAAGACGACGCGCGGCGAGAGCGGGCCGTCGCTCAGCGGGTCGATCCGGGCTTCGCGGCCGAGGATGACGTCGGCGGCGATCCGTGCCTGGTACTTGCCCATGTGGGTGAGGAGCGCGCGGCCGTTGACGTCGCCGATCGCGAACAGCCACTCGAGCCCGGCCACGCGGAGCGAGTCGTCGACGTCGATGTACCGGCCGGGCTCGAGCCCGACCGTCTCGAGGCCGAGATCCGACGTCGCGGGACGCCGGCCCACGCCGACGAGGATCTCGTCGCCCTCGACGACGTCGCCGTTCTCTAGCGTCAGCCGCACGCTGCCGTTGCGCTCCACGGCGCCGGCGCGCACGCCGGTGCGGACGTCGACGCCGCGGGCGGCGAGCGCGTCCTCGACGAACCGTCCCGCGAACTCCTCCTCGCGGGCGATCAGGCGGGGCCCGCCTTCCACGATCGTCACGCTCGAGCCGAGCGACGACCACGCCTGGCCGAGTTCGACGCCGACGACGCCGCCGCCCAGGACGAGCAGGCGCCGCGGGATGTCGTTCGACGTCGTGCCCTCGCGGTTCGTCCACCCGTGGGCGTCGGCCAGGCCGGGGACCGGCGGGATCAGCGGGTCGCTGCCGGTCGCGAGCACGACTCCGCGCCGCGCGGTGTGCCGCTCGCCGTCGAGCTCGATCGTGCGCTCGCCGGCGAGCCGCGCGTCGCCGCGCAGCACCGTGACTCCGCGCTCCTCGAGCCAGGGCAGCTGGGGCGCGTCGTCGAGATCGTGGACCACCTCGTTCCGCCGGTCGAGGACGGCGCGCGCGTCGAGGTCTCCCGTCGCCGCCTCGGCTGCGCCCGGAAGCCGACGCGCCTCGTCGAGCGCCTCCTCCGGGCGGAGGAGCGCCTTCGACGGCATGCAGCCGAAGAACGAGCACTCGCCGCCGACCAGCCGCCGCTCGACAACCGCCACCGACAGGCCCTCCGCGCCGAGTCGTCCCGCGCACACCTCGCCGGCCGGCCCGGCGCCGACCACGATCACGTCGAATTCGCTCATCGCCGGGTTCCGTCTCGCCGGGAGCGGAGAGCGTTACGGCTCACTCGGGATCCGGCACGCGGGCGAGGTAGTTCGCGTGGAGGACCTGGATCGCGTCGGGCAGGTCGGGCGAGGTGAGCGCCTCCTTGTGCAGGAACCCCACCGCGCCGGCGGCGTCCGCGCGCGTCACGTCGGTGTATTCGTCCGAGCCCGTGTAGATGACCACGTGCTGGCCCGCGTCGCGCGCGTGGATCGCGCGCGTCGCGTCGATCCCGTCGAGGCCCGGCATCCCGATGTCCATCAGGACGACGTCGGGCGCGTGCTGCTCCGTGAGCCGAACCGCCTGGTCGCCGTTCGCCGCGCGCGCGACCACCACGAACCGGCCGTCGGCGGAGAGGGTGTCGATCACGAGGGCTGCGAGCCGCTCGTCGTCCTCGCAGATCAGGATGCGCAGGGGCGCGTCGGTCACGCAGCCGAGAGCCTGCCAGACCCGGCCCGTAGCATGCGGCAGTGATGGTGATCGACGGGCACAACGACCTCGTCCTGAAGTGCTGGCGCGGAGAGCCGCCGGTGCACCTCGATCTCACCGCGGCGCGCGCGGCGGGCTTCGCGGGCGGCTTCTTCGCGCTCTACGTGCCCTCCCACGTGGACTTCGGCGACCTTCCGACGGGGCCGTACGAGCTGCCGCTGCCCGACCCAATCCCGTTCGAGGAGGCGGCTCGCGTGGCGGACGAGCTGTACGACACGCTCTGCGCCCTCCCGGTCGTGCGCGCGACCTCGGTCGACGATTTCCAGGAGGGCCGGATCACCGCGGTCGTGCACCTCGAGGGGGCGGAGCCCATCGCGCCCGACCTCTCGAACCTCGACGAGTGGTACGCGCGCGGGCTCCGCTCGATCGGGCTCGTGTGGTCGCGCCCGAACGCGTTCGCCGAGGGCGTGCCGTTCCGGTTCCCCGGCAGCCCCGACACGGGGGCGGGGCTCACCGACGAGGGCCGCCGGCTCGTCCGTGCGTGCAACATGCTCGGGATCCTCGTCGACCTGTCGCACCTGAACGAGGCCGGGTTCTGGGACGTCGTCGCGACGAGCGACGCGCCGCTCGTCGCGACGCACTCGAATGCGCACGCGCTGTGCGCGTCGACGCGGAACCTCACCGACCGGCAGCTCGACGCGGTGCGCCGCACCGGCGGCGTCGTGGGCGTGAACTTCTCCGTGTCGTTCCTGCGCGAGGACGGCCTCGTCGACACCGCCACGACGAGGATCGACGACATCGTGCGGCACGTCGACTACCTGGTCGAGCGGATGGGGATCGACCACGTCGCCCTCGGGTCGGACTTCGACGGCGCGCAGATCCCCGACGAGTTGAACGGCGTCGCCGGGCTGCCGCAGCTCGTCGCCGCGCTCGCAGCGCGATTCGACCCCGGCGGGGTCGCGAAGATCACCCACGGGAACTGGCTCCGCGTCCTCGGCGCGACCTGGCGCTAGGGTTCCGCGGTGCGGACGCGGAAGCTCGGCCCGCTCGAGGCCTCCGTCGTCGGCCTCGGGTGCAACAACTTCGGAGGTCGCATCGACGAGGCGGGAGCGGCGCCCGTCGTCGACGCCGCGCTCGAGTCGGGCGTCACGTTCTTCGACACCGCCGACATCTACGGCGGGCAGGGTGGCAGCGAGGAGATCCTCGGCCGGCTGCTCGAGGGGCGCCGCGACCAGGTCGTGCTCGCGACGAAGTGGGGGAAGCCGATGGGCGACGGCGCCGAGCGCCGAGGCTCGCGCGAGTACATCCTGCGGGCGGTCGAGTCGTCGCTGCGGCGGCTGCGGACGGACGTGATCGACCTGTACCAGCACCACGAGGAGGATCCGTCGACGCCGCTCGAGGAGACGGTCGAGGCCGTCGAGGAGCTCGTTCGCGCAGGAACGGTGCGCGCCTGGGGAACCTCGAATTACCGCCCCGCGACGATCGCCCGCGTCCGCGAGCTCGCCTCGGACGCGTACGTCTCGGAGCAGAGCGAGTACTCCTGGCTCCGCCGCGACGCGGAGCGCGAGCTCATCCCGACCTGCAGGCGGCTCGGGGTCGCCCTGATCCCGTACTTCCCGCTCGCGAGCGGCCTCCTGACGGGGAAGGTGACGCGCGCGCACCCGCCCGCGCCGGGAACGCGGCTCCACGGGCGGCCCGTCTCGGATGACGACCTCGACCGGGTCGAGCGCCTGCGTCGCTGGGCGGACGCGCACGACACGTCACTCCTGGCGGTGGCGGTGGGAGGCCTCGCCGCGGTGCCGCCCGTCGCCTCGGTGATCGCCGGCGCCACGAAGGCCGAGCAGGTGCGGGCGAATGCAGCGGCCGGCAGATGGGAGCCGGCGCCCGGCGAGCTCGCGGAGATCGCGCAGCTCTAACGCCTGCTCACCGCATGCGCGATCGGCGGTGTGCCCGCGAAGTGCGGGAGCGTCGTCGTCCCCGAGAACCGTGCGTTTCCCGCCGGGCCGCAGATCGCGGTCAACGTGGTCGTGCCGCCGGACTCGACGCGCGCTGCACCGCGAAGGCGTACGTCCCGTATCCGTCGTTCAGGCTCCGCTGACCCCGTCAGTCGATCTTCAGCGCGACGTGCTTGATCTGCGTGTACTCCTCCATCGAGTAGATCGACATGTCCTTGCCGTAGCCGCTCATCTTGTAGCCGCCGTGCGGCATCTCGGAGGTGATCGGCACGAGGTGGTCGTTCACCCACACCGTCCCGAACTGCAGCTTCCGTGACGCGTTGAGCGCGCGCCCGACGTCGCGCGTCCACACGGAGGCGGCGAGGCCGTAACGGACGTCGTTGGCCCAGGCGATCGCCTGGTCGTCGTCGGCGAACTTCTGCACCGTGACGACCGGGCCGAACACCTCGCGCTGGACGATCTCGTCGTCCTGCTTCACGTCGGTGACGACCGTCGGCTCCACGAAGAAGCCGCCGCCGTCGCGTCCGCGACCGCCGGTCAGGACCGTCGCGCCCTTCGCGCGCTCGAGGAAGCCCAGGATCCGCTCCTCCTGTGCGCGCGTGATCACCGGGCCCATCTCGATGTCGTCGCCTTCGGCGGGATCGCCGACCTTGAGCGACTCGATGGCCGGCACGAGCGCCTCGAGGAGGGAGTCGTAGATCCGCGGGCCGGCGATGATGCGCGACCCGGCGGTGCAGTCCTGGCCCGAGTTCCAGAAGCCGGCGACCTTGATGCCCTCGGCGACCGCCTCGACGTCCGCGTCGTCGAACACGACCATCGGCGCCTTCCCGCCGAGCTCGAGGTGCACGCGCTTGAGCGTCTCCGACGCGTTCCGAGCGATCAGCTTCCCCGTCTCGACGTCGCCCGTGAGCGAGACGAGGCCGATGTCGGGATGGTCGACGAGCCGCTGGCCGGTCGGCACGCCGTCGCCCGTCACGACCTGCAGCACGCCTTCAGGGATCACGTCCTTCGCGAGCTCGGCGAACCGGAGCAGCGAGAGCGGCGTCTGCTCCGACGGCTTCAGGATCTGCACGTTGCCCGCGGCGAGCGCCGGCCCCAGCTTCCAGACCGCCATCATCAGCGGGTAGTTCCACGGGCAGATCCCGGCCACGATGCCGATCGGCTCCCGGCGGATGATCGACGTGTAGCCCTTGATGTACTCGCCGGCGGACTTGCCGTCGAGGTTGCGTGCGGCGCCGGCGAAGAAGCGGAGGTTGTCGGCGGAGAACGGTATCTCGTCGCGCGCGGCCGCGAGCGGCTTGCCGACGTTCCGCGACTCGATGCGCGCCAGCTCCTCGACGTTCTCCTCGAGCACGTCCGCCAGTCGGTGCAGGAGCTCCGACCGCTCCTTGGGCGTGGCGTCGAGCCACTCGGGCAGCGCCTTCTTGGCGCGCGCGACGGCTTCGTCGACCTCGTCGGCCGACATGTTCGGCACCTGCGCGATCGTCTCGCCCGTCGCGGGGTTGAGGACGTCCAGGGTGCTCTCGGTCAGCGTTGCCATGTGGCCTCCTACTTCTATTCGGTCCGAAGGATCCCGCTCTCGCGCGTCAGGCGCTGCGCGAGGGCGACCGGGACGATGGTGACAGCCAGGATCAGGAACACGACGACGTTCACCTGCGGCAGCTCCTGACCGAGCCGGATCTGCCCGAAGATCCAGATGGGGAGCGTGTTCTGCGCGCCGGCGGTGAACGTGGTGACGATGACCTCGTCGAACGACAGGGCGAACGCGAGCAGCCCACCGGAGATGAGCGCGGTCGAGATCGTCGGGAACGTGATGTACCGGAACGTCTGCCACCCGTCCGCCCCGAGGTCCATCGACGCCTCGGTGAGCGAGCCCGGGACGCGGCGCAGACGCGCGATCACGTTGTTGTAGACGACGACGACGCAGAACGTGGCGTGGCCGATCACGATCGTGAGCAGGCTGAAGTTCAGCTTCCAGTAGGTGAAGTACGAGTTGAGGGCCATCCCCGTGATGATCCCCGGGAGCGCGATCGGAAGCACGAGCAGGAACGAGATCGCCTCGCGTCCGAAGAAGCGGAAGCGGTGCACGCCGAACGAGGCGATCGTCCCGAGGAGCAGAGCGGCCAACGTCGCGAGCGCGCCCGCCTTCAAGGACAGCCAGAGGGCGCTCTGCATCTCGCTGTTGTGGATCGCCGGCGAGAACCACTTCGTGGTCAGGCCCGGAAGCGGCCAGCTCTGGACGTTCGACGCGTTGAACGCATACACGCAGATGATCGCGATCGGGATGTACAGGAACGCCAGAACGAGCGCGACCCAGACCGCAAGCGCGACGCGGGTGCGTTTCGCCTCCATCTACAGGGCCTCGAAGGCGCCGAGCCGGCGGGAGATGACGAGGTACACGCCCATCACGAGCACCGGCACGACAGCGAACGCCGCCGCGAATGGCAGGTTGCCGGCGCCGTTGACCGAGTCGTAGACGACGTTCCCGATGAACTGCGACGAGGATCCACCGACGAGGATCGGGGTGATGTAGTCGCCGAGGGTCAGCGAGAACGTGAAGATCGAGCCTGCGACGATGCCGGGCAGCGCGAGCGGCAGGATGACGCTGCGGAGCGTCCGGCTGCCTCTTGCGCCGAGGTCGCGCGACGCCTCGATGTAGGAGTGGGGGATCCGCTCCAGTGCGGCGTAGACAGGGAGGATCATGAACGGCAGCCAGATGTACGAGAAGACGATCCAGATGGCTGTGTTCGTGTAGAGGAGGTTCGCGCCCGGCAGCCCCAGTTTGTGCGCCGTCCAGTTCAGCAGTCCGTCGTGATTGAGGATCAACTGCCATGCATACACCCGGGCGAGGTACGACGCCCAGAGCGGCAGGAGGACGAGAACGAACAGAGCGGCGCGTAGGCGAGGGCCGGCGAGTCGTGCCATGAAATAGGCGAACGGGAACGCGACAACCGCATCGGTCACCGTCACCGCGCCGGCGATCAGGACGGTCCGCGCGGCCACGTTGTGGTACGTCGCGCCGTGCCAGAGCTCGCGGAAGTTGTCGAGCGTCCAGTTGTGCACGGTCAGCGACGTGAACGGGTCGACCGTCCA
The DNA here is from genome assembly GCA_036403195.1 of Gaiellaceae bacterium. Taxonomy (GTDB): domain Bacteria; phylum Actinomycetota; class Thermoleophilia; order Gaiellales; family Gaiellaceae; genus PALSA-600. The sequence continues at coordinate 8,995 of DASWRL010000050.1, forward strand.
GAACGAGTACACGAAGAGCGCGAGCAGCGCGGCGACGTAGACGCCGACGAACGCCATCACGGGCGGGCCGAGGAGCGACAGCCCCTTGAGCCACGGCCGCCGCCAGAGGGCGCCGCCGATACGGCGACGCCCTCCGGCCCGACCGGGTTCTAGCCCTTGAGCTGTGTCCAGGCCTGCTGCCACTTCGTGTAGTCCATGCAGTCCTTCTTGCCGTTGCCGCAGTCGGCGATCGGCGTCTTCCAGAAGTAGATCTGCTTGAAGTACTTCAGCGGCTCATTCGCGTGGTACTGCGCGCACGATCCCTTCGCGATCTTGTCCATGAGCGAGCACGCCTTCGAGTTCACGGGCGTCTCGCCGTAGTTGGTCGCCTGCATCGCCTGGACCTTCGGCGTGGAGATGTACGCGAGCCACCTGTAGGCGCAGTCGAGGTTCTTGGTGTGGGCCGACACCATCCACGTGTCGAGCCAGCCGGTGGCTCCCTCCTTCGGGATCACGTCCTTGACCGGCGCCTTCGCGGCGATCAGTTGGCTCAGCTGATACGGCCACGCCGCACCGATCACGACGTTGCCGTTCTTGAAATCGTTGATCTCCTGGCCGCCCGAGGGCCAGTACCGCTTCACGAGCGGCTTCTGCTTCTTCAGCAGCGCGATCGCGGCGCCGAACTGGGCCGAGTTGAGCTCGTAGGGGTCCTTGATCCCGAGCGACGGCTGCGTCTTCATCAGGTACAGCGCGGCGTCCGCGATCTGGATCGGGTTGTCGGGGACGGTGATCTTGCCCTTGTACTTCGGGGTGTAGATCGCCGACCACGACGCCGGCGCCGGCTTCACCTTCTGCGTGTTGTACAGCAGGATGTTCGGCCCCCATTGCAGCGAGATGCCGTAGTGCTTGCCGCCGACCGTGTTGTTCGGCGGAGACTGGAACGCCTTGTTGAAGTTCTTGAAGTCCGGGACCTTCGACGTGTCGACCGGCTGCACGTCCTTTCCGTAGATCAGGCGAAGGGACGCGTCTCCGGACGCGGAGACCATGTCGTACTGCGAGCCGCCGCCCGAGCGCATGAGCGTCACCATTTCGTCGGACGTGTTGGCGTACTTCGCGTGAACCTGGCAGCCGCTCTGCTTCACGAACGGCTTGACCCAGTCGGGCTGAAGGTAGCCCTGCCACGCGACCATGTTCAGGGTCCCGCCGCTCTGCTTCGTGGCGCCGGCAGCCGGGAACGCGGCCGCGACGGCGACGACCGCGAGCAGCGCCCACGTGCGCTTCGTCATCTGTCCTCCTGCTCGTTCGGGTTGCTTGGGTGGATCTCGTAGGCGTCCTCGTCCTGCCAGGCGACGTGAACGCGCGCTCCGGGCTCGATCGAGGGGGCGCCGTTCGGCTGCACGACCGTCAGCCGCGTGCCGTCGTCGGTGTCGACGAGGATACGGCGGAACGCGCCGACGAAGACGACGTCGGCGACGGTCGCCGGCTCGCCCGAACCGTTCAGCTCGATGCGCTCGGGGCGGACCGAGATCCGGCGGCCGTTTCGCTCGATGATGTTCGAGGTGCCGACGAAGCCCGCCACGAACTCGGTGGCCGGACGCTCGTACACGTCCTCGGGCGTCCCCACCTGCTCGATCCGCCCGTTGTTGAAGACGGCGAGGTGGTCGCTCATCGTCAGCGCCTCCTCCTGGTCGTGCGTCACGTACAGGAACGTCATGCCGAGCTCGCGCTGCAGCCCTTTCAGGAAGACCTGCATCTCCTGGCGCAGCTTCAGGTCGAGCGCGCCCAGCGGCTCGTCGAGGAGGAGCACCTTCGGCCGGTTCACGATCGAGCGGGCGAGTGCGACGCGCTGCCGCTGCCCGCCCGAGAGCTGCACCGGTTTCCGCGCCCCGTAGCCGCCGAGCCGCACCATCTCGAGCACGTCGTCGACCTGGCGCCGACGCTCGGCGCGCGGCATCCCTCTCACCTTGAGGCCGTAGCCGACGTTCTCGGCCACCGTCATGTGCGGGAAGAGCGCGTAATCCTGGAACACCGTGTTGACGTCGCGGGCGTAGGGCGGCGTCGCCGTGATGTCCTCGCCGCCGAGGGTGATCCGGCCCTCGTCCGGCTGCTCGAACCCGGCGATCATCCGGAGCGTCGTCGTCTTGCCCGATCCCGACGGGCCGAGCATCGTGAAGAACTCGCCGGCACCGACGTTCAGGTCGACGCCGTCGACGGCGACGACGTCGCCGTATGTCTTTCGACAGCCTTCGACCGAGACCTCAGCCGCCAAGCACGCGCTCCAGGATGTCGAGGCCGCGGTCGAGCTCCTCGTCCTGGATCGTGAACGGCACCAGGATGCGGATGACGTTCCCGTAGATGCCGCACGACAGGAGGACGAGCCCCTGCTCGCGCGCCTCAATTGTGATCCGCGTCGTCTCGTCGGGGCTCTGCTCGCGCAGCTCGATCGCCACCATCGGCCCGAGCCCGCGAACCTCCGACCCCTCCGGCGCCATCGCCTCGAGGCGCTCCCAGAGCCGGGCGCCGACCTCCTCCGCCCGCGGGCGCAGCCCCTCGAGCGCGTCGAGGATCGCCGCAGCGGCCGCGCACGACACCGGATTCCCGCCGAACGTCCCGCCGAGGCCGCCGGCCGGCACCGCGTCCATGACCTCGGCGCGGCCGGTGACGCCCGCGAGCGGCATCCCGCCGCCGAGCGTCTTCCCGGAGACGAGCAGGTCGGGCTCGATCCCGTAGTGCTCGATCGCCCAGACCGGCCCGGTGCGGCCGCAGCCGGCCTGCACCTCGTCGTCGACGTAGAGGATCCCGTAGCCGTCCAGGATCTCCTGGAGCCGCTTCGGGAACTCGGGGGTCATCGGGATGAACCCGCCCTCTCCCTGCACCGGCTCGAGGACCGCGCACGCCACCGATCCGGGGTCGACGTCGCCCTTGAACAGCCGCTTCAGCGCCGCGATCGCGTCGTCCTCGGACACACCGCGGAACGGGTACGGCGCCGGCGTGCGGTAGACCTCGGGTGCGAACGGGCCGAAGCCCTTCTTGTACGGGACGACCTTCGACGTCATCGTCATCGAGAGCAGCGTCCGCCCGTGGAACGCGTTGTCGAACACGATCACGGCGGGCCGGCCCGTCGCCACGCGCGCGATCTTGACCGCGTTCTCGACGGCCTCGGCGCCGCTGTTCAGCAGGATCGACTTCTGGCTCTCGCCGCGGCACGGAGAGACCTCGGCCAGGCGGCGGCAGACCTCCACGTACGGCTCGTACATGCCGACCATGAAGCACTGGTGCATGTACTTGTCGACCTGGGCGTGCACCGCGTCGACGACCGACGGCAGGTTGTGGCCGAGGTTCGCGCAGCCGAGCCCGCCTGCGAAGTCGATGTACTCGCGCCCGTCGGCGTCCCAGAGACGCGCGCCCTCGGCGCGGGAGACGACGAGCGGCGGGGTCGACACGCCGCGCGCGACGTAGCGCTCACGGCCATCCTGGACGCGCTCGGTCGCGTTGCGCTCCTGCAACGACACGATGGGCCAGAATGTATCTACGTCATACGCCCTGCGCCACGACCCTGAGGTCGTCGACGAGGCCGGCGAACATCGCCTCCCGGTCGTCGGAGCGGAGGATCGCGCTCGGATGGATCGTCGCCGTCACGAGCTCGGCGAGGTCCGAGTCGAGCGGCCGCCCCCGGTTCTGCGTCACCCTGAACGTCTTGCCGAGGAGGCTCTGCGCCGCGGTCGCTCCCATCAGCACGAGCGCACGCGGCTTCACGAGCGCGATTTCGGCCTCGAGCCACGGACGGCACGCCATCTGCTCGGACCAGGACGGCTTGTCGTGGATCCGCCGCGTGCCGCGCGCCTTCCACTTGAAATGCTTCACGGCGTTCGTGACGTAGGCCGTCCGGCGGTCGATGCCGGCCTCCTCGAGCGCCCGGTCGAGGAGCTTCCCCGCCGGCCCGACGAAGGGCGCGCCGGCGAGATCCTCCTGGTCGCCCGGCTGCTCCCCGACGAGCATCACGCGCGAGGCGAGCGCACCCTCGCCGAAGACGGCCTGCGTCGCGTTCGCGTACAGCGGGCAGCCTTCGCACCGCTGCACGGCGTCGCGGAGCGTGCGCAGCGACAGGGTGTCGGGCATGAACGCCGCTGCCGTCGGGTGCGGGTTCCGCGAGGCCACGGCCGAGGGGTACCCGGGCGCGGGGATACCATGCGGCCGCTGGCGCCTTGGCCGAGTGGTTAGGCAGCGGCCTGCAAAGCCGTTTACAGCGGTTCGACTCCGCTAGGCGCCTTCGAGCGTTCATCACTGCCGCCTGTGGTTCCTCCGGGGCGGCGAGGTAGGGTAAAACGCCACTCGGAGGAGGACAGGCAATGGACACGCCAGGCGGCGCGCGGTGATCCTCGAGCACGTCGCGATCGCGGTCTCACGGCTCGACCGGTCGATCGCGTTCTACGAGGGGCTCGGGTTCCGACTGCTCCGCCGGACGCCGACGAACGCGTTCCTGTACCTCGACGACAGCCTGCTCGAGCTGATCCAGGGCGACTTGGCCGCCGCGGCCGGGCCGAACCCGGCCGACGAGTGGCGGCGGCAGCGCGTGGCCGCGTTCGGGCTGAACCACCTGGGCCTCCGCGTGGCGAGCCTCGACGGGACGCTTCGCGAGCTCGGGCAGCGGGCGGACACGACCGTGGTGGTCCCGCCGTACACGTTCGAGCCTGAGATCGACTTCGTTGAGGGGATGCACCACGAACGGCTCGCGCGCGCCGCCCGGCCGCGCCGCGGTGGGACGTGGAAGCTCGCGGTCGTCGCGGATCCCGACGGGACGTTGCTCGAGATCCTCGAGCGGTAGCCGTGGAGACGACCGAGGCCCTGCTGCGGGTTCTCGCTCTTGCGCCTCGATTCGGCGAGGCCGGCGGCCCGGGTGCGGTCGCCGCCGCCGTCTGCCGTGAGGCGTGCGAGGCGTTCGGGGCCGACGCCGCGCTGCTTGTCCGGCGCGTCGGGGACGAGCACGTCGTCTACGAGGCGCGCGAGCCGCCGTCTGTCCTGACGCCGCCGGGGCGTACCGTCCTCGTCGCCGACGTCCCCGGGCTCGAGGACGCGCTCGGGCCGGCCGGCACGGCCGTCGCATACGTCGGGGACTCACTGCGGGTCCCGGTCGTGATCGAGGGGAGGACCGAGCGGTTGCTCGTCCTCGACCTGCAGCCCGGCGCCCGCCGCTTCGGGCCGGACGAGATGCTGGTGCTGCAGCGGTTCGTCGACCACGCGGCGCTCGCCATCGAGCATGCGGCGCGCCGGCGCGCCGAGGAGGAGGCGAGGCTGAACACGCGACAGACCGACCGCCTCCTCTCGCTCGGCGCGTCGCTCGCGGCGACGCGCACGGTCGACGAGGTCGCCGAGGCGCTCGTCGCGGAGGCGATGGCGCAGGTCGGGGCCGGAGCCGCTGCCGTCCATGCGCTCGAGGGCGGCCGGTTCGTCGCGGTCGCGGGCGGACGCCCGCCCGCCGAGGACGTCGGGGGGCTCCTCCTCCGCGACGAGATCGTCCTCCTCGCGTCGTCGGCGTCGGTCCCGCTCACGGCGGGGGCGGCCGTCGTCGGCGCGATCGAGCTCCGGTTCGACGGCGTCCGCGACTTCGACGCGGCCGACCGCCAGTTTCTCGCCGCGCTCGGCCGCCACGGTGGGCTCGCCCTCGAGCGCGCGCGGCTCCACGCGGACGAGGTCCGGGCGCGCGAGGAGGCGGAGCTCCGGGCGAGCGCCGCGGAGGCGCTGGAGCACGTGGCGGAGGGCGTCTTCCTGGTCGACGGCGACGGCGTCGTCCGCGTCTGGAACCCCGTCACCTCCTCGGTCACGGGGATGCCTGCGGCCGCCGTCGTCGGCCGCCGCCTCGAGCACGTGCTCCCCGCGTGGAGCAGCTACCTGGCGCGAGCGCCTGTCGCCGTGGCGGGAGACGCCGCCGCGCCGGTCACGCTGCCCTACGAGGCGCCTCACGGCGAGCTCTGGCTGTCGATCTCGGGGCTGCGCTTCGACCAGGGCACCGTCTACGCGTTCCGCGACGTCACGGGTGACCATGCGCTCGAGCGGCTGAAGTCGGACTTCATCGCGACGATCTCGCACGAGCTGCGGACGCCGCTCGCGGTCCTCTACGGCGGTGCGCTGACGCTCGCGCGCGACGAGGCGGCGCTGTCGGTCGACGATCGCGGGCGCGTTCTCCAGATGATGGCGGCGGAGGGCCGCCGCCTCGAGCGGCTCGTCGACCGGATCCTCTTCGCGAGCAGCCTCGAGAGCGACAGCGCGTGGGCCGAGGCGAGCCTCGTCGACGCCGCCGCACTCGTCCGAGAGCTCGCCGCCGAGACGCCGGGCGGATCTGAGCGGATCGAGCTCGACGTACCGGCTGCCGTCGAGGAGCGCCGGGTCCGCGGCGATCGCGACCACCTCCGGCAGGTGATGTCGAACCTGGTCGAGAACGCGCTGAAGTACTCGCCCCCCGACGCACCGGTGACGGTCTCGCTCTCGGCTCCGCCGAGCCGGCTGCGGATCGCCGTCGCCGATCGCGGGCCGGGGATCGCCGACGCCGACCGCGACCACGTGTTCGAGAAGTTCTACCGCGCCGATTCCCAGCTGACGCGGGGCGTCCGCGGGACCGGCCTCGGGCTCTACATCGTGCGGGAGCTCGTGACGAGGATCGGCGGCCGTGTGTGGGCGGAGCCACGGGACGGCGGCGGCGCGGTGTTCGTCGTCGACCTGCCTGCCGAGCCCGCCGTGGCGTGACCGCGCGCATCCTCGTCACGGGCATGTCGGGCACCGGCAAGTCCTCGGCGCTGGCGGAGCTCGAGCGGCGGGGCTTCCGCGTCGTCGACACCGACCGCGGCGGGTGGTGCGAGTGGTCGGACGACGAGGGCGGGTGGCTCTGGGTCGAGCAGCGCATGGCGGGGCTCCTCGAGGAGGCGCGGGACGAGACGCTCTTCGTCTCCGGGTGTGTCTCCAATCAGGGGCGGTTCTACGACCGGTTCGACGCCGTCGTGCTCCTGACCGCACCGGCCCACATCCTCCTCGCGCGCGTCGCGACCCGCGCCGCGAACGAGTACGGCAAGACGGAGGCCGAGCGTGCGGAGATCCTCGACCACCTCTCGTGGGTCGAGCCGCGGCTCCGTGCGACGGCGACGCACGTGCTCGACGCGACGCGGCCGCTCCGCGAGGTCGCCGACGAGCTCGAGCGCATCGCGGTGCGTTAGCGCCGCCTGCGCGCGGGAAAGCCGCACGTGTGCGCGCGCGTCTCGTGACGGCGGTCGTCGCGGCGGCCATCCTGGCCGGCGCCGCCGCGTGGTCCTCGACCGCTGCGCCCGAGCCCCGGGTGCTCGTGGTCGGCGACTCCGTCGCGACCGGGATGTCGTGGCACGACGACGCGATCGCCGCGATGCAGAGGAACCTCGCCGTGCAGTGGCAGGTCGCCGTCTGCCGCACGGTCGGCGGCGTGAGCTGCCCCTTCGACGGCGAGCGGCCGCCGACCCTCCTCCAGCTCGTCCCGGCCCTCGGCCGGGTGCCGCCGATCGTGGTCGTCGTGATGGGCTACAACGACCCGCCCGACGAGTTTCCGGGCAGCCTCGACGACGCGCTCGGCGACCTGGTCGGCGCCGGCGCCCAGCACGTCCTCTGGCTGACGCTGCACGCCGTGAGGGCGCCGTACCCGGAGCTGAACGACGACCTCCGGCAGGCGGCGCGGCGCTGGCCGCAGCTCGAGCTCGTCGACTGGGACCGCGCCGCCGCGGCGCACCCCGAGTGGTTCCAGAGCGATGCCGTGCACCTCCTCGACGCCGGCGGCGTGGCGATGGCGCACATCGCGCACGCTGCGGTGGTCCGGCTCGTGAGCCCGCTGCGGATCACGAGCACGCTCCGGTTCGGGGACGGGCAGCGCACGGTCACCCGGCTGCACGCCGCCGGCGGGACGCCGCCCTACGTGTGGCGCGTCGCGCGCGGGCGGCCGCCGCGTGGATTCCACCTCGGGGCGAGCGGCGCCGTCGTCGCCCGTGCGCGCCCCGGATCACGCAGCACGTTCTCCGTCTCCGTCACCGACGCCGACGGCGCCTCCGCCGTCGCGCCCGCCTCGTTCCGCCCGACGGCGGCGCACGTGCGGTAGCCGCGAGGAGCGCGTCTAGGATCCGCGGCATGGCGTACCGCGTCAGCTCCCTCGACGAGCTCGGGGAGGGGCACGGCTTCCGCAAGGCTCGCGCCGCGCTCGACGTCACCGCCTTCGGCGTCAACGGGATCGTGTTCCCGCCTCACTACGAAGGCCCGAACCACTATCACGACACCCAGGACGAGCTGTACTTCGTCCATCGGGGCACGGCGACGTTCACGATCGACGGCGACGAGCACCAGGTCCGCGAAGGCGGCCTCGTGCACGTCGAGTCGACGACGCCCCGGCAGATCTCCAACCGGACGGACGGCGACCTCGTCCTGCTGATCGTCGGCGGGAAGGACGGGTACGTCGAGCGCGACGGCCATCTCGTCGACCCGGAGGTCGACCTTCCGCGGCGGCAGGGGCTCGGATGAACGGCCTGATGATGGACCACCAGCTCACGCTGCCGACGCTGTTGCGGCGCGCCGAGACGTACTTCGCCGACGTCGAGATCGTCACGCGGCTCCCCGACCGAAGCTTCCACCGCACCACCCACGGGGAGGCCTGCCGTCGCGCCCGCGCGTTCGCCGTCGCCCTCGGCGAGCTCGGGCTACGTCGCGGCGACCGCGTCGCGACGCTGTGCTGCGCGATCCTCGCGGCGCTCGACGCCGGTGGAGGCCGCTGGGACCTGTCGCGGCTCAAGGGGCTGCTCGTCGGCGGCTCGGCCGCGCCCCGCTCGATGATCGCCGGGTTCAAGGAGCGCTACGGGCTCCACGTCGTCCACGGCTGGGGCATGACCGGGACCTCCCCCGTCGCGGCCACGGCCCAGCTCCTCGGCGACCTCCGCGACGCCGACGAGGAGACGCGCCTCGACGTCGAGGCGATGCAGGGCATCCCGATGCCGCTCGTCGAGGTGCGGAGCCGCGACGCCGACGGCGCGATCCTGCCGTGGGACGGCGTGTCTCTCGGCGAGCTCGAGATCCGCGAGCCGTGGATCGCAGCCGCCTACCACGACGCACCGGAGGCCGCCGACGGGTGGACGGACGACGGCTGGTTCCGCACCGCCGACATCGTGGCGATCCACGCGAGAGGGTTCATCCAGATCAAGGACCGCGCCAAGGACGTGATCAAGTCGGGCGGCGAGTGGATCTCCTCGGTCGACCTCGAGAACGCGCTGATGGGGCACCCGGCGGTGGCCGAGGCCGCGGTCGTCGCCGTCCCGGACGAGAAGTGGGGCGAGAGGCCGCTCGCCGCGGTCGTCCTCCGCCCGGGGTCGTCGGCGACCGCGGAGGAGCTGCGCGGGTTCCTCGGCCCCAGGTTCGCGAAGTGGTGGCTCCCGGACCGGATCGAGTTCGTGGCGGAGATCCCGAAGACGAGCGTCGGGAAGTTCAGGAAGAGCGAGCTGCGCGAGCTCTTCGCGGGGGTGCCGGCGTGATCGAGACCGTGTGGCTCGACAACCCGCCGGTCAACGCCGTCGACGCGGGGATCCTCGAGACGCTGCGGAACACGCTCGAGAACCTCGGCGGCGACGTCCACGTCGTCGTCCTCCGCGGCCGCGGCGACCGTGCGTTCTCCGCGGGCGCCGACATCTCCGGGTTCGCCGGCGGGATCGGCGAGGGCGGCCGCCCCGGCGGCATCCAGCCCGTCGCCGACCTGATCGAGCACGCGCCGGTGCCTGTCGTCGCGGCGATTCACGGGTACTGCCTCGGCGGCGGCCTCGAGCTCGCGCTCGCGTGCGACTTCCGGATCGCGACGCACGACGCGCAGCTCGGGTTCCCCGAGGTGAACCTCGGCCTCCTTCCGGGCGGCGGCGGGACGCAGCGTGCGCCACGGCTCGTCTCACCGGGGCGGGCGCGCTGGCTCACGATGTCGGGCGAGCGGATCACGGCCGCGACGGCGGAGGCGTGGGGGCTCGTCGAGTTCCTCGTCGAGGATCTCGACGAGGGGATCGCGCGCTACGTCGAGCCGCTGGACGCGCAGAGCCCGCAGGCGATCCGGCGGATCAAGCGGCTGTTCCACGACACGCGCGACGCGCGGAGCGACGAGCGCGAGGTGGAGGCGTTCGCCGCGTGCCTCGCGTCGGAGGACGGCCGTGAAGGCGTCGCCGCGTTCCTGGAGAAGCGCCGGCCGACGTGGACCGGGCGCTGAGCGTCAGTTCAGGCCCGGGTCGAACGGCATGTTCTCCATCAGCGCGAACGGCCCGCCCTTCCGGTGCAGCACCGATCGCCACAGCTCGTCGGGGTCGCCCGCGAACGCGTCCTCGGCGATCGCGTCGACGACGATCCACGATCCCTCGGCGAGCTCGCCCTCGAGCTGCCCCTCGCTCCACCCGGAATAGCCGGCAAAGAGCCGGAGCCGCTTGATCGGCAGCTCCTCGGGGTCGGCGTCGGCGGGCATGAAGCCGAGGTCGCCCATGATCGGCGCGGCGGCCTGCGAGAGGTCCACGAACTCCGCGAGCGCCATGAACGACTCGGGCTGGACGGGCCCTCCGACGAAGACCGGCTCGTCGCTGCCGGGGATGCCGGTGAGGGTCGGGACGACCTCGGACGCGACGACGTCCGAGGGGCGGCTCAGCACGAGCCCCATCGCGCCGTCGTCGTCGTGGTGGGCGACGAGGACGACCGTCTTCCGGAAGTTCGGGTCGACGAGCGACGGCGACGACACGAGCAGCTTCCCGCGGAGCGACTCCACCTACTCGGACTGCCACCGGGCGCCCGAAGCAAACCCACGGAGCGGCACAGCCATTGCCGTAGCATCGCACGGGTGGAGCTGGGCTTCTACATGGGCTACGCCCAGCCCGGCACGAGCCCGCTCCAGCTGGTCGAGCTCGCGCGCGAGGCGGAACGGCTCGGGTACACGTCGGCGTGGGCCGCCGAGGCGTGGGGCGTGGATGCCGTGACACCGCTCGCCTGGCTCGGCGCGCTGACGACGACGATCCGGCTCGGGACGGCGGTGATGCAGATCCCCGCGCGGTCGCCCGCGAACGCGGCGATGACCGCGGCGACGCTCGACCTGCTGTCGGGCGGCAGGTTCGTCATGGGGCTCGGCACGTCGGGCCCGCAGGTCGCCGAGGGCTGGCACGGAGAGGCGTGGGGGAGGCCGCTCGAGAAGACGCGCGAGTACGTGGCGATCGTCCGCTCGGTGCTCAGGCGCGAGCGGCTCGAGCACCACGGCACGCACTACGACATCCCGCTCGCCGGCGGGACGGGCCTCGGGAAGCCGCTGAAGCTCATGGCCCGGCCGCACCGCGAGTCGATCCCGATCTACCTGGCCGCGATCGCTCCGAGGGCGGTCGAGCAGGCGCTCGAGCTCGCCGACGGCTGGCTGCCGATCTTCTGGGCGCCGTCGAGGGTGCGCGAGGTGTTCCCGCTCGCTCGCCTCAGGCCGGGGTTCGACGTCGCGCCGACCGCCATGGCCGTCGTCACCGACGACGTGCCGGCGGCGCGCGACGCGCTGAAGGCGCACTACGCGTTCTACGTGGGCGGGATGGGCGCGCGGACGAAGAACTTCTACAACGACCTCTTCGCGCGCTACGGGTTCGAGCGGGAGGCGCGAGAGATCCAGGACCTGTTCCTCGACGGGAAACGCGCCGAGGCCGCCGCGAGGGTTCCCGACGCGTTCGTCGACGAGGCCGCCCTCGTCGGGCCGGTCGCGCGCATCCGAGAGCGGCTCGCGGCGTGGCGCGAGAGCGGCGCGACGAACGTGCTCGTCTCGACGCGCGACCTCGGACCGCTGCGCGGCGTCGCCGAGGCGGCGGCATGACGCGTCAGGCGGCGGCGATCGCGACGACGCCGGCGAGCGCGAGAGCGACGCCCGCACGCTGCACGGGGCTGATGCGCTCGCCGAGCAGGACGTGCGCGAGCACGAGCGTCACCACCGGGTAGAGCGACCCGAGCACCGAGACGAGCGCGAGGAGCCCGTGGCCGCTCGCGAAGGCGAACAGCACGTTCGCCGTCACGTCGGCGAGGCCGACCGCGGCGACGGCGGCCAGCGACGTCGCCGGGACCCAGGGCCGCGTCCGTGTCACGAGCACGATCGCGACGAGCGCCGACAGCGATCCGACGCGCGCGCCGGCGAGCGTCGAGAGCGCATCGCCCTCGCGGCTCCCCAGCCCGAGGAAGTACACGAAGAGGCCGATCGCGAGCGCCGACAGCCCCGCGAGCGCGACGGCTCGGGCCCGCTCGGGTGACTCCGACCGGCGTTCCTCGAGCGACGCCACGACGGCGCCGGCGAGCGCCGCGAACGCCCCGGCGACCGCGATCCCGGCGGGCCGCTCCCCCGTCGCGAGCGAGATCGCGAACGGGACGAGCGCCGAGCACGCGGCGATCGGCGAGACGACGCTCATCGTCCCGACCGCCATCGCCTCGTAGAACGAGGTGAGCCCGACGGCGCCGCCGACGCCGCCGACGAGCCCGAGCACGAACGAGCGCAGCCCGAGGTCGCCGCGGACGGCGACGGCGATCCCGAGCACGGCGAAGCCCGCCGCCTGCGAGACGAGCGCGACTGCGAACACGGGCAGCCGCTTCGTGAGCGAGCCGCCGCCGAAGTCGGCGCAGCCCCAGACGACCGACGAGCCGAGGGCGAGGACGAGCGCGAGGGAGCCCAGGGCGCTAGCTCAGCCGCTCGACGAGCATCGCCATGCCCTGGCCGCCGCCGACGCACATCGTCTCGAGGCCGACGGTGCCGTCGAGCGTCTCGAGGTCGTTGAGGAGCGTCGCCATGATGCGCGCCCCGGTCATGCCGTACGGGTGCCCGAGCGCGATCGCGCCGCCGTGCGGGTTGAGCTCGTCGCCGAACGGGTCGACGCCGAGCTCGCGGCAGACGGGCAGCACCTGCGCCGCGAACGCCTCGTTCAGCTCGATCACGTCGACGTCGTCGATCGTCATCCTTGCGGCGGCGAGGGCTCTGCGGACGGCCTCGATCGGGCCGACGCCCATGATCTCCGGTGCGACGCCCGACACGGCCGACGCGAGGATCCTCGCGCGCGGTGCGATCCCGAGCTCGCGCGCACGCACCTCCGACATGACGACGACGGCCGCCGCACCGTCGTTCAGAGGGCACGAGTTGCCGGCCGTCACCCTGCCGCCGGGCGCGAACGCGGGCTCGAGCGCGGCGAGCTTCTCGAGCGACGAGGACGGCCGCGGCCCGTCGTCCGCCTCGACACCGTCGTACGGGGCGATCTCGCGCGCGAAGAAGCCGGACCGCTGCGCGGCGACCGCACGCTCCTGCGACCGCTGCGCGAATGCATCCATCTCCTCGCGCGAGACGTCCCACCGCTCCGCGACGTTCTCGGCCGTGAGCCCCATCGGGATGTACACGTTCGCGATCGGCGCGTCGCCGCCGAACAGCGCGGGGTGGAGCTCCTCGTCCGACTTCGGGTACCCGTCGACCTGCGAAATCGACTCGACGCCGGCGGCGACGAACGCGTCGCCCTCACCCGCCTTGATCGCGTGGAAGGCCATCCGGATCGCCTGGAGCGACGATGCGCAGAACCGGTTGACCGTCGTGCCGGGGACGGTCACGGGGAGGCCCGCGAGAAGCGATACGCGCCGTGCCAGGTTCATCCCCTGTCTCTGCTCCGGGAACCCGCACCCGACCACGACGTCGCCGATCTCCTCCCACGGGAGCCCGGGGACGCGCTCGAGGGCGGTGCGCACCGTGAAGGCGGCGAGGTCGTCGGGGCGCGCGCCGACGAGCGAGCCCTTCCGGGCGCGGCCGATCGGCGTGCGCACCGCGGACACGATGACGGCGTCGGGCATCGCTTCCATATTGACTCATCACCTCGATGCCGCTTGACTCACCGACCGCGATGCGCGCGCTGCTCGAGCTCGTCGGAGTCGAAGCGCGCTACGGGGCGGTTCGGGCGCTGCGCGGGGTCACACTCGGCGTCGCCGACGGCGAGATCGTCGCGCTCCTGGGCGCGAACGGCGCGGGCAAGACGACGACCCTCCGTGCGATCTCGGGGCTGGTCAGGCGGTCGGGCGCGATCAGGTTCGACGGCCGTTCGCTCGCGCGCAGCGGCCCGGAGACGGCGGCGCGCCTCGGGATCGCCCACGTCCCCGAGGGGCGCGGCACGTTCGCCGAGCTCACCGTGCGGGAGAACCTGCGTCTCGGCGCCCACGTCCGGCGCGGCTCGTCGAGGGACGACCTGGCGCGCGTCCTCGCGTACTTCCCGTGGCTCGACGAGCGCCGCTCGCAGCAGGCCGGGAGCCTGTCCGGCGGCGAGCAGCAGATGCTCGCCGTCGCGCGGGCGCTGATGCAGCGCCCGCGGCTGCTTCTCCTCGACGAGCCGTCGCTCGGCCTCGCGCCGATCGTCGTGGCGGAGATCTTCCGCATCCTTCGCGACCTCAACGCGCGCGAGGGGACGGCGATCCTCCTCGTCGAGCAGAACGCGCGCTCGTCGCTCGCGCTCGCGACCCGCGCGTACGTGCTCGAGGTGGGGGAGGTCGCGTTCTCGGGCACGAGCAGCGCGCTCGCATCCGACGACTCGCTGCGCCGCAGCTACCTCGGCTATTGACGCGCCTGCGGCCCACCTCCTCGTGGATCGTCCCGTGCGCCCTCGCAACGGTCTGCGCGTTCCTCGTCGTCGGCTCCTGGACGAGCGCCCTCTTCGCGCAGCAGACCGTCTCCGGTCTCGCGAACGGCGGCATCTACGCGGGCCTCGCCGTCGCCCTCGTCGTCGTATATCGCGCCACGGAGGTCGTCAACTTCGCGCAGGGGGCGATCGCGACCCTCACGACGTACGTCGCGTGGCAGCTGATGGCGTGGGGGCTCCCGTACTGGCCGGCCTTCGCGTGCACGCTCGCGCTCGCGTTCGCGGTCGGATTCGCGCTCGAGGTCGTCGCGATCCGGCCGGTCGCGCGCGGCGGGTCGGTGCTCTCGGTCGTGATCGCGGCGATCGGCCTCCTGATCCTGATCGAGGGCGCGGTGGCGTGGATCTGGGGGAACGACGTCCGCTTCGTGCGGGCGCCGTTCGCGCCCCGCATCTACACCGTCGGCGGCGTGGCGTTCTCGCGCCAGGACCTGAGCACGATCGGCATCTCGCTGCTCGCGGTCGCCGTGCTCTGGCCGTTCTTCCGGTTCACGAGGCTCGGTCTCGCGCTGCGGGCCGCCGCAGCGCGCCCCGACGCGGCGCGGCTCGTCGGCGTCCGGGTGCGCTGGATGCTCTCGCTCGGCTGGGGCCTCGCCGCCGCGCTCGGAGCGGTCGCCGGGATGATGGCGGCGGCGAGCCCGAGCGTGCTGCTGCAGCCGTCGATGATGGACGGGATCCTGATCTACGCGTTCGCGGCGGCCGTCGTCGGCGGGCTCGAGAGCGCCGGGGGCGCGGTGGTCGCGGCCCTCCTGATCGGCGTGCTCCTGAACCTCGTGACGACGTACGTCGACGCGGTCGGGCCCGCGCTGCAGCTGCCGGTCGCGTTCCTCGTGATGCTCGCCGTCCTGCTCCTCCGCCCGGGCGGGCTCTTCGGGCGGACGAGGGTGCACCGCGCATGAGCAGGCCCGGCACGGTGCGCGCGGGGGCGGTCGTCGGCGTCGCGGCCGCGATTGCGCTGCTGCCGCTCACGCTCTCCGGGTACCACCGCTCGACCGGCGCGGCGGTGGCGGTCTACTTCGTCGCGATCGTCGCCTTTCAGGTGGTCGCCGGCTACACGGGCCAGATCTCCGTCGGCCACGGCGCGTTCATGGCGGTCGGCGGCTACACGACGGCGATCCTGACCCACGACCACGGCTGGAACGACCTCGCCACGCTCCCGGTCGCGGCCGCCGCGGGGCTCGCGGCGGGCATCGTCGTCGGGCTGCCCGCGCTCCGGCTCCGGGGCGTCTACCTGGCGCTGACGACGTTCGCGGCCGCGCTCGCCGTGCCGCAGGTCGCGAAGAACTACTCCGGGCTCACCGGGGGGTCGGAGGGGCTCTCGCTGCCGTCCCACAGCGGGCTCTGGCTGTACGAGGTGGCCTGGGCGGTCGCGGGCGCGACACTCGTCATCGCGTGGCTCCTGCTGCGCGGGCGGACGGGTCGCGCGTTCCGCGCGATCCGCGACAGCGAGGTCGCGGCCGCGGTCTCCGGCGTGTCGCCCGCCTTCCACAAGACCGCGGCGTTCGCCGTCTCCGCGGCGATGGCCGCGGTCGCCGGGTCGCTGTTCGTGCTCGTGAACACGTTCGTGAGCCCCGACGTCTTCGGGCTCCAGCTCTCCCTGTACGTGCTGATCGGCGCGGTCGTCTCCGGCCTCGGGTCGCTGTCGGGCGTCCTCGCCGGCGCGGTGTTCGTCGAGCTCCTCCCGGTCGGCCTGACGACGTCCGGCCTCACGTCCTCGCAGGCGGTACCGGTCGTGTTCGGCGCCGTCGTCATCGCGGTCGCGGCGCTGCTGCCGCGCGGCGCGGCGGAGCCGCTGCGGTCGCTCTTGCGCCTCGGCGCCCCGCGCAGTCAACATCACGCCGACCCCTAGGCACGGAGGCACCATGACCCGCCGGACGAATCTCGCGCTCGCCCTCGCCCTGGTCGCGCTCGCTCCTGCGGCGGGATCGGCGGCGCTCGCGTCGCCCGCCGCGACGCCCGGCGTGACCGCGCGCACGATCACGGTCGGGGGCACGTTCCCGCTGACGGGCCCGGCGGCGCTCTACGGAGCGGTGCCGAAGGCGGAGGCGGCGTACCTCTCGTACGTGAACGCGCACGGAGGCGTCAACGGGCGGCAGATCGTCTTCAAGGTCTACGACGACGGCTACAACCCGGCGAACACGGTCCAGCTGACGAAGAAGCTCGTCGAGCAGGATCACGTCTTTGCCGTCTACGGGAGCCTCGGGACCGCGACGAACCTCGCGACGCGCGCGTACCTGAACAGGGCCGGCGTCCCGCAGGTGCTGCTCGCGTCGGGCGACTCGTACTGGGCGACGGAGTATGCGAAATACCCCTGGACAGTCGGCTTCAACCCGTCGTATCCCGGCGAGTCGCGCGTCTACGGCGCGTTCATCGCGAGCAAGGTGCCGCAGGCGAGGATCGGCGTGCTGGTGCAGGACGACGCGTTCGGGCAGAACTACTACGACGGCCTCGTCCAGGGCCTCGGCCGGGCGAGAGCGAAGATCGTCGACGTCGAGAAGTACGACCCGACGCAGACCGACGTGAGCGCACAGGTCGTGAAGCTGCGTGCCGCCGGAGCGAACGTGCTCGTGCTCCTCGCGCTGCCGACGCAGACGATCGGTGCGCTCGCCGTGGTCACGAAGCTCGGCTGGAGACCGACGACCTTCGTCGGCGCCGTCTCGTCGTCGCCCCTGTTCATGCACCTCGCCGAGAAGAGCGGCGCCGACGTCGACGGCGACATCTCCGCGACCTACCTCTACGACTACGCCGGGAACCCGTCGAGCGCGACGACGAAGCTGTTCAGGTCGATCGTCGACCGGTACGACCCCGGCGCGAACCTGCTCGACCAGAACATCGAGTACGGCTTCGCGAACGCGTGGACGCTCGTCCACGCGCTGAAGCAGGCGGGCCGGAACCTCACCCGCCGGGGCTTCGTCGACGCGCTCGCGCACCTCGACGCGCCGAACCCGTTCCTGTACCCGGGGACGAGGATGGTGACGACGCCGACCGAGCGGTTCCCCGTCGACGAGCTCGTGCTCACGCGCTACGGGAACGGCGCGTGGCATCCGTTCGGGCGCATCTTCGCGAACGCGCGCTGACGCTGCTCGTCTAGCGTCCGGCCGCGTGGTCGACCTCGAGCCCGGGATCAGGCGCGTGACGTTCTCCCTCCCGCTCGGGATCGACCACGTGCACTGCTACCTCCTCCGCGCCTCGAGCGGCGGGTACGTGCTGGTCGACACGGGGCTCGGCACGCGCGACGCCGAGGCGCGCTGGCGGCCCGTGCTCGACGCACTCGACGCGCCCGTCGAGACGATCGTGATCTCGCACATGCACCCCGACCACGTCGGCGGCGCACGCGACGCCGCCGAGGTGACGGGCGCGGCGGTGCTCCAGGGGCGCGAGGACCACGCGCAGTGCGCGCGTGCCTGGGGGGAGCGCGACGCGGGCCGGTACCTCGACCACTGGCTCCGGCACGGGATGCCGCCGGACACCGTGGACGCGCTGCTCGCGGAGGCGCGGTCGCTCGTGCGGGCCGTGCACTGGGTCGAGCACCCCGACCGGCTCCTCGACGCGGGCGACGAGGTCGGCGGCTGGCGGGTCGAGGTGCTCCCGGGGCACGCCGACGGGCACCTCGTCCTGCACCGTGACGGCGTGCTGATCGCGGGCGACACGATCCTCTCCGGCATCACGCCGACCGTCGGGCTCTACCCCGACTCGCGGCCCGACCCGCTCGGCGACTACCTCGCGTCGCTGCGGCGGATCGAGGAGCTCGCGCCGCGGGTCGCCTACACCGGGCACCGGGAGCCGGTTCGGGACGTCGCCGGCCGCGCGCGCGAGATCGCGGCGCACCACGAGGACAGGCTCGACCGGACCGAGGCCGCGCTCGGCGCGGAGCCGGTCTCGGCGTACACCGTCTCGCTCGCGCTCTTCCGGGACGAGCTCCCGACCACGCTGCGCCGGTTCGCGACGGCCGAGGCGCTCGCGCACCTCGAGCGCCTCGTCGTCGAGGGACGCGCCTCGCGCGTCGGGTCGGCGTACATCGGGGGCGGCGATACCATGAGGTCGTGAAGCCGCTCCGGATCGGCGTTCTCGCCTTGCAGGGAAACTTCCGCGAGCACGTGCAGATGCTGCGCGGGCTCGGCGCCGACGCCGTGGAGGTCCGGAAGCCCGACCAGCTCGACGCTCTGGACGGGCTCGTGATCCCCGGCGGCGAGTCGACGACGTTCATGCGCCTGATGGGGCTGTACGGCCTCGACGAGGCGATCCGGCGCTTCGACCGCCCCGTCTTCGGGACCTGCGCCGGGATGATCGTGCTCGATCGTGCGCACCTGGGACTGGTCGACGTGGCCGTCCGCCGGAACGCGTTCGGCAGGCAGGTCGCGTCGTTCGAGACCGACCTGCCGGTCGACGGGCTCGACGGCCCGGTGCGTGCGGTGTTCATCCGGGCGCCGTGGGTCGAGGAGGTGGGGCCGAACGTCGAGGTGCTGGCCGAGGTCGACGGACGGCCGGTGCTCGCGCGCGAGGGGCGGTTCCTCGTCGCGGCGTTCCACCCGGAGCTCACCGACGACACGCGGCTGCACGAACTGTTCCTCGAATCGGTACGGGAGGCGGGCCTTGTCAGGGCATAGCAAGTGGTCGTCGATCAAGCACAAGAAGGGGGCCGCCGACGCGAAGCGCGGGCAGCTCTTCTCGAAGCTGTCGAAGGCGATCATCGTCGCGGCGAAGACCGGCGGGCCCGACCCCGCGAACAACCTCGCGCTCCAGAACGCGATCGAGAAGGCGAAGTCGTACTCGATGCCGAAGGACAACATCGACCGCGCGATCGCGAAAGGCTCCGGGGCCGACGCCGACGCGGCCGCGTTCGAGACGATCACCTACGAGGGGTACGGCCCCGAGGGCGTGGCGGTGATCGTCGAGGCGCTGACCGACAACCGCAACCGGACCGCGGCGGACGTGCGCCACATGTTCTCGAAGCACGGCGGGAATCTCGGCACCGACGGCTCCGTGTCGTGGCAGTTCGAGCGACGCGGCGTGGTCGTCGTCGCGGCCGACGGCGTCGACGAGGACCAGCTGTCCCTCGCGGCCGCCGACGGCGGCGCGGACGACATCGACCCGGACGGCAGCGTCTTCCAGATCACCTCCGCTCCCGAGCAGCTGGCGTCGGTGCGCGCCGCCGTCGAGGCGGCCGGCTTCTCGGTGGAGTCGGCCGAGCTGATGCTCGTGCCGAAGACGACCGTCTCCGTCGAGGACGAGACGAAGGCGCGCCAGGTGATGCGCCTGATCGACGCCCTCGAGGAGAACGACGACGTGCAGGACGTCTACGCGAACTTCGACATCCCCGAGCAGGTGCTCGAGGCCGTCGCCGGCTGACGCCTACTTCACGGTCACCGTCTTCCTCACCGTCTTCGCCGCCGTTCCCGCCTTCGCGACGACTCTCGCCGTGTAGCGCCCGGCCTTCCGCGCCGTGAGGCGCGCGGTGACCGTCGTCCCTCTCCGCGTCACGTGCGCCACGCGCGTCGTCCCCCGCAGGAGCGCGATGTCGAACGAGGCGGTCCGGGTGGCATGCGCCTTCACCGTCACGACGCGTCCGGCGACGGTCGCCGTCGCCTTCACCGCGAGCGGCGGCGGCGAGGGCGTCGTGACGGTCGTCGTGGTGACCGGGACGTTCCCGACGGTGAACCGGCCGATCATCGTCGCCGGGTGCGCGTCGCAGACGTAGGTGTAGGTGGCGCCGTCCTGGAGGGTGACGGTCCAGGTCGCGGTGCCGGTCGTGTCGACGTCGGTCGACTGGTCGACGCCGGCCCCGAAGAGATGGAAGTTGTGGGAATCGGCCTTGTCGTCGACGTCGATCGTGTACGTGCCCGGGTCGAGATGCGTGACCTTCGTGCCGTTCTGCGTGAGGCTGATGGCGTAGCCCGGGCCGACGGATCCCTGGAGCGTGCCGCCCGAGGAGGCGGGGCGCGCGACGGCGACGGCCGCGGCGACGCCCGCGCAGCTGAGTGCGAGGATGACCCCGATTGTCTTCTTCATGATCGGTCCATACTCGCGCGGGCCGCAGCCGGTTTCCACCCCCGCGTACCCGGATCGGCTCGTCGGGCGTTTCGACTCCCGATGGGGATCCTGGAGCAGCGCGCGCACCGCCCGGGCGCGGACGCGGAGCAGCGGGCCGAGGAGGGGAGCGGCTGGTACGCGATCCTCGCGCGGACGGGGCTCGTCGCGAAGGGCATCTCGTTCGGCCTCGTGGGCGCGTTGGCGGCGAAGCTGGCGGCCGGCGACGGCGGCAAGGCGACGAGCCGCGAGGGCGCGCTGCAGTCGCTGGCGCACGACTCGTTCGGGAAGATCGTCCTCGTCCTGCTCGCGCTCGGGTTCGCCGCCTATGCGCTCTGGCGGTTCGTCGAGGCGTACGCGGAGGGCACTGACGAGGACGACGGTGCTGCGAAGACATGGGGGAAGCGGGCCGGCTACGTCGGGCGGGGCCTCATCTACGCGGGCCTGACCGCCTCGACGATCCGCATCCTGGCCGGCGCCGGCCAGCAGTCGCAGGACGCGAAGGCGCACCGCTCCACCGCCGTCGTGCTCTCGTGGCCGGGCGGCCGCTGGCTCGTCGGCGCCGCGGGCCTCGTCCTCGTCGGCGCAGGCCTCTGGAACCTGTATCGCGGGCTCGCGCGGAAGTTCGAGGACAAGTGGCGCACGAACCGGCTCTCGCCGGGCGTCCGGAGGTGGGGGAGCCGCGCCGGCGTCGTCGGGCACGTCGCCCGCTTCGTCGTGTTCGGCCTGATCGGCGTCTTCCTCGTGAAGGCGGCGCTCGAGTACGACCCGAAGGAGTCGATCGGCCTCGACGGCGCGCTCCGGAAGCTGGCGCACGCGCCGTACGGCCCGTGGCTCCTCGGGGTGACTGCGGTGGGCGTCGTCGCATACGGCGTCTTCTGCCTCGTCGACGCGCGGCTGCGCGACGTCTCCGTCCGCGCCTGAGCGGCGAGAGGACTGTCCGGGGGCGCGCCTAACGTGTCGTCGTGAAGGTCCTCGGAGTCGACCCAGGGACGGCTGCATGCGGGTACGGGATCGTCCACGGAAGCGGCGGGCGCCTCAGGGCGTCGTGCCACGGCTGGTGGGCCACGTCGGCCCGGGACCGGCCGGCGGTTCGGCTGCACACGATCTTCAAGGGCGTCCAGGAGCTGATCGCGGAGCACGCGCCGGATGCCGTCGCGCTGGAGGAGTCGTTCGTCGGCGCCGACGCCCGCATCGCGCTCTCCGTCGGGCAGGCGCGCGGAGCCGTGCTCGTCGCCGCGGCCTCCGCCGGCGTCGACTGCACCGAGTACGCCCCGGCGTCCGTGAAGCAGGCGGTCTGCGGATACGGCCGGGCGGACAAGCAGCAGGTCGGGAGGATGGTCACCGCGATCCTGGGCCTCGGCGAGGTGCCGCGCCCGAACCACGCTTCCGACGCGCTCGCCGTGGCGATCTGCCACGCGCTCGCGCCGCCGCTCATGCGCGCCGTCGTCTAGTACCCTCCCGCTCGACATGCCGACGGTGATGGCCCGTGTCCGTCGCCCGCGCGCCGTCGGGGCGCCCGGGCGGACGGCACCTCCTTCGTAGCGGCGGCCTCGCGGCCGCGCTCGTCGCCGACGCCGGCGTCGGCCCCGGCGACCTCGTCGTCGACGTCGGAGCCGGCTCGGGGATGCTGACGCGTGCGCTCGCCGCCGCGGGTGCCCGGGTGCTCGCGGTCGAGCCGGACCGCCGTCTCGCGCGGCGGCTCAGGCGCGTCGCGCCGGAGGCGTCGGTGGTCGAGGCCGACGCGCTCGAGATCAGCTGGCCGCGCGAGCCGTTCCGGGTCGTCTCGAACCTCCCGTTCGCGCACGCGGCTGCGATCTGCCGCTCCCTGCTCTCCGACCCGTACGTGCCTCTCGTCTCGGCCGACCTGATCGTGGAGTGGGGCTTCGCCGCGAAGCGCGCCCGGCTGTGGCCGAGCACGGCGCAGACGGTCGTGTGGGGCGTGTGGTACGAGCTCAGCGTCGCCCGCCGGCTCGAGCCGGCCGCGTTCGTGCCTGCGCCGTCGGTCGCCGCCGGTGTGCTGCGAGCCCGCCGCAGGGCGCGGCCGCTCGTCGCTCCGGCGTCCGCGGCCGCCTTCGAGCGGTTCGTCCGCCGCGGGTTCGCCGCCTCGTCGCACGCGCGCGAGCGCGACGTCCACGCGTGGGCGCGCGCGTTCACGCCGCCGTCCGGAGCCGCCCGTACCGTTCCCCGCATGACCCGGCACGGGAGGACGACATGATCGCCCGTCTGCGCGGCCGCGTCGCCGGGCGGGTCGGCCAGGCGCTCGTGGTGGACGTGAACGGCGTCGGGTACCTGGTCCACGCGACGCCCTCGGTGCTCAGGCTCGGCGACGGCGAGGTGACGGTCGAGGTGCACACGGTGGTGCGCGAGGACGCGCTGCAGCTGTTCGGGTTCGCGACCGCCGACGAGCGGGAGCTGTTCGAGCTGCTGCTCGGCGTGAACGGCGTCGGCCCCAAGGTGGCGCTCGCGATCGTCTCCGGATCGACGCCCGCCGAGCTCCAGCGCGCGATCGCGCGCGACGACGTCAAGCGGTTCCAGGCGATCCCCGGCGTCGGCCTCAAGACGGCGCAGCGCGTCGTGCTCGAGCTGAAGGCGAAGCTCGCGGGAGCCGATCTCGCCGGCGGGTCCGCCGTCGCGCGCGACGCGCTCGTCGAGCTCGGCTGGAGCCTGCTCGATGCCGAGCGGGCGCTCGCGGACGTCGATGCGTCGCTGCCCGTGGAGGAGCAGGTCCGGGCCGCCCTGAGGCAGGCGGCGTGACGCAGTTCCTCGCGCCGGTGCTCGCCGACGCGGAGGAGGAGCTCGAGCGGTCGCTGCGGCCCCGCACCCTCGACGACTTCGTCGGGCAGGAGCGGGTCAAGGAGCAGCTCCTGATCGCGCTCGAGGCGGCCCGCGGACGCGGGGAGGCGCTCGACCACGTCCTGCTCGCGGGCCCGCCGGGGCTCGGCAAGACCTCGCTCGCGCAGATCGTCCGGAACGAGCTCGGCGTCGGGATCCGCCAGGTGGCGGGCCCCGGGCTCGAGCGGAAGGACATCGCGGCGATCCTGACGTCGCTCGAGCCGCGCGACGTGCTGTTCGTCGACGAGATCCACCGGATGAGCCGCGCGGCGGAAGAGATCCTCTACCCGGCGCTCGAGGACTTCCGGCTCGACATCGTCGTCGGCCAGGGGCCGGCGGCCCGCACCCTGACGCTCGACCTGCCGCCGTTCACGCTCGTCGGCGCGACCACGCGCACGGGGCTCCTGACGACGCCGCTCCGCGACCGGTTCGGCCTGACGTTCCGCCTCGACCTGTACGACGCGCGCGAGCTGGCGGCGATCGTCCGCCGCTCCGCGCGGATCCTCGCCGTCGACGTCGCGGACGACGCGGCCGAGCTCGTGGCGGCGCGGTCGCGCGGCACGCCCCGGATCGCGAACCGGATCCTCCGGCGCGTCAGGGACGTGGCCGAGGTGCGCCACGAGGGCGCCGTCACGACGGCGGTCGCCGAGGAGGCGCTCGCCCTGCTCGAGGTCGACGAGGCCGGCCTCGAGCGCTTCGACCGCGAGCTCCTCCAGTGCATCGCCCTCAAGTTCGGCGGCGGCCCCGTCGGGCTCTCGACGCTCGCGGTCGCGATGGGGGAGGAGTCGGAGACGATCGAGGACGTCTACGAGCCGTTCCTGCTGCAGCTCGGGTTCCTGCAGCGCACCCCGCGCGGGCGCGTGATCACGGACCTCGGGCGGGCGCACCTCGGCGCGGCCGCCCCGGGCGGCGCGCTCTTCTAACGCCGCGCGACGCCGCCGCCCCGGCCGCTACGGCGTCAGCAGCTTCCAGCTCCCCTCGGAGACGACGTCGACGGAGCCGTCGACGACCGTGATCGCGGTGTCGTCGTCGATCGCGTAGGCGGGGTTCGAGAGGCCTGCCGCCCATCGCTCCGCTGCGGCCATCGTGTTCTCCGGCAGGTCGGGGTGGTCGACGTGCGGGAAGATCGAGAAGTCGACGACCCCGAGCGCGGCGTCGCCGCCGCCCGGCGGGTCCCACACCTTGAAGTCCTCGCCGATGCGAGGGGTCATGACGATGCTGCCCGCGCTCAGGCCGACCCAGAGGCCCTCGAGCGACGGCACGAGGCCGGCGAGACCGGACGCGCACATGTGATGGGCGAGGTACAGCGCGTCCCCGCCGTTCGCGAGCAGGACGTCCGCCTGCTCGACGAGCGGGAGCCATGCCTGCCTATCGAGCGTCGGCAGGGCGCTGAGCTCGAGGAGTCCGAGCGAGCGCCAGCCGAGCTCGCACATCGGCGTCGTCGCTTGCCCGGTGACGAACCGGTACGCCCCTCCGAAGCCGCGCGGGGCGTGCCCGTACGAGGCGGTCGGGATGCAGAGGGCGTCGCACTCGGAGATCGGCTTGCCGAGCAGCTCGACGAGGGCGGCCCGGATGGTCGCATTCTTGATGCCGGCGGAGGTTAGGAGGAGGTTCACGGCGCTCGTTCGTCAGTCAGGCAGGCTGCGTCGAAGGCCGGCTCTCGAACAGCTTCCAGCGCCCTTCGGAGACGACGTCGACGACGCCGCCGACGACACTGATGGCTGTTTCGTCGTCGATTGCATAGGCCGGCACCGAGACGTCGGCAGCCCATCGTTCCGCTGCGGCCATGGTGTTCTCCGGCAGGTCGGGGTTGTCGACGTGCGGGAAGATCGAGAAGTCGACCACGCCGAGCGTGCGGTCGCCGTTCGGTGAGTGCCAGTTGACGAAGTCGGTGCCGATCCGCGGCGTCATCACCATGCTGCCGGCGCTCACGCCGACCCACACCGCCTGCAGCGACGGCAGCAGACCCGCGAGCCCGGACTGTCGCACCCAGTGACACAGGTACGCCGCATCGCCGCCGTCGACGAGCAGGACGTCGGCGCCGCGGACGAGCGGCACCCAGCGCTCGTCGTCGAGGCTCGGCAGCGCGGTGAGCTCGAGCAACGCGACGGACTTCCAGCCGAGCCCGACCATGGGCGAGCGCGGCTCGTTGCCGCTGACGAACCGCCATGCCTGGCGGGGGCCCGCGAACGGGTGCCCGTACAACCCGGTCGGGATGCAGAGGGCGTCGCATTCGGCGAACGGCTTGCCGAGCAGGTCGAGCAGCGCGCTCTCGATGCTCGCGTTCTTGATGCCGGCGGAGGTCAGCAGGAGCTTCATGCCGGTTTCGGACTCCAGACGCGCGCGGAAATCATCGGCGCGACGAGCAGCGCCATCACGTCGAACCACACGTAGCCGCTCGCGACGCCCGACGGTGGGTTCCCGTCGGGGATGCCGAGGCCGGGCAGCTCGGGCGCCCACCGCCACGTACCGATCGCGGTGCCGTACAGCTCGAGCGCTGCGACCACGAGGAAGACCGCCGCGTAGATCGCCCGGTTCCGCCCGCGCCAGAGGAAGACGAGCAGCAGCGGCACGCCGATCGCGCCCGCTATGTCGCGCCGCGGCAGCACGGTCAGCCCGAGCAGCGCCCAGACGCTCGCCGCGGCGGCTGCCGTTCCGACGAGCGCGCCCGTGTGCCGTCGCAGCGCGCCCGCGAGCGAGAGGCCGGCGAGGTACACGAGGCCGTGTGCCGGCGGGACGAAGAGCGGCAGGTTGTGGAGGCGGTAGGCGTAGACGCCCCAGACGAGCGATCCGGTGACCTCGCCGACGGTCGCGAAGGCGACGACGCCGATCGCCTGGGCGCGCACCTCGAGCGGGACGCGCGTGAGCGCGGCCGCGAAGACGACGCAGACCGCGGTGCCGAGCGCCAGCTGACCGTGGTAGCTCGCATACCGGTCGAGCGCGAGCGTCGCCGCCAGGACGGCGGCGATCGCTACGGCCGGAACTGCAGCTCGTGCCACGACGGCACCGGCGCGAGCTCGAGCAGCGGCCGGCCGCCGCCGCCGGGGTGCTGGTACGCGAACTCCGCCTCGTGCTCGTCCCAGGCGACCTCGAGCGCTCCGCGCTTCACCTGGTGGTCGAGCCATGCTCCGCGGAAGATCAGCTTCCGGAGCCAGTAGACGAGCGACTCGCCCTCGACGAGCGACACGCGCTCCCAGTTGCGCACGAGGTAGCGCCCGAGGCGCGACGCGGGCTCGTCGATCACCCCGTGCGCGGCGAGCGCCACCAGGTCGCTCGTCTCGTCGTCGTCGAGCCCCGGCGCCTCGACGACGCCCAGCTTCACCGCCGCAGCGACGACGCGGCCCTCGAAGTCGGCGGTGCCGAACGAGAACCGGTAGCCGAGGAACTCGACGACGTAGTCGCTCCCCGAGGTGTAGTTCGCGTCGGGTGACGGCAGGGCATCGGGCACCATCTCATGGTAGATGCCCTTTCTCACGGCCTCGGACCTGGAACGGTGGGTGCTGCTCCTGCCCGCGCTCGTCGTCGGCTCGGGGCTCGTCCTCGGCGTCCTGATCCTGCTCGGCCGGGCCTTCTCGGCCACGATCCGCGAGTCCGGGCACCCGCGGCTGATCCTCGCGGGCGCGGCCGGCCTCGTCGGCGCGATCGTGCTCCTGACGTACCTCGGGGTCGAGCTGCCTAGAGAATGACGACCGGCGTCCCGACGCGGACGTGCTCGAAGAGCCACTCCGCCTCGGGCACCTGCATCCGGATGCAGCCGTGGGAGGCGCTGTAGCCGATCGAGGTCGGCGCGTCGGTCCCGTGGATGCCGACGCCGGGCGCGTTCAGGCCCATCCAGCGCGTGCCGAGCGGGTTGTCGGGCCCCGGCGGGACGGGCTTCAGCCCCTTCGCCCACGAGTCGTAGGTCGGCGGGTACCACCACGGGTCACGCTGCTTGTCGACGATCCGCCACAGGCCCGCCGGCGTCGGGTAGATCGCCTGGCCGGTCGCGACCGGGAACGTCCGGACGAGCCGCGTCCCGTCGTAGAGCCGCAGGGTGTTCGCAGCGCGCGTCACGACGATCACGGGGCCGAACGTCGCCGGCGTGACGCGCGGCGGCACGCTGCGCGTGAGCAGGTGCAGCGGCGCGCGCGTCCCGTCGCTCAGCTGCTGGCCCACCGCGGCGGCCGTCGTTCGGCGGTCGACGGCGAGGCCCGCTCTGGCCGCCGAGAACACGGGCCCTGCGGCGGTCGCGCCGGTCACCGTCGCGTCGACCGCAGGCCGCTCGTAGCGCTTCGCGAGCGCGTCGACGACCACGCGCACACGGCCTGCGGAGTACCGCACCGGCACCGCGATGCTGCTGTGCGGGGTCGCCGCGAGCGCCGATGCGACGGCGGCGTCCACGTCCGCGGAGGCGCCGGCGCGGCTCGGGTCGAGCGTCGCAGCGCCGTCCGGCGTCGCGATCCGCAGCGGCCGCAGGAACGCCTGCCGGAGCAGTGCACGCGCGGGCTCGGAGGAGAGGCCGCCGACGCGCACGCCGGAGACGGTGACGCCGCGCGCGATCGTCTGCGTGGGCGTCGAGGCGGGCGCGGTCGCGCACGCGAGCCCGGCGCAGGCGAGGAGTGCGGCAATCGTCCTCAGCACGGGGCGGAAATTCAAGCACGTCCAGGGGTTTCTTGCGAGGGCCGTCCGACGGCGCCCGTACCGTCAACTGCCCGATGGCGTCCTGGCAGCTCGATCCGTGCTCGTACGACGACGTCAGGTCGCTCGCCGCGGCGCTCGGCGTCGCGGAGACGACCGCCTCGGTCCTCGTACGGCGCGGGTACGCCGACGCCGCGGAGGCCGCACGCTTCCTCGAGGGCGCCCTGCCGGGGCACGACCCGTTCGCGCTCGGCGACATGCGCGCTGCGACGGAGCGGATCACCGCCGCCGTCGGCGCCGGCGCGCGGATCTGCGTCCACGGCGACTACGACGCCGACGGGATCTGCGCCACCGCGCTCGCGGTCCTCCTGCTGCGCGAGCTCGGCGCCGACGTCGCGTGGCACCTGCCGTCCCGGTTCGAGGAGGGCTACGGCCTCAACGCGGGGACGCTGACGCGGCTCGCCGAGGAAGGCTTCGACCTCGTGCTAACCGTCGACTGCGGCATCACGGCCGTCGCGGAGGTCGAGCACGCGCACGCGCTCGGCCTCGACGTGGTCGTCACCGACCACCACCGCCCCGGCGAGGCGTTCCCCGCATGCCCGGTCGTCGCGCCGCTGAAAGGGGGGTACCCGTTCACAGGGCTCTGCGGCACGGCGGTCGTCTGGAAGCTGGCACAGGCACTGCTCGGTGACGGCCACCCGTTCCTCGACCGGCACCTCGACGTCGTCGCGCTCGCGACGGTCGCGGACGTCGTCCCGCTCGTCGACGAGAATCGCGCGCTCGCGCTCCTCGGCCTCCGGCGCCTCGCCCAGACGCAGAAGACGGGGCTCCGCGCGCTGATGCGCGTGTCGGGCGTCGACCCCGCCGCGCTCGACGAGTCGTCGGTGGGCTTCCGGCTCGCTCCGCGGATCAACGCCTCCGGCCGCCTGTGCCGGCCCGAGGCGGCGCTGGCGCTGCTCCTCACGGACGACGAGGCCGAGGCGCGGCGGCTCGGGGAGGAGCTCGAGGACCTGAACCGCGAGCGCCGAGCGGTCGAGGAGCGGATTCTGCGCGAGGCGATCGACCAGGTCGAGTCGTGGCCGGAGTCGCGGCGGCGGCGGCGCGGCTACGTGGTCGCCGGTGAGGGGTGGCACGAGGGCGTGATCGGCATCGTCGCGTCACGCCTCGTCGAGCGGTACAACCGGCCGGTCGTGCTCGTGGCGGGCACCGACGACGCGTGGAAGGGCTCCGGCCGCTCGGTCCCGGCGTTCGACCTCCACGGCGCGCTCGCCGCCTGCGCCGGGCACCTGGAGCGGTTCGGCGGCCACCGCGCAGCGGCGGGCCTGACGATCCGGCCCGAGCAGGTCGAGGTCTTCGCGGCTGCGTTCGCCGCTCACGCCGACGCCGTGCTCGGGGAGGACGACCTCCGGCCGCTCACGCGCGTCGACGCGATCGTCGAGGGGTCGACGCTCACGCTCGACCTCTGCGCGGAGCTTCGCCGCCTCGCTCCCTTCGGCCTCGGCAACCCGGGCATCACGCTGCTCGTCGACGGCTGTGAGGTCGTCGACGCCGACACCGTCGGCGACGGGAAGCACCTTCGGTTCCGCGTGCGGCACCGTGGCCGCGACGCCGGGTCGGCCATCGCGTTCGGGCTCGGGGCGCAGCTCGACCGGTTCCGCCGCGAGCAGCGCTACGACGTCGCATTCCGGCTGCAGGAGAACCGCTGGAACGGCGTCGTCTCGCCGCAGCTCGTCGTCCGGCGCGTGTTCGACGCCCCCGACGGGTTCGAGGAGCTCCGGACGTGGCTCGCCGACCAGTGGCGCGCCGGCGAGGCTGCGTGGACCGCCGAGGCGCGCGCTGTCTTCGGCGAGCTGGAGCTCGCCGACGGGGCCCGGCGCAGCCTGCTCGAGTCGCCGACCTTCAGGATGCTGCTCGAAGCGAAGCCCGCGCTCGCCGCGGCGGCGTAGGCCGCGCCGACGCGTCGAGCGTCTGCAGCATCCGTGCGACCTGGCGCACCTTTTTCGTCTCTCGCCGCCGTCTCAGCATGCCCGTGGAAGGTTCATCGACACAACGTCGAATCCTCTTGACGCGTTGCGGGTCACTCGAAAGGGCAGGGGTACACTGAATTCATGGCTGTACTCGAGCGGCATCAGGACCTCGTCGACGAGCTGCTCGCCGAGGTGGAGGCGTACAAGGCGGACGCCGACCGCGAGCTCCTGACGCGCGCGTTCGACTTCGCCGCCCGCGCGCACGCAGGGCAGGTGCGGCGCTCCGGCCAGGAGTTCATCTACCACCCGTGGGGGGTCGCGAAGATCCTGGCGGGCCTCCAGCTCGACGAGCCGACCCTCGCGGCGGCGCTGCTCCACGACGTCGTCGAGGACACGGGCGTCGATCTCGACGAGGTGCGCGCCGAGTTCGGCGACGAGATCGCGCAGCTCGTCGAGGGCGTCACGAAGCTGACGCGCGTCCAGTTCCAGAGCCGCGAGCACGCCGAGGCCGAGAACTACCGGAAGCTGATCATGGCGATGGCGGAGGACCTGCGGGTGATCCTCATCAAGCTCGCCGACCGCCTCCACAACCTGCGCACGATCGAGTACCTCGGGAAGCAGAAGCAGCTCCAGAAGGCGCGCGAGACGCTCGAGGTGTACGCGCCGCTCGCCCATCGTCTCGGCATCCACGCGCTCAAGTGGGAGCTCGAGGACCTGGCCTTCCAGACCCTGCACCCGCGCAAGTACGAGGAGATCAAGCAGATGGTCGCCGAGCGGCGCACCGACCGCGAGGAGCACGTGCGCGAGGCGGCGATGGTGCTGCAGAAGGAGCTCGACAAGGTCGACATCCCGGCCGAGATCTCGGGCCGCGCGAAGCACTTCTACTCGATCTACGACAAGATGGCGAAGAAGGGCCGCGAGTTCAACGAGATCTACGACCTCACCGCGATGCGCGTCATCTGCGAGCGCGGGGGAGACGAGGGGACGCGCGACTGCTACGGCGCGCTCGGGCTCATCCACTCGCTGTGGAAGCCGATGCCGGGCCGCTTCAAGGACTACGTCGCGATGCAGAAGTTCAACGGCTACCAGGCGCTCCACACGACCGTGATCGGCCCGCAGGGCAGGCCGCTCGAGATCCAGGTGCGGACGCGCGGGATGCACGAGACCGCCGAGTTCGGCGTCGCGGCGCACTGGCTCTACAAGCGCGGCAAGAACCAGAAGGACGCCCAGTGGATGGCGTGGGTCAAGCAGCTGATGGACGAGGGGACGACCGACGAGGCGGACCCCCGCGAGTTCATGAAGTCGTTCCGCACCGACCTCTTCGACGAGGAGGTGCACGTGTTCACGCCCAAGGGCCAGGTGAAGACGCTGCCCGCAGGCGCGACGCCGATCGACTTCGCATACGCCGTCCACACCGACGTCGGCCATCGCACGGTCGGCGCGAAGGTGAACGGGCGGATCGTGCCGCTGCACTACACGCTGCAGAACGGCGACTTCGTCGAGATCCTCACCGCGAAGCAGGGCCGCGGGCCGTCCCGGGACTGGATGTCCCTCGCGAAGAGCTCGCGCGCCCGCAACAAGATCCGGCAGTGGTTCTCGCGCGAGACGCGCGACGACGCCGAGCACAAGGGGCGCGAGGCACTCGAGCAAGCGCTGAAGCAGCAGAACCTGCCGTACGCGAAGCTGCGCGGCTCGGCGACGCTCGCGCAGGTGATCCGTGAGACCGGCTTCAAGAAGGCCGAGGACTTCTACCTCGCGCTCGGGTCGGGGAAGCTGCAGCCCGGCGCGATCGTGAACAAGGTCGTGCAGCGGCTGAAGACGGAGGAGGTCGCCGCCCTGGCGCCGGTCGTCACGAAGGCGACGAAGGCGCCGACCGTCACCAACTCGGAGATGGGCGTCGTCGTCGCGGGTGTCTCCGGCGACGTGCTGATCCGGCTCGCGAAGTGCTGCACGCCGGTGCCGGGCGACCCGATCGTCGGCTACGTGTCGCTCGGCAAGGGGATCACGATCCACCGCGGCGACTGCCCGAACGTCAAGGCGCTGCGCCGCAGCCCCGAGCGCTTCACGCTCGTCGAATGGGACGGGGCGACCGCGGCGAAGAGCTTCCGCGTCCAGCTCGCCGTCGACTCGTGGGACCGCCCGCGCCTGCTCGAGGACGTGGCGCGCACGTTCGCCGAGCACGGGGCGAACATCGTGAGCTACGGCGGCGTCGTCGAGGATCAGCTCGCGAAGAACTGGTACACCGCAGAGGTCGGCGACGTGAAGAGCCTCCGCTCGCTCCTCACCGCGCTCCGGAACATCGAAGGCGTCTTCGACGCCTATCGCGTCACGCCGTCGTGAGCCGCGTCGATCCCGTCGCCGCCGCCGGGTTCGCGGCGGCGGCGGACGCGTACGAGCGCGCGAGGCCGTCGTACCCGGACGAGGCGGTCGACTGGCTGGTCGAGCGCACCGGCCTCGGCCCGGGCCGCACCGTCGTCGACGTCGCGGCGGGGACCGGGAAGCTGACGCGGCTCCTGCCGCGGTCCGGCGCGCGCGTCGTGGCCGTCGAGCCGGTTCCGGAGATGCGCGCGCTGATCACGGGTGTCCAGGTGCTCGACGGCACCGCGGAGGAGCTGCCGCTCGCCGACGGAGCCGCCGACGTCGTCACCGTGGCGCAGGCGTTCCACTGGTTCGACCGGGACCGCGCGCTGCCGGAGCTCCACCGCGTCCTCGCGCCGGGCGGGACGCTCGCGCTCGTGTGGAACATGCGGGACCTCACCGACCCGCTCCAGCAGGGGATCGAGGACCTGCTCGCGCCCTACCGCGGCGTCGTCGAGCCGGCGCGGTCGGGAAGCTGGCGCGAGCCGCTCCGCGACTCGCACCTCTTCGGCGACCAGGAGGCGCGCGAGTTCGCCTACGAGCAGCTCCTGACGCGCGACACGCTCGCCGACCGTGTGGCGTCCACGTCGTTCGTGGCGACGCTCGAGCCGGCCGCGCGCGAGGACCTGCTCGAGCGCGTCCGCGCGCTCGCGCGCGGACGCAGCGAGCCGTTCCCGTTCCCCTATCGCACCGAGGTGATCCTCTTCCCTCGAAGGGGGGATCCAGGCTGAGAGCGGTGGGGTACCTCGGACGAGGGATGGCACCCGCGCCGCGGATCTCCTAGAACGCGATGGGGGGAGGGAAGATGCGGCTGCACCGCCCGCTCGACCGCTGAGGACGGCGGGCGGAGCGCCGCTTATCTCGGGGGCAGGTCAGCGTCGCTGAAGGGGAGCTCCGTCGACCCCTGCGCCTCCGGCTCGACGACGTACACGTTGCCGCTCCGCATCGGGAAGGGCTTCCCGATGTACGCCTGGGAGATCCGGTCGATCGTCTCGAGCGCGGCCTCGCCCTCGACGACCTGCTCGACGCGCCCGCGGATCCACGCGCTCCGGTAGGAGTTGCGGCGGTCGGCGACCGACAGGGCGACGCGGGGGTCGCGGCCGACGTCGCGCGCCTTCGGGCTCGACGGCTGCGTGAAGAAGACCACGCGCCCGTCGTCGACGATCGTCCAGACGGGGCGGCTCTGCGGCGAGCCGTCCGCCCTCAGCGTCGTCAGGTGGACGACGTGGCCGCCGCCGAAGAGCTCGGCCGGGATCGGCTCCAGGGCCGTCATGCCGCGAACGATGCCACACGCTCGCGGAGGTCCTGCGGCACCGGGACGGCCCGCCGCTCCACGAGGTCGATCGCCACCAGCGTCGCTTTCGCCGTCGCCATCAGCTCGTCGCCGCCGTCGTCGATCCGGTACGCCGCGTGGTCGTACGTGATGCTTGTGGTGCCGACACGCTCCACGCGCACGAAGATCTCGAGCAGGTCGTCGAACCGCGCCGGCGCGACGTACTCGATCGAGACGGCCCGCATCGCGAAGGCGATGTCGTCGAGGCGGCCCCCGCCGAGGTGGCGGTGGAACTCGGTGCGGGCGAGGTCGAGATACGGCATGTAGCGGCCGTAGTAGACGACGCCCTGGGCGTCGGTGTCGGAGAAGCCGACGCGGGCGTAGGCGGCGTAGCGGAAGGGCGGCTTCCGGTCGGTCAGGTGGCCGAGGTCGATCACCCGCCGATCCTACTCGCGGCCTCCGATGAGTTCCGGCTGCGGCCGGAGTCGTAGTCGGCGACAGCTCCCAAGGAGGTCGTGAAGTGGCTGGAGAGATGGTGCACATCGAGATACCCGCGGACGACGTCGAGCAGGCGACCCGCTTCTGGGGGTCGCTGTTCGGCTGGGAGTTCCAGCGGTTCGAGGGCGCCCCGAACGACTACCGGCTGATGCGGATCAGCGAGGGCTCGGGCGGCGCGGTGACGGACATGGAGCCGGGCAAGCGCGGGACGCGGACGTACTTCGGCGTCGACGACGTCAACGCGAGCGCCGCGCGCGTGAAGGAGCTCGGCGGCGAGGCGGACACGCCCATGCCGGTCCCGTCGATGGGCTGGTTCGTGACGTGCCGCGACCCGCACGGCAACGACTTCGGGCTCTGGCAGACGGATCCGTCGGCGGGCTAGCAGCGGCCGCGACGGCCGCGCTACCCGCGGATCAGGGCGAGCACCTCGTCGCGCTTGCGCTCCATGAGCTCCTCGGAGAGCGCCTCGAGGTTGAGCCGCAGGAGCGGCTCGGTGTTCGACGGCCGTACGTTGAAGTGCCACTCGTCGCCGACGACCGACAGCCCGTCGAGGTGGGAGATCTCTCCCTCCGGGGCGTACCGCGCCTCGAGCTCGCGGAGCGTGGACGGGACGTCGGCGACGGGCGTGTTCAGCTCGCCCGTGATGAAATAGCGGGAGCGGAACGGCGCGAGGATCTCGCTGAGCCTGCCTCGCCGCGACACGATCTCGGCCATCAGGAGGAAGGGCACGGTCCCGGAGTCCGCCTGCGAGAAGTCGCGGAAGTAGTAGTGCGCGGACACCTCGCCGCCGAACACGGCGTGCTCCTCGCGCATCCGCTGCTTGATGAACGCGTGCCCGACGCGGTTCACGAGCGGGATCCCGCCCGCGGCTTCGATCGCCTCGGGCACCGCCCACGACGCCCGGACGTCGTAGATCACCTTGCCGCCGGGCTCGCGCGCCAGGATCGTCTCGGCGAAGAGCGCGGTCGTGAAGTCTCCCGGGACGAACTCGCCCGCGTCGTCGACGAAGAAGCAGCGGTCGGCGTCGCCGTCGAACGCGACGCCGAAGTCGGCGCCCTCCTCGCGGGTCTTCCGCACGATGAACTCGCGGTTCTCCGGGAGGAGCGGGTTCGGCTCGTGGTTCGGGAACGTCCCGTCCGGCTCGAAGTTGCAGCGGACGACGTCCAGCATCGGCAGCCGGTCGAGCACGGGCGGCAGCATCGCCCCGGCCATCCCGTTCGCGGCGTCGATCACGACCCGGAGCGGGCGCAGCGCGGAGACGTTGACGAAGGAGAGCACGCGGTCGACGAAGCCCGGCCAGATGTCCTCGTCGCGGATCGTGCCGCGCGGCGCGTCCTGCCAGCTGGCGCGCGCCGCGCGGTCGCGCACGTCGAGGAGCCCGGACTCGCCGCCCACGGGCAGCGCGCCCGCGCGCACGATCTTCATCCCCGTGTACTGCTTCGGGTTGTGCGAGGCCGTGACTGCGATGCCGCCGTCGAGCCCCAGCTCGCCGACGGCGAAGTAGACCATCTCCGTGCCCACCATCCCGAGGTCGAGCACGTCGGCTCCACCGTCGGCCGCGCCGTTCCGCACCGCCTCGGCCATCGAGGGGCTCGACGTCCGCATGTCGCGCCCGACGGCGACGGTGCGCGGCGCGAACTGCTCGACGTACGCACGGCCGATCGCGTACGCGCCCTCCTCGTCGAGCTCCGTCGGGTAGACGCCGCGGACGTCGTATGCCTTGAAGGCCTTCGGGTCGAGCACGAGGCGGAGCTTACTCAGGCGCCGAGCACGGCCCGGATCGCATCGGTCGACGGCGCGTCGGGCGACTCCGAGATGACCGTCGCGGGCCGGTCGAACCGCGCGAGCGCCTCTCGAAGCGGCTCCGCGCGCAGCGTCCCCTCCCCGTACGGCAGGTGCTTCGTCTCGTTGCGGTTCGCGTACTGGATGTCCGAGAAGTGGATGTGGAACGGCCGTCCGGGCTCCATCACCGCGTCTGCCTGCGCGAGCGCCGCGGCGAATGCCTCGACCTCGAGGTACGCCCCGTCGGAGGTGGCGTGCATGTGCGCGAAGTCGAGCACCGGCTGCACGAAGTCGACGCGCGAGGCGATCTCGCAGACGTCCTCGAGCGAGCCGAGCTCCCGCACTCGCCCCATCACCTCGACGCCGAACGCGACGAGGCGGTCCTTCCTCGCGAGGCGCTCCCGCAGCTCCCCGAGCTGCTCGACGACGGCGTCGATCGCGTCCTCCCGCGCGCGGCCGAGCAGGAAGCCGGGATGGAACACGACGACCTCGGCGCCCGCCGCTTTCGCGATGCCGGCGGAGTGGTCGAGCATCCCGAACGCCATGTTCAGCTTCTTCCCGCGCTCCGCGTGGCCCATGAACCCGGCGATCGGCGCGTGCAGCGAGACGGCGATGTCGGCCGCGGCGGCGAGCGCCCCGAGCTCGGTCGCCGCGTCGTAGTCGTTCCAGAACCGGCCCGACGGCGGGATCTCGCAGGCCGAGAGGCCGCGGTCCTGCAGCGCTGCGACGACATCGGCGGGCGAGTCGACGCCGCGGTCGATCGCCGGCCCGTAGTGGAGGTGACGAGGCATCGGGGAAGAGGTCGCTCCCGCCGGTCGTTACGACCGGCCCGCCGCAGGGTATCGGCGCGGTGTGGCGGAGATGCGGCGGCCGCTGTTCTCGATCGGCGCCGTCTCGCGCATGCTCGAGCTGGCGCCGGCGACGATCCGGACCTGGGAGGTGCGCTACGGGCTCGTCTCGCCGGAGCGGTCGCAGGGAGGCCAGCGCCTGTACTCGCGCGAGCAGGTCGAGCAGCTGCGCTTCGTGAAGGGCGCGATCGCCCGCGGGAGCCGCCCGGCCGAGGCGCACCGGCTGCTGCGCGAGCGGATCGCACGCGGCGACCCGTTCGGGCCGCCGCGGCCGTCGCTGCTCCTCGCGGTGGCGGGCGACGCCGACGCCGCCGCACGCGCGTTCGAGGCGCTGTCGCCGGCCGCCGTCGCGCTCGATCCCGGCGACGCGAGCTTCGCGCCCCTCGCCGAGCGCGTGCGTGCGATGGGGACGCCCATCATCCCGCTCGAGGTCGTGGCCGACCCGGGCGCCTGGCCGGCCGACGCGAAAGCCCTGCACGGCCCGTAGTTCCGCCGACGGGGTCCGTCCGACGCTGTTCCTACCCTGCGTCCATGGCCAACGGCCCGTCCCGGATCGACCTCCTCGAGCTCGACATCGACCTGCGCCTCGCCGACCTCTGGCGGGAGGCGGCCGGCATCACCGACTGGTCGCTCGACGTCGTCGCCGCCTTCATGCGCGCGGCGTACGGCAAGGGGTACTGCGACGCCCTCACCGAGGAGTCGCCCGGCTCGCTGTGCGCCGACCACGGCTACCGCGTGCCCGCGCGGGACCCGCAGGAGCTCAGCTCCACCGAACCGAACTGACCTCGCCGGCGACGTGCGTCGGTACGCTACGGCCGTGCCCACGCGCAGCCCTGCGCGCCTCGTCATCGCCCTTGCGGTCGCGGGCGTTCTCGCCGTCTTCCTGCTCTACACGGCCGTCGCCGGCCATTCGACGCCGACGCTCACGCCGAGCCAGGTCGGGGCCAAGTCCGGGACGCTCGCCGTCGTGGGCGTCGTCGTCGCGCCCGTCCGCGGCGACGCGCACGCCTCCTCCGGCCTGCGCTTCGCGCTCGCCGACCCGCAGGGGAAGAGCGGCCGGCGCATCGCGGTCACCTACCGGGGCACGACCCCGCCGCCCCTCTTCAAGGCCGGCCGGAGCGTCGTCGTGACCGGTACGTACACCGCAGGCAGGCTCCAGGGCACGGACATCGTCACGAAGTGCCCGTCGAAATACACGTCGACGACCGGTAGCTGATGGCCGACCTCGGCCGCGCGGCGCTCGTCGTCACCCTCGGGCTGTCCGTGTACGCGCTCGTCGCCGGAGCGGTCGCGGCGCGCGAGAACCGGCGCCGCCTGGCCGCCTCCGCCCGGAACGCGCTCTACTGCAGCTTCGCCTCGACGGCCGTCGCAGCGGCGGTCCTCGCGGCCGCGCTCGTCCGCCACGACTTCTCGTTCGCGTACGTCGCCGCGCACACGAACCGCGCGCTCCCGACGGCGTACGCGCTGAGCGCCTTCTGGGGCGGCCAGGAGGGATCGCTGCTCCTGTGGCTCCTCGTGCTGACGGGATACGGCGCGCTCGCGGTCGCGCTCAACCGCAGGCTCCTGCGCGACCTCACCGCCTGGGTCGTGCCGGTCTTCGCGGGCATCGCGACGTTCTTCTCGTTCGTGCTCGTCGCGGTGGCGAGCCCGTTCGACACGCGGACGGCGCCGTTCGACGGCGGCGGCCTCACGCCGAGCCTCCAGAACCCGTACATGGTCGCGCACCCGCCGATGCTGTACCTCGGCTACGTCGGGCTCGCGGTGCCGTTCGCGTTCGCGGCCGGGGCGCTCCTCTCGGGGAAGACCGACGAGCGCTGGATCGTCGCGACGCGCCGGTGGACGCTCGGCGCCTGGGCGTTCCTCGGGTTCGGGCAGCTGCTCGGCGCGCACTGGGCGTACGTCGAGGTCGGGTGGGGCGGGTACTACGCGTGGGACCCGGTCGAGAACGCCGCGCTCATGCCGTGGCTCGCGGCGACCGCGTTTCTGCACTCGGTGATGATCCAGGAGCGCAAGGGGATGCTGAAGGTCTGGAACATGGTGCTCGTCGCGCTCGCGTTCGAGCTGTCGGTGTTCGGGACGTTCCTCACCCGCTCCGGCGTCGTCAACTCGATCCACTCGTTCGCGAAGAGCTCGATCGGCCCGTGGTTCCTCGCGTTCGTCGTCGTCTCGTCGCTCTTCTCGCTCGCCCTCATCCTGTGGCGGCTGCCCCTGCTCCAGGCGCGGACGCGGCTCGAGTCGCCCCTCTCGCGCGAGGCGACGTTCCTCTACAACAACCTGCTGCTCGTCGCGCTCTGCCTGACGATCCTCTGGGGCGTCCTCTTCCCGATCGTGACGCAGCTCGTGAAGGGGGAGACGCGGACGATCGGGCGGCCGTACTACGACTTCTTCCTACGCGCCTTCGGGCTGCCCCTCCTCCTCCTGATGGGGATCGGGCCATTGATCGCGTGGCGCAAGACGAGCGTCCGCGCGCTCGTGCGCACGCTCGCGTGGCCGATCGGCGCCGCCGCGGTCGCGGGGATCGC
This sequence comes from Gaiellaceae bacterium, assembly GCA_036403195.1. GTDB lineage: Bacteria > Actinomycetota > Thermoleophilia > Gaiellales > Gaiellaceae > PALSA-600. The sequence continues at coordinate 48,382 of DASWRL010000050.1, forward strand.
GCTGCTCGCCGTGGGTGCCGGTGCGTCGCGACCAGGGCTGATCGCGTACACCTTCTCGGCGTTCGTGCTCGCGACGATCGTCGTCGAGCTCGTCCGCGGCACCCGTGCGACGGGCTCGCTGCTGACGCTCGTCGCGCGGAACAGGCGCCGCTACGGCGGGTACGTGGTGCACGCGGCCATCGTGCTGCTCGCGATCGGGATCGCCGGCTCGAGCGCGTACAGCTCCTCGGTCGAGCGGCGCCTCACGCTCGGGCAGTCGATGCACGTCGCGGGGTACACGCTGACGAACCGGGGCGTGTCGGTCGAGTCGAAGCCGAACGTCAGCGAGACGCGCGCGCGGCTCGACGTGAAGGGGCCCTGGAGCGGATCGATCTCGGCGGGCGAGAACCAGTACGTCAACCCGCCGGAGCCGTCGCGCGAGGTCGGCATCCGCACCGACTGGGCCCGCGCGCAGGATCTGTACGTGATCGTCGAGGAGGCCCACGCCGGCACCGGGCAGATCTACGTCCAGGTGCTCGTGAAGCCGCTCGTGAACCTCATCTGGATCGCCGGCATCGTGTTCCTGCTGGGATCGGCCGTCGCGCTGTGGCCCGACGCCCGGGAGCAGCGGCGGCTCGCGACGCGCCTCGTCCCGGCGTCGTGATCCTGCTCGCCGTCCTGCTCGCCGCGGCCGTCGTCGTGGTCGTCGCCCTGCCGTTCCTGCGCGAGCCGGTCGCGGCCGACGACCGGCTCGACGCGCCGGGCGAGGCGGAGGAGCGGCGGCTTCGGCTCGCCGAGGAACGCGACCGCGCGCTCGCGGCGCTGAAGGAGCTGGAGTTCGACCACCGCAGCGGGAAGGTCGACGACGCCGACTACCGCGAGCTCGTGGGGCCGCTCAGGCGGGCGGCGGCGACGGCACTGCGCGCGCTCGACGCAGACCGCCGCTACGGTGCCGGGGTGACCGCATTCGAGACGCCGGACCTGCCGGCCGAGCCTGCACCGCCGCCCGACGAGGGCACGCCGCCGATGCCCGCGCCCGTGCCGGAGGCATATCCGCCGCCGGACGAGGCGACGCTGCCGACGCCGCCGCAGGAGTAGCCGACCCGACCGGGAAGATCCGTGCATGAGGCGAGTCGGGCTCGCACTCGTGCTCCTGCTCGCGCTGGCAGCGCCGGCGCGCGGCGACGACGCGGGTCGGAAGCACGAGATCGACTCGAAGATCTCGAGCCTGCAGAACACGCTGACCGCGCAGCGGCAGCGCGAGCGGGCGCTGCGCGGCCAGGTCGCGTCGTACACGGCGCGGATCCGGGCGCTCGAGTCGCGCGTGGGCGACGTCTCCCTCCACCTGCAGACGCTCGAGGAGGACGTGGCGCTCCACCAGCGGCGCCTCGACGCCCTGAACGCGCTCTTCCGGACGCAGAGCGACCGCCTCGACACGCTCCGGCGGGAGTACGGCCGTGCCGTGTCCGTGCTGAACCGCCGGCTCGTCGACATGTACGAGTCCGACGACCCCTCGACGCTCGACGTGCTCCTCGGCGCGAGGAGCATCCAAGACGCGCTGGACAAGGTCCAGTACCTCTGGGAGCTCCACGACCAGGACCGGCGCGTCGCCGGCGAGGTCGCACACGCTCGGGCGCAGGTGACGGCGGCGCGGCGGAGGACGAAGCGGATGCGCACGAGCGTCGAGTCGGAGACCGCGGTGATCCGGGCGCGGGCCGCCCAGACGCAGGCGGTCCGCGACGAGCTCGTGGGTGCGCGCGACGACCTCGCGACGTCGAAGCAGAAGAAGGTGGACGACCTCTCGACGCTGACGTCGGCGGAGCGTGCCGAGGCCGAGGAGATCGACGCGCTGCAGGCGGCGAGCGAGCGGATCGCCGCTGCGATCCGCGCCGCGCAGGCGCGGGACAGCCCGAATTCGGGGCCGACGCAGACGCCGTCGAACGCGGGCCTCATCTGGCCCGTCTCCGGGCCGGTCACGAGCCCGTTCGGCTGGCGCTGGGGACGGATGCACCAGGGCATCGACATCGGCGTCGGCTACGGGACGCCGATCCACGCCGCCGCCGGCGGCGTCGTCATCTACTGCGGCTGGGAGGAGGGCTACGGGAACTTCGTCGTCATCGACCACGGCGGCAACCTCGCGACCGCGTACGGGCACCAGAGCGCGATCGCCGTGTCCTGCGGCCAGCAGGTGAGCCAGGGCTACGTCATCGGCTACGTCGGCTGCACGGGCCACTGCTTCGGCCCGCACCTCCACTTCGAGGTGCGGGTCAACGGCGAGCCCGTCGATCCGCTCGGCTACCTGTAAGGGGCGCGGGGGAGCCGCGAACGCGCTCCCCGCGGCCCTACCAGCGATACCAGCGGGCGCCCTCGGCGCTGCGGATGAAGAAGCCGATCAGCCAGATGATCGCGAGGACGATCGCCACCCAGATCAGGAACTTCACGACGGCGAAGCCGACGACGAACAGCGCGATCACGATCAGAAGGACGAGCAGCAGTACGGGCACGAATGCTCCTTGGTCGGGGTCGGCGACGTTGTCCCCGGCGCCGACCGGGCCGTAACCGCATTCGCACGCCGTGCGTTTATTACTTACAAGTCGTCTCCCGACGAGCGGGCGCCCCTCCGGGGGCGCCCGTCCTACGTTCAGACGCCGAAGGTCTGCACGAGCAGGAAGATGTTCAGGGCGACGATCACCGCGGCGATCGCGGACGCCGCCACCGTCGTCAGCCGCCGGTTCACGAGCGGCCCCATGACGTCCCGGCGCGAGGTGAACCAGACGAGCGGGACGAGCGCGAACGGGATCCCGAAGGAGAGGACGACCTGGGAGACGACGAGCGTGCGCGACGGGTTGATCCCGATCGCGATGACGACGAAGGCGGGCACCATCGTCACGAGCCGGCGGACGGCGACCGGGATCTGACGGCGGACGAACCCCTGCATGACGACCTGGCCGGACAGCGTGCCGACGGCCGAGCTCGAGAGGCCCGACGCGAGGAGCGCGAGAGCAAAGAGCGTGCTCGAGGCGCCGCCGAGGATCGGCTGGAGCGTCCGGTGCGCTCCCTCCAGCGAGTCCACGGCGTGGAGCCCTTTCTGGAAGAAGGTCGATGCCGCCATCACGAGCATCGCGACGTTGATCAGGCCCGCGATCGTCATCGCGATCACCACGTCGATGCGCGTGTACCGGAGGAGCGTCTTCGCGTCCGCGTCACTCTCGGGTACGAGCCGGTCCTGCGTGAGCGCCGAGTGGAGGTAGATCACGTGCGGCATCACGGTCGCGCCGAGGATCCCCACGGAGAGGAGCACGGCCTCCTCGCTGCCGAACTGCGGGACGACGGCGTGGTGGACGACGGCGCCGTAGTCGGGATGCGCGAACGCGAGCTCCGCGAGGTAGCAGATCCCGATCAGGCCGACGAGGACCGCGATGACCGCTTCGAGCGGCCGGAAGCCGAAGCGCTGCAGCCCGAGGATCGCGAACGCCGCGATCCCGGTGACGACCGCGGACGGGAACAGCGCCCACCCGAAGAGCAGGTGGAAGCCGAGCGCGGCTCCGAGGAACTCGGCGAGGTCGGTCGCCATCGCGATCGCCTCGGCCTGGAGCCACAGGAACACCGTGGCGCGGCGCGGCAGCCGCTCGCGCGTGACCTCGGGAAGGTTGCGCCCCGTCGCGATCCCGAGCTTGGCCGACAGCACCTGGATCAGCATCGCGAGCAGGTTCGCCGCGACGATCACCCACACCAGCCGGTACCCGTACTTCGATCCGGCGGCGACGTTCGTGGCGAAGTTCCCCGGGTCGATGTACGCGACGCACGCGATGAACGCCGGCCCGAGGAACGGGAGGATCCGGAAGCGCGTGCGATGAAGGGCCTCGTCGACGGTCCGAAGCCCCGGCGGCAGCGGCTGCCGCGTCGTGATCACACCCGAAGTTTAGCCGGACCTAAAAATTTCAGCGGACGAGCCGGAGGTCGGGCAGGTTCCGGTAGCGCTCGCCCAGCTCGAACCCATAGCCGACGAAGAACTCGTCCGGGATCGTGAAGCCCACGTACCGCACCGGGAGGTCGTCGACGAGCCGGCGGTAGGGCCGTTCGAAGAGCGTGGCGATGTGGAGCGTCCCGGGGCCACGGATCGCCAGCGACCGCGTCAGGTAGTGCATCGTGAGCCCCGTGTCGATGACGGCGTCCACGAGGACGACGTCGCGGCCCTCGATCTCGGCGTCGAGGTCCTTCAGGAACCGGATCCCCTCCTGGCCGTCGCCGTACCCGGCGAGCTCGACGAAGTCGAGCGCGTGGTGGATCGGGAGCGCCCGCGACAGGTCGCAGACGAACGGGATACACGCCTTCAGCGAGCCGACGAGCAGCGGCTCGCGCCCCTCGTAGTCCCGGGCCATCTCCGCCGCGAGCTCGCGCACGCGCACCCGGAGCTCGTCCGCGTCGAGGAAGACCTCGCCGATGCGCTCGTCGCGTCCGGCCAGCGTGTTCAGGAGGCCTTCCGCAGCCCGAAGCGGGCCGCGAGCCGTTCGAAGTCCCGTTCGTAGAAGAGCTTGATCCTGATCTCCGGGTAGAGCAGCCGGAGCTTGCGGAGCTTCCTGTTCTTCCGGGTGACGAGCGACTGCTTCATCACCGTCACCTCGAGGTAGAGGTCCTGTTCGGGGAGGTAGAAGTCCGGTGCGAACGCCTCGGTCACCCGTCCCTGGTCGTCGCGCTCGAGCACGAACGTCGTCGGCTCGTACATCCAGGGAATCCCGTACCAATCGAGGATCTTCGCGTACTCGAGCTCCGCAGCGTTGGCGAAGCGAGGCGGTTCCGATCCACGATATGCCTGGAAAACAGGCGTTTCCGGCACCACTTCGGTCAGGGTAGCAACGACCCCGGATGACCTAGACTCCTCTCGCCGGTGCCGACGATCGCTCATCTCTCCGATCTCCATTGCGGTGACCCGCACTTCGTGCCCGACCTGATGGAAAGGGCGATTGCCGAGATCAACGACCTGAAACCCGACATCGTCGTCTGCTCGGGCGATCTGACGACCTTTGGCTTCAAGGAGGAATTCGCCCAAGCCAAGCGGTATCTCGAGACCGTCGAGTGCGACGCGCTCGTGGTCGTGCCGGGCAACCACGACTCGCGGAACGTCGGCTACGTCCACTTCGAGCAGCTGATCGGCGAGCGGAGCTCCGTCCTCCGGCGCGGCGGGATCACGGTGGTCGCGGTCGACTCGACGGAGCCCGACCTCGACCACGGCCAGATCGGGCGAGGACGGTACGGGTGGATCGAGGAGCAGTTCGGGGCGGAGCCGTCCGACCTCAACGTGTTCGTGCTGCACCACCACCTGCTGCCGATCCCGGGCACGGGGCGCGAGCGGAACGTCGTCCACGACGCCGGCGACGCGATCGAGTGCCTGCAGCGCGCGGGTGCGCACCTGGTGCTGTCGGGGCACAAGCACGTCCCCTATGCCTGGAAGCTCGAGAACCTCTTCGTGGTGAACACGGGGACCGTCTCCACGCTGCGTCTCCGCGGGAACACCCGACCCTGTTACAACGTCGTGGAGATCACGGGGACGCACGCCACCGTGTGGCGCCGCTATCCGTTCCACGGGCAGGAGCGGATCATCCAGTTCGACGTCGCGACCGGCGAGTACGAGAAGTACACCGGGCGCATCGAGAGCGAGGTGACCGCGAGGAGGTGAGGGCGGTGGCGCTCATCGACGGCGAGCACTACGCGCCCGTCGTCCGCGACGCGCTCCGCGCGCTGCCCTACGAGTGGGTCGGCGCGATCCTCGTCGGCGGCACCGAGAAGCTGCGCGACGGCGCCGACTACGGCGTGCTGCTCGTCGACGGGTTCGACTCGGCGGAGATCGTCGTCGACCTCTCCGACGAGCCGGTGCTCGGCCCCCGCGAGCGCATGGAGTGGGCGGCGAGGGCTCTCGCCGCCGGGCTGCCGTACGTCGGCGGGGACTTCCGGTTCGACCCCCCGGCGCTCGAGCCGTTCGAGCTTCCGTCGGTCTCCGTCGTGGGCACCGGGAAACGCGTCGGCAAGACGGCGGTCACGATCCACCTGGCACGGCTGCTCGCCCGCGACCGCCGCGTCGTCGTGGTCGCGATGGGGCGCGGCGGGCCGCCCGAGCCGGAGCTCGTCGAGTCGCCGCCGACAGTGCACGACCTGGTCGCCCTCGCCAGGTCGGGGCGGCACGCGGCCTCCGACCATCTCGAGATCGCCGCGCTCGCCGGCGTCCCGACGATCGGCTGCCGGCGCGCGGGAGGCGGATTCGCGGGGGGCGTCACCGTCTCGAACGTCGCCGACGGCGCGCGGCTCGCCGAGGAGCTGCGGCCCGACGTCGTGCTCTTCGACGGCAGCGGCGCGGCGATCCCGCCGGTCGCCACCACGCGGCGCGTCCTCGTCACCGGCGTCGTCGATCGCGACCCGTACCTCGACACGTACCGGCGCCTCATCTCCGACGTCGTCGTCGAGCGCCCCCGGCTGCGCCTGCGGCCGACGGCGCCGCTCCGCGGCCGCGTCGCCGTCTTCACGGCGGGCGCGACGGACGTGTCGCACCTCGACGCGGACGTCGTGCGCGTCTCGACGAACCTCGCCGACCGCAGCGCGCTGCGCGGCGATCTCGTCGACGCGGACACGTACCTCGTCGAGATCAAGGCGGCCGGGATCGACGTCGTCGCGGCGCACGCGCTCGAGCGGGGGATCGACGTCGTGCTCGCCGCGAACGACGTCGTCGGGGTCGACGACGACGCGCTGCTCGGGCTCGTGCCGTCGGTGGTCGCGTGAGCTCGCAGCCGCGGCGCGGCGAGCCGCTGCCGCTCGGCAACGACCAGCTGCCCTACTCGAAAGGGATCATGGCCCGTGCGCTGATCGCCACCGGTGTGGCGGCGGACCAGGCCTACCACCTCGCGCTGCGCATCGAGCTCGACCTCGCCGAGGCGGGGGAGCGGGCCGTGACGCTCGAGCGTCTCGGCGTGCTGGCGTGCGAGGTGCTCGGCGACGACGAAGGCAGCCGCGCCGTCGACCGGCTCCGGCGCCTGTCCGAGCTGCACGACCTCGACGTGCCGATCATCGTCCTGATCGGCGGCTCGACGGGGACCGGGAAGTCGACCGTCGCCACCGAGGTCGCGCACCGCCTCGGCATCAACCGCGTCGCCTCGACCGACTTCATCAGGCAGACGATGCGGGCGTTCTTCTCGCCGGAGTTCATGCCGACGATCCACTTCTCGAGCTTCGAGGCGGGGCAGGCGCTCGACGAGGAGGTGACGGGAGACCCGACGATCGTGGGCTTCGTCGACCAGTGCCGTCACGTGTGCGTCGGCGTCGACGCGGCGCTCCACCGGTCGCTCGAGGAGGGGTGGTCGATGGTGCTCGAGGGCGTCCACCTCGTTCCCGGGATGCTGCCGCGGGAGCTCGAGGGCGCGCTGATCGTGCACGTCGTGCTCGAGATCAGCGACGAGAACGTGCACCGGCGGCACTTCCACGTCCGCGACGGCGCGACCGGCGGGGTCCGCGGGATGGAGAAGTACCTCGACCGGCTCGAGGACATCCGGCGGATCCAGACGTACATCTCCGGCCGCGCGCGGCGCGAGGGGGTCCCGGTGGTCGAGAACTCGAACGCCGACCGCACGATCGACAGCGTGATCGGCCTGGTGATGAGGGCGGCCGAGCGGACGCGGGAGTCGGTCTGATGCAGGTCGAGGAGCAGCGGCCGGCGGTCGTGCAGCTCGAGCACGAGCGTCCACCGTGCCAGTGCGAGACGTTCGCGCGCGTGACGGAGCGCGCGGCGCTGGCAGGCGCCCGCTGGCTCGGGCGCGCCGACATGCAGGCCGCCGAGGAGGCGGCGTTCTCGGGCGCCCGCCTCGCGCTCGAGCGCATGCCGATCAGCGGCAAGGTCGTCATCGGGGCGGCCGAGGACGCCGAGCAGCTCGCGGCGGGGACGTCGATCGGCGCGGGCGGTGAGGAGTTCGACCTCGCGCTCGACCCGCTCGAGGGACGCGCCGTCGTCGCCCGCGGCGGCACGAACGCGATCTCGATGATCGCGGCGTCGCCCCGCGGCGCGATGCCGTCGCTGCCCGAGATGTACATGCGGAAGATGGCCGTCGGGCCGCGCGCCCGGGGCAAGATCGAGCTGACGCTGCCCGTCGGGGACAACATCCGCTCGATCGCCGACGCGTTCGGCCGGATGGTGAACGACGTGACGGCGATCGTGCTCGACCGGCCGCGGCACCACGACCTGATCGAGGAGATCCGTGCCGCCGGCGCCCGGATCAAGCTGATCCAGGACGGGGACGTCACGGCGTCGATCAGCGCTGCGGTCCGGGGCACGAACGACCACCTCGCGATCGGCATCGGCGGCACGAGGCAGGCCGTCCTCGCCGCGGCCGCGCTCCGGTGCCTCGGCGGCGAGCTGCAGGCCCAGCTGTGGCCCACGCGGCGCGCCGAGATCGAGGAGGCGCGGGCGCACGGGATCGACGACACCGAGCGCGTCTTCACGATCGACGACCTGGCACCGCAGGAGGTGATCGTGGTCGCGACCGGCGTCTCGAACGGCGACCTGCTGCGCGGCGTCCGCTTCCTCGCCGACTCCGCCCGGACGCACAGCCTCGTCATGTGCACCCGATGCAACTGGGTGCGGTTCGTCGACGGGATCCACTTCTTCGCCCGCGACCGGCGCGAAGAGGTCCGGCTCAGCTAAGGCCGGGGCGCTACGCTCCCGGGGTATGCCGACGCAGGAAGAGGTCGTCGAGGCGCTCCGCGAGGTCGAGGACCCGGAGCTCGGGATGGACATCGTCGAGCTAGGGCTGTTCTACGGCGCCGACATCGACGGCTCGACCGTGAAGGTGCAGTACACGCTCACCTCGATGGGCTGCCCGGCGGGGGCGATGATCCAGGAGGACATCGACCGCGCCGTCCGGCAGATCCCCGGGGTCGAGGACGTCGAGAGCGAGCTGACCTTCGACCCGCCGTGGACGCCGGAGCGGATGTCCGATGATGCCAAGTTCATTCTTGGCTTTGGATAAGCCATATCCGACCGTCTAAATCGGTCGTCGGGTACAAATCGGGTACATAAACTGTTAGGCTCCGTGCGTCCAAGACCACGGGAGGCCACAGATGACTCCTCGCAAGGCATCGCTTCGGGTCGCGCATCAGTCGCATTGCCCGAACAACAGCAAGACCGCCATCGACTCCGTCGACTCGGCGTGCAAGGCGGCGAAGTGTCAGCCGTCCTACTACACGTCCATGCGCGGGCACGACGGCAAGGTGAAGAAGGGCGCGCGGATCAAGGACCGCCGCGTGGCGGAGAAGGTGCTGCGCGAGCTCCAGGTTGAGATCGACAAGGGGCGCGCCGGCTACCAAGAGGAGCGGAACATGGCGTTCCCGCAGTGGGCCGCTGAGTTCCTCCGGCAGACGCAGCAGAAGGTCGACAACGGTTCGCTCAAGCGGCGGACGCTCGAGGCGTACAAGGAGACGGTCGATAAGTTCGCTGTCCCGACCATCGGGTGGGTGAATTGCCGCCAGATCGGGGCGCCGCAGCTGCGGACGTTCCATGAGTCGACGCTGCACTCGGGAACCGCCTCGCAGCTTCGCCACTTGCGCCACCTGAACGTTGTGCTGGCG
>DASWRL010000051.1:0-11083 GCA_036403195.1 Gaiellaceae bacterium
GCGCTCGACCGCCTGCCGCTCGGACAGACGCTCGACCGCATGCAGCCGGTTGCGGTAGCGCGCGGCGTCCTCGAAGCGCTCGTCGGCGGCCGCCTCGCGCATCTGACGCTCGAGCTCGAGGCGGATCGGCCGGTCGTCGCCGGAGAGGAACTCGATCACCTGGTCGATCAGCTCGCGGTACGACTCCTTGGAGATGTAGTCGACGCAGGGCGCATAGCAGCGCTCGATGTGGTAGTCGAGGCACGGGATGCCGCTGTGCCGGCCGGGCTGCGGCCCCTCGCACGGCCGGTAGCGGAAGACGCGGTTGAGGACGTCCAGCGTCTCGCGCACCTTCTTCGCGTTCGCGAACGGGCCGAAGTACCAGACGCCGCGCCGGTGCCGCTCGCGTGTGAACATGACGCGCGGGTAGTCGTCCTCGATCGTGACCGCGATGTACGGGAACGACTTGTCGTCGCGGAGCCGAACGTTGAACGGGGGCCGGTGCCGCTTGACGAGGTTCTGCTCGAGGTGGAGCGCCTCCACCTCGCTCGAGGTGACGATCGTCTCGATCGTCTCGACGCGGCTCGCCATGGTGCGGATCCCGTACCGCGTGTCGCTCGAGCCGGGCTGGAAGTACGACCGCACCCGCGGGCGGAGCGACTTGGCCTTCCCGACGTACAGGACCTCGCCCGCCGCGTCGCGGAAGAGGTAGACGCCCGGCGTCGCCGGGACGCGCTTGAGCTGGCTCTCGAGCCGGGATTCCGCCACGGTGCGCCAGGGTACTGTGGGCGACCGTGAAGACGATCCTCCTCGCGCTCGGCCTCCTTCTCTGCACGGCGGCTCCGGCGGTCGCGGGCGGGCCGTACATGCTGGTGGGGGCCGCCGAGGACGTCGCGGTGGCCGCCGATCCCGCGTTCTCGCGCGCCGAGATGCTCGAGGCGAGGCTGGCCGGGCTGGACACGATCCGCATCACGCAGACGTGGGTGCGCGGCCAGACCGCCCTCGGGCCGAACGACCAGGTGTCGCTCGGGAACGCCGTCGCCGCGGCGCAGTTCAGCGGCATCCGCGTGATCCTGTCGCTGTATCCCTACGGATCGAGCGTGACGCCGCTGACCGACCAGGACCGCGCGGACTTCGCGGCGTTCTGCGTCGACGTCGCGAAGCGGTTCCCGCTCGTCCACGACTTCGTCGTCGGGAACGAGCCGAACCTGAACCGGTTCTGGATGCCGCAGTTCGGCCCCAGCGGCGAGGACGTCGCGGCGCCGGCGTACGAGCTGCTCCTCGCCACGACCTACGACGCGCTCAAGGCGGTTCGCCCGCACTCGACGATCTACGGCGGTGCGCTCGCACCGCGCGGGGTCGACAAGCCGAACACCGGCCGTGACACGCACTCACCGACGGCGTTCGTCGCCGACCTCGGCGCCGCCTACAAGGCGAGTGGCCGCCAGGTCCCGATCATGGACGCGTTCGCCTTCCATCCGTACCCCGAGAACTCGCAGACTGGTCCGAGCTTCCCGCACCCGAACGGCACGTCGATCGGCCTCGCCGACTACCAGAAGCTCGTCGGTCTGCTCGGCGCCGCGTTCGACGGCACGGCGCAGCACGGGTCGACGTTGCCGATCCTCTACGACGAGTTCGGGATCGAGACCGTGCCGCCACCCGCGAAGGCGGCGCTCTACACCGGGACCGAGCCGTCGACGACGAAGCCGGTCGACGAGGCGACCCAGGCGCAGATGTACACGCAGGCGATGCAGATGACGTTCTGCCAGCCGACGGTGATGGGCCTCCTGCTCTTCCACGTGCAGGACGAGCCCGCGCTCGCGGCGTGGCAGTCCGGCCTCTACTACGTCGACGGGACGGCGAAGACGTCGGAGCCGACGGTGGCCGCCGCGGTCGCGACCGTGCACCGCGGCGTCGTCGCGTCGTGCCCCGGGCTCCGCCTGACGCCGAAGGTGTCGGTGAAGCCCGCGCGGCCCACGGCGAAGGGCGTCACGGTCACCGTCACCTGCTCGCTCGACTGCGCCTACACGGTCGTGCTCGACGGCCGGCGCCTGCGGGGCACGGCGACGGGCAAGGTCCCGGCGCGGGTGACGTTCAAGGGGAAGCTCCCGCGCGGCCGGCACGTGGTCGCAGCGAGCGCCTCGGCGGTGATGAACGCGGGCCCCGCAGGCACCGCGCGCGCCAGCTTCCGGTCCAGCTGACGTCGCTACGCTTCGGACCGTGACCGGACAGTACGTCGCCTACACGTTCTACCGGGCCGAGCCGGCATGGCGGCGGCTTCCGGTGGAGGAGCGCGCGGCGGCGAAGGAGGCGTTCGTCGAGACGGTCGACGAGCTCGCGCCGCGCTTCTCCCACCTGCGCGCCTACTCGCTGACCGGCGTGCGGCCCGACGCCGACTTCTTCCTCTGGAAGATCACCGAGCGGTACGAGGATCTCGGCGAGCTGGGCGCGGCCCTGAACGCCACCCCGCTCGCGGGCTGGCTCGAGACGCCGTACAACTACCTCGCGACGACCCGCGCCTCGCAATACACCTCTGCGCGCAAGGCACGGAAGGTCGAGCCCAAGGGCAGCCCGTACCTGGTCGTCTACCCGTTCGTGAAGGTGCGTCCGTGGTACGCGCTGCCGGAAGGCGACCGCCGGCGGGCGATGGACGAGCACATCCGTATCGGCCGTGAGGAGTTCCCCGGCATCCACAATCACACGACGTACTCGTTCGGGATCGACGACCAGGAGTTCATGACGGCCTTCGAGTGCGACGAGCCCGCCGACTTCATGCACCTGATGCTCCGGTTGCGCGAGTCCGAGGCGTCCCGGTACACCGAGCGCGACACGCCGATCTTCGTCGGCCAGCACATGACGCTGCGCGAGACGCTCGACCGCCTCGACGGCGTCGCGGTCAGAGAGCCGAGCGCTGCTCGCGCCACGTCCTGACGCCGACGTAGACGCAGATAGCCGCCACGGCGAAGAACGCGAGGATGTCGCGGCCGGCCACGCCGACGACGGCGTACCAGCCGATGTCGAGCACGAGCAGCGCGACCGCGGCGTAGAAGACGGCGGCGGCGCGTGCCGGCCACGTCTCGATCTCACGACGCCCGAAGTCGCGCCAGAAGAAGTACGCGGCCACGCCGATCGCGATGAAGAACGCGAACCGGAGCAGCGTCGCCGCCGTCACGAGCGCCGTCTCCTGGTTGAGGACGACGATCACGAGCGCGAGGCCGGCGAGGATCGCGATGTTGCGGAGGAACGGGCTCATGCGGTCATGTAGGCGCGGACGCCGAGGGCGGCCGCCACGAGTGTCGCACCCGCGAACCATCCGAGTCGCGCGCGCGGCTCGTCCGGCGCGTACAGCCACGGGGAGAGAATTGCGAGGAGCGCGAACGTCCCGTAGGCGTAGTGCAGGTGATCCTTGGCGCGGCGGTGGTCGGAGAGGAGCAGAAGTCCGAGCGCGACCTGGGCCACGATCAGCGTCTGCGCGAGCGCGAGGAGCTGCGCGACCACAGATCCGGCGCGCCTTCGCCGAGCCCAGAACGCGGCGGCCGAGGCGACGACGCACGCGCCGATCAGCAGGAATGCGTTCACGTGATGCGCCGTTAGCATCGCGGGAAAGCTACCCAGAGGAGCATCCGTGGTCGAAGAAGGCAAGCCGGCACCCGACTTCGCGCTGACGAGCGACAGCGGCGAGACGGTCAGACTCTCTGACCTGCGCGGCAAGCAGGTCGTCCTCTACTTCTATCCCAAGGACGACACTCCCGGCTGCACGACGCAGGCGTGCGGGATCCGCGACGTCTACGGCGAGCTCGAACGCGCCGGGGCGGTCGTGCTCGGCGTCTCACCCGACAGCGCGAGGTCGCACGTGAAGTTCAAGGAGAAGTACGGCCTCCCGTTCCCGCTCCTCGCCGACCCCGACCACGCGGTCGCGGAGCAGTACGGCGCCTGGGGCGAGAAGAAGTACATGGGCCGCACCTACGACGGGATCAGGCGGACGACGTTCGTCATCGATGCCGACGGGACGCTGAAGCGCGTCATGCGCAACGTGAAGCCGGCGAAGCACGCCGACGACGTGCTGGCGGCGCTCGCCGCCTGACCGGTTAGCTCAGTGCGACGGTCTGCTCGTCGCGGCGGGCCGCGTAGCCATCGCCGAGCTTCGCGCGGAGCGTCTCCTCGAGCTCCCCGCTCTGCTCCAGCTCCTCGACGATGTCGGCGCCGCCGACCAGCTCGCCCTTCACGAACACCTGCGGGATCGTCGGCCAGCCGGAGATCTGCGACAGCTCCTGGCGGATCTGCGGGTCGGGCAGGATGTCGACCGCGGTCACGGGCGCGCCCGCGCGGCGGAGCGCCTGCAGCGCCCGGTCGGAGTTGCCGCACATCACGAACGCGGGCGTCCCCTTCATGAAGATGGCCACGTCCGAGCCCTCGATGACGCCCTTGATCTTGTCGCTGTAGCTCATGACCGGCCTTCTCCCTTCGTCTTGATGCGCAGCTCGTGGATCGTCCCGTCGGCGAGCGGCCCCGCGAGCGCCTCGTAGACGCGGCGGTGCTGCTCGACGAGCGACAGGCCGGCCAGCGACGGCGCCGTGACGACCACCTGGAAGTGGTCGCCTCCGCCCGTGCGGTCGACCACGTCCAGCTCGCTCGCGTCCGGGAACGCGCGCTGGAGCAGATCGCGGAGCGGTTGCGTGCTCACACACCGATCGTAGCGAGCGGGCGCGGGTACACTGGCCTCCCGCGCGGATGTGGCGGAATTGGTAGACGCGCACGGTTCAGGTCCGTGTGCCCGAAAGGGCGTGGAGGTTCAAGTCCTCTCATCCGCATCCCCCATTCAAGCCGCCTCGGGGGAACACTCCGGGAACAGACCGGTGTGGCTGAGAGCCCCGCGCGGCTGGATTGGCACCATCCACCCACCCCCGGCCGACGCCGTGTTACGCGTCGGCGGTCTCCCCTCTGAGGGCCGCTTCGATCGCAGCGACGTCGATCTTCGTCATCGGCATCATCGCGTCGAAGGCACGCTTCGCCGCTGCGGCGTCCGGGTTGTCGAGGGCGTCGAGCAGGACACGTGGCGTGATCTGCCAGGAGAAGCCCCACCGGTCCTTGCACCAGCCGCACGCGCTCTCCTCGCCGCCGTTCTCGACGATCGCGTTCCAGTAGCGATCGGTCTCGGCCTGGTCCTCGGTCACCACCATGAAGCTGACTGCTTCGTTCGGCCTGAAGGTGGGGCCGCCGTTGAGGCCGACGAATTTCTGGCCGAGCACGCTGAACTCGACCGTCAGCTCGTTCCCTTCCTCGCCGCCGGGATAGTCCGAGGGCGCGCTATGGGCGGCGCCCACATGACTGTCGGGAAAGACGGAGGCGTAGAACTCGGCCGCGCTGCGGGCCTCGCCGTGGTCGAACCAAAGGCACGTGATCAGGGTGTCTGCTGCCATTCCGGCCTCCTTCTCGTGGATGACGACGACCGCTCGGCGCTGGTTGGGCTGCATCCGAGTCGGCCGTGATTCAGACCGGCTCGCGCCGCGAAACTCACCGGTGCCCCGAAGACACGTCGTCGGCCGACCAGATGAGGGTCAGCCAGGTCGACTCCGGAAGCTACTCGGAGCGTTGTGGCGCGGGCGGATCCTGGTTCGCTTCGTAGAGGCGCACCCAGAGGTCGCGTGCGTAGCGGACGCTGTCCCGGACGAGCTCTTCGTCCGGTGGCCGATCGGTGCGTCCGAGCAGGTCGCGGGCGAACCGGATCAGGTCCTCTTCGGTCGGCTCACCGTCGTGGTGCTCCACCGTTCCGAGAGTACGACCGGCGTCGAGATTTGCCAAGGTACGGGCCCGGGTTCAGCTGCGTTCCTCGATCGCGTCGTTCAGCGACTGGATCTCACGCTCGGCGCATGCGGCGATCCGTTCGAGGTCGCCGGCGATGTCGGTCTCGAGAACGTGTGCGGCGCCGTCGAGGGCGGGCCGCGTCTGACGGGCTGCGGCGAGGAGGACGATCAGGAGACTGCGCGCGTTCCGCAGTTCTTCGAGCTCCTTCTGCCGGTCGTGCATAGGACTGCCCCCCGTCCGCCACGACGCTGATGCGCCGTCGGGGACACGATGCCCGGCACGAGCCCGGACCGAACGCGCGGGGCTGCCGATCCCGATCTCGTGAGCGGCGTATCGAGTCGAACGCCGCAAGAGCCGCTTGACGCGGACCCCACGGTGCCGATGATGGGTGCGAGGGGTCTTTTGGGGTCGAACCGTCCTGAAAGCTCCGGCGGCGAAGGACGGTTGATCGCCCCGGACGGCCACGTCAGGCACCTCACGGATCGCCGGTGAGGCCGCGCGTCCCCCCTGCGCGCCTCACCGGCCTCCGTTTCGGGCGACCGACTCGAACCTAGAAGGTGCCGCCCTGGTCGGGCGTGCACGAGCCGTCCGTCGCGACGACGTCGTCGTTCTTGCGCTGGCCGCCGCCCGCGAGCAGCGCCGGCACGGCGCTCGATCCGACGGTGATCACGACGTACGGGTTCTTGACCGACGCGGTCCCGTGGCAGACGGTGACCTTGCCGCCCGCGTCCGCCTGCGCACCGACCGGGCCTGCAACGAGGCTGGCGAGTGCGGCGACGACCGCGACGAGGAGTGAGCGATGAATGCGTGTCATGCACCCACCGTTCACGGCCGGGCTTCACCGGTCCACTCCCGTTCGAGGGATCCTCGCGCCGATGTAGCCGATCGGCCTGGTCTGGTCCAGACCCGCGCGGGCCACGGCCACACCGATTGGACGTGGCCGCGGCGCTCGATTCGACCACCGCGGCCACGCGTACCTCCTACAGCTTGTCCTTCACGGCGTCGGCGACGTCGTCGACCTTGTCCTTCACCGACCCCTCCGCGCGGTCGACCTTGCCCTCGCGCTTCAGGTCGTCGTTGTCGGTCAGGTCGCCGGCGGCCTCCTTGAGGCGGCCCTTCGTGTCGTCTGCGTTGCTCACGCTTCCTCCTCCGTGGGTTACGAGCGGTGTTCCCGCCGCGAAGAACGCCACACGTGCGAGGTAGGACCGCGCGCGCGGACTCCGAACTCGTCTCCCGGGCATCCGATCTCTGCGGCATGGGGGAGCCGGGTGCCTGCGGCGGTGGCGACGGCGGCCGTACTCTCCCCCGGCCGCTGCGCCCCCGCCGCGAACCGGCGGCCGCGACGGGCGCGGCTACGATGCGGCACTTTGAGACGCGTCCTCACGATCGCGTGCGCCGCGGCGGCGGCCGCCGTCGTGCTGGCGGGCGACGGGCTCGCGGGTGCCGCCTCACCGCTCACCGAAGTCGTCGTGACCCTGAAGGCGCCGCCGCTGTCCGTGTTCGGGCGGTCACTCCTCTCCGCGCGGCACGCCGACTACCTGCGCCGGGTGGACGCCGAGCAGAGCGCCGTCACGCGGAGGATCGAGACAGCGCTGCCGCGATCGCACGTCCGCTGGCACTACCGGCTCGTCGCGAACGGGGTCGCGGTCGTCCTCCCGCGCGCCGAGGTCGGCGGTCTCGCGCAGGTGCCGGGCGTCGCCCAGGTGTGGCCGAACGTGCGCTACCACGCGCTCGCCGCGCAGCTCGGGCCGCAGCAGATCGGCGCGGACAAGCTCTGGGGAGCGAATCTCGAGGACGCCGGGAACGGGATGAAGATCGCGATCATCGACGACGGGGTCGACGCGTCCCACCCCTACTTCAGCCCCAAGGGCTTCCATTACCCCCCGGGGTTCCCGAAGGGGATGAAGGCGTACACGACGCCGAAGGTGATCGTGCAGCGCGTCTTCACGCCGGTGGGCTCGACGTGGAAGAACGCGAAGCTCCCGTTCGATCCCGCCGAGTCGTTCCACGCCACGCACGTCGCCGGGATCGCCGCCGGCGATCACGCCACGGCGGCCCGCGCCACCGTCCTCTCGGGCGTCGCGCCGAACGCGTACATCGGCAACTACAAGGCGCTCACGACCCCCACCCCCCAGTTCGGCCTCGACGGGAACAGCGCCGAGATCGCCGCGGCGATCGAGGCGGCCGTGTCCGACGGGATGAACGTCATCAACCTCTCGCTCGGCGAGCCCGAGGTCGAGCCAAGCCGCGACCTCGTCGTGCACGCGATCGAGGGCGCGGCGGCGGCGGGCGTCGTCCCTGTCGTGGCCGCCGGGAACGACTTCGCGGACTACGGGTACGGCACGATCACGTCTCCGGCCACGGCCCCCGACGCGATCGCCGTCGGCGCCGTCGACTCCGACAGGGTGGTGGCCGGCTTCTCGTCCGCCGGACCGACGCCGCTCACGCTCCAGCTGAAGCCGGACGTCGTCGCCCCCGGCGTCGACGTGCTCTCGTCGCTGCCGCCGAAGTCCGGCACGTGGGGGTCGCTGATGGGGACGAGCATGGCGGCGCCGCACGTCGCCGGCGCCGCGGCGCTGCTGAAGGAGCGCCATCCGGACTGGACCGTGGCGGAGATCAGGTCCGCGCTCGTCCAGACGGCCACCGCGGCGCTCGGCGACAACAAGAAGGAGGCCCCGACGACGCTGGAGGGCGGCGGGCTCGTCGACCTGCCGCGCGCTGACGTCCCGCTCGTCTTCGCCGCGCCCACCGGTCTCTCGTTCGGCGAGCTGCGCGCCACGGAGGCGGCGACGCGGTCCGTCACGCTGACGGACGCGGGCGGCGGTGCAGGCGACTGGAGCGTCTCGGTCGCTGTCCAGCAAGGGCTCGGCACCGTGACGGCGCCGACGACGGTGACCGTCCCCGGCACGTTCGACGTGACGGCGACCGCGGCGGCCACCGCGGGCGACGAGACGGGCTTCGTGCTCCTGCGCCACGGCGCCGACACGCGGCGGATCCCGTTCTGGTTCCTGACGACCGCGGCGCAGCTCGCGAACGAGCATGCGCAGCCGCTCGCGCGCCCGGGCATCCACAGCGGGACGACGGTCGGCGCGCCGGCGCTCATCTCGCACTACCGCTACCCGACGGGAGCCGGAACGAGCTTCCCGGGGCCGGAGCGGGCGTACACGTTCCGGGTCCCGCACGGCGCGGCGAACGCCGGCGTCGTCGTCCTCTCCGGCTCCGTCGTCCCGCACGTGACGCTCTTCGGCGCCGAGGACCGCGTCGCCGGCTACACCGGGCTACCGCTCGACGTGAACCCGTACCGGCAGAGCTACGGCGCGAGCCGCGACATCGCCGCCGTCGTGCTCCCCGCCGGCGGGATCTACGAGGCCGTCTTCGACGCGGTCGGGACGCCCGGCCCGTTCACGTTCCGGTCGTGGATCGACGACGTGAGGCCCCCCACGCTCCGCCTGCGCCCCTCGCGCGGCGCGATCGTCGTCTCCGCCGCCGACTCCGGGTCGGGCGTCGACCCCGAGTCGATCGCCGCCCAGGTCGACGGGAAGAGCGTCGCCGCCGTCTTCCGCCGCGGCGTTATCCGGATCCCAGCCGCGCTCGGGCGCGCGCACCGGCTCGTCCTCTCCGTCGCCGACTACCAGGAGACGAAGAACATGGAGGACGTGGTGAAGATCCTCCCGAACACCGCGACGCTTCGCGCGACGGTGTGGGTGCGTTAGTCGCGGTTCGCGCGAGGGTCGTACGTGGGCAGGTTCGCCAGGTCGCGCTCGACCGCCCGCTGGAACTCCTCCGGATCGAACTCAGGCTCGACGACGCGGAGATGCCGCGCCTTCTCGGGGCGCGACCGGCGGCGCGTCGGGAGCTTCGCACGCTGCGCGAGCCTCGGCCACTCCGCGAAGGCGACGAGCAGCACCGCTGCGGCGAGGAGAACGAGGCCGATCACGCTCACTCCCCAAGAATAGACACGGCTCGGCGGCGATCGCGACCCGAAGAAGCGGCGGGTACAATGCGCCGCCGAACGATCCCCGGTAGCTCAATTGGCAGAGCATTCGGCTGTTAACCGAAGGGTTGTTGGTTCGAGTCCAACCCGGGGAGCTCAGGGATCGCGCAGCGGACGCTCCCCCACAGGGCCGGAGGAGCGTCTTGAGGCGTGGACGTCCCTAGGCGGCGGCTGCCGGGCGATCTGCCCCTGTCCCGCGCCACGCTTCGTGCGCGAGCCAGGCGGAGAGACCGAGAATGGCGACGCCGTCGAGCGCGTGCAGTCCGGCAACCCACGGATGGTGCGGCAACGCAAACAGGTGCTGCAGCACCTCGGCCATCAGCGCCAACACGAACGTCAGCCCGATCAGCCGCTTGTCACGCCAGTACACGAGAGCGGCCAGAAGGGCGATCACGGCGAGCAGACCGATGATCTCCCCGAGGGCACGGTGCGGGTCGAAGCTCTTCTGGTCGTCGAGCTTCGCCGCACCGTGGACGCCGAAGGCTCCACGGCCGGCGAGGAAGATCTGCACCACACACGCCGCAGCGACCAATGCGACCAGGCCCCGCCATAGCTGATACGCGCCACGCTGCATCCGGAGGCGGCAAACCTACTAGATCCCCCCGGTCGGGACAACCGCAGCTCGGCCGGCGAGCGACGCGAGCCGCCCCTTCGCAGCCCTAACGGATTCCGCGTCCGGAGCCGACAAGGGTCTCATGGCACTCCACGTCGACATCAGGGAGCAGCGCGGGTTCTCGCTGGTCGAGCTGCTCGTGGTCATCGTGATCCTGGCCGTCCTGCTCGCGATCGCGATCCCGTCGTTCCTCGGCTTCAAGGATCGCGCGAGCCAGAAGGCCGCAGACGCAGACGTCCGGGCGTCGCTGCCGGCGATCGAGGCGCTCTACGTCGACAAGAAGACGTACTCGAGCCTGACCCTCACGAAGATCCGGCAGTCGTACGACGCCGCGGCGAGATTCGTGGGCTACTTCGTCCCGCCGTCGGACAAGGGACAGACGTACTGCATCAGCATCCAGGTCGGCTCGAAATGGGCGTGGGCCCAGCGCGGGAAGTCGGCGCTCCAGAACGGTGACGTCCAGGAGTCGACACCGGCCCCCACCTGCCAATAAGCTCCACCCTCCGGCGAGGCCGGCGCCCGACCACCTCTCCCCGGCCGGGCGCCGGCAGCCGGTAATTCCCGCTTCTTGCGCGATCGGTTGTACGGGTCACGTAAAGGCGGCGGCGGAACGGGTTACGCCCGCACCGGCTCTCGGCAAAGTGACGCAGCGCGACGCCGCCGGCCCGGGTTCAGTAGGGGAGAGCCCCGGG
>DASWRL010000052.1:0-11005 GCA_036403195.1 Gaiellaceae bacterium
CGCGGAGGCGAAGCCGCGCATGGGCTTCTTCACGGACACGACGATCTGCATCGGCTGCAAGGCGTGCGAGGTCGCGTGCAAGGAGTGGAACCTGATCCCGGAGGACGGCCTCGTCTGGACGGGCGAGAGCTACGACAACACCTCGCACCTCGGCGCGGAGACGTGGCGTCACGTCGCGTTCGTCGAGCAGCGCAAGCCGCTGAAGCTCGACGGAGAGACGGCGACCGTCGAGACCGACGCGGCCGTCGCGCCGGAGCCGCTGCGGTGGCTGATGGAGTCCGACGTCTGCAAGCACTGCACGCACGCCGGCTGCCTCGACGTCTGCCCGACGGGCTCGCTCTTCCGGACCGAGTTCGGCACGGTCGTCGTGCAGGAGGACATCTGCAACGGCTGCGGCTACTGCGTGCCGGCGTGCCCCTTCGGCGTCATCGACAAGCGCGACCTCCCGCGCTCGCCCGACGACGCGCCCCTCGCCCTGCCCATCTTCGGCAAGAAGGAGGACGGCCGAGTCTGGAAGTGCACACTCTGCTACGACCGGCTGAAGGGCGGCCACGAGCCCGCGTGCGCGAAGTCGTGCCCCACGGACTCGATCCAGTTCGGGGAGCTCGACGAGCTGCGGGAGCGCGCAGAGAAGCGCCTCGCGAAGCTCGAGGCCGAGGGGTGGAACGGCGCGCAGCTCTACGGCCACGACCCGAACGACGGCGTCGGCGGCTTCGGCGCGTTCTTCCTGCTGCTCGACGAGCCGGAGGTGTACGGCCTCCCGCCGGACCCAGTCGTGCCGACGGCGCACCTGCCGCGCTTGTGGCGGACGACGGCGCTCGCGGCGACCGCGATGTTCGTGGGCCTCGCGGCCGCGTTCATCGGAGGCCGCGAATGACGGACCGGAAGCCGCTCGAGGAGAAGCAGGCGGTGCGGAACGGCCGCCCCGCCGGCACGACGGACTGGGTGGGCTCGATCACGGAGCGGGGCACGGTGATGGAGGACTACTACGGGCGCAACATCGTCAAGGAGCCGGTGTGGAACCCCGAGATCCCCGTCTACTTCTTCACCGGCGGCCTGGCGGGGGCGTCGGCCGTGCTGCACGGGGTCGCCAAGGCCGCGGGGAACGAGCGCCTGTCGAAGTCGGCGCTCTTCGTCGGCGCGGCGTGCGACGTCCTCAACCCACTGCTCCTGATCAAGGACCTCGGGCGGCCGGAGCGCTTCCTGCACATGCTCCGCGTCTTCAAGGTGACCTCGCCGATGAGCGTCGGCAGCTGGATCCTCGTCGTGCAGAGCGGCTCCGCCGTGACGGCGGCGCTGCTCGAGCTGCTCGGAGTGCTGAAGCCGATCAGGGTCGCGGGGGAGGTCGTGTCGTTCCTCGCCGGGCCGCCGCTCGCGACCTACACCGGTGCGCTCGTCGCGAACACAGCCATCCCCGTGTGGAGCGAGGCGCGCGACGAGCTGCCGTGGCTGTTCGGCGCGAGCGCCGTCGCGAGCGCCGGCGCAGCAGCCGCGATGGCGACGCCGACCGGCGTCGCGGCGCCCGCACGCCGAACCGCGATCGGCGGCGTCGCCGCCGAGCTCGCCCTCATGCAGGTGATGGAGCGCAAGCTCGGGTTCGTCGGCGAGGTCTACAAGCAGGGCCAGGCGGGGCGGTTCAACAAGGTCACGAAGGCGTGCACCGTCGCCGGGACCGCGCTCCTCGCGACCCGCGGGAAGCGCTCGCGCGCGGCGGCGGTGGCGGGAGGCGCACTCATCCTGGCCGGCGAGCTCGCGCTCCGCTGGTCGGTGTTCAAGGCGGGCTTCCAGTCGGCGCGCGACCCGCGCTACACGGTCGTCCCGCAGAAGCGACGGAAGGAGGAACGACGATGACGAGCGAGGCGCGCCGGGTCGTGACGGTCGAGAGGGGCACCGAATGGGAGGACGGGTTCGCCCGGCCGCGCGTGATGCTGCAGCCGTTCGCCGCCCCTTCGGTGCTCGGCCTCTTCGGATTCGCGGCGGCGACGTTCATGGTCGCGCTGCACCTGACGGGGGTCTACGGCGGCGCGACCGCGAACTACACGCTGTGGCCGTTCGCCGCCGTCTTCGGCGGCATCGCGCAATTCATGGCCGGCATGTGGGCGTTCCGCGTCCGCGACACGATCGCGACGGCGATGCACGGCATGTGGGGGTCGTTCTGGATCGCGTTCGGGATCCTGAACATCCTGCAGATGTGGGACAAGATCCCCGCCCATCCGGCGGGATCCGTGTCCGACCCGCAGTTCGCGATGTGGTTCTACACGCTGGCCGCGATCACGCTCGCCGGTGCGCTGGCGGCGATCGCCGAAAGCGTGGCGCTGTTCGCGGTGCTCGCAACCCTCGCCGCCGGGTCGGCCGTGTTCGCGATCGGCCTCTCGGTCGGGTCCGTCAGCTGGGTCAAGGTCGCGGGCTGGGTCCTGGTCGCGTCGGCGATCCTCGCGTACTACACCGCGACGGCGATCATGATGCTCTCCGGCGCCGGCAAGGTGATCCTGCCGCTCGGCAAGCCGAAGAAGGCGGCTAACACCCCGGGCGAGCAGCCGGTGAAGCCGATCCAGCTCGAGTGGGCCGAGCCCGGCATCAAGAAGGGGCAGTGACCACGCCGCCGCAGATCGAGTCGGCGCGCGGGCTCCTACTCGAGGAGCTCGCGCGCCTGCTCACCATCGAGGAGACGCTCGCCAGGCTCGTGCTCCCCGAGCTGCTGCTCGAGGTCGCAGACGACGGGCTCGCGACGGCGTTGCGATCCCACCTCGACGAGACGCGCGGCCACGTCGGGCGGGTGAAGGAGGCGTTCCTCGCGCTCGGCGCCGTCCCGGCCGGCCGCCCGGCGCTCGGCCTCGACGGCCTGCGCACCGAGCACAAGACGCTCGCGCCGCAGGTCGTCCCGGGGGTCCGCCCGGTCGTCCACTGCGCAGCCGCGATGGGGACCGAGCACTACGAGATCGACGCGTACGAGGTCGCAGTGCGCCTCGCCGACGCGTTGGGCGCGGAGGACGTCGGGGGGCTCCTCCGCGCCAACCTGGAGGACGAGGTCGCGGCGCTCGCCGAGCTCGGCCGGCAGGCCGACCGGCTCGCCCGCCAGGCGGTGGAGGAGCGAACGGTCTGATGCCCGCCGAACAGGGCGGCGCTAGCCGCCCTGTTCGGCCTTCTGCCGCTTCTGCGTCTCCGACGCCTCCTCGATCGCCTTCTGCGGCGGGTCCTGCCGCGGCGCGTCGTGCCGGACGAGGCCCGTGTCCGACGGGAACGGCTCGAGGTAGTCGTCGCCGCCCGGCGGCTTGCCGCTCTCCGGCCGGGGCGGGCTCCCGCCGGGCTTCGGCGCCGCCGGCTCGAGCGTCAGCAGGTCGCCGACGGCGTCGAGTCGGTCGAACTCCTCGTCGGGCAGGCCCTCGAGGTCCCTGACGATGGCCGGGTCCTCCGCCCGCGCGTACGCGATCAGCTGGTCGCGCGTCGCCGGGAGCGGGACCCCCTCGAGCACCGCCTGGATCTCCGCTGCACGTTGTGCGTTCACGCGAGCTCCCTCGCTTCCAGTCGCTCTTCCCCGTCCCGCGTCACGCGGTACGCCGCAGCGCCCGCACGGCACGTGACGACCTCGTGCAGCGACGTACCCACGTAGTGGAGCGCTACACCGTCGTCGGCCGCCACGCCCTCCGGGAACCCGCCGTCGACGAGCTCCCGGAACCGCGGCCGGCGGCGCTCCTCGCCGTCGTAGTGCGGGCACGCGCTGCCGGGGAGGAATCCGAGGCAGTCGAGGCCGGCGAGCTGCGGGCCGAACGAGTCGGTGACGCCGGCCTCGAACCAGCAGATCATCCCGGCGCTCGCGCCGAAGAGGACGATCCCGTTCTCCCACGCCTCGCGCATCAGCGAGTCGATGCCGTGCACGCGCCAGACGGCGAGCATGTTCGCCGTGTTGCCGCCGCTGACGCAGATCGCGTGCTGCGAGAGCACGACCTCCCGCAGGTCGGGGGGCGGCCACGGGAACGTGTGCAGCGTGCTCGGCTCCACGCGACCGGCGAACCGCTCGTAGAACCAGAGCGAGAACGACGCGTCGTCGCCGACCGCCGTCGGCACGAAGAGGACACGCGGGCGCTCCTCACCGGTCAGCGCGAGCACGTAGTCGTGGAGCAGCGCCGTCTGCTCGGGAGTGTCCCCCGCGCCGCCCAGCCCGACGATGTGCCGGTCCATCGTCATCCGATGTGGAGTTTTACAGGTCCTCCGTTCCGGTACGCCGCTTCGCATGGAGATCGGCTACTGGCTGTCCTCGGAGGAGCACGCCCCCGGCGACCTCGTCGCCCACGCGAAGCTCGCGGAGGACGCCGGCTTCGAGCACGTCCTGATCTCGGACCACATCCATCCCTGGGTGAACGAGCAGGGTCACAGCCCGTTCGTCTGGGCGGTGGTCGGGGCGATCGCGAACGCGACGGACCGGATCCGCCTGGGGACGGCGGTGACGTGCCCGCTCGTCCGCATCCATCCGGCGATCGTCGCGCACGCCGCTGCGACGGCGCAGGCGCTGATGGAGGGCCGGTTCTTCCTCGGTGTCGGTACCGGCGAGAACCTGAACGAGCACGTGCTCGGCGACCGCTGGCCACGGCCGGACGAGCGGCTCGAGATGCTCGAGGAGGCGATCGAGATCATCCGCGCGCTCCTCGGCGGCGACTACGAGACGTACCGCGGCAAGCACTACACGGTCGAGCAGCTGAAGCTGTACGACGCCCCGGCGGACGCGCCGCCGATCGTCGTCGCCGCCGCCGCGCCCGACGCCGCCGAGCTCGCGGCGCGAAAGGGCGACGGCACGATGAACACCTCGCCCGACGCCGACATCGTCAAGAGGTACAAGGACGCCGGCGGCTCCGGGCCGCTCTACGGCAAGGTGACCGGCTGCTTCGCCCCGGATGCCGCGACTGCGAAGAAGTCGGCGAAGACGCGCTCTCCGAACACCGCGATGGGGGGCGCGCTCTCGCAGGAGCTCGCGCTCCCGCGCGACTTCGAGGCGGTCGCGCAGCTCGTGCGCGAGGACGACCTCGAGGGCTCGCTCGTCCTCGGGAGCGACCTCACCGACTGGCGCGAGCGGATCGACGAGTTCGAACGGGCCGGCTTCACGCACGTCTGCCTGCACGACGTGAGCACGAGCCAGCGGGAGTTCGTCGAGTTCGCGAGCCGGCTCCTATGACGAACGGGGTCCCAGAGCCCGAGCAGATCTTCGAGAAGACGCGCCAGGAGGGCGAGCGGCGCCTCGAGCGCCCGTTCCTAGAGGTCGTCTCGACGGCCCTCGCCGCGGGCTTCGACATCGCCGCCGGCGTGATCCTGATCGCGGTGCTGAGCTCGCCGCTCGAGCCGCACTTCGGGAAGGACGCCGCGAGCGTCGCCGGCGCAATCGGCTTCGGCGTCGGGTTCGTCTTCCTGGTCGTCGGCCGCGGCGAGCTGTTCACCGAGAACTTCCTCGTGCCGCTCGCCGGGCTGCACGGGAAGCCGCGCAACGCGTGGTGGAAGATCGTCGAGCTCTGGACGGTGTCGCCGGTGTTCAACGTCCTCGCGGGCGCGGTCGTCGCGCTGATCGTGACGACGCACGGTGTGCTGCCCCACGGCTCCGGCACCGTCCTCGTGGACGTGGCGCAGAAGATCCACGCCAACGGGACGCTCGCGCTGTTCATGAGCGCGATCTTCGCCGGGGCGCTGATCACCGCGATGACGTGGTTCGTCGAGGGCCACGACTCCGTCGGCATCCGGATCACCGTCGCGTGGGTGACCGGGGCCTTTCTCGCGCTCGGCCATCTGAACCACGTGATCGTCGTGACGATCGAGCTGATCTTCGGGATCCGCTTCGGAGCGCACATCCCCTGGAGCTTCGTCATCGGCAACTTCTTCCTCGCCGCGGCCGGGAACATGATCGGCGGGATCGGGCTCGTGACGCTCAACCGGTTCACCCAGGCGAAAGCCGGCTCGACCGGTTCTGCTTGAATCGACGCGTGGCCTCGCCGTCCAAGCTCAGCGTCGGCGACCGGTCATACGAGATCTTCCGACTCTCCGAGCTGCAGGCCTCCTACGACGTCGCCCGGCTCCCGTACACGCTGCGCGTCCTGCTCGAGAACGTGCTGCGGAACGGCGACGAGGCGGACGTCGAGGCGGTCGCCCGCTGGGACGCGAAGGCGGAGCCGGCCGACGAGATCGCGTTCTCGCCGTCGCGCGTCCTCCTCCAGGACCTGACGGGGGTCCCGGCGGTGGTCGACCTCGCCGCGATGCGGAACGCAATGGACGACCTCGGCGGCGACCCGGCGAGGATCAACCCGCTCATCCCGGCAGAGCTGGTGATCGACCACTCGGTGCAGGTCGACGCGTTCGCGTCGCGGATGGCGTTCGAGCGGAACGTCGAGCTCGAGTTCGAGCGGAATCGTGAGCGCTACCTGTTCCTGCGCTGGGGGCAGACGGCGTTCAGCGGCTTCAAGGTGGTGCCGCCCGGCACCGGGATCTGCCACCAGGTGAACCTCGAGTACCTGGCCCGCGTCGTCGAGGACCGCGACGGCGTCGCGTTCCCGGACACGCTCGTCGGCACGGACTCCCACACGACGATGGTCAACGGCCTCGGCGTCCTCGGCTGGGGCGTCGGCGGGATCGAGGCCGAGGCGGCGATGCTCGGACAGCCGCTCTCGATGCTCGTCCCGCAGGTCGTCGGCTTCGAGCTGTCGGGCGCGCTCCGCGAGGGCGCGACGGCGACCGACCTCGTGCTCACGGTCACGGAGATCCTGCGGAAGACGGGCGTCGTCGGGATGTTCGTCGAGTACTTCGGCGAAGGCGTCTCCTCGCTGCCTCTCGCCGACCGCGCGACGCTCGGGAACATGTCGCCCGAGTACGGCGCGACGTGCGGCTTCTTCCCCGTCGACCGCGTGACGCTCGACTACCTCCGGCTGACCGGCAGGAGCGACGAGCGGGTGGCCCTCGTCGAGGCGTACTGCAAGGAGAACCTGCTCTGGCACGACCCCGCCGACCGCCCGGCGTACTCGCAGGTGGTGCAGCTCGACCTCGGTGACGTCGAGCCGTCGATCGCGGGGCCGCGCCGGCCGCAGGACCGCGTGCCCCTCGCTACCGCCAAGCGCGCGTTCGTCGACACGCTCGGCACCTTCGGCGTCGAGTACACGAACGGCGACGAGGCGGTCTCCGAGACGTTCCCGGCGTCCGACCCGACGACGGAGCAGCAGCCCGGCGGCGAGGCGCACGGCGTGCAGGCGCCCGTCGCGACGGCGAGCGCGCCGGGGCACCGCCGCGTCGCGGTCGCCGGCACCGCGTACGAGCTCGACCACGGATCCGTCGTCATCGCCGCGATCACCTCGTGCACGAACACCTCGAACCCGCAGGTGATGGTCGCCGCGGGGCTCCTCGCGCGGAACGCGGTCGCGCGCGGCCTCGCGCGCAAGCCCTGGGTCAAGTCGTCACTCGCGCCGGGCTCGAAGGTCGTGACCCGGTACTACGAGCAGGCGGGCCTCCAGGAGCACCTCGACGCGCTCGGCTTCAACACCGTCGGCTACGGCTGCACGACGTGCATCGGCAACTCCGGCCCGCTCGCCGACGAGATCTCGGCGGCGATCGCGGAGGGCGACCTCGTGGTGTGCTCGGTCCTCTCGGGGAACCGGAACTTCGAGGCCCGGATCCATCCCGAGGTCAAGGCGAACTACCTGGCCTCGCCCCCGCTCGTCGTCGCGTACGCGCTCGCCGGGCGCATGGACATCGACTTCGAGACGGAGCCGATCGAGGGCGACGTCTATCTCCGCGACATCTGGCCGTCGGCGCAGGAGATCGGCGACACGATCGCCACGTCGGTCCGCGCCGAGCAGTTCGCCGACACGTACGCGGACGTGTTCACGGGCGAGGAGTCGTGGCGCAGCCTCCCGGTCCCCACGGGCGAGCTGTTCGCGTGGCAGCCGGACTCGACGTACGTGCGCCTTCCGCCGTACTTCGCAGGGATGTCGCGGGAGCCGCGGGCGGTCACGGACGTCGAAGGCGCCCGCTGCCTCGTCTGGCTCGGCGACTCCGTCACGACCGACCACATCTCGCCCGCCGGCGCGATCCGCCCGGACTCCCCCGCGGGGACGTACCTGGTGGAGCACGGCGTGCAGCGCAGCGACTTCAACTCCTACGGGGCGCGCCGCGGCAACCACGAGGTGATGGTGCGCGGCACGTTCGCGAACGTCCGTCTCCGCAACAGGCTCGTCCCGGGGTCCGAAGGGACGTGGACGGTGCACGTCCCGAGCGGAGACGAGATGACGATCTTCGACGCCTCGCAGCGGTACCTCGCGGAGGGGACGCCGCTCGTCGTCCTCGCCGGCAAGGAGTACGGCTCCGGCTCGTCGCGCGACTGGGCCGCGAAGGGGCCGAACCTGCTCGGCGTCAAGGCGGTCATCGCGGAGTCGTACGAGCGGATCCACCGCTCGAACCTGCTGATGATGGGCGTGCTCCCGCTCCAGTTCATGGACGGGGAGTCGGGCGAGTCGCTCGGGCTGACCGGGCGCGAGGAGTTCTCGATCACCGGGGTCGAGAACGGCGACGCGCGCGAGGTGACGGTACGCGCGGGCGAGGTGCGGTTCCGCGCGCGCGTCCGCCTCGACACGCCGCGCGAGCGCGAGTACCTGCGGCACGGCGGGATCCTCCCGTACGTCCTGCGGCGCCTGCTCCGGTAGGGCCCCGCTCCCGCTTCACGGCGCCCTGATCACCGTCGACACCGAAGCCGCGTTCCCGGACGTGCATGCCGTCGCAGCGGAGGTGGAATCAGCGCTGCGGGCATGATCGCGCCCCGATCAGTTTTCGCCGGCGGCCGGCGGGTACGACGGCGACGGGAGATGACGCGGCGTACGCGCCACCGTTCGCTGGTGCCGGCTTGCGGGCTCGTGCTCGCACTCGCCGGCTGCGGCGGCAACGAGAACACACTCGCGCCGGAGAGCCACGCCGAGACCACGGTCACGCACGTCTTCTGGGTCGTCTTCGGCTTCTCCGCCTTCGGCTTCGGCGTCGTCTGCGTGCTCCTCTTCCTCGGCTGGTGGCGGCGCGAGACGCCGGCGCTCCCCGGCGGAGGCGGCGAGCGCGCCGCGACGGGCGTCGTCGTCGGCGCCGGCGTCGTGCTGCCGATCATCCTGCTCGTCGCGCTGTTCGTGTACGCCGACCTGTTCGCGATGAAGGCGACCGGCGCGCCGACCAAGGGCACGACGCAGCTCACGGTCGACGTGACGGGGCACCAGTTCTGGTGGGAGGTGCGCTATCCCGGGACGCGCGCCGTGACGGCGAACGAGATCCACATCCCGGTGAACACGCGCGTCGCCGTCGTCACGCACACCGCCGACGTGATCCACAGCTTCTGGATCCCGCAGCTGAACCGGAAGATGGACATGATCCCGGGCCAGTCGAACCGCCTGCTCCTCGACGCGCGCAAGGTCGGGACGTACGCGGGCCATTGCGCGGAGTTCTGCGGCCTCCAGCACGCGCACATGGTCGTGCTCGTGATCGTCCAGCCTCGCGCCGAGTTCGACCGCTGGCTCGCGCGGAACGCGCGACCCGCCGCGTCCTCGAACACCACGTTCATGAAGGACGGATGCGGCGAGTGCCACCAGATCCGCGGCACGCCGGCGCGGGCCGACGTCGGGCCCGACCTGACGCACGTGGCGAGCCGCACCTCGCTCGGCGCGGTCCGGATCCCGAACGACCCCCGGCACCTGGCGCAGTGGATCCGCGACCCGCAGGGCCTCAAGCCCGGCAACAAGATGCCGAACCTCGACCTGCCGCCCGGCGACTGGCCGAAGCTCGTCCGCTACCTGGAGACGCTCCGCTGATGGCGGTCGCCGAGGCTCCGTCCCGCAAGCGGATCGACCGGCTCGAGCGGATCTGGGCCGAGCGCCCGGGCGTCCTCGGCTGGCTGACGACCGTCGACCACAAGCGCATCGGGATCCTCTACTTCTGGACGACGATCGTCCTGTTCCTGGCCGGCGGCGTCGAGGCGCTGCTGATGCGCTCGCAACTCGCGGCGCCGGAGGAGCACGTCGTGGGGCCGGACACCTACGACCAGCTCATGACGATGCACGGCGTCACGATGATCTTCTACTTCATCATCCCGATGACGACCGGCGCGTTCGGGAACTACCTCATCCCGCTGATGATCGGCGCGCGCGACATGGCGTTCCCCCGCATGAACGCGCTGTCGTACTGGCTCTTCCTCGGCTCGTCGATCTTCATCTACTCGAGCTTCCTCATCCACTCGGCGCCGAACGCCGGCTGGTTCGACTACGTGCCGCTCGCGCTCAAGACCTACAACGGCGGCCTCAACATCGACTTCTACGCGCTGGCGCTGATCTTCAACGCCGTCTCCTCGACGGTCGCGTCGATCAACATGATCGTCACGATCTTCCGGCTCCGCGCGCCGGGGATGTCGTGGAACCGGATGCCGCTCTTCTGCTTCGCGATGCTCGCCGCGTCGCTGTCGCTCGTCCTCGCGCTGCCGGCGCTCGTCCTCGACTGCATCTTCCTCGAGCTCCAGCGGAAGGTCGGCTTCCACTTCTTCGACGTCGCCCACGGGGGGCAGCCGCTGCTGTGGCAGCACCTCTTCTGGTTCTTCGGGCACCCCGAGGTGTACATCATCGTGCTGCCCGCATTCGGGATCGCGACGTCGATCATCCCGACGTTCGCGCGGCACAAGATGGTCGCGTTCCCGCTCGTCGCGATGGCGGAACTGCTCGTCGCGTTCATCGGCTTCGGCGTGTGGGCCCACCACATGTTCGCGACCGGGATCTCGCCCTCGGTGCTCGTCCTCTTCGGCGCGGCGTCGATGATGGTCGTGATCCCGTCGACGATCCAGGTCTACGCATGGCTGATGACCGTCAACCTCGGGACGCCGATCTTCAGCGCGCCGCTGCTCTTCATCGGCGGCTTCATCACCTTCTTCGTGCTCGGCGGCCTCTCCGGGATCATGTTCGCGGCGATCCCGCTCGACCAGGCGACGACCGACACGTACTTCGTCGTCGCGCACTTCCAC
>DASWRL010000053.1:0-132887 GCA_036403195.1 Gaiellaceae bacterium
GGCGTGTGGTCACGGGCGTGATGTTCTTCTGCGCCGCGATGACTCCGCTTCTCTCGAACTCCGAGAAAAGCCTAACGGCGCCGTAACGGCTCCCTTGTACCCTCACCCGGTGTCCGTCGTCCTGTTCACCTGCGCGGGGCAGCGCGTCGACATCGTCACCGCCTTCCGCCGCGCGGGCGCGACCGTGATCGCCACGGACGTCGACCAGCTGGCGCCGGCGCTCTACCACGCCGACCATCGTGTGCTGGTGCCGCGCGTCGCTGACATCGGCTACGTCCCGGCGCTGCGCGACCTCGTCGCGCTGCACGAGGTCCGGCTGATCGTTCCGCTGACCGACCTCGACCATGTGGTGCTCGCGCGGTCGCGCGACGAGCTCGCACCGGCCGTCGTGCTCGTGCCGGACGAGGAGACCTCCGCGACCTGCGCCGACAAGTACCTCGCGCACCGGTTCTTCGAGGAGCGCGGGATCGGGTCGCCGGCGACCTGGCTCCCGACCGAGCTGCCGCACGAGCCGCCGTTCCCGGTCCTCGTGAAGGCGCGGAAGGGGTTCGGCTCGCGGCACATCTACCGCGCCGAGAACGCGTCGGAGCTCGAGTTCTTCCTCCGCTACACGACGGTCGACTCGATGGTGCAGCGGGTCTGCGCCGGCGAGGAGTTCTCGATCGACGTGTTCTGCGACCTCGACGGCCGGTGCCTGGCGGCGATCCCGCGAACGATGATCGAGTCGAAGGGCGGCGAATCCATAAAGGGGATGACGATCAAGGACGACGAGCTGATCGCGTTCGGGAAGACGGTCGCCGAGGCGCTCCGCATCGTGGGGCCGGCGAACGTGCAGTGCTTCCGCGAGCCGGACGGGCGCCTCGAGGTCACGGACGTGAACCCGCGGTTCGGGGGCGGGTTCCCGCTGCCGACTGCGGCCGGGTCGCGCTATCCGGAGCTCGCGCTCGCGCTCGCGGGCGGCGAGACGCCGGACCCGCGCCTCGGCGACTTCCGCGAAGGCGTCGTCATGACCCGCTTCTTCGCGCAGGTCATCCTCGAGGAGGCCGGCGGCGCGCTCGAGCCCGTGCAGGCGGAGGCTGTCCCGGGAGAAGCGTGAGGCGGGCGGGCCTGCTCCTCGCCGGAGCGACGCTCCTCGCCGGCTGCGGCGCCGCGCACGAGGCGGCGTCCGTTCCGCGTGCCGCCGCGCGGGCGCCTGCGTCTGCGCCTGCGCACGCGCGCCACGAGCCCGACGTGCGGCTCCACCGCGTGCAGGTCACCGTCCTCGACGGCGACACGAACCGCCCCGTCCCGCGGGCGCGGGTGCGGATCGGGCGCCGCACCGCGGTCGCCGACGGGCGCGGCGTCGCGCGGGTGCCGATCCTCCGCCGCGCGGCGCTCGTCACCGTCGCGGCGAAGCCCGGATACGCGCGGCGGGCGGTGCGCCTCGCCTACCGGACGCACCCGAAGTCGACGATCCGCATCTACCGGCCGGCGCTCCAGTGGTCGATGTACGGCGTCGACCCCACGCGGAGCCAGGCGCAGGCCGCGATCCGGGTCCGTCCGCCGTTCCGCGTCGTGTGGTCGCGCGGCCTCGGCGGCCTCGTCGAGTTCCCGGCGGTCGTGGACGCGGGTGTCGCGTTCGCGGGCAACGCGCACGAGACGATCCGCGCGCTCGACATGCGTGACGGGACCGTGATCTGGCGTCGTGACACGCCGAACGGGAAGATGGCCTCCTCGCCCGCCGTGTGGGGCGACACGGTCGTCGTCCACGGGATGGACGGCAACGTCCAGGTCCTCCGCCGCGGCGACGGCCGCGTCCTGTGGCGGTACGCGGTGGGGTCGCCCGTCGAGTCGTCGCCCGTCGTCGTCCGCGGCCTCGACGTGTTCGGCGCGTGGAACGGCGTCGTCACCGCGCTCGACCTGCGCACGCACCGCGCGGCGTGGCGGCGCGCCACGGGGTGCAAGATCACCTCGTCCGCCGCCTACGCCCACGGGACGCTGTACCTCGGCGACTACTGCGGCCGACTGCTCGCGCTGCGCCTCTCGGACGGCGCGCTCCTCTGGAGCAGGAGCGTCAACGGGCGCGTGTACGGCACGCCGGCCGTCGCCGGCGGGCGCGTCTTCGTGCCGAGCTCCACCGGCGGCTCGCTGACGGCGTTCTCGACGCACGGCGCGTTCCTGTGGCAGCGGCAGACGGGGGCGTACGTCTACTCGTCGCCCGCTGCGTCGGGCGGCCGCGTCTTCTTCGGGTCCTACAACGGCGTTCTCTACGCCCTCTCCGCGCGTGCCGGCGCGACGCTGTGGGCGCGTGCGACGGGCGGCCCCATCTCCGGCGCCGTCGTGGTCGTCGCCGGTGTCGCGTACGCCGGGTCGTTCGCGCACCGCATCCTCGGCGTCGACGCCCGGACCGGAGCGGTCGTCCTCGACTTCCCGCACGGCGAGTACGTGCCGGTCTCCGGCGGCGGCGGCCGGCTCCTCCTGCACGGCTACTCGCGCGTGTACGCCGTCGAGGCGCGGTGAGGCGCGTCATCGTGATCGTCGTCGGCGCGGCCGTGCTCGCCGCCGCCGGTGCCGGGGTGGCGTGGTACCTGCACGTGAAGCACGCATCGCGCGACGTTCGCGGGTCATCGACGGTCGAGTTCGTTCCCACGATCGCCTTGCCGCCGGCGAAGCCGGAGCCGGGGATCGCCTGGCCGACGTACGGCCACGACGCGGCCCGGCTCCGGTTCGGGAACGGCATCAAGCTCGCCCCGCCGTTCCGGCGGGTGTGGACGTTCCGCGCACAGAGCCTCGTCGAGTTCCCGCCGGCCGTCGGCTACGGACGGCTCTTCTTCGCGAACAACGCGGGGACGCTCTTCGCGATCGGCGCCGGGAACGGGAAGCGCGCGTGGAGCGTCGTCTCGAACCGATGCGTCGCAGCCTCGCCGGCCGTCGACCGCCACACCGTCTACGAGTCGTATCTCAACGCCCCGCCCTGCAACCGCGCCCCGAGCGCGGCGCTCACGGGGGAGGTCGGGGCGTACGCCGCCGGGACGGGGCGCGTCATCTGGCGGCGCCGGATCGGGCCGTCGGAGTCGTCGCCCGTCGTCGTCGGGGCGGCGGTGCTCGTCGGCGACTGGAACGGGCGCGTCTGGGCGCTCAGACGCCGGACGGGCGAGCCGTTCTGGGTGACGAAGCTCGGGGGCCAGGTGAAGGGCGGCGTCGCCGTGTCGGGGCGCCGTGTGTTCGTCGGGGACTACTCGGGCCACATGTCCGCACTCGACCTGCGCACGGGCAGGGTGATCTGGCAGGCGAAGGCGCAGCCGCGCTTCGGCCACATCGGCACCTTCTACGCGACGCCGTCGGTGGCGTACGGCCGCGTGTACGCGGGCGCAACCGACGGCAAGGTCTACTCGTTCGGCGCCGCGACCGGAAAGCTCCGCTGGTCGCAGTCGACGGGCGGCTACGTCTACTCGTCCACCGCCGTGTGGCGCGACCGCGTGTACGCCGGGTCGTACTCGCACCGCTTCACCTGCTTCGACGCCGCGACGGGGCGCGTCCTCTGGCAGTTCACGGCGAACGGCCCGATCTCCGGGTCACCGTCGGTGATCGCAGGCCGCGTGTACTTCGCGACGCTCGCCGGCCGAACCTATGCGCTCGACGCACGGTCGGGCCGCCCCCTCTGGACGTTCCCCGACGGCAAGTACTCGCCGGTGGTCGCCGACGCGCACCGGCTCTACCTCGTCGGCTACGCGCGCGTCTACGGCCTCGCCGAGCGGCGGAAGTAACCTGCCGCGATGCGCTACGTCGTCACCGGGGCCGCCGGCTTCATCGGCTCGCATCTCGCGGAGACGCTCCTCGCCGACGGGCACGAGGTGGTCGGCCTCGACAGCTTCACCGACTACTACGACCCGGCGCTGAAGGAGCAGAACGCGCGCGGGCTCGACGTCCGCCGGCTCGACCTCGGCAGCGAGCCGATCGACTTGTCCGGGTTCGACGCCGTCTTCCACCTCGCGGGGCAGCCGGGCGCCCGCAGCTTCGGGCACGTGTTCCCCGACTACCTCTGGCGGAACCTGCTCGCGACGCAGCGCGTGTTCGAGGCCGCCGTCGCCGCAGGCACGCCCGTCGTCTGGGCGAGCTCGTCCTCGGTGTACGGCGA
This sequence comes from Gaiellaceae bacterium, assembly GCA_036403195.1. Taxonomy (GTDB): domain Bacteria; phylum Actinomycetota; class Thermoleophilia; order Gaiellales; family Gaiellaceae; genus PALSA-600. The sequence continues at coordinate 4,118 of DASWRL010000053.1, forward strand.
CGCGGAGACCTACCCCACGCCCGAGGACGTCGTCCCGCGCCCGAACAACCCCTACGGCGTGACGAAGCTCTCGTGCGAGCACCTCCACGACACCTACGCGCGGCTCTTCGGCCTGCACGCGGTCGCTCTCCGCTACTTCACCGTGTACGGCCCGCGGCAGCGGCCCGACATGGCGTTCGCGCGGATGGTCGCCGCCGTCGCCCGCGACGACGAGTTCGAGCTGTACGGGGACGGGTCGCAGTCGCGGTCGTTCACCTACGTCGCCGACGTCGTCGACGCGACGGTCAGAGCGCTCGGCGCGCCGCCCGGCACCTACAACGTCGGCGGCGGCGACGAGGCGACGATGCGCGAGGCGCTCGACGTCCTCCAGGAGGTCGCGGGACGGCCGGTGCGCGTCCGGCCCGGCCCGCAGCAGACCGGCGACATGCACCGCACGCGCGCCGACACGAGCCGGATCGAGCAGGCGATCGGGTGGCGGGCGACGACGCCGCTGCGCGAGGGCCTCGCCGCGCACTACGCCTGGGCTTCGGCTAGGTTCACACCCGCATGACGGCCCCCGAACTCGACGCCGAGCGCGAGGTCGACCTCGCCCGGTGGCGCCGTGCCCTCGCGGCGCTCTGGTGGCTCCCCGTCGGCGGCCTGATCCTCGGAGCGATCGTCGGCGTGCTCTACTCGTTCCGCGGCGGCGCGACGTACAAGGCGACGGCGCTGCTCTCGCTCGGCCAGCCGACGTCGCCGGGCGGCGCGCTCGTCAACGGGTTCGGCACGAACCCGCGTGCGGTCTCGCAGATCGTCTCCGGCGCGGCGTTCCAGGAGCAGGCTGCGAACCGCGCCGACATGCGTCCCGGCGCGCTGCGCGGGCACGTGTCGGTGGCGCAGGTCGGCACGGCGACCGGCGCGGGCGCGACGAGGTCCGCGCCGCTCATCTCGCTCACGGTGACGGGGCAGAAGCCGGGGCCGACGGCGGCCGCGTCGAACGCGCTGTCGGACATCGTCGTGCGGCAGACGACGGCGCGGTACGTCGGCGTCAAGATCGCGACGTTCCAGGCGACGCTGAAGAGCGTCAACGAGCAGATCGGCTCCGTGAAGCGCCGGCTCGCGGTGACGGAGGCGGCGTTCAGCGCTGCGAAGCGGCTCGACCCGCTCCAGCAGCTCGTGATCGTGGGCCAGGAGGACAACGCCGAGACGCGGCTCGGGAACCTGATCGCGCAGCAGGAGACGCTGCAGCAACAGCTCGCGTTCGCGACGCAGGTCGAGAGCGCGAAGATCGTCGAGCCCGCGAAGTCGGTCAAGTCGTCCGCGCACTCTCGCTCGACGTCGGCCGTGGTCGGGGCGCTGATCGGGCTGATCCTCGGCGCGATCCTCGCGGTAGCCGGCGAGGGCCGGTTCCGGCACCCGTGAGGTAGCCGTGCTCGAGGGCAAGCGCGTCGCCGTCGTCGTCCCGGCGCACAACGAGGAGCAGCTGATCCTCGCGACGCTGCAGGGGATCCCCGGCTTCGTCGATCGTGTCTACGTCGTCGACGACGCGTCGGCCGACGGGACGGCCGACCGCGCACGCTCGGTGGACGACCCGCGCGTCGAGGTGCTCGAGCACGACCGCAACCGCGGCGTCGGCGCGGCGATCGTCACCGGGTACAAGCGCGCGCTCGCCGAGGGGATGGACGCCACGGCGGTGATGGCGGGGGACAACCAGATGGACCCGGAAGAGCTCGAGGCGCTCGCGCTGCCGGTCGCGCGCGGCGAGCTCGACTACGCGAAGGCGAACCGGCTCTTCACGGGGAGCGCGTGGCGGCTGATCCCGCGCAGCCGGTACGTCGGCAACGCGATCCTCAGCATGCTCACGAAGGTCGCCTCCGGCTACTGGCACGTCGCCGACTCGCAGGCGGGGTACACGGTGCTCTCGCTGCGCGTGCTGCAGCTCCTCGACCTCGACCGGATCTACACCTCGTACGGCTTCCCGAACGACATGCTCGTGCACCTGAACGTGTGGAACGCGCGCGTCCGCGACTTCCCGTCGCGTCCGATCTACGGCGTCGGGGAGCGGTCGGGGATCAAGATCCGGCGCGTCGTGCCGCGCATCTCGTGGCTGCTCTGGAAGGGCTTCTTCTGGCGGCTGCGCGAGAAGTACGTGATCCGCGACTTCCACCCGCTCGTCTTCTTCTACTCCCTCGGCATCCTGATGACGGTCGTCGGCCTCGTCCTCGGGGTCGTCGAGACCGTGCTCCGCGTCCTCGGCCACGACATCACCCCGGCGACGATCGTCCTCGTCGCGCTGCTCCTCATCTCGGGCACGCAGTTCACGCTGTTCGCGATGTGGTTCGACATGGAGTCGAACAAGGACCTTCGCTAGCCCGACGCGTACACGTGCACGCCGAGCGGCGCGAACGTGTCCTGGAACTTCCCGCCGTAGACGGTCACGCTGCGCCCCTCTCCGACGACGCGCATCTTCCGCACGCGGAGCCGCGGCACGGTGACCGTCGCCGGGACGACGCTCGTGAGCGTGTTGACGGCGATCACGTACGTCCGCCCCCCGCCGGCGCGCGCGAGCACGCGGATCGCGGGCGTGCCGGCGCGCGCGTCGGTGGTCGTGCCCGTGAGGCCGGCCTCGATCGCTGCGGCGAGCGCGGTGAACCGCCGGATCGCGCCCTGCACCGCCGGTGAGACCGCGAACGCGCTGTGGCCGGGCGCCCAGGTGTGGGTGAAGAAGCCGATCCCGCGCGCGCCGCCCGCGACCGCCAGCCACGCCTCGGCGGTGACCTGCGCCTGCGTGACCGTGATGCCGCCGCAGTAGCCGGGGTGGATCGCGCCCGTCTCGATCCACTGGAACGTCGGCCGGCCGCGCGCGAGGCGTGCGAACCGCCGCTGCGCGTCGTACACCTCGACGAGGCTCTGCCGGCAGTGGTTCAGCGGGTAGAGATCGAACCCGGCGACGTCCGCGAGTGCGGCGAACGCCGCGGTCCGCGCCGCCGCGGCGCGCGTGTCGGGTCCGGTGTAGAAGGCCGGCGTCGTCGTCAGGAAGCGGGGGAGCCGCCCGTTCGTACCGCGCCGCGGGAACGCCTGTGCGAGCCCGGCCGGCGTCCAGCCGTTGTTGTCGGGCTCGTCGGGGTACGACCAGCCGACGAGACGGCCGCCCCGGACGACGCGCCGCCCGCAGCCGGCGTCGACCAGCACGTTCGTCCCCAGCGCCGCCGCCCGGGCCGCCGCGCCTCCGTCGCACTGGTCGAGCAGCATGACGGGGAAGAACGGCTTCCGATCGTCCGTGACGACGGCCCGTTGCGCCTCTGCCCCCACCTGTCCCGCGAGCACGAGCGACACCACGCAGAGCCCGATCGACCCGACCAGCTTCCTCATCCCGGTACCCCCTCCGGACGTGAAGCGGCGGACCCTAGCCGATGGCGATCCTTACGGACCGTTTGCTTTCCCGTCCCCGGCGGGCAGTACCATCCGGCGCATGTCGACTTCCGTCGTCACCGGCGGCGCAGGGTTCCTCGGCTCGCACCTCTGCGACTACCTGCTGAACGAGGGGCACCGGGTCATCTGCGTCGACAACCTCGAGACCGGCTCGCTCGAGAACATCTCGCACATCCGCGACGACGCCTTCGCGTTCGTGAACCACGACGTCACGGCGCCCATCCGGATCGACGAGGAGATCGACTTCGTCTTCCACCTCGCGGCGCTCGCGAGCCCCGTCGACTACATGCGGATGCCGCTCGCGTCGCTGAAGGTCGGCTCCTACGGGACGCACCACGCGCTCGGGCTCGCGAAGTGGAAGCGCGCGCGCTTCCTGATCTCGTCGACGAGCGAGGTGTACGGCGACCCGCAGGTGCACCCGCAGCCCGAGACCTACTGGGGGAACGTCAACCCGATCGGCCCGCGCGGCGTGTACGACGAGGCAAAGCGCTACGCCGAGGCGCTGACGATGACGTACCACCACCAGCAGGGCGTCGACACGTGCATCGCGCGCATCTTCAACACGTACGGCCCGCGCATGCGCCGGAACGACGGACGCGCGTCGGTGAACTTCATCAACCAGGCGCTCGAGGGGAAGCCGCTCACCGTGTACGGCGACGGGTCGCAGACGCGCTCGCTCTGCTACGTCGACGACCTGATCCGCGGCCTCTTCCTGCTCGCGACGAGCGGCGAGCACCTCCCCGTGAACCTCGGGAACCCGGACCACGAGGTGACGATGCTCGAGCTCGCGCAGACCGTCGTGAAGGTGACGGGCTCGTCGAGCGAGATCGTCTTCGAGGCGCTCCCGACCGACGACCCGCAGGTGCGCCGGCCGGACATCACGCGCGCCCGGCAGGTGCTCGGGTGGGAGCCGCAGATCGACCTCGAGGAAGGCCTGACGCGCTGGCTGAAGGCGCTCGGCCGGGAGCCGGTCCGGGTCTGACGGTGAGGCGCCTCGGGGTCGCCGCCGCCGTCGCAGCGACGGCGCTCCTCGCCGCGTGCGCGCAGCCGGGTCACGCCTCCCGGTTCCTGCGGATCGGGATCTACGACGAGGCCCAGACGCTGTACGGGCCCGTCGACGAGACGTTCCCGACGATGAAGCAGCTGCACGTCCAGGAGATCCGCCTCAACCTCTACTGGGGCGGGAAGTACGGCGTCGCCTCGCGCCGCCCGGCCCGGGCGACGAATCCCGACGATCCAGCGTACGACTGGGCGCTCTACGACAGGACGGTCGCGTACGCCGCGCAGTACGGGATCCACGTCCTCTTCTCGGTGTACGCCACGCCGGCGTGGGCGAACGGCGGCCGCGGGCCGAACGTCGCGCCGGCGCGCGCGACCGACCTGCGGAACTTCGCGCTCGCGGCGGCGACGCGCTACAGCGGCAGCTTCACGGGCGCCGACGGCAAGCCCATCCCGGCCGTGAAGGACTGGCTGGCGTGGAACGAGCCGAACAACCCGGTCTTCCTGACGCCGCAGTACAAGCGGGTCGGCAGCCGCTGGGTCATCCAGAGCGCGATCGACTACGCGCGCATCTGCAACGCCGTGTACGGCGGCGTCCACGCGTCGATGGGCGTCAACGAGCGCGTCGCGTGCGGCGGGACCGCCCCGCGCGGGAACAACAACCCGAGCACCGACCGGCCGTCCGTGTCGCCGCTGGCGTTCCTCCGCGCCGCGAAGAAGGGCGGGCTGCGCACGTTCGACGCCTGGGCGCACCACCCGTACTACGCAGGCCCGAGCGACCAGCCGACGACGAGGCCGGTCACCGCGAAGGGCGCGCCGGCGACCGCGGTCACGCTCGGGAACATCGGCGACCTGGTGAGGCTCGTCACGCAGCTGTACGGCAACAAGCGGATCTGGATCACCGAGTACGGCTACCAGACGAACCCGCCCGACGCGCTCTTCGGCGTCACGTACGCGAAGCAGGCGCAGTACCTGACGCAGGCCTTTGCGATCGCGCGGGCGAACCCGCGCATCGACATGATGCTGTGGTTCCTGCTCCGCGACGACCCGAACCCGAACGGGTGGCAGTCGGGGCTCGTCACCGCCCGCGGCGCGAAGAAGCCGGCGTTCAAGGCGTTCCAGCGCCTCCGTCCCTAGCAGTACCGTTCAGCCGATGGGCGACTGGCCCGGCGCCGAGCGGCGCGACCCTCCGAGAAGCTCGCCCACGTGGGTCGTGCGCCACGCGCTCGCAGTGTGGCTGCGCGAGCAGGCCGACGCGCTGCGCGACCGCGCGCCGGTCCGCATCCTCGACGTCGGCTGCGGGGTGAAGCCGTACTACCCCTTCTTCGCCGACGTCGCGTCGGAGTACGTCGGCGTCGACGTCGTCGAGAACCCGGCGGCGGAGCTGCTCGGGCCGGTCGAGGCGCTCCCGGTCGACGACGCGAGCTTCGACGTCGTCCTGTGCACCCAGGTGCTCGAGCACGCGGACGACCCGGTGCAGGCGGTGCGCGAGCTGCGGCGCGTCACGCGTCCGGGCGGCCGCGTGCTCGCGTCGACGCACGGCGTCCAGGTGTACCACCCGTCGCCGGTCGACTACTGGCGGTGGACGCACGAAGGTCTGCGGCGGCTGTTCACGACGAGCGCCGACTGGGGCGAGGTGAGCGTCGTGCCGGCGGCCGGGACGGCGTCGGCGCTCGCGATGCTGCTCGGCACCTACGTCGAGATCGCGCTCCGGCGCACGGTGCTCGCGCGCCCGCCGGTCTACGCGCTCAATCGCCTCGGCGCCGCGCTCGACGCACGCGCCGCGATGCTGCGCGACCCGGTGCCGGGGTCGCTCATCCCGAACCTCCACGTCGTCGCCGTTCCCTGAGGATGCGGCTCCTGCGCCGGAACGCGCTCGGCGTCTATGCGGTCTACGCGGCCGCGATCGTCTCGGGCCTCGTCGTCACCCCGGTCGTCGTGCGCTCGCTCGGGAAGGCCGGCTACGGCGTCTGGACGTTCATCGGCGCCGTGACGATCTACCTCTCGGTGCTCGACTTCGGCGTCGGGCCGGCTGTCGTTCGGTTCGCCGCCGAGGCGCGTGGGCGGCGGGCGGACGAGGACGTCAACGAGATCGCCTCGACGGGGCTCGCGCTCTACGCGGCGATCGGCGCCGTCACGCTGCCGGTCGGCGCCGTGATCGCGTGGCTCGTCCCGTTGCTCGCGGGCGTCCACCACGACCTCGTGTGGCAGGCGCGCGTCGCGACGCTCCTCATCGTCCTGTCGCTCGCCCTGCGGTTCCCGCTCGGGCTCTTCAACAACCTGCTCGTGGCCCAGCAGCGGTGGGACCTGCAGAACCTCGGCAACTTCGTCGCGACCGTTCTCTATGCGGCGCTCGTCGCCCTCCTGATGCCGCGATACGGCAGCCTCGTCCTCGTCGGCGCCCTCACGCTCGGGACGACGCTGCTCCGCCTCGTGCTGCCGCTCGCGTGGCTCAGGCGCGAGCTGCCGTCGCTGCGGGTCCGCCGGCGGTTCGTGACGCGCGCGCGGCTGCGAGAGCTGACGACGTTCAGCTCGTCGAACTTCCTGGTGCACGTCGCGCAGAAGATCGTGTTCTCGACCGACGTCATCGTCGTGACGCTCGTGCTCGGGAAGGAGGCGGCCGCCGTGTACGGCGTGCCGGCGAAGCTGTTCGCGCTCGTATTCGGCATCGGCACCGCCGCGACGTCCCTGATGTTTCCGGCGTTCGCCGAGCTCGAGGGCGCGGATGCGCTCGACCGGCAGCGGTCGCTCCTCCTTTCAGGCCTGCGCGCCGGCACCGCGCTGATGCTCCTGCTCGCGCTCCCGCTGCTCCTGATCCCCGACCTGCTGATCCGCGCGTGGATCCACACGCCGGGCTACGGCGGGAGCTACGCCGTGATGGCGATCCTCGCCGGCGTCCTGCTCGTGCACCAGCCGATCTACGTGCTGACGCAGTTCCTGATCGCGCGCGCACTGCAGCGCGAAGTCGCGTGGGTTTCGATCGTCACGACCGGTGCGAACCTCGCGCTCTCGTTCGTCCTCGCGTGGACGTGGGGGACGTGGGGCGTCGCCGTCTCGACGCTCGTCACGGACGCGTTGATGCTCGCATGGATCGTGCCGCGGTTCGCGGCGCCGGCCGCGGGCGTGCGCGCAGTCGACATCCTGCGTGCGATGGCACGGCCGGCGCTTCCGTCGGTGGTCGCGGCCGCGCTCGTGCTCGTGCTCGTCGCGCGCTGGTGGTCGCCGCAGACGCTGCTCGCGCTCGCGCCGCTCGGGATCCTCTGGACGGCGGTCTTCGCGCTGTTCGTGTGGCGGCTCGGGTTCGCGGAGCCCGAGCGCGCGAGGATCACGCGCGAGCTCGTCCGCGGCCGGGGCGCGCGGCCGTCGGTGGCAGATACGTATTGAGGACCTCGCGCTCGAACCGCTCCGCGAGCACGTCCCAGTCCAGCGCGGGCGCGGTGCGCGCCGCCGCGGCCGCGTAGGGCGCCCGTTCCTCGGGCGAGGCGAGGAGGCGCGCGGTGACGTCGGCGAAGGCCCGCGCGTCGCGGACGAGCACGCCGGCGCCCGCCTCGCGCACGTTCGCCGTCACCTCGTAGTCGTACGACACGATCGGGACGCCGAGCCCGAGCAGCTCGGACACCTTCGCGGCGCGGATCCCCTGGTCGGCCGTGCGCGCGTACGGCGCCAGGTCGAACGTCGACGCGACGGCGAGTGCCCGCTCGCGCGGGAGCCGGCCGTGGAGCACGACGTCGTCGCGGCCGGCGAGCCGCGCGCGGAGGCGCTCGCTCGGCTCGCCGACGAGCCACAGCCGCGCCGCCGGCACGCGTGCGTGCACCTCGTCCCAGAGGTCGAGCAGATGGTCGACGTTGTAGAGCGGGTTCTCTGCTCCGCGGTCGCCCGCGGTCAGGAGGTGCGCCGCCATCCACCCTAGGACGACCTCGCCCGGCCGCTTGGCGGCGGCGGCGGCCTGCCGCAGCTCCGGCGTGGCCGCGCGGAGGTTGACGCCCTGCGGGATGACGACCCACGGCTTCGCGACGCCGAGCGACTCGTACCTCCGCGCAGCGCTCTCGGCGGTGACCACGTAGGCGCGGACGGCCGCGCGGTTGAGGAGGCTCACCTCGCGCGGCGTGAAGAACGGGTCGTCGGCGTCCATCACGCAGGCATTGCGCCAGACGCCGAGCTGCTCGAAGTCGAGCGCGAGCAGGTGCTCGTACCTCCGCGCGGCGGGCGAGAGCGCCGCGCGGAGGAGCGCAGGCTTCGTCCACGTGAAGGCGCGAAAGCCGATCCCGCGCGCGATCCGGTTCTCCGGGAGGCGGAGCAGGCACGCGTCGAGGCGGGCGAGGCGCGGCAGCAGCTCCGCGTACCGCGGGTTGTTGTGGCCGCGGAACCAGATCGAGAGGAGCGCGACGCGGTCGGCGCCAGGCCGGCCGCGCGTCAGCTCGGGGAGCCGCACCTCCCTCACGCGAGCGCCTGCTCGTACACGGCGAGCGTCCGTTCCGTCATCCGTGCGACGGAGAACTCGTCGTGGGCCCTCCGGCGGCCGGCGTCGCCGAGGTCGCGGCGACGCGCGGGAGCCGCGATCAGGGCGGCGAGCGCGTCGGCGACGGCTCCGTCGTCCCCCGGATCCACGAGCACGCCCGTGACGCCGTCGAGCACGATCTCCGGCACCGCGCTGACGCGGGTGGCGACGACCGGGAGGCCCGAGAGCATGGCCTCGAGCAGCACGATCCCGAACCCCTCCCAGCGCGAGGTGTGCGCGAACACGTCGGCGCGCGCGAGCCAGTCGCGGGGCTCGACCCGTCCCGGCAGGAGGACGGCGCCGCCGACGCCGAGCGCCTCCGCCTCGGCGCGCAGTGCCGCCTCCAGGCGGCCCCAGCCGAGGATGGCGAGGCGTGCGTCCGGGTGCTGCGCGCGGACGCGCGCGAACGCCCGCAGCAGGGTCGCGTGGTCCTTCTGCTCGATCAGCCGCCCGATCGCGAGGACGAGCGGCGCGTCGGCCGGCACGCCCGCCGCAGCGGGTGTCAGCTCGGACGGCGTCCCGGGCGGCTCGTCGAGGCCGTAGTGGATGGTGACGAGCTTCTCCGCGGGAAGCCCCGCGGCCACGTGGAACTCCCGGACGGCCTCGGAGATGGCGACGATCCGCGCAGCCCCGAGCATCAGCGTCCGGTCGACGAAGCGGAACGGGCCGAGCAGGTAGCGGTCGTCGTTGTGGCGGGTCGAGACGAACGGCCGTCGCAGTGCGCGCGCGGCCGTGGAGCCGTACGCGTCGGCGTGCACCATGTGCGTGTGGACGAGGTCGGGCGCGGTGCGCCGCGCCGCCCGCACCACGTCGACCGCGAGGCGCGCCGACACGTCGGCGCCGCAGCGAACGCGCTCGTAGGGGACGCCGCGCTCCGCGAGCGCCCGGTGGAACCGGTCGGAGTCGAGGCCGCCGTCGAGCGAGAGGAACCGCGCGTCGACGCCGCGCTCGCGCAGCGCCGGCAGCAGCGTCAGCAGGTGCTGCTCGGCGCCGCCGATCCCCTGCACCTTCGTCAGGTGGAGGACCCTCAGCGGAGGATCTCCGCGTAGAGGCGGTCGACGTCGTCGACCATCCGCTCGGTCGAGAAGCGCCGCCGCATCTCCTCGCGCCCCCGCGCGCCGAGGCGCGAGCGCAGCTCGGGGTCGTCGCGGAGCCGGCGGAGCCGGTCGGCGAGCGCGGCCACGTCGCCGACCGGCACGACGAAGCCCGTCTCGCCGTCGGCGACGACGGTGCGGGTGCCGCCCGCGTCGGTGGCGACGACCGGCACCCCCGCTGCCTGCGCCTCGATCGCGACGACGGGCGTGCCCTCGTTGAGAGACGTGAGGAGAAAGGCGTCGAACGCGGCGTACCAGTCGCCCATGTCGTCGACGTAGCCGAGCAGCTTCACGCGCTCCGCCACGCCGAGAGCGGCCGCGAGCGCGACGAGCCCGCGGCGCAGGTCTCCGTCGCCCGCGAGCACGAGGACGCTGCCGTCGACCTCCGCCGCTGCCCGTACGAGGTCGAGCGGCTGCTTGATCGCCGTCAGCCGCCCCGCCCAGCCGATCACGAACGCGTCTCCGGCTCCGACCTCGCCGCGCGTACGCGCGCGTGTGCCGGCGTCGCTCCGCACGCGGCGGTCGAGGTCGAAGCCGTACGGCACGACGGCGATCTTCCGCGCCGGTGCGACGTGGAGCGCGACGAGATCGTCGCGCACCTCCTCGCTCACCGCGACGATCCGGTCCGTGACGAGCGCGAGCGCGCGCTCGATCATCCGGAACGCGCGCTCCCGGGCAGGGTCGAAGTAGCCGCGCAGCACGTGCCCGTGGAACGTGTGCACGACGGCGCGTGGTCGCGCGCGGCCGGCGCTCGCCGCGGCGATCCGTCCGGTCGCGCCGGCCTTCGCCGTGTGCGTGTGCAGGACGTCCGGCCGCCGCTCGTGCAGCAGACGCCGGAGGGCGCGGATCGTCGCAACGTCGGAGGCGGCGGAGACCTCTCGCTGCAGCGTCGAGAGGTGAACGTACGGGACGTCGAGCTCGGCCGCCACGTGCTCCATCGACGCCTCGCCGGCGGGGATGCGGCCGCCGACGACGATCACGTCGTGACCGCGCCGGCGCTGCTCCGCCGCGAGCTCGAGCACCGACAGCGCCGCGCCGCCGACGTTGAGGCGGGCGATCGCGTGCACGACCCTCACGCGGGCCACGTCCCGATCGCGAGGCAGAGCCCGACGGCGAGGAAAAAGGTCGCCGTCAGCGGCGTCCCGCCGAAGAGCGCCTCACCCGCGATCGCGCCGACGGCCGCGGCGAGCCACGCTGCCGCGAGCGGCGACCGGGCGGCGCGTCGCGCCGTCGCGGCGAGCAGCACGAGGAACGCCGCCGAGCCGACGAGGCCGACCTCGGCCGAGACCTCGTCGAACGCCTGCTGGGGGATCAGCGGCCGGTCCGGCGGCGGGAAGTAGCGCGCCGGCTGGTCGGCGAACCGCCGCCGTGCGTCCGGGAGGAACCGGACGAACTCCTTCGGCGGCAGCTCGGGGTACCAGCCGGTGCCGAGCACCGGGCTGGCCAGGAAGACGCGCTCGCCGACGTACGTGTAGATGAGCCGCTGGCTCCAGCTCGCGGCGTACTGCCCCGGGCGCGACGGCGGCTTGCCGAACCACGACTGCAGGAACCCGAGGTCGCCCGCGCGGATCGTGAGCGTCCCGGCCGTCACGACCGCGACGACGGCGACCGAGAGCGCGAGCGGGCGGAGCGCGAGCCGCCCGCGGACGGCGACCACGACGACGAGCGCGAGCGCGCCGAGGTAGAGGCCGAGCAGGCTCGCGAGCGCGGCCCCGAGGATGCAGCCGATGCCGCCGGCGCCGATCGCGAGCGCAGCCCGGCGCGGCCGACGCCCGTCGAACGCGAGCATCAGGCCATACAGGAGCGGCAGCGCCGCGAGCGCCGCGAAGTCGTGCTCGCCGAGGAACGCCGACTGCCTGCCGCCGCCTCCGCTCACGAACTGCGCGACGCCGATCACGTCGGCCGCGATCGTGAAGGCGAGGAGGACGTCGACGACCGCCTCGAGCCGGTCGTCGGAGCGCACGAGGACCGCGCCCGCGAGGGCGAGCACGGAGAGCTCCGCGAGCTTCCCCGCGCCGACGAACGCAGCCGCCCCGTTCGTCGCGCCGCTCGCGACGACCAGCGCGACGAACGCTGCACCGCCGGCGAGCGCGAGTCGCATCGTGCGCTCGACGCCCGTTCGGGCGATCGTCACGCACGCGACGGCGAGGAGGACGAGGAGCGCGACGTCGCCCGGGACGATCGTCGCCGTCGTGTTGCCGATCCCGACGTCGATTCCGGGCTGGTCGCGTGCGCGGATCAGCGAGAGCGCGATCGTGACGAGGAGCACTGCCGTGGGCGGGACGCGCAGCTGCCGCCACAGGGCCATGTGCCGGATCGCCGCCACGCCGCCGTACCATAGCCCGATGCGTTGCGTGCTCCTCACGGGCATCTGGCCCCCCGACGTCGGCGGGCCGGCCACGCACGGCCCGGACTTCGCCCGGTTCCTGCGCGACCGCGGCCACGACGTCGAGGTCGTCACGATGGCCGACGGCGAGCCCGCAGAGCGACCCGTCCCGGTCCACACGGTGTCGCGCACGCTGCCGTTCGTCGTGCGCTACTCGCGCGTCGCGTTCCTCGGCGCGCGGCTCGGCCGGCGCGCGGACGTCGTCTACGCCACCGCGACGTACGCGGCCGCCGCCGCGGCGTCCGGGCTGTCGCGGCGTCCGCTCGTCGCGAAGCTCGTCTCGGACCCCGCGTACGAGCGCGCGCGCCGGTACGGGCTGTTCGGCGGCACGCTCGAGGAGTTCCAGCACGCGACCGACGCGAAGGTCGCCGTGCTGAAGCGGCTGCGCACGACCTCGCTGCGGCGTGCGCAGCGCATCGTCGTCCCGAGCCGTTATCTCGCCGGCATCGCGGGCGCGTGGGGCCTCGACGCGTCGCGCCTCGAGGTGCTCGTGAATCCCGCACCGCCTCCCGTCGAGGCGCCGCCCGCCGACCTGGCGCCGGGAACCTTCGTGTTCGTCGGCCGCCTGACGGAGCAGAAGGCGCTGCCGCTCCTCCTCGACGCGGTCGAGCGCGTCGACGGAGCACGTCTCGTCGTCGTCGGCGACGGGCCGGAGCGCGCCGAGCTCGAGCGGCGTGCGTCGGACCGCGTGACGTTCGCGGGGTCGCTCCCGCGCGACCGCGTGCTCGAGCAGCTGGCCGGCGCGCGCGCCGCCGTCCTCTCGAGCGCGTGGGAGAACCTGCCGCACGCCGCGATCGAGGCGCTCGCCGTCGGCACCCCGGTCGTCGCCACCGCCGTTGGCGGCGTCCCCGAGGTGGTCACCGACGGGGAGAACGGTCTGCTCGTCCCGCCGAACGACGTCGAGGCGCTCGCCGGCGCGCTGCGCCGGATCCTCGGCGACGACGGGCTCCGCGACCGGCTCGCGGCGAACGCGAAGGCGTCGGTCGCGGCGATCGGGCGCGACGCGATCTACGCGCGCCTCGAGGGCATCCTCGTCGACGCCGCCGCCGCGCGGTGAGGCCGCGCGTCCTGTTCGTCGGGCGCGGGCGGCTCGTGCTGCCGCTTCCCCCGTGGCTCGCGAAGAAGTGGGAGGCGCTCTCGGAGGTCTTCGACGTGCGCGTGCTCAACGCGGGCAGCGGCTCCGGCGACCCGCGCTTCCGCATGCTGCCGGACGGTGCGGCGGCGTTCTACTCGAGACTCCCGTTCGAGGTGGCGCGCGAGCTGCGCTCGTTCCGGGCCGACGTCGTCGTGGCATCCGACCCGTTCCTCGGCACGGCGGTCGTCGCCGCCAGGGCCCTCGCGCGCTCGCGCGCGAAGGTCGTCGTCGAGGTCCACGGCGACCCGCGCACGTTCAGCCGCGGTTACGGCTCGCCGCTCCGGCGGCTCGTCGCGCGCCCTGCCGACGCGGTCGCGCGCGTCGGCCTCCGCCTGCCGGACGCGACCCGGGCGCTCTCGCAGTTCACGTCGTCGATCGTCGAGGAGGTGCGCGGCGTTCCGGCCACCGCCTCGTTCCCGACCTACAGCGATCTCGACGCGTTCGCGGAGCCGCCGCTCGTACCGCTCCCGGAGGAGCGGAGGATCGTCTTCGTCGGGGCGCTCGAGCGGTACAAGAACGTCGACGGGCTCGCCGCCGCGTGGCGCGCCGTCGCCGCGCAGGCCCCCGACGCCCGGCTCACGGTCGTCGGGCGCGGCTCGCGCCGCGCCGTGGTCGACGCGCTCGTGGCGGAGGTGCCCGGTGTCGTGCACCACGACTCCCTGGAGCCGCCCGCGGTCGCCGCAGAGCTCGACGCGGCGCGGGCGCTCGTGCTGCCGTCGTGGCCGGAGGGCCTCGGGCGCGTCGTGCTCGAGGCGTTCGCCCGCGGCCGCACGGTCGTCGCGACCGACGCGGGCGGGATCCCCGACATCGTCACCGACGGCGTCGACGGCCTCCTCGTGCCGCGTGCGGACACGGCGGCCCTCGTCGCCGCACTCGCGCGGATCCTCGATGACCGCGACCTCGCCGTCCGCCTCGGCGCGGCCGCCCGCGCCACGTACACCCGCTGGCACCAGACGCCCGCCGACTTCGCGGAGCGGTACCGCGACCTCGTCGACCGGGTCCTCGCCGGTGCGCGATGAAGCTCGTGTTCATCACGCAGACGCTGGACCCCGATCATCCCGCGCTCGCGCAGACGATCGACCTCGCGGACGCGCTCGCCGCCCGGGTGGACGAGCTCGCGCTCGTTGCGCGCGACGTCGAGTATGCAGCGCCGGCGAACGCGAGCGTGCACCTCTTCGACGCGTCGACCCGCCCCGGGAGGACGGTTGCGTTCGAGCGCGCCGTCGCCGACGCGACGCGAGGCGCCGACGCCGTGCTCGTGCACATGGTCCCGCAGTTCGCGATGCTCGCGGCGCCGCTCGCGCGTCTCCGGCGTATTCCGCTCCTGCTCTGGTACACGCACTGGCATGCGAGCCGCACGCTCCGCCTCGCGACGCGTGTCGTCGATGCCGCGCTCAGCGTCGACGCCTCGAGCTATCCGGTCGCGACGCCGCGTCTTCGCGCGATCGGTCACGCGATCGACGTCGCTGCGTTCGACGCGCCGCCGGTCGAGGAGCACGACGGGCCGCTGCGGCTCCTCGCCCTCGGCCGCACCGCGCGGTGGAAAGGGCTCACGACGCTCGTCGACGCCGTCGAGCGCGTGCACGCCGACGTGCGCCTCGAGATTCGTGGTCCGTCCCTGTCGCCCGACGAGGAGGAGCACCGGCGCGAGCTCGAGGCGCGCGCCGACGGCGAGCGCGTGCTCGTGCTTCCTCCCGTGCCGCGGGCGGACGTCCCGGCGCTCCTCGCGTCGGTCGACGCCGTCGTGAGCCCGAGCGAGCCGCGCGCGGGCGCGACGCTCGACAAGGCGGTCTACGAGGCCGCCGCCTGCCGGCGACTCGCCGTCTCGACGAACGCGGCCTTCGCGACGCTGCTCGGAGGGCTGCCGTTGAGCCTCGTCGCACCGCCGCGGGATCCGAGCGCGCTCGCCGCTCGGCTCGACGCCCTCGCTGCGGCGGGCGCCGCCGAGCGGGCGGCTGTGGGCGAGGCCCTGCGGCAGCGGGTCGTCGCCGGCCACTCGCTCTCGCACTGGGCGGACGAGGTGCTCGACGTCGTCACGGAGGTACGATCGGCGCGTGCAACGGCCGGTTCGCGACGCGCCGGCTAGCCCGGAAGAGCCTCCCGCCCCTGTCGAGGACGTTCGCGCAGCGCGGCCGTACCTCCTCGCGCCCACGCCCCTGAAGGCGCTCGTCCGCCGCGCGGGCAGCACGCTCGTGCTCGCGGGGATCGACATCGGCGGGCTGATCCTCGGGCTGTTTCTCGCGCTCGCGCTGCGCGCGGAGATCGTCGACCCGAAGCCGATCCTGTGGGGGCTGCTCTGGGACCAGGAGACGAGCTGGCTCGCGTTCCTCATCCTGCTGCAGGTGCTCGTGTTCTGGCAGGCGCGGCTCTACGCGCCGCGCGAGATGCGCGAGGGCGTCGGCCGCGTCGTGCCGAGCGTGTTCCTGGTCGCGCTCCTCGCCCTGGCGTTCGCGATCGGCACCGGGCAGCACTTCACGACGTTCGGCCTGTACGTCGTCGGCGCCCTCCTCGTGTCGGCGCTGATCGCCGCGTTTCGCGCGAGCTACGAGGCGCTCACGGAGGTGATGCTGCGCGCCGCCGGCGTCCGCCGCCGCGCCGTCCTCGTCGGGGGCCCGGAGCATCGCGCGCACCTGCGCCAGTCGCTCGGGTCGAGCCGGGGCGGGATCGACTACGAGTTCGTCGACGAGGTCGATCCAGGGCGGGCGGTGGAGGACGTCCTCGGGCGGATGCCGCTCGACGAGCTGATCGTCGCCGACTCCGGCGTCGCCGACGAGCGGCTGCTCGAGATCGTCGAGGCCGCCCACCGGCGCGCCGTGAAGGTGCGGATCGCCCCGCGCACGACCGAGCTCCTCGTCGAGCGCGGCGAGTACGTCCCCGGACAGGGCGTGCCGCTCTTCGAGCTCCGCCCGCCGATCTTCGCCGGGACGCAGTGGGCGGTGAAACGGACGTTCGACGTGGTGGTCGCGTCGCTGATCGTCATCCTCGGATCGCCGCTGTGGCTGCTCATCGCGCTGGCGATCAAGGTGACGTCGCGCGGCGCGGTGTTCTACTCCGACCCGCGCATCGGGCTCGCCGAGCGAGAGTTCCACATGCTCAAGTTCCGGACGATGGTCGCCGACGCCGCGCAGCAGCAGCAGGCGCTCGAGCGCGCCAACGAGGCGTCGGGTGCGCTCTTCAAGATCCGCCGCGACCCGCGCGTCACGTCGGTCGGGCGTCTCCTCCGCCGCTTCTCGCTCGACGAGCTGCCGAACCTCGTCAACGTGCTGCGCGGCGAGATGTCGCTCGTCGGCCCTCGCCCGCTGCCGCTGCGCGACTACGCGCTGCTCGCGGAGTGGCACCGCCGCCGCTACAACGTCCTCCCGGGCGTGACCGGGCTGTGGCAGGTCGCGGGCCGGTCGGACCTCAGCTTCGACGACCTCGTGCGGCTCGACTTCTACTACCTCGAGAACTGGTCGATCTGGCTCGACATCTCGATCCTCGTGAAGACGCCGTTCGCGGTCCTCCGCCGCCGCGGCGCGTACTGACGGATACTGCTGCGATGAGCGCCTCGCTCCTCGACGAGCTTCGCGTCGAGCCCCGGAAGGCGCCGCACCTCGACCGCCGCGACGCGGGTGCCCGCCTCGGCGCCGACGGCAAGCAGAAGGGGCTGGAGCGCCTCGCCGAGCGCGTGGAGCGGCTCGCGGTGCTGCACAACCGCCTGTACGCGGAGGCGAGCCGCGCGGTGCTGCTCGTGCTCCAGGGGATGGACGCCTCGGGGAAGGACGGCACGATCCGCAGCGTGTTCAGCGGCGTCAACCCGCAGGGGTGCCGCGTCGAGTCGTTCAAGGAGCCGACGTCGACCGACCTCGCGCACGACTTCCTGTGGCGCGTGCACGCGGTGTGCCCCGAGCGCGGCGAGATCGCGATCTTCAACCGCTCGCACTACGAGGACGTCGTCGCCGTGCGTGTCCGCGGCCTCGTCGACGAGGACGTGTGGCGGCGCCGGTACGCGTACATCCGCGGGTTCGAGGAGATGCTGACCGGCGAGGGGACGACGGTCGTCAAGGTGTTCCTGCACGTCTCGCGCGACGAGCAGCGCGCGCGGCTGCAGGAGCGGATCGACGATCCCGAGAAGCGGTGGAAGTTTCGTGCCGGCGACCTCGACGATCGTGCGCGGTGGGACGACTTCCAGCACGCGTACGAGGAGGCGATCTGCGAGACGTCGACCGTCGGTGCGCCGTGGTACGTCGTCCCGGCCGACCACAACTGGTCGCGCAACCTGTGCGTCGCGGAGATCCTGGTCGAGGCGCTCGAGCGTCTCGACCCGCAGGTTCCGGCCCCCGAGGCCGGGGTCGAGGACCGCACCGTCTCCTGACGCGCCGCCGGGAAGGGGTGCACCCGAGGAGGCGGAAGTGGACCGGCATGGCGGTGCACGCCGTCGAGCACCACTACGACACCACCGACCGCGACCTCGAGGCGCTCGGCATGACGATCGCGCGGCTGCCGTCCGAGGCGGGCGTCGTGTGGCGGCTGACGCTGCCACGGGGCGAGGCGGTCGAGGCGTGGGAGGCGGGGACAGAAGGCCTCTCGCCGCCGGACGAGATCCTCGAGCTCGTCGGCTCGGTCGTCTCGAGGAAGGAGCTCGTGCCGGCGGCGCCGCTGCCGGACGACCCGGGTGCGAAACGGCTCCGGGAGTTGCTCGTCGCGCAGCGGCGCGCCCTGCTCGCGCACGATCCGGGCGTCCGCGTCTCGACCGACCGCGAGAACCTGCACCAGCACCGCGTCGCCGCCCGGCGTTCGCGCGCGTTCCTGCGGGCGGCGCGCGCCTATGTGGACTCCGACTGGCGGCTCCGCCGCGACGTCGAGCGCATCCCGCTCGAGAAAATCGCGCGGCGGGAGTTCGCACGGCTCGCGCAGGCGGTCTCGGCGCTCGGGAAGAGCCCGGCCGACGACGCGATCCACTCGCTCCGCATCTCGCTGAAGCGCGCGCGCTACACGGCCGAGCTCGGCGGCTCCGAGCACGGCCGCGCCCGCCGGTTCCTCGCGGCGGCCGGGGGCGTGGCGGCGGCTCCGGAAGCGCGCCGCAGCGCTGTAGAGCGGTAGGGTGCGCGCGTGGACGAGCCGCGCGACACGGCGCCGGCGCCGCCCGAGGCAGAGACCGCGGGCACTCCGGCCGCGCGCCCGCAGCGGCACGTCGGCCAGGTCATGTGGCTCGCGGTCGCCGTCGTGCTCCTCGTCGGCGTCGTCATCCTGGTCGCCCAGAACACGAGGCACGTCCGCGTCGGCTGGATCTTCGGCCACAGCCAGATCTCGCTGGTCTACCTCGTGCTCTTCGCCGTGATCCTCGGCTGGCTGCTCGGCATCGCCACCGGCGTCCTCCTGCGCCGGCGGACGCGGCGGGCGCGGTAGCGCCGTCAGCGGCGAGGCTCGAGAACGACCACGGGGATGCGCCGCGCGGTCCGCCGCTGGTAGTCGAGGTACCCGGGCGCGCGGTCGGTGACCCGCGCCCACAGTCGCTCGCGCTCCGCGGCCGTCGCCTCGCGGGCGACCACCTCGTGCGTCTCCCGGCCCACGCGCGCGGTCGCGTGCGGCTCCGCCTGGAGGTTCAGCCACCACGAGGGCGACCGGTCGAGCCCGCCGTAGGAGCCGATCACGACGAAGCTCTCGCCGTCGCGCAGCGAGCACAGCGGGACCGTCCGTGCCCGTCCCGACCTGCGGCCGGTGGTCGTCAGCAGCAGGATCTCGAGCCCCCACATGCGCGAGCCGATCCGCCCGCCGCTTGCGATGTAGAGGATCCGGTGGAGCCCGCCGAGATACCGCGTCACGAGCCGCACGACGAGCGGGCGCATCGGCACAGGCTATGGCGACGGGAGCGGCGGCGTGTCGATCCAGAACCGGTCCTCGCCCCGTCGGCGGTCCTCGTAGATCCCGCCGTTCGCGAGGATCACGCGGCGCGACGGCTCGTTGTCGGCGGCGCACGTGAGGAGGACGCGCTCGAGCCCGACCGAGCGAGCCTCGACGAGGCCCGCCGCGAGCATCCGCGTGGCGTGCCCCTGTCTCTGCCAGGGGCTGACGACGTGGTAGCCGATGTGGCCGCCGACCTCGGCCAGCTCCTCCGTCAGCCGGTGGCGGAGGACGAGCGAGCCGAGGTAGTGCTCGCCCGAGACGTACCAGTAGAGCGTCGAGGGGACGTCCCAGCGGATCCGCACGCCGCGCCGCTCGGCGACGAACGCGTCGAAGTCGGCCGCTGCGGCGGCGATCCGGTCGAGCGGGTCGCCGCGCAGGAGGCAGTCCGCCTGCTCGCCCTCGAGGTAGGAGTCGCGGACGGCGGTCGTCGGCTGAACGAGAACGGGCGGCTCGTGAAGCTCGGGCACGCGCGGAAGTCTGCCCGAGCTCTCTCGAGGCACCTGCGCGGCGGGACCATCGCCCCGCCGCGCCGCCGGCTCGCTACCGCGTGATCATCTCGTGCACCGGGAACTCCTCGATGTCCGGCGGGCCCTGCATCTCGACACCTGCAGCCGCCGCGCCCTCGCCGATCCGCACGGAGAACGCGTCGAAGTCTTCCCGCGACTCCCAGACGTCGGTGATTCCCCAGCCGCCGTCGACCGGGCCCGAGACGTGAAACACGAGGCCCTTCGGCGGCGTCCGGTCGGGGTTGATGTGATCGTGTGCCGCGTCGAACTGCTTTTCGGTCACGCCTGCGAGCTTGATGCGAATACCGACTGCCATGAAATGGCTCCTCTCGACGGTGGACGATGCGTCGACTCTACGCCGAGCCGGCCGCGGAACCAACCCGGCCGTCTACGGGTTAGGTGGCGGGCGTCGACCGTACGCTCGAAGAGTGACCGGTGCCGGCTCCCCGGCGACGCGCCCGCGAGTGAGGGCTGCGTTAGTCCGAAGCGGCGCCCTCGATCGATCGTCGGCGCGAAGTAGCGTGAAGCAGTCGCGATCCCGGCGACGTACCTGGAGGTGATCGAACGAACTCGATGACGTGGACGCTTCGAGGAAGGCTGTCAGCGGTGCGCCGGCGGGATCCAGCGGATCGGTGCGACGTACTCGGCGATCTCGTCGCGGGAGTACTTGGTGTGCCGCCGACGCGTCGACGCCGGGTCGTGACTGAGGCCCGTCGTCTCGCGCCAGGCTCCGGCGGGTCGAAGTGGGCGTCGCTGGAACGCACCGCCGCAGTTGGGGCAGACGTCGTGCAGCGTCGTCTCGACGCAGTCGACACAGAACGTGCACTCGTAGCTGCAGATCCGCGCGTCGGCCGAGTTCGGCAGCAGGTCCCGGTCGCAGAGCTCGCAGTTTGGCCTCAGTTCAAGCACGAGCGCATCATCAGACAACCGGCCGTTGGCTTTAGGACGACTTTCGCTAGTTTTACGACATGCATACGGTGGCGGTCGTCCTGACCGACGGCATCATCGAACTCGACTTCGCGATCCCGTGCCACATCTTCGGAGCTGACATGACCGAGGTTCACGATCCGTGGTACCGCCTCCTGGTCGTCGGCGCGGCCGGGCAGCGAGTTCGGTCGAAGTCGGGGTTCTACGTCGAAGCGACTCACAGCCTGCGCTCGCTCGCCTTGGCGGACACGGTCATCGTTCCGGGATCGACAACCGTGACGACGCCATCGTCCGCCCTGCTGCGAGCGCTCGTACGAGCCCACGAGCGCGGCGCGCGAATCGCGTCCATCTGCGTCGGTGCATTCGTCCTTGCAGAGGCAGGATTGCTCGACGGGCGGCGTGCGACGACGCACTGGGTCGACGCGCCGGTCCTGCAGGCGACCTACCCGCAAATCGAGGTTGACGACGCGGTCCTCTACGTCGACGAAGGAGACGTCCTTACCTCGGCGGGTGTCGCGGCCGGCATCGACCTCTGCCTGCACATGGTCGCGCACGACCTAGGAACGGATGTCGCCGCGGCAGTTGCCCGACGGCTCGTTACGCCGCTGCACCGGTCCGGCGGACAGGCCCAGTACATCGAGACGCCGATCGAACCGGCGACGAGCGACGTCGTTGCCTGGGCGAGCGACAACGTGGCGAACGGCCTGACCGTGGACGACCTCGCCCGGCACGCGTCGGTCAGTCCGCGGACGCTCACGCGCAAGTTCCGGGCGGCAACCGGCCTGCCGCCAGGCGAGTGGCTGCAGCGCGAGCGGCTGCGCCGCGCACAGGCCTTGCTCGAGGCAAGCGACCTTCCGATCGAGCAGGTCGCTCGCAAAGCCGGCTACGAGTCGGCTGTCTCGATGCGCTCGCAGTTCGGGCTCCATCTGCACACCTCGCCGCGCGCCTACCGTAAGGCCTTCCGCAGCTGACCGAAAAGTATCGAAAGTCGTCTCAGGGACAACGCTGCGTCTCGACATGGTGTCGTTCGTCAACAAGGGGGAGGGACGAATGACCACCACAGCAATTGAACCCATCAAGCTCGCGCACAAAGCGACGTGGGAGGCCGGCGACTACGCGGCGATCGCGGAGCTGATCGACGAGATCCCACCGCGCGACCTGCTCGAAAGCGTCCGCGTCGAGCCGCACCAGTCGGTGCTCGACGTCGCGACCGGGACGGGCAACGCCGCGCTGAAAGCGGCGCAGGCCGGAGCGAATGTCGTCGGCCTTGACCTTGCGCCCGAGCTCCTCACCGTCGCCCGCGCGAGAGCGGACAAGCTCGGCCTGAAGGTCGAGTGGGTCGCCGGCGACGCGGAGGCGCTTCCCTACGAAGACGACCGGTTCGACCGCGTCCTCTCCGTCTTCGGCGTTCAGTTCGCTCCGCGCCACCTCGACACGGCGGCCGAGCTCGTCCGCGTCTGCAAGCCGGGTGGCGAGATCGGCGTCGTCAACTGGACACCGCAGAGTCCCGTCGGGGGGATGTTCGAGATCCTGAAGGGATACTTGCCTCCGGCACCGGCCTTCGCCTCCCCGCCGCCGCTCTGGGGTGACGAGATCCACGTCCGCAAGCTCTTCGCCGGCCTGCCCGTCGAGCTCGAGTTCATGAAAGGAAGCACGCCGTTCCGATTCGACTCCGGCGAGCACTTCATCGCCTTCTTCGAGGCTCATTACGGGCCGCTGGTCAAGGCGCGCGAACGGCTCTCCGGGGAGGGAACCTGGGAGGAGTGCCGGACGCGGATCGCGCGCTTGCTGGATGACCACAGCGTTGCCGACGACCGCCTCGACGCGCCGTCCGAGTACCTGACCACCGTTGCACGCAAGCACGACTCGGGAGCGACGACGTGACGCGCCAGGTGATCCGCACGCCCCACGCGCCGTACTCGCCGCTCTACAGCCAGGCGACATGCTCTCGCACGGACGCCACGGCCGTCCCCAGTCACCGAGAAGGCTCTAGATTTGGGCTATGAGCACCGAGGACTTCATCGTCGACATCTTGCTCATAGTCGTGATCTTCCGGCAGCTATGGGCGCGGCCCTACACGGCCAGAACGATGGTCTTGCCACTGGCCGTAGTCGTCTGGGCGGGGTTCCACTACCTGACGGGGTTCCCCACCGGCGGAAACGATCTGTGGCTGATCGCCCTACTCACGCTCATCGGCCTCGCGCTCGGCCTCGCTTCAGCCGCGACGACATTCATGTGGCGAGATGAGACGGGACAGGTTCTGGGGCGCGCTGGGGTGTGGGCGTGTGTCACGTGGGTCACAGGCATGGGCTTCCGTTTCGCCTTTGCGCTCTATGCGACCAGCAAGGCAGGCGGCCGGGCCATCGGCACCTTCTCCCGGCACCACGCGATCTCCGGCAGCCAGGCATGGACGACGGCGCTCGTGCTCATGGCATTCGCAGAAGTGATCTCTCGAGTCGTCATGCTGCAGGCTCGACGCCTGAAGCTGGCTGGTGCCGCGACTGCGCGGCCGGCGCTGACGGCGAACTAGAAAACTGGCGAGTCTGAGCCGACGACGGAGCGAGGATGGCGGTTTGATGCCCGCCTTCGGCGTCTCTGTCGCCGCGTGTGCGTAGGGGCGCCGCTGAGCCGCTCGTCATGCCGGGGGTCGTGTTCGTCTCCGTTGTTGTCGCTGCGAGCGAGCGCCCAACTGCGACCGTCTGCTCGAGTGTGAGCAGTGCGCCCGCTGTCTGCTCTTCAGTCCAAGCGGCTTCGCCGAGCAGGTCGATCAGCGGCTGCGTGAAGCGCGTTTCGAGCTCGCGTTCCGGCTGCGTTGCGACGGCTCCTATTTCGTCTTTGAGGCGTGAGGCGGCGCCGAACAGGCGCGCTGCTCCGTGGAGAGATTCCTTGCCTGCGGCCCACGCGATGCCGGAGAGGAGGTTGGAGAAGATGCGGCTCCTCGTCCGCTCCGACGGAAGGATCAGTTCCAGCCCTTCATTGAATGCAGCCACCGCCTCGGCGGGATGGTTCCTTCCCAGCTCTGCCAGCCCCAGGACGCATGCGGCTCCGCCTTGGCGGTAGCGGTCGCCGGTGGCACGCGCCCAGTCGAGGGCGGGCGTCACAGCGGTGGCGGCTTCCTCGAAACGACCGGCGTACAGTTCGAGCTCCGCGAGTTGGATCGCGCAGGAAGCTTCATTCGCCTCATCGCCGGAAACGCGGAAGCCGGCCTGAGCAGTTCGAAAGTCCTGCCGCGCCTCGTCGTTCCGACCGGCGTGTGTCGCAACGGACGCACGCCCCGCATGAAGCAGTGCGTCCGTCCACGGGTCGTGGATGCGTTGAGCGAGCGCCCTCGTGAGCAGATCGCTCGCCTGTTGAAGGTCTCCGCGGTCGACGGCAAGGTAGGAGAGGGTGCTCAACGTCATGGCGACCGTCTCCCGGTCGCCGACCCCCTCTGCCAAAGCGAGGGCTTCGCGTGCGATCGCCAAAGCCGCGTCATGGTCATCGGCCCGAAACTCGCATTCGGCGAGCGTGCTCAAGAGTCGCGTGCGGAGCTCTGCGGTGAGGCTCGCGGTGTCGAGCAGCTTTCGAATGCGCTGTCGCGCTTCGTTCGGCTGATTTCTCGGGAGCCAGTACCAGGCGAGTAGGTTCGCTGCCTCTGCTGCGTCGGCGGGCGAGGCGTTCTCGAGGCGGTCCAATGCAGCACGCAAGTTGTCCTCTTCCGCTTCGAACCAGGACAGCAACGGGCCTCGCTGCGGTCCGAAGAGATGCTTTCTGTGCTGCCTGAGTTTCGCCAGGTAGTAATGAGCGTGCTTAAGCTCGGTGGGTGTCGACTCGGCGGCTTCGCTGAGCCGTTCGCGGCCGTACTCGCGCAGCGTCTCGAGGAGAAAGAAACGATCGTCACCGAGCGGCTTGAGCAGGCTTTGCTCGACGAGGGTCGCGATCTGGTCGAAGTCGGCATCGACCACGACTTCGGCCGACTCGAGCGTGAACGGGCCCCGAAAGACCGACAGCCGCCGAAACACCGCCTGCTCCTCCGGCGAGAGAAGATCATGGCTCCACTGGATCGTCGCCCGCAGCGTCCGCTGCCGCTCCGACAGATCACGCGCCCCACCTGTCAGAAGTGAGAGCGAGTCGTCCAAGCGCTCGAGTAGCGCCGCAGGGGAAAGCAACCGGACACGCGCGGCGGCGAGCTCAAGCGCCAACGGGAGATCGTCGAGACGTCGACAGATCTCGCCGACGACCCCGTTGGCAGCGATCTGCCTGCCGGCGGCGGCCGCACGACTCACGAACAACTCGACGGCCGCCTCCCTCGGAAGCGGTTCGACTGGCAGCTCACGCTCCGCCGACAGTCGAAGCGGCGCCCGCGAAGTCCCGACCACCACCGTGGCGCCCACCAGCAGCTCTGCGATCACCACCTCGACCCCGCCCAAGTGCTCAAGGTTGTCCAGCACCAGCAGCACCCGCCGCGACGACAGCCAGCCGATCACGTCGTCATCAGCCTGCAAGCCGACCGCTTCCGCCACCGTCCCTCGCACCGCGACGACGTCGCGTAACGGCGCCAGCCCCACAAAGAAGACACCATCCGGAAACTCGTCCGACAGCTCCGCTGCAGCCTGCAAAGCAAGGCGCGTCTTCCCCGAGCCGCCGGGCCCCGTGAGCGTCACCAGCCGTGCGCCTTCGGAGACGAGCGCCCGGATCTTCGCCAGCTCAGGTTCGCGGCCCAGCAACGGCCATGTCGCTGTCGGCAGGTTCGACCGGTGCAAGCTGCGGAGAGGCGGAAACTCCCCTGGCAGCCCCTCCATCTCCAACTGGTACAGCCGGATCGGCTCCAACAGATCCTTCAACCGGTGCAGGCCGAGATCACGCAATGCAACCCCGTCGAGCAGCAGCGCGGTCGTCTCCGACACCAGCACCTGGCCGCCATGCGCAGCCGCCATGACCCGCGCCGCCCGATGCACATCCATCCCCACGTAGTTCCCGTCCACGGCAAGCGGCTGGCCCGTATGCACACCCATCCGCACCTGAACCGCCGCACCCTCCGGCCAGGCCACGCCCACGAGCGCCCGCTGACCCTCATCCACCGCAGCCACCGCATCCTCCGCGCGGGCGAACGCGACGAAGAACGAGTCACCCTCTGTCCCGACCTCGTACCCGTTTCGGCGAGCGAACGCAACCCGCAGCAGCCGCCGGTGCTCCTCCAGCACCGCCGCGTACCGGTCTGCCCCCAGCCGCTCCAGCAGACGCGTCGAGCCCTCCACGTCTGTGAACACGAGCGTCACCGTCCCAGTCGGCTGCGGCACCATCCCGCCCAACTATCTCGTGCCGATCCGGCAGCCACAACCGCCCCCGAACACCGACCCTCGGCTTGCCACCACCGCTCACGCCCCGTTCGACGGCAGGCATCGAATCGAGACGAAGTCGCCTTCCTCGTATCCGGGACCACCTGGGACACTTCGCTCGCAACCGCCAGACGTGTCCGGTTTTGGAGGCTGCTATCTCCTCTCCCACCCGGCCGTTTACCGCGACCTCACGAGCGCCTGCGACACTTCGCACATGGCCCGCGCGCCGAAGATCGTCGCTCTCGTCTCCTCGATCGACCTCTCCTTTCGCTACGGCTGCACGCCCGCCTGGTGGCAGCTCTGGAAGGGCCTGTACGAGGAGGGCGCCGACCTCGTCCTCGCGCCGTACCGCGGCCGGCCGATCGAGTCGCCCTGGTGGCGCGTGGCCGAGAACCCGACCTACCGCGAGGCCGAGTCGTTCGCGTTCGCCCGCGACGCGCTCGCGAAGGTGAAGGGCGACAGCCACCTGCGCCGCGCGGAGGACAACCCCGAGGACGGCCTCGGCGACCGGCTCACGCGCGAGGTGATCTGGCGCTGGGTGACGCCGCGCTGGCGCCGCCACCTCGAGCAGCTCGTCGAGCGCGAGCGGCCCGACGCGGTGATGGTCTTCACGGTGCCGATGGCGCACATCCGCGGGATCCCGACCGCGCTGCGCGAGCGGTTCGACGTCCCGGTCGTCTTCTACGACGGCGACGTTCCGATGAGCCTGCCGGAGTTCGGCGGGATGGATACCGGCTTCAACTGGTACCACGACGCCGACCCGTCCGAGTACGACCTGATCGTCGCCAACTCGGAAGGCGGGATCGAGCGGCTGCTGCAGCTCGGCGCGCGCCGCGCCGAGACGGTGCACTGGGGCGCCGATCCCGAGTTCTTCACGCCCCACGACGTGCCGAAGGAGATGGACGTCTTCTTCTACGGCTACGGCGACAAGTTCCGGCGGGAGTGGATGCAGGCGCTCGTCGGCGAGCCGTCCCGGCTCCTGCCCGATGCCGACTTCGCGCTCGGCGGCCGCGACTTCCGGGGCGACGTCGGCAACGCCCGCATGTGGGGAGAGGTGCCCACGAGCACGATCGCGCGCGCGATCTCCGCGGCGCGCATCAACCTCTGCATCACGCGCCGCGCGCACGCGTCGGTGTACGCGTCGTCGTCGTGCCGCCTCTTCGAGCTGGCGTCGACCGGCGCCGCGATCGTGGCCAACCCGTACGAGGGCATCGAGCGCTGGTTCGAGCCGGGGTCGGAGGTGCTCGTCGTCTCGAGCACCGAGGAGGCGGTGGCGGCGTATCGGGAGCTGCTCGACGAGCCGGGGCGCGCCGAGGAGATGGGCCGCCGTGCGCGCGAGCGCGTGCTCGAGGAGCACACCTACCGGCACCGCGCCCGGCGGCTCCTCGACCTGGTCGGGCTGAGGGAAGGCGCGCATGTCGGCTGAGCGGCGGATCGCGATCGTCCCCGCGTACAACGAAGAGCAGGCGATCGGGCGCGTCGTCGCCGAGCTCCGCGCGTTCGACCCGCTGCTCGACATCGTCGTCGTCTCCGACGGCTCCGTCGACCGCACCGCCGAGAACGCCGAGGCCGCCGGCGCCCGCGTCCTGCGGCTGCCGTTCAACCTCGGCATCGGCGGCGCGGTCCAGACCGGCTTCCGCTACGCCTGGGAGCGCGGCTACGACCTCGCGGTCCGCTGCGACGGCGACGGCCAGCACGTCCCGGCCGAGCTGCCCAAGGTGATCGGGCCCGTCGTCGCCGGCGAGGCCGACATCGCCGTCGGCTCGCGCTTCGCGGCCGGCGACGGCTACCGCTCCTCCGCCACGCGGCGGGTCGGGATCCGGCTGCTCGCCACGGTCGTCTCGGCGATCGCGCGTCAGCGAGTCACCGACACGACGTCCGGGTTCCAGGCGCTGAACCGCCGCGCGCTCGGGCTCTTCGCAGCCGACTACCCGCACGACTACCCCGAGGTCGAGGGGATGGTGATGACGATCAAGCACCGGCTGCGCCTGGTCGAGGTGCCGGTGCAGATGCGCGAGCGCGAGCACGGCCGCTCGTCGATCACCGCGGCGCGCTCGGTCTACTACATGGCGAAGGTGCTGACGGCGCTCTTCATCGGTCTCTTCCGCCGCGACGTCGTGCCCGTGGAGGAAGCGTGATCGGCGCGCAGACGCCGCTGAAGGTCTCGATCGCGGCGACGATCGCCTCGCTCGTGCTCGTCCTCGTCGTCTTCGAGCTCGTGCGGTCGCGGCGGCTCCGCGAGCGCTACGCGCTCCTCTGGCTGCTGACCGGATTCGTCCTCGTCGCGCTGTCGGCCTGGCGCGGCGGCCTGAACACGATCGCCGGCTGGCTCGGCGTCCGCGGCTATCCGCCCGCGGTGCTGTTCGCCGTCGGGCTCCTGTTCGTCATCCTCGTGCTGCTGCACTACTCGACCGTCATCTCGCGGCTCGCCGACCAGAACGTGATCCTCGCCCAGCGGATCGCGCTGCTCGAGGTCGAGCTCAGCTCGCCGGACGACGGGCGCGCGCGAGCCGAACGCGCGGAACGAGAAGCCACACCCCGCTGACGAGCACCGCGCCGAGCGGCGCGAGCGGTGCGAACGCGCTCCAGAACGACCCGACGCCGCCCGCGTGGTGCGAGGCCCGGAGGAGGACGGCGACGGCGAAGGAGCCGATCGCCGCACCGAGGAGCGGGCGGCGGAGGACGACGGCGGCGATCGTCGCGACGAGCAGCCATTCCGGGAAGGCGACGCTCCACGCGGTCTCGTGGAGGAGCGGCTGCACGTCGCCCAGCGCGCCCGGGCTCCACACGACGGCCGCCGCGACGAGCACGGCGGCGCCGGCCGCAGCGGCCACGCGCTCCGGCAGGATCGCCGCCAGCACGACGGCGCCGACGCCGATCGCGAGCCATCCCGTGTGCTGCGTGCCGACGAGCGCCGGCAGCGCGTCCCGGTCGAACGACGCGCGGTACGGGCCGAGCACGAACCGGTTCGCCGCGAACGGCAGCAGCACGTAGACGGCGGCCGCCGCGACAGGGAATGCCCCGTCCGCGAACCGGGCCGCGGTCGCCGCCACACCGGCGACGGCGATCGGCGCGAGGACGACGGCCGCGACGACGGCCGCCGTCCCGGACGTCGGCTGCGTCGCGGCGACCGCGATGACGACGAGCACCTGCGCCGCCGCGCACGCGGCGAGCCGCCGCAGACCGAGACGCTGCACGCCACGCAGCGTATCCGGCAAGCTGCGGCATGCCCCGCGCGAGCTCCTACTTCGAGCAGTCGCGGCCGGAGCTCGTGGCGCTCCTCCCGGAGCGGCTCGGGCGTGTGCTCGACGTCGGCTGCGGCGCCGGCGGCGTCGGCCGCGCGATCCGCGGCCGTGCCGACAGCCTGACGGGGATCGAGCTCGACGCCGCTGCGGCGGAGAAGGCGCGCGAGGTGTACGACGAGGTTCTCGTCGGCTCCGTCGACGACGTCCTCGCCGAGGCGCGCGGGCCGTTCGACACCGTCCTCGCCTACGACGTCCTCGAGCACCTGGTCGACCCGGAGGCGGTGGTGCGGCGCCTCCACGAGCGCGCCGCAGAGGGTGCGCTGCTCCACGTGTCGGTCCCGAACGCGCGGCACTGGTCGCTCGTCCGCGACCTCGTCCTGCGCGGCACGTTCGGATACACCGAGTCGGGGCACCGCGACGAGACGCATCTCCGGTGGCTCACGCCCCGCGACCTGCGCGCCCTTCTCGGGAGCGGCGGCTGGCGCGTCGAGCGCTCCGGGCACCCGCCGTCGAGCGGCGCCGGCGCCCTGCTCGAGCGAGCGACCCGGGGCCGGAGCGCCGAGTTCCTCGTCTACCAGTGGTGGGCGCTAGCCCGCGCGTGAGGACGTCTGCGCGAAGTGCGACGGCAGCGTGCCAGTCGCCCGGAGCCGCAGCAGCGCCGCCTGGCGGCGGAGGGCCTCCCTGACGGAGACGGTCGCGAGCTCGAACGGCGCGCGCAGAGGCGGCCGCGCGAGGCCGGCGCGCGTGCCGCGCAGCCGCTCGCGCAACGGCCCGACCTCGCGGCGCACGACGAAGTGCACCGCGAGCACGGGCCAGTCGAGCAGCGCGACGGCGCCGCGCACGGCGAGCCCGTGCCGCGCGACGCGGTACCGCGCGAGCACGTATGCACGCCCGAACGCTTCCAGGCGCCGCTGGAACGGCGATGCCGCGCCGACCGTCTGGCCGTGGCGGTGCAGCGCGCGCGCCTCCGGCGCGCGGACGCACCGGTGCCCTGCGAGGCGGAGGCGGAGCGCGAGGTCGACGTCCTCCCAGTAGGCGAAGAACGCATCGTCGAAGCCGCCCACCTCGCGGAAGGCGGTGGTCCGGAAGGCGGCCGCGCCCCCGCACGGCCCGACGGGCTCGGCGGCGGCGGCGAGCTCCGCGACGGGACGGTTCCAGAGCATGTCCCACGAGCGGAGCGTGCGGTCGAGCTCGATCCCCGCCGAGTCGACGAGGTCGGGGCGGTCGTGCTGGAGCAGGACTCCCGCCACCATCGCGTAGCGGTCGTCCTCGAGCGGCGCGAGCAGCCGTTCGAGGAAGTCGGGCGGGCAGAGGACGTCGTTGTTCACGAGCACGATCGCCTCCGTTCGAGCCTCCTCGACGCCGCGGTTGACGGCCCGGCCGAAGCCGAGGTTCTCGTCGAGCGCGACGAGCCGGACGTGCGGGAACCGCTCGGCGACGGCCTCCGCGGTGCCGTCCGTGGACGCGTTGTCGACGACGACCACGTCGTGGTCGACCGTCTGCGCTGCCAGGTGCTCGAGCGCCTCGGTGAGGAGCGACCGTGCGTTGTACGTCGGGATGACGACGGTCGCCCGCATACGCGTAGGGCACGATAGAAGCTCGTGGCGACCACGGAGACGCAGCCCGACCTGCTGACCGCGCCGGGCGCGGGCGGCCGAGTCGTCCGCGGCGGCGTGGTGCGTGCGGTCGGCTACGGCCTCGGAACGATCGTCGCCGCGGGAACCGCGGTGCTCCTGCTGCGTCACCTCGGCCGCGTCGACTTCGGCCGCTACGCCACCGTCGGCGCGCTCCTCGGCGTCGTCAGCGGGATCAGCGACGCCGGCCTCACCGCCGTCGGGTCGCGCGAGCTCGCGCTCGCGCCGCCGGCCGAGCGGCCGCGCCTCCTCCGCAACCTCGTCACGCTCCGGCTCGCGATCACGCCCCTCGGCGTCCTCGCCGCGGCCGTCTTCGCATACGTCTCGTACGACCGCACGATGTTCTGGGGGACGGTCGCGGGCGGCGTCGGCGTGCTGCTCGTGAACACGCAGGCGACGATGATGGCGCCGCTCTCCGTCGACCTCAGGCTCGGCACGATCACGCTCTTCGAGGTGCTGAAGACGACGCTCACGTTCGTCTTCGTCGGCGCCTTCGTCGCCGGCGGCACGTCGCTCCTGCCGCTGCTCGCGATCCAGGTCCCGGTCGGGCTCGCGATCATCCTCCTGACGCCGCTCGCCGTGCCCGTCGGGCGCGGCCTCCTGCCCGGCTTCGACCGGAGCCTCGCGTGGTCGCTCGTGCGCGAGGCGCTGCCGCTCGCCGTCGCGCTCACGATGAACGTCGTCTACTTCCGCGTCCTGATGATCATGACGTCGCTCCTCGGCTCGAAGACCGACACCGGCCTCTACGGGACCTCGTTCCAGGTCTTCTCCGTGCTGTTCTCGCTGCCGCTCCTCGTGCTCTCGTCGGCGTTGCCGCTGCTGTCGGTGGCAGGGCGCGACGACAGCGAGCGGCTGCGCTTCGGCCTGCAACGGATGACGGAGGTCGCGCTCGCCGCCGGGATCGCGTTCGTGCTCGCGATCGTCGCGCTCGCGCCGATGCTGATCCCGCTGCTCGGCGGCGACGAGTACAACGGCGCGGTCCCGGTGCTCCAGATCCAGGTGTTCGCCCTCCTCGCCGTGTTCGTCGGGCAGACCTGGCAGCTCGGGCTCCTGTCGCTCCGGCGCCAGGCGGCGCTCGCCTGGGCCAACGCAGGCGCCCTCGCGGTGATCCTCGTCGCCGGTGCGATCCTCGTACCGGCCCACGGCGCGCGCGGCGCCGCCGTCGCCGCGGTCGTCGGGGAGACCGCCCTCGCGGCATTCGTCTACGTGTCGCTGCGTCGCGCGTCGTCCGTCGCGGCGCCGCGGCTCGGCCTCGCCCCGCGCGTCGTCGTGGCGTCACTGCCGGCGTTCGCGGTGCTCGTGCTGCCGGTCCCGTGGGAGGTGCGGCTCGTCGGCTCGCTCGCGGTGTTCGCGGCGGCGGCATTCGCGATCCGCGCCGTTCCGGTCGAGCTCGTGCACGCGCTCCGCCGATGAGCAGGCCGCGGGTCGTCATTCTGCGCGGGCACTCGGCGAACCCGTGGGACCTGCGTCCGTGGGAGCTCCTGCAGGACCGGTTCGACGTGCGCGTCCTCGTGACGGGCTCGAACGCCTTCGACGTCTCGGCGCTCCGGCTTCCCGTCGAGCACGTCGGCGCGGTTCGCGACCGCCTGCCCCGAGGGCGCGCCGGCGACGTCGCGGCGCTCGCCGTCGGCGACCGCTACCTGGGGCTCGAGGCGTTGCTCGCGGGTGCCGACGTCGTGCACGCCGCGGAGATCGGGGTCCCGTACAGCCACGCGCCGGCGCTCCTGCGCGACCGGCTCGGCTTCAAGCTCGTGCTGACCGTGTGGGAGACGATCGCGTTCGGGGACGCCTACCGCCGCTTCCGCGGACGGCGGCAGCGCCGCGAGACGATCCCCCGTGTCGACCTCTTCCTGCCGGCGACCGAGCGCGCCCGGCGGATGCTCCTCCTCGAAGGCGCGCCCGCCGAGCGGTGCGAGGTCGCGCCGCCGGGCGTCGACACCGCGCGCTTCCGCCCCACCGCGCCGCCCGAGCAGCACCTCGTGCTGTCGGTCGGCAGGCTCGTGTGGGAGAAGGGCCACCAGGACCTGCTGCGCGCGCTCGCGTGGCTGCGCCACGGGGGCCGCGACGTGCGCGCCGCGATCGTCGGGGCGGGGCCGGAGGAGCGGCGGCTGCACGATCACGCCCGCGACCTCGGCGTCGGCGACCTCGTGGAATGGCGCAGCGCCGTCGCCTACGACGACATGCCGGCGCTCTTCGCGCGCGCCTCGTGCTTCGTGCTCGCGAGCCTGCCGACACCATTCTGGGAGGAGCAGTTCGGGATGGTGCTCGCCGAGGCCGCTGCGTCCGGGCTGCCGCTCGTCGCGGCGTGGTCGGGCGCGATCCCCGAGGTCCTCCGCGGGCGGGGCACGCTCTTCCCGCCGGGGGACTGGCATGCGCTCGCCGGGATCCTCGACGAGGTGACGTCGCGGCCGCCGGCGCGCGAGCACCACGCCGAGCTCGTCGAGCGCTACTCGGTCGAGGCCGCCGCGGGACGCTTCGCCGCGGCCTACGGCCGCGTGCTGAGCTCGATGTAGACCGCCTCCGTCCGCCGCGCCGTCTCCTCCCAGTCGAAGAGCCGCGCGCGCGCGAAGCCGCGCTCGACCCACGGCGCCGGGTCGGCGAGCACCTCGCGAACCGCCGTGACGATCGCCGCCGGATCCTCGGGGTCGAAGAGGCGTGCCGCGTCCCCGACCACCTCGGGCAGCGACCCCCGGTCGGAGCACGCGACGGGGCAGCCGCACGCCATCGCCTCGAGCGGCGGCAGGCCGAAGCCCTCGTACAGCGACGGGAACACGAGCAGGGACGCGCGCCGCATCAGCTGCGCGACCTCGCGCCGCGGGATGTGGCCCTTCACGTCCACGCCCTCCGGGACGTTCTCGTACGCGCCGCCGCCCGTGAGGACGAGGCGCAGCGACGGGTGCAGCCGCCGCAGCTCGGCGAATGCCTCGAAGAGCCGCTCGTGGTTCTTGTGCGGCCAGGGCTTCGCCGGGTAGAGGAGGAAGCGCTCGCGGCGCGCCCGGTTCGGGTGGAAGAGCTTCCGGTCGACGCCGAGCGGCGTCACGAGGACGCGCTCGGGATCGAGCCCGAGCTGCTCGACCGCCCGCTGCTTCACGAACTCGCTCACGACGAGCACGCGGTCCGCCGACCGCGCCGCGCGGTCGTACGCGACCGAGCGATACGCGCGCTCGGTGCGTGAGAACAGGTCGGGCAGGTCGAGGTGCTGCACGTCGTGCAGCGTCACGACCGTCGCGAGCTTCGTTCGCGGGATCGGCACGGTCAGGGGGTAGTGCACGACGCGCGTGCCGCGGAACAGGCGTCCATACCGGGGGTCGGCGGCGGCGCGCACCATCGAGACGACGCGGTTGCCGTTGTAGCCCTCGACGATGTACGACGGGAGGTCGTCGGCGGCGTCGCGCGCGGCCGGCGGCAGGAGCACGCGGTAGGCCGTCGTGCCGACGCGCCCGAGCGCTCGGAGCAGCTCGCGGGCGTACGTCTCGCTCCCGCCGACGACGCCCGGGACCAGGGTCAGCAGCGAGATCGCGATCACGTCTGGACCAGCGCGTCGGCGGGCGGTGTCACCACGTCCTCGTCATACTCGGCGGGCGGGGGCATCACAACCGTAGTCTCCGGGCGATGCGGCCCGCGCTCGCCGTCCTGCTCGCGTTCGCGACGGCGACGCTGTACGCGCTCTCGACCTCCCTCCAGGCGCTCGAGGCGCGGCGCACGCCGGGCTCGACGGCGCTCCGGCCCTCGCTCATCGGGCGCCTCGTGCGGCGGCCGCTCTGGGTCGCCGGCACCGCGGCGGGCGCCGTCGCGTGGCCCCTGCAGGCCGCGGCGCTCGCGCTCGGCTCGGTCGCGCTCGTTCAACCGGCTCTCGGCTTCGGCCTCGTCGTGCTCCTCGTCCTCGGGGTCAGGGTGCTGCACGAGCAGGTCGGCGTGCGCGAGGTCGTGGGCGTCGCGGCGGTCGCGGCCGCGGTCGCCCTGCTCGGCTGGGCGGCTCCCGCCGAGACGGGCGGCTACACGCACGCCGGCACGTGGATCGTCGGCGCCGGCATCCTCGCGCTCGCACCGGCACCGGTGCTGCTCCGCAGGGCGGGCCGGAGCGGCGGGCTCGCGACGAGCGTCGTCGCCGGCGTCGGATGGGCGTGGGTGGCGCTCGCGACGTCGCTCTTCGACCAGTCGCTCGCCGATCGGAGCCTCCTGTGGGCCGCTGTCTGGGGCGTCGGCGTCGGGATCGTCAGCTGGGGCGCGCTGATCACGGAGATGAGCGCCCTCCAGACGTGGCCGGCGACACGGGCAGTGCCGATCGCGTTCGGCCTCGAGATGCTGCTGCCCGCGGCGGCAGCGCCCGCGCTCACGCGCGTCTCGCCGCCTCACCCCGCCGCGTTCGCGGGCGCGGTCGTGCTCGCGGCCGCCGCGGCCGCCCTCCTCGGCGGCTCGCGTGCCGTCGCCCGTGCCGCCGGCGGGGCATGATCTCGGCCGTGCGCCTCCAGGGGAAGGTCTGCATCGTCACCGGCGCGGGCTCGGGGATCGGGCGCGCGAGCGCCGTGCTGTTCGCGGCCGAGGGCGCCGCGGTCGTCGCCGCCGACCTCGACGCGTCCGCCGACGGCGTCACGCACGGGGTCGACGTCGCCGACGAGGAGCAGACGCGCGCGCTCGCGGCGGCGGTCGTCCACGAGCACGGCCGCATCGACGTCCTCTTCAACAACGCCGGGATCGCCGGCGTCGGCGACGTCGAGGAGACGAGCCTCGAGCTGTGGGAGCGGGTCATGCGCGTGAACGCGCGCGGCGTGTTCCTGATGTCGCGCGCGGTCGTCCCGGCGATGAAGGGGCAGCGCTCGGGCTCGATCGTGAACATGTCCTCCGTGATCGCCGAGACGGGCCTCGCCCGGCGCGTCTCGTACGCCGCATCGAAGGGGGCCGTGCTCGCGCTGACGAAGTCGATGCAGGTCGACCTGGCGCCGTTCGGGATCCGCGTCAACGCGCTGCTGCCGGGCACGGTCATGACCCCGTTCGTCGAGCGGTACCTGGCGGAGTCGTACGACGACCCGGAGGAGGGGCGGCGGTCGATCAGGTCGCGGCAGCTCACGGGCGACCTGGGGACGCCGGAGGACGTCGCTCTCGCCGCGCTCTACCTCGCGTCGGACGAGTCGCGGTTCGTCCTCGGCGCCGGGCTCGCGATCGACGGCGGCACGAGCGCCGGCAAGGCCTGACGCCTCCGCTTACAAGGCCGTAATCCAGGCTCTTTACACTCCGGCGAATGGCGGAGGAGCCGACCGACGTCACCGCGCTCTTCGAACGGCTCAAGGAGGAGATCCGCGCGGGCGGGCCGCGCGGCGCCGGCGTGCAGCCTGCGCAGGTCCGCCTCTCCGTCCGCGACCAGGCGGAGCGGCTGTGGCCGGTGTCCGCCGAACGGCCGATCGTCGGCAAGGGCGGACCCGTGAAGGCGTTCCTCCGCCGCCTGATGCGGTGGTACGTCGAGCCGGCCTTCGCCGACCAGCGAGCCTTCAACGACGCCGTCCTGAAGCTGATCGACGACCTCGACGAACGCGTCCGGCGGCTCGAGTCGCGATGAGGGTCGTGGTCGCGGCGCCGCAGGTGCCGTTCGTCCGGGGCGGCGCGGAGGAGATGGCGGACGACCTCGTCGACGCTCTTCGCGCTCGGGGGCACGAGGCCGAGCTCGTGACGATGCCGTTCAAGTGGTACCCGGGGACGCGCGTCCTCGACCAGGCGTTCCTGTGGCGTCTCGTCGACCTGACCGAGTCCGACGGAGTGCCCGTCGACCGTGTGATCGCGACGAAGTTCCCCGCGTACTGCGTGCGGCATCCGAACAAGGTGGCGTGGGTGCTCCATCAGTTCCGGCAGGCGTACGACTACGACCGCACCGACCTCGGCCAGTTCGGCGAGTCGCCGGCCGACCGCGCGACCGTCCGTGCGATCCAGCGTCTCGACGCGGTCGCGCTCGGCGAGGCGCGCAGCGTGTTCGCGACCTCGCGGAACGTCGCCGACCGGCTGCGGCGGTTCAACGGGATCGAGGCCGACGTCCTGCCGCACCCGCCGCAGGCGCTTCCCTACCGCGACGCCGAGCCGGAAGGGTTCGTCCTGTCGGTGAACCGGCTCGACCGCGCGAAGCGGATCGACCTGCTGATCGAGGCGGCGAAGCGCGAGCCCTCCCTCCGCGCCGTGATCACGGGCGAGGGTCCCGACCGCGACCGCCTCGAGCGGCTCGCGTCCGGCCTCAACGGCCAGGTACGGTTCGTCGGCCGCGTCGGCGCCGACGAGCTCGCGGATCTGTACGCGCGTAGCCTCGCCGTCTTCTACGCGCCCGTCGACGAGGATTTCGGGATGGTCCCCTACGAGGCGTTCCTCTCGGGGAAGCCGGTGGTGACCGCGACCGACAGCGGCGGCCCGCTCGAGGTCGTGCGCGACCGCGAGACGGGGGTCGTCGTCGCGCCCGACGCCGAAGCTGTGGCGCAGGCGTGCACGTACCTCGCCGAGCACGTCGACGAGGCGAGGGCGTGGGGAAGGGCGGGGCGGGCGGTCGCGGAGCGCGTCACCTGGGACGCGTGCGTCGACGCGCTGCTCCGGTGAGCGCGGTGCGGGTCGCCTACTACTCGCCGATGCCGCCGTCACGGTCGGGGATCGCCGACTACGCGGCGCTCCTCCTGCCCGCGCTGCGCGAGCGGCTCGACGTCGTCGTCGCCGAGCCGGGACGCCGCCCGCCCGCCGCCGACGTGTCGCTCTACCACGTCGGAAACGACCCCGATGCGCACGGCTGGATCGTCGACGCGCTCCGCCGGCGGCCCGGCGTCGTCGTGCTGCACGAGTTCGTGCTGCACCACCTCGTCGCCGGGATCACGATCGGGCGGGGCGACGGACGGGGGTACCTCGAGGCGATGGAGCGCGACCTGGGCGTCGCCGGCCGCCTGCTCGGGCTCGGCGTCCTCGACAACCTGCTGCCGCTCCTCTGGGAGACGCAGCCGGAGCGGTTCCCGCTCGCCGGCACCGTCCTCGACCGGGCGCACGGCCTCGTCGTGCACTCGCAGTACGTCGGCGACCGTGCGCGCGACGCCGGCTACGGCGGGCGGCTGTGGCGGATCCCGCATCCCGCGTGGCCGATGCACGGCATCGACCCGGCCCGCGACGTCGCCGGCGACCCCCTGATCGGCTGCTTCGGCTTCCTCAACATGAACAAGCGGATCCCGCAGCTCCTCGAGGCGTTCTCGCTCCTGCGCCGCGAGCGTCCCGGCGCGCGACTGCTGCTCGTCGGTGCCGCCGGCGAGCGCTTCGACGTGCAGCGGCGGCTCGAGCGCCTCGGGCTGACGGAAGGGGTGGAGCGGCTCGACTACGTCCCCGAGGAGCGCATGTGGTCGTTGATGGCGGCGTGCGACGTCCTCGTGAACCTTCGCTACCCCACGATGGGCGAGACGTCGGGATCCGTGATCCGCGGGCTCTCCCTCGGCAAGCCGCTCGTCGTCTCTGACGTCGGCTGGTTCAGCGAGCTGCCCGACGGCGTCGTGCTGAAGGTGCCCGTCGACGACCACGAGGTCGACGTGCTGACGGCGGCGCTCGCCGTCGCCGCGGACCACGGAGGGCAGCTCGGTGCAGCCGCGCGCGCGTACGTCGAGCGCGAGCACGACGTCAACCGCGTCGCCGACGCGTACGCGTCGGCGCTCGAGGTCGCGGCCGGCGGCGACGACGTCGACGAGCGCGTGCTGTTGCGCGTCGCCGAGGCGGCAGCCGACGTCGGGCTCACGGACGTCTCGCCGGTCGCCGCGCGCCTGCGCGAGGTCGGCATCGGTGCGTAGACGGCTCGCGGCCACGCCCGGGTGGGTGTGGCTCGCGGCGCTCGTGACGGCGTCGTTCGCGGTCCGCTTCGCGTTCGCACGCCACATGGTCGGCCCCTGGATCATGATCGACGAGATCGTCTACTCGGAGCTCGCGAAGAGCTTCGCCTCGACCGGTCACTTCGCGGTGCGCGAGGCGCCGACGACCGGCTACGGGTTCGTCTACCCGATCCTGATCAGTCCCGCGTACGCCGCGTTCCGGTCGATCCCCACGGTCTACACCGGGATCAAGGTCGTCAACTCGCTGCTGATGTCCCTCGCGGCGGTCCCGGCGTACCTGCTCGCGCGCCGCGTCGTGTCGAAGTGGGGGGCGCTCGTCGTCGCGGTGCTGACCGTCGCCGTGCCGTCGACGTTCTACGCGGGCACGATCATGACCGAGAACGCGTTCTACCCGATCTTCCTCCTCGTCGTGCTCGCGCTCGTCGCGGCGCTCGACGCGCCGAGCCTCCGTCGCGTCGCCGTGCTCCTCGTGCTCGTGCTCGTCGCCTACGAGACGCGCGCGCAGGCGGTGGCGGTGCTCCCGGCGGCCCTCACGGCGCCCCTCGTGCTCGCCGCGTTCTCGCGGAGCCCGCGTGACCTGATCGCGCACCGCGCGCTGTACGTGGTCACTGCCGGAGCCGCCGCCGCCGCGGTCGCCGTAGAGCTCGCGCGCGGCCACAGCGTCCGTTCCCTCCTCGGCGCGTACGCAGCGGCGACGCACTCCGGCTACCGCGCCGGCGACGTGCTCAGGTGGCTCCTCTGGCACCTCGCGGAGCTCGACCTCTACGTCGGCGTCGTCCCCGTCGTGGCGCTCGGCGTCCTGTGCGTGCGCGGCCGCGACCTCGCGCCGCGCGAGCGCACGGTGGTCGCCGCGACGGTCGCGCTGGTCGCGTGGATCGCCCTCGAGGTGGCGGCGTTCGCGTCACAGCCGAGCGTGCAACGCATCGAGGAGCGGAACCTGTTCTACGTCGCGCCGCTCCTCTTCACGTGTCTCGTGCTCTGGGTCGAGCGCGGGCTTCCGCGTCCGCGCATCGCCACTCCCGTCGTCGCGGCCGCGGCCGTCGCGCTCGCCGCCGCGGTCCCGTACGAGCGCTTCCTCGACGTGTCGGCGACGTCCGACACGTTCGGCGTCCTCATGCTGTGGTCGGTCGCGCTCTGGTTCGGCATCCACGCGCAGGACGTGCGCTGGCTCGTGGGCGCCGTCGCACTCGTGATCGCAGCGGGCGCGCTGCTCGTTCCTCGGCGGTACGGCCTGGCGCTCGCGGCGTTCCCGCTCGGCGTTGCGCTGCTCGCGGTGCAGCCCGTCGACACCCGGACGCAGCGCGCGTCGATCGGCGCCGTCTTCCAGGGGATCACGCGCCCGGACCGCGACTGGATCACCGCCGCGGCCGGCTCGCACGACGCCCACCGTGTCGCCGTCGTGTGGACGGGCGCGACCGACCGCCTCACGGTGAACGAGAACGAGTTCTTCAACCGTGGCGTCGGCGCGGTCTACACGACCAACGGCCCGGTTCCCGGAGGGCTCGCGCAGACGCCGATCGTCCTCGACCGCGCGAGCGGCAGGTTCCGGGCGGACGGGAGCGTCGTCTCGGTCCGGGACCTCCTCGCCGACACGACCATCCCGTTCGCCGGCACGCCCATCGGCGCCGACGCGAAGAAGGGGCTCGTCCTCCTGCGGGTCAACGGCCAGCTGCGCGTGCGGTACGAGACGAGCGGCATCTACGCCGACTCGTGGTCGGGAAGGCACGCGAGCTACCGCCGCATCGACTGCGACGGCGGCACCCTGACCGTCACGCTCGGCAGCGACCCCAAGCTGTACCGCGCGCCGCAGCGCGTGAGCGCGACGCAGAACGGCCGCCCCGCCGGCTCCGTCGTCGTCTCGCCGTCGCGTCCCGCCACGATGCACATCCCCCTGCGCGGAACGTGCACCGTCCTCTTCACGACGGCAAGCACCCGCGTTCCCGGCCACGGCGACCCGCGTCACCTCGGCGTGCGGTTCCTCGCCTTCCACGTCTCGTGAGGATCGCGTTCGACGTCAGCCCGCTCTCGCACGAGCCGACCGGGATCGGCAACTACATCCGGGGGTCGCTCGCGGGGCTCGCGGAGGCGGCGACACCGCAGGACGAGATCGTCGCGTTCGCACCGACGAGCCCCGAGGGAAAACGGCGCATCCCCGAGCTCGTCGGCGGCCTGCCCGTCACGCTCCGCCTGCGGCTCCTGCCGTTCGCGCACCACTGGCGGCAGGTGTGGAGCCGGCTCGGGTGGCCCGGCGTCGAGCGATTCCTCGGGCCTGTCGACGTCCTCCACTACTCCGACTGGATGTTCCCGCCCCAGGATCGGGGGCTCCGCTCGACGACGATCCACGACCTCGTCCCGCTGCACCATCGCGAGTGGGTCACGCCGCGTACGTACTCGATGCACAGCGCGAAGTACCGCGACGCGACGACGTGCGACACGGTGTTCGTGAACTCGGCGTTCACCGGCCGCGACGTCGTCGAGACGCTGGGCATCGACCCGGCGCGTGTGCACGTCGCGCACCCCGGCGTCGGCCCCGCGTTCGGCGTCGACGGGGCGCGCGCCGACCTCGGTGGCCCGTACGTCCTGACGGTCGCCACGCTCGAGCCGCGGAAGAACCTCGGCGTGCTCGTGGAGGCGCACCGCGCGCTCGGGGACCGGCTTCGGCTCGCCGTCGCGGGGGCGAAGGGCTGGGGCGAGCAGCCGTCGCTCGACGCGCGCGGGATCCTCCGCCTCGGCCGCCCGACGGACGACGAGCTCGCCGCGCTCTACCGCGGCGCCTCGGTCGTCGCATATCCGTCTCGGTTCGAGGGCTTCGGCATCCCGATCCTCGAGGCGATGGCGAGCGGCGTCCCGGTCGTCGCGTCCGCGCACCCGTCGCTGGACGAGGCGGCGGGCGACGCCGCGCTCCGCGCCGACCCGGACGACGCCGCGGTGTGGGCCGCGGCGCTCCTCGAGGCCGTCGACCGCCGCGAGGAGCTCGTCCCGCTGGGGCTCGAGCACGCCCGGCGCTTCACGTGGCGGCGGGTCGGCGAGACGATGCTCTCCGCATGGGAGGCGGCGCGGTGAGGGCGGGGGTCGACGTCGCGCCGCTCCTCCTCGACAACGCCGGGACGGCCCGGTACGTGCGGGGCGTCCTGGGCGGCCTGCGCGCGCGCGACGACGTGGAGCTCGACGAGCTGACGTGGGGTGGGCCCGGGCGCCTCACGGCGGCGGTGCGTGACGTCGCGTGGTACCCGGTCGCTCTCCCGTTCGCTGCGCGGCGGCTGGACGTCCTCCATTGCACGACGTTCCGGGCGCCGATCCGCGCGCCGGTGCCGGTGGTCGTCACGGTCCACGACCTCGCCGCGATCCGGTTCCCGGAGCTCTTCACCACGTGGACGCGGCTCTACGCGCGCACGCTCCTCGTGCCGGTGCTCCGGGCCGCGACACGCGTGCTCGCCGTCTCGGAGTTCACGAAGCGCGACGTCGTCGAGGTCGCCGGCGTCCCGGCCGAGCGTGTCGACGTCGCCTACAACGCCGCCGACGCCTCGATCTTCCGGCCGGACGGGCCCGCGGAGCCGGGCGAGTACGTCCTCGCCGTCGGCACGCTCGAGCCGCGGAAGAACCTGCCGCGCCTCGTCGAGGCGACGGCGCGGCTCGGCATCGAGCTGCGCGTCGCCGGCGCGCAGGGATGGGGCGGCGTCGAGGTGGCGGGCGACCACGTCTCGTGGCTCGGGCGGCCCGACGACGAACACCTCGCGCGCCTCATGCGCGGCGCGCTCTGCCTCGCCTACCCGTCGCTCTGGGAGGGGTTCGGCATCCCGGTGCTCGAGGCGATGCTCTGCGGGGCTCCGGTCGTGACGAGCGCCGACAGCGCGATGGCGGAGGTCGCGGGCGGCGCGGCGGAGCTCGTCGACCCGAGAGACGTGGAGTCGATCGCGGCCGGGATCGAGCGCGCGCTCGCCCGGCGCGCCGAGCTCAGCAGCGCGGGGCTCGCGCGCGCGGCCGGCTTCGGCTGGGATGCGACCGCGGCGGCGGTCGTCGAGTCGTACCGGAAGGCGGCGGCGTGACGCGCACGGTCGCGTTCGACGCCGACGTCCTCGGGCGCCGGCGCACCGGCGACGAGACGCACGTCACGAGCCTCCTGCGCGAGCTCGGGCGGCTGCGTCCACAGCTCCGGGTCGTCGCGCTGACGCGGAGGCCCGACCTCGTGCCGCCGGGGATCGAGCCGCTGCTCGTCGACGCGCGCCTCCAGGAGACGCGCATGGCCGTCGGCGTGCCGCGCGCGCTCCGGCGGCTCGCCCCCGACCTGATCCACTTCCAGCACGTGCTGCCGCCGCTCGACCGCACACCCGCCGTCGTCACCGTTCACGACCTCTCGTTCGAGCGCGACCCGTCGGTGATGGGACGGCTCGACCGGCTCCTCTTCCGCGCGCTCGTGCCGCGCGCGGTGCGGCGGGCGCGACGCGTGATCGCCGTGTCCGAGCGCACGCGACGCGACCTCATGGAGCTCTACGGGCTCCCGCCGGAGAAGATCGTCGTCGTCCCGAACGGCGTCGACCCCCGGTTCGCGCCGGGCGGCGAGCCCGGGGACTACCTGCTCTTCGTCGGCGCTATCCAGGCGCGGAAGGACCCGCTGGCGGCGCTCGCCGCGGCGCGCGGCGCCGGCCTCCGCCTCGTCGCCGTCGGCCCCGAGAAGGAGCCTGCGCTGGCGCGGGCGCTGCGCGCCGGCGGCGCCGACGTTCGCGGCTACGTCGACGACGACGAGCTCGCGCGCCTCTACCGCGAGGCGGCGGCGCTCGTCTTCCCGTCGCGGTACGAGGGGTTCGGCCTGCCCGTGCTCGAGGCGATGGCGAGCGGGGCGCCCGTCGTCGCGACGCCCGACGAGGCGGTGCGGGAGGTGGCGGGCGACGCGGCGCTGTACGCGCCGAGGGAGGGTCTCGCCGACGCCGTGCGGACGGCGGTGGCCGAGCGGGGGCAGCGGGCAGCCGCGGGGGTCGAGCGCGCCCGCGCGTTCTCGTGGGAGGAGGCGGCACGGCGCACCCTCGCCGTGTACGAGGAGGTGCTCGCGTGAGGGTCGCCGCCGTCGTCGTCTCCCACGGCGACGCCGCCGACGTCGACCGGCTGCTGCCCGTCCTCGGGCCGCAGGTGGACGAGCTGGTCGTCGTCGCGAACGTCCCGGGCAGCGTCGGCCTCGTTCCCGAGGGCGTCACGCTGATCGCGAACGAGACGCCGCTCGGGTTCGGCGCGAACGTCAACCGCGGGGTCGCAGCGACGAGTGCGGAGCTCGTGTGCTCGGTGAACCCGGACGCGGTGCCCCGCGACGGCGCGATCGGCGCGCTCCGGCGCTTCCTCGAGCAGAGCCCGCGCGCGGCCGTCGCCGGGCCGGCGATGCTCTACCCGGACGGCACGGTGCAGCCGTCCCGGCGCCGGTTCCCGACGGTGCTCGGGACGCTCGTCCGGCGGACGCCGATCAGACTGGTCTTCGACCCGTACAGGCTGCAGCGCCGCCACTACCACCTCGGCGAGCATCCGACGGAGCCGGTCGAGGCCGACTGGATGCTCGGGGGGTTCCTGATGCTGCGCCGCGCCGCGCTCGACGAGCTCGGCGGGTTCGACGAGGGCTTCTTCCTCTACGGCGAGGACATCGACCTCTGCTACCGCGCGTGGCGGTCGGGCTGGTCGTGCTGGTACGTGCCGGCCGCCGTGGTCGAGCACGAGCACCAGGCGGTCACCGACCGGAAGCTCCTCACCCGCCGGACGCTCTGGCACTGGCGCGGGATCCTCCGCTTCGTGCGGAAGCACCCGGAGCGCCTGCTCGCGCGCTAGGGACCGCCCGGCTCGAACCCGAACGTCACCTGCGCCGACAGCTGCCGCTGGTCGAACTCCGACGGCTGGAACGTGCCCTCGGCGCTCACGTCGA
The DNA here is from genome assembly GCA_036403195.1 of Gaiellaceae bacterium. GTDB lineage: Bacteria > Actinomycetota > Thermoleophilia > Gaiellales > Gaiellaceae > PALSA-600. Next base: position 48,882 of record DASWRL010000053.1, read on the forward strand.
TGCGGTAGGGCGCGCGGGCAGGGATCCGGATCGTCTTCGTGTCGCACGGGTCGGACCGGACGAGCACGTGCCGCACGGCGAGGATTCGCTTCGGCGAGGGCTGCCCGTCCCGGTCGATCCAGAGCCGCGAGAGCCTGATCGTGACGCGCGACGGGGGGTGGGCGCCGCACGCAGCTGCGCGTGAGAGCGTGACCGTCGCCGTCCCGGGCTCCCTCCCCGCCGAGGTGAAGCGGTAGTAGAACGCGGAGGTGCTCATCCAGCTCGCGTCGGTGCTGACGTTGCCGACGGCGTCGGCGATCCGGATCGGGTGCGGCACGCGGTAGAGCCGCCACAGCCCGGCCTGCGTCTCGAGCGCGCCGGCCGGGTCGATCCCGGGCCCGGCGACGAGCCAGTCGACGTCGAGCTGCGGGTCGAGGGCGCCGCTCGTGTCGAGGTAGTTCGGCGTCCGCACAGGCCCCGGCCCGGGCGCGGTCGCGTCGGTCGACCAGATCTCGCCGAGCGACTCGTTCCAGAACTCGAGCGCCCAGAACTGGTCGGACCCGGCCATCGACTGCCCGACGTAGAACGAGCGTGCGTTGCGCGTCGTCTCGTCGATCCAGCTGAGCGGCTTCGGGAGCAGCGAGGCGGCGTGGTCGGCGGACGCGTTCGACGCGAACGCCGCCGCGACCTGTCCCCAGAGGTTCCAGCCGACGACGGCGACCGCGAGGAGCGTGGCAGCGGGCAGCGCCGCCCAGCGGATCCTCCGCCTCCGCGCCAGCTCGGCGGCGGCCATCGCGACGACGGTGCCGATCAGGATCCCGAACACGAGGCGGCGCGCGTCGGTCGTCGTGAAGTAGACCTTCTGGTTCAGCCACTGCAGGACCGAGAGCCCCGGTGCGTCGGAGTAGTAGTGCTCGGTGTTGTGGTACGGCGTCGTGTCGAGCAGGTACCAGACGGCCGCCGTCGCGAGCGCGAGCGGCACGACCCGTGTGCGCGGCGCGAGCGCCCACCGTGCGACGACGACGAACACGAGCGGTGCGAGGTAGACGAGGTTCCGCTCCTCGACCAGGATCGCGAACCTCGTCGAGAGGTACGACGCCTTGACGGCGGTGTAGCCGCCGAATGCGAGCACCGACCCGAGGAACAACCCGCCGAGCACCCGGTCCTCGAGCGTGCGGAACCGGTTCCCGAGGATCCACGTGAGCGACACCACGACCGGGAGGATCCCGACGCCGATCGTGAAGGCGCCCGCGGCCCAGAGGCCGTAGGTCAGCAGGCGGTGGTGGAAGTGCGTCCCGATCTCCCACGACGTGGAGTGGTGGTTGCCGAGCGCGCCGAGCCAGACGGCCGCGCCGACGAGGAGGAGCGCGGCGCCGGCCCGCTCCCGCCACGTCCACCCGCCGACCACGTGGCGGCCGCGGGCGGAGGTCGCCGCGGCGACGGCCGCGCCGACGGCGGCGGCGACGAAGAGCACGGTCAGCTCCGTGCGCACGGCCGGAGCGACGACGAGCGCCGCGACGGCGATCCCCGCCGACCTCCGCGACGGCCGCATCAGCGCGCGGGCGACGAGCCACAGCACGATCGTCGACCAGAGGTACGCGGCCGGCTCCGGGATCAGGAGGTCGACGTAGGCGGCCGCGGGAATGACGGCCGTTGCCAGGCCGCAGGCGACCGCGGCGGGCCGCGGCACGAACAGGCGGGCGAGCGCGTATCCCGGGAAGATCGACGCCGCCATCACGATCGCGTTGATGTATTTCGCAGCGGCGTAGCCGCCCGAGGTCGTCGCCGCCCACCAGGCAGGCGCGATCAGGTACGCGTACAGGGAGTCGAACGAGACGTTCGTGCCGCGTAGCTGCTCCGTGCCGTGGTGGGCGACGCCGCGCGACTCCTCGGCCCACTGCAGCTCGTCGGTGAAGAGCCACGGCGAGTGGTGCCGCGTCGTCTCCCACGCGTAGAGGATGAGGACGAGGACGTACGCGAGCAGCAGCGGATACGCGGCGACGAGCCGGTCGAGGCGCGTCCGCGGAGGCGTCACCGGCGCGCGAGGATCACGTGCGGGTCGACATCGACCTCGTGGCGCACGAACCGGCAGTCGGTCTCCCGTCCGGCGCACGCCTCGACGACCCGGTCGAGACGCTCGCGCGGTGCGTTCGGGATCGTCACGAAGACGACGTCCGGCCGGTACCGGTCGAGTGCCTGCTCGACGTTCGCGAGCGAGGCCACGACCTTCGCGCCGTTCAGCCGGCGCCCGCGCAACGCAGGCGAGTCGTCGACGAAGCCGACCACGCGCTGCCCCGGCGTCTCGCGCAGCTCGCGGAGGAGGCTCCGGCCCGTCCGGCCCGCGCCGACGATCAGCACGCGACGCACGTCGCGGCGTCGCGCGAGCTCGACGAACTGCACGAGCGCGCGCTCGGCGAACCGTGCCGCGACGATCGCGACGGAGCAGATCAGCGTGTCGATCACGAACACGCTCCGGGAGAAGTCGCCGATCGGCCCCTGCGTGATCGACAGGACTCCGACGGCTGCCACCTCGGACACGGCGATCGCCGTCGTCGCGCGCAGCGCGTCCCGTGCGCTCGCGTAGCGCCACACGCCCGCGTACATGCCGAACGCGAGCAGCGCGACGTAGCGGCTCGCGAGCAGCACGGGCAGCGTCAACAGGAAGTAGTGCCGCTGGTTCGGCGTGCCGACGCCGTTGAAGCGGAGCAGGTACGCCGCGAGGAACGCGGCCGAGATCAGCGCACCGTCGACCGCCACCTCGGCGAGGCGGCGCATGTACAGCCACGACCGGCGGCGTGCGTCCTGGCGACCGACGTCGGCGAGGAAGCTGCCGAACTGCACCAGGAGCGCGAAGCTGACGAGCACGCCGAGCGCTGCGACCCGGCCGCTGCCGAACGCCTCGTACGCGAGGCTCGTCGCGCCGAGCGCGGCCGACACGAGCGCGAGCAGGACGACGGCGCCCGTCTCGGACACGCCGAGCGACACGAGGCGGTGGGAGCTGTGGTCGCGCCCGCCCTGCGAGACCGGACGGCCCTCGAGGAGCCGCACGATCGTGACGAGCGTCGTGTCGAGGATCGGCACGGCGAGGACGAGGACGGGCAGCACGAGCGTCGCCACCGTCGACGACGCGACGGTGTAGCTCGACGCGAGGCCGAGCGCCGCGAGCGTGAAGCCGATGACCTGCGAGCCGCTGTCGCCCATCCACGCGAGCGCCCCTCTGCCGGGGCGGAGGTTGAACGGCAGGAACCCGAGGACGCCGGAGCCGAGCGCGACGGCGGTGACGAGGACGAGCCGGGGCTCGTGCTGCAGCCACGCGTCGCACGCGAAGAACCCGGCGGCGATCACCGCCAGGCTGCCGGCCAGGCCGTCCATGTTGTCGAGCAGGTTGAAGGCGTTCGTCATCCCGACGAGCCACACGACCCCGACGGGGATCGCGATCCACTCGGCGTGCACGATCTCGACGCGCGTCCCGGTCGCGAGGACGACGGCGGCGGCGGCGACCTGCGCGCCGAGCTTCGCCGCGGGCGGGAGCGAGCGGACGTCGTCGACGAGGCCGGCGAGGAAGAGGATCGACGCGCCCGCGAACAGCCCCGCGAGCTGCGTCGTCGCCTGGAGCGGGCCGGCGAGGACCGTCAGCCAGACGCCCGCCGCGAGGCCGGCGTAGATGCCGATGCCGCCGATCAGCGGCGTCGCCGAGACGCGCCAGCGGCTCGCGTCGGGCGTGCGCTCGAGGCTGCGCGAGAGAGGTGACCGGAGGAGGGCCCAGACGACCGCTGCAGCCGTCGGGAGGGCCGCGAGAGCGACCAGGGTGCTCACAGGCGTGGAGGGTAGAGCGGCGGTGTTAGGGCTGTGTGTGCCCGCACGAGGCGTCCCTACACTAGATCGCCACGATGACGGTCTATGCGGACCTGATCCGCTACCGCGAGCTGTTCACGAATCTCTTCCGCCGCGACTTCCAGGCGAAGTACAAGGGATCCGTCCTCGGCGTCTTCTGGTCGCTCCTCAACCCACTCGTGCTGCTCGGGGTGTACCTGCTCGTGTTCGGCGTGATCTTCCCGAGCAAGACGCCGCACTACCCGCTCTACCTCCTCGCCGGCCTCGCCTGCTGGATCTTCTTCTCGACATCGATGCAGTCGGCCGCGCGGTCGCTGATCGACTCTGCGGAACTGATCAAGAAGGTGCGGTTCCCGCGGCAGCTCGTCGCGTTCTCGATGGTGGCGACGCAGGCGGTGACGTTCGCGGTGATGGCGGCGGTGCTGGTGGCGCTCTCGCTCGCGTTCGTGCCCGACGCGCGTGCGAAGGTCTGGCTCGCCCTTCCGTTGTGCGCGCTCTTCGTCGCCGAGGTCGCCGGGCTCGCGCTCGTCGCTGCGTGCCTCAACGTCGTGTTCCGCGACGTCGAGCACGTCCTCACTGCTGCTCTCCTCCCGTGGTTCTTCGTCACGCCGATCCTCTGGAGCACGCAGACGCTCGGCGAGCGGGCGGCACGCCACCACACACTGCTCGAGGTGCTGCACTGGGTGAACCCGGTGGCGCCTCCGATCTTCGCGATCCGAGACGCGATCTGGTCGGGCCGCCTCCCGCACGCGGGTGACGTCGTGTACCTCACGGTCGCCGCAGCCGCGTCGCTCGTCCTCGCGGCTGCGGTGTTCAGGTCGGTCGACGACCGGATCGCGGTCGAGCTCTGAGCACGGCGCGACCGTCGTAGATCCAGGGCTCGTCGCGCGGCGCCGCGAAGGCCGGGAGGCCGGCGACGTCCGCCAGCCGCTCGAGCTCGATCCCCGGCAGCACCGACGGGCAGAGGAGCGGCGCGCCGAACGCCGGGACGCGACCCGGCCCCGGCGCGTACGGCGCGAGCGCGCGCGGCCGCCGGCGCAGGAGCCCGCCGTGCCACTCGATCGAGCCGGCGACGACGCCGTAGCCGTCGGCGTGCGCCGCACGCACGTGCTCCTCCCAGCCGGGCGCCGGCTCGACGCCCTCCGGCAGGTCGGCGTGCGGCTCGCCGCGGCGCGGCGTCACGTCCAGGTCGAGTGCGAGCGGGACGCTGCCGAGCTCGGAGAACCACGCGCGGTGCTCGGCGACCAGGTCGAACGCGAGCCGGTAGGCCCCGGGCGGGATCGGCGCGCGCACGCGCACCTCGACGGAGCCGCGCGCGCCGGGCGCGAGCGGCGGCGCGGCCGTCCGGATGCCGTCCCACACGATCGGGTTGTCGCGGCGGTCGAGCCAGTGGTAGGAGACGTTCACGCCGTCGCCCCAGCGGAGCGACCCTGCGTTGACGAGCTCGAGGCGCGCGGCGACCGGCGCGCCCGCCTCGGGCGCGAGCCCCGGCGGTGCGCCCCAGGCCACGGCGAGCGGTCCCTTCGACACGGATGGCTAGCCTAACCGGGTGATGGAGCCGCTCCTCGTCCGCGCCGCGCGCCGCGAGCCGGTCGAGCGCACGCCCGTGTGGTTCATGCGGCAGGCGGGGCGGTCGCTCCCCGAGTACCGCGCGCTGCGCGAGCGGCGCTCGTTCTGGGAGGTCGCGAACACCCCCGAGCTCTGCGCCGAGGTGACGCTGCAGCCGGTGCGTCGGCACGACGTCGACGCCGCCGTGATGTTCGCGGACATCATGACGCCGGTCGTCGCGATGGGGCTCCGCGTCGACCTCGTGGAGGGCGTCGGCCCGGTGGTCGAGTCGCCGGTGCGGTCGCTCGCGGACGTCGAGGCGCTTCGCGTCCCCGACCCGGAGGACGGGTTCGCCCCGCTCCTCGAGGCGATCCGGATCGTGCGCGGCGAGCTCGGCGTCGAGAAGGCGGTGGTCGGATTCTGCGGCGGGCCGTTCACGGTCGCGGCGTACCTCGTCGAGGGGCGGTCGTCGCGGGAGTTCGCGCAGGTGAAGACGCTCATGTACACGGCGCCCGACGTGTGGCGCGCGCTCATGGACACGCTCGCGGAGTGCTTCGCGGCGTACCTCGGCGCACAGGCCGCGGCGGGCGCGGACGTCGTGCAGCTCTTCGACTCCTGGGTCGGCGTGCTGTCGCCCGCGGACTACCAGGAGTTCGTCGCGCCGTGGTCGGCGGCGATCCTCGCCTCCGTCGCCGTTCCGACGATCCATTTCGGCACGGGCGCCTCGACGCTCCTGCCGGCGATGGCGCAGGCAGGCGGCGACGTGATCGGGCTCGACTGGCGGATCGCGCTCGACGACGCCTGGGAGCTCGCCGGCCCCGGCCGCGGCGTGCAGGGGAACCTCGACCCCGCGGTGCTGCTCGCGCCGTGGGAGCGGGTCGAGGCGGCGGCGCGCGACGTCCTCGCGCGCGCCGGCGGACGGGCCGGGCACATCTTCAACCTCGGCCACGGCGTGCTCCCGGCGACCGACCCGGACCGGCTGTCACGCCTCGTCGAGGTCGTCCAGGAGACGACGGTCGAGGCGCGGGTGTGACGCCCGGCCGGATCGTCGTCGACCGCGTCTCGCGGACGTTCCGCGTCTACCCGAAGGCGCAGCGCACCCTCAAGGACCTGTTCGTCTCGCGCGGCCGGCTCGCGGCGCGCGAGGTGCAGGCCCTGCGGGACGTCTCGATCACGGTCGAGCCGGGGGACGCCGTCGGGCTCGTCGGCCGGAACGGATCGGGGAAGTCGACGCTGCTGCGCCTGATCTCCGGGATCATCACGCCGACGTCGGGGCGCATCGAGGCGGGCGGCCGCATCGCCTCGCTGCTCGAGCTCGGCGCCGGCTTCCACCCGGACTTCACGGGGCGCGAGAACGTCTACCTGAACGGCTCGATCCACGGCCTCTCCCGCGCGCGCGTCCGCGAGGTGATGGACGAGATCGTGTCGTTCGCGGAGCTCGAGCGGTTCATCGACCTCCCGGTCCGCACCTACTCGTCCGGGATGTTCATGCGCCTCGGGTTCTCGGTCGCGGCGCACATCCGGTCGGACGTGCTGCTCCTCGACGAGGTGTTCGCGGTGGGAGACGAGCAGTTCCAGCGGAAGTGCTTCGGCAAGATCGCCGAGTTCAAGCACCGCGGCGGCACGATCCTGTTCGTCTCGCACGACGCACAGGCGGTGGAGCGGCTGTGCGACCGGGCCGTGCTGCTGCAGCGGGGAGAGGTGGCGTTCGACGGCGCGACGCACGACGCGATCGCCGCCTACCGCCGGCTGCTCGGTGCCGACGCGAGCCCCGACGAGCTCGAGGCCGGGCTTCGCGAATGGGGCACGGGCGCCGCGCGGATCGTCTCGGCCGCGCTCGTCGACGGCGACGGGGACGCGCGCAGCCAGTTCAGCGCGGGCGAGCCGGTCGCGGTGCGGCTCGTCGTCGACGCCGACGAGGGCGTCGCGGCCCCGAAGGTCGTCCTCGAGCTCCGCGACGACGGCGGTCTCGTGCTCGGGAGCGTCGCCCACGAGCTCGCGCACCTCGGCTGGAACGGCGGCGGCCGGCACGAGGTCCGCTTCCGGCTCGACCGGCTTCCGCTCGCGGACGGCCGCTTCCACCTCCGCGTCCGCCTCGTCGACGCGGCGACGGCCGCGCCGCTCCACGCGCTCGACGACGCGCTCCGCTTCTTCGTCTTCCCCGCGGACGGCGAGACGGGCGCCGTGCTGCTCGCGGGCGAGTGGTCGATGCAGGAGATCGCAGGGAGCGAGCCAACTCCGGAGCCGTGAGCGCCCGCGCCTGTCCCGACTGGCCGACGTTGATGGAGATCGCTCCCGACCTCCAGTTCCGGCACGTCACGCTGGGGGAGGCGCACCTGCCGGTCGACGCGTTCGTGCAGATCGAGGGCATCGGGGCCGACGACGTCGTCCTGTGCTGCGACCTCGACGCACACGTCTTCAACTCCGAGCACACCGACCCGCGCATCGCCGCCGCGCTCGCGGGGACGCAGTGGCGCGACGTGCGCGAGCGCGACCCCTCCTAGAGGATCTCCGCCAGCGGCCGCGTGTTGAGCACGTCGGCGGCGGAGCACCAGCCCCGCCGGGCGGTCGCGACGGAGAGGCGCATGTTCGCGAGGCCGCGGACCGAGTGGGCGTCGGTCGAGCAGGTGATCCTCACGCCGGCCCGGATCGCGTCGCGCACGAGCGGAGCGCTCAGGTCGATGCGGTCGGGGAGCCCGTTCGTCTCGACCGCCGTGCCCGTCTCGACGCACGCGGCGAAGACCGCCTCCAGATCGACGGCGTTGGGCGGGCGGTGGTTCAGGATGCGCCCCTGCGGGTGGCTGATCGAGCGGACGGCGGGATGCGCGACGGCCGCCAGCGTGCGCTTCGTGAGCTGGTCCCTCGACTGTCGCTGCCCGGCGTGGATCGAGGCCTGGACCCAGTCGAGCTCCGCGAGAACGTCGTCGGGCAGGTCGAGCGAGCCGTCCGCGCGCACGTCGCACTCGGTGCCGCGGAGCACCCTCAGCGGCGCCACCCGGTCGTTGACGGCGGCGATCTCCTCGCCCTGGAGGCGCAGGTCCTCGGCGTCGAGCCCGGGGACGACCCGAACGCTCCTCGTGTGGTCGCAGATCGCGAGGTACTCGTACCCGAGAGCGGCCGCGGCGTCCGCCATCTCGAGCACGGATGCCTTGCCGTCGGACCACGTGGAGTGGACGTGCAGGTCGCCGCGGACCTGCGCGAGCTCGACGAGCGCCGGCGGCTCGCCCGCATACGCGTCCTCCCGGAGCTCCGGCGGCAGGTACGCGAGGCCGAGCCGCGCGAACACGGCGCGCTCGTCGGGCGCTTCCGGCAGCGGCCCGAGCGCGGCGACGTACGCGTCGCTCCCCGTCGCGCGCACGAGCTCGGTGCCGAACGCCGACGGCGCCGCTGCGACGAGCTCGACCGGCACGCCGTCCACCGTCACCCCGACCGCACGCCGCTCGTCGCGCTCGACGACCGTCACGATGTCGGGCAGCGCTGCGAAGCGGTCGATGACCGCGGCCGGGTGGTCGGCGGCGACGACGACGGCCAGGCGGTGCGAGACGTCGCTGAACCGCCGGGGATCTCCCGCAGGCTCGCCGCCGACCGCGTCGGCGACGGCCGCGACGAGCTCCCACGCGCGGTTCAGGAGCAGCCCGCGGCGCGGGGCGACCGCCGGGCGGTCGAGCGCGGCCCGCACCTTCGCCTCGGTCGCCGGCCCGATCCCCGGCACCTCGCGCAGCCGCCCGGCTGCCGCGGCCTCCCTGAGCTCGTCGACCGTGCCCACGCCGAGGGCGCGCCCCAGCGCGACCATCCGCTGGGGGGCGAGCCCCACGAGCCGGCCGAGCGCGACGAGGTCGGGGCGCACGAGAGACTCGAGCTCGGCGATCTCCGCCAGCGTGCCCGTCTCGACGACCTCCGCCAGCCGCTCCTCGATCGCCGTGCCGATGCCGCGCAGCTCGCGCGCACGACCCTGCCGCACCAGCTCCGCGACCGGCGCGGGCGTCGTCCGGATCAGCTCCGCCGCCCGGCGGTAGGCGCGCACGCTGTAGTAGCTCGCGCCGTTCAGGTCGAGGAGCGACGCGAGCGACTCCAGGCGCTCGGCGATGGCGATGTTGCCGGGATCGGCCACCTCGGTAGTGTCCTCGACGTATGGCGACCGTCGTCGTCCCCTTCCGCGGCAGCGACGCGAAGCAGCGGCTCGCGCTCGGTGCGGCGGGGCGCCGCCTCCTCGCCGAGGCGATGCTCGCCGACGTCGTCGACGCGGCCACGCGTGTCGGCCGCGTGCTCGTCGTGGGCGACGCTCTTCCGGCGCTCGCCTCGTCGGTGGAGGTCGTCCCGGACCCGGGGCGGGGCCAGGGCGCGGCCGTCACGGCAGGGCTCGCGGCAGCCGGCGCGTCGGCGCCCGACGCGGCGTACCTGATCGTGAACGCCGACCTTCCGTGCGCGGGCGCCCGCGACCTGCTGGCGCTCGCGGGCGCCGTGCCGGAGAACGGCCTCGCGCTCGCACCGGCCCGCGACGGCACCACGAACGCGCTGGCGCTCGTCGACCCGTCCCTGTTCGAGCCGCTCTACGGCCCGGGCAGCGCGCAGCGGTTCGCCGCGCTCGCGCCGGCGCGGCTCGTCGACGCGCCGAATCTCGTGGATGACGTGGACACCCTCGACGATCTCGCGCACCTGGGCAGTCGCGTCGGCGAGCACACCCGGCGCGCGCTCACCTCCCTCGACCTGCCGTTCGCAGCGTGAACGTCGCGGTCCTCTCGGGCGGCGTCGGGGGCGCGCGGTTCCTCCGCGGCGTCATGGGTGTCGTCGAACCAGGCAACGTTTCCATCATAGGCAACGTCGCAGACGACCTCGAGGTGCTCGGGCTTCGCGTCTCGCCCGACCTCGACAGCATCCTCTACACGCTCACCGGCCGCTCCGACGAGGGGCGCGGCTGGGGCCGCGCCGACGAGAGCTGGCGTGCCCTCGAGACCGTCTCGGAGCTCGGCGGCGACGACTGGTTCAGGCTCGGCGACCGCGACATCGGCCTCCACCTCGTCCGCACCGAGCTCATGCGCGCAGGCGTCCCGCTCGGCGAGGCGACGGGACGGATCGCGCGCGCCCTCGGCCTCGAGGCGAGGCTCCTGCCGGCGACGGACGACCCGGTCAGGACCTTCCTCGAGACGCCGGCGGGGACGTTCCCGTTCCAGACGTGGTTCGTCGCCCGCGGGCACCGGGACGAGGTCGACGCGGTCCACTACGCGGGCGCGCCCGAGGCGGTGCCCGCTCCCGGCGTGCTCGAGTCGATCGCCGCCGCCGACGTGATCCTGATCGCGCCGAGCAACCCGTATGTGTCGATCGGGCCGATCCTCGCCGTCGCCGGGATTCGTGCCGCGCTCGCCGCGCGGACCGTCCCCTGCGTCGCCGTGAGCCCGCTCGTCTCCGGCCGCGCGGTCAAGGGCCCCGCCGATCGCATGCTGCGGCGGCTCGCCGGCGGCACCACGCCGCGGCACGTCGCATCCTGCTACGGCGACCTGATCGACGCCCTCGTCCTCGACGTCTCGGATGCCCCGGCGGAGCTGCCGCGGGGCGTCCGGCCGGTCGTGACGGCGACGCTGATGACGGACGCCGCCGCGGCGCGCGGCCTGGCGGCGGCCGCGGTCGACGCGGCGGGTGCGATCGCGTGAGGGTCGCCGTCGTCGGCGGCACCGGCAGCTTCGGCCGCGCGCTCGCCGTGCGCCTCGCCGCGGCGGGCGCCGACGACGTCGTCGTCGGCTCGCGCGACGCCGCGCGGGCGCGCGCGACGGCGGCGGAGCTCGCCGGCGGACGCGTGTCGGGGGCGACGAACGAGGAGGCCGTCCGGGGCGTCGACCTCGCCGTGCTCGCGGTGAAGGCGGAGGCGGCGCTCGAGACGGCCGCGGCGATCGACGGGGCGCTCGGCGAGACGCCGCTCCTCAGCGTCGCGAGCGCCATCCGGTTCGAGAAGGGCGTCGGGATGCTGCCGGACCCGGAGACGCTCAGCCTCGCCGAGCGGATCCAGGCGGCAGTCCGCGCGCCGGTCGCCGCGGGGCTGCACTCGATCGCAGCGGCGAGCCTGGAGGACGAGCGGCCGGACGAGGACGCCCTCGTCTGCGGCGACGACGAGCGAGCGAAGTCCCTCTCCCTCGAGCTCGCCGGGAGGCTCGTCGGCGGCCGGGCGCTGGACGCAGGGCCGCTCGCGAGCGCCCGCGCGCTCGAGGGTCTGACGGCGGTGATCGTCAACCTGAACCGCCGCTATCGCGGGCACGCGGGCATCCGCGTCACCGGGGTCCCGTGATCCAGCTCATCCCGGTGCACGGCCTGCCGGAGATCCGCGAGGGCGACGATCTCGCTGCGATGGTCGTCGAGCGGGCACGCCTCGAGGACGGCGACGTGCTCGTGCTCGCCCAGAAGGCGGTGTCGAAGGCCGAGGGCCGGATCGTGCGGATCGACGCGTTCGAGGCCTCCGCGAAGGCCGTCGAGCTCGCCGGCGACGAGCGCGACCCGCGCGAGGTCGAGGTGATCCTCCGCGAGGCGAAGCGGATCGTCCGCGAGCGCGGGCCGCTCGTGATCGCCGAGACCCGGCACGGGTTCGTCTGCGCGTCGGCGGGGGTCGACCACTCGAACGCCCCGGAGCCCGGGACGCTCGTCCTGCTCCCGGTCGACCCCGACGCGAGCGCCCGGCGGGTGCGCGACCGCGTCGCGGAGCTCGCGGGCGCCGACGTCGGCGTCGTCGTGACCGACTCGTTCGGCCGGCCGTTCCGGCAAGGGACGACGGACGTCGCGATTGGCGTCGCCGGGATCCCGCCCATCCTCGACCTCCGCGGCACCACCGACCGGATCGGCTACGAGCTCCGGGCGACCCGCGTCGCGATCGCCGACGAGATCGCGTCCGCGGCCGACCTCGCGCGCGGCAAGGCCGACGGCGTCCCCGCGGTGATCGTCCGCGGCCTCTCGCTCACGGGCGACGGGACGGCGCTCGAGATCCTCATCGAGCCGGAGCTCGACCTCTTCAGCTGAGGCTCCGGGCGCCGCCGGCGCCTTTACACAATCCTCAGGAACTCCTAGCACCCCCACACATCCGGGCGATACCGTCCCGCGGTCACACGGCGGGCCGCGAGCCCAGGGGCCCCGCCTGGAACCCCCCTCGAAGCCAGCACGTCTTGGGCCAAAGGAGGACAACTCGTTGTGCATCTCCCTCGTTCGCTGAGCCTGGTCGGGCTCGCGGCGGTCGTCACGTTCTGCATCGCCGGCGCGGCCTTCGCGCGGCAGTCCGTGCACCCCGCGTCGACGCCGTCGATCCGGGTGCTCCGGACGACCGTCGACCACTACCGGTCGCTCACCTGGACGTTCCAGCGCGCGGCGCACGTGCGGCGGACGCCGACGTCGTACTCCGACAGGCGGAGCCGGGACGTTCGCTACCTGCGCTGGACGGCAGACACCTGGACGCGCCGGGCGTACACGGCGCGTGACGTGGCGCTCCGCCGCGTCCGCCGTCGCTTCTCGGTCCCGATCCCGCGGCCGCCGGCGCCGCGGAGCAGGCTCCTCGCGCGGGTCGCCTACAGCCGCCGGGTGGCGCTGAAGCTGCGCCGGATCTACCCGGGAGTCGTCACGCACCGCTTCGCCGTCGCGCGCCGGGCGGACGACTCGGCGACGCTGGTCCTCTGGCAGCAGCGCCTCGCCACCGCCGCCCTCGCGGTCATGCGCCACGGGTACGCGCGGCCGCAGCTCCCGCCGTCCCTCGCCGCCGCGTTCCTCTGCATCCATCGCTACGAGGGGAGCTGGGCGGCCAACACCGGGAACGGCTACTACGGCGGGCTCCAGATGGACCTCGGGTTCCAGCGCCTCTACGGCGCGGACTACGTCGCGAGGTGGGGGACCGCCGACAACTGGCCGGCGTGGGCGCAGCTCGACGCCGCGGCGCGTGCCTACCGGTCCGGCCGCGGCTTCTGGCCGTGGCCGCGCACGGCGCGGGCCTGCGGCCTGCTGTAGCCACCTTCGGAGGACTCAAGGAGGCGCCGCGCGCCGCCGATGAACTGCGCATGGTGACGCAGTCTGCGGCGGCGGCGCCCCCTGGGCCGGGCCCGGACGCGAGCTCGGGGTCGGACACGCTCGTCGAGTCGTACCGGCGCCTCGCCGAGGTGTTCCACGAGGTGCTCTCCGAGCAGAGCCTCGACGCGCTCCTCGAGCGGATCGCCGTCACGCTCGGCGACCTGATGCCGTTCGAGGCCCTGCACGTCTACGAGGCCGACGAGGCGCGTCGCGTGCTTGTGCCGCTCCACGCGCACTCCCAGGCCTACGAGGAGGAGATCATGCGCAGCCGCCCTCGCTTCGGCGAGGGGATCACCGGCTGGGCGGTCGAGAACCGGCAGCCCGTGTGGACGAATCGCGCGCACCTCGATCCGCGCTCCGTGAACGTCCCGGGCACGCCGGTCGAGCCGGAGGCGATGATCTCGATCCCGCTGATCGCGCGCGGCGCGCTCAAGGGCGCGCTCAACATCTACAGGATCGGCGAGGACGCCGAGTTCGCCGAGCACGAGTTCCGGCTCGCGAAGTCGTTCGCGGACGCGGCGGCGCTCGCGCTCGACAACGCGCAGATCCGCGCGCGGCTCGAGCACCTCGCGCAGACCGATCCGCTGACGGGCCTCTACAACCACCGCTACTTCCACGAGCGCCTGCGCTCGGAGCTGACACGAGCGTCGCGGTCGCACGACTCCGTCGCGGTGCTCATGTTCGACCTCGACGACTTCAAGCGCGTGAACGACGTCTACGGCCACGGCGCCGGCGACCAGCTGCTGATCCAGATCGCGCGGATCGCCCGCGAGACCGTCCGCGGCTCCGACGTCGTGTGCCGCATCGGCGGTGAGGAGTTCGGCGTGATCATGCCGTCGTGCGACGCCGGCGACGCGCTCGGGCTCGCCGCTCGCCTGTCCGAGACGCTGCGCGGGACGGACTTCGAGCCGAGCGGCCGCATCACCGTGTCGATGGGCGTGGCGCAGGGCCCCGAGCACGCGATGAACCCGCGCGAGCTCGTCGCGTGCGCCGAGGCGGCGATGATGACGGCGAAGGCCCGCGGGAAGGATCAGAGCGTCATCTACGACGACGGCCCGGCGGAGCGCCCGGCCGCCGCCGTCGTCGCGGGGCGCGACGTTCGCTCGATCGCGCACCTGAAGATGCTGCAGTCGCTCGCGGGCAAGCTGAACCGGCTCAACGACGTCGCGGAGATCGGGCGCACGATCGCGACCGAGCTCCGCCTGCTGATCGACTACCACAACTGCCGTGTCGTGCTGCGCCACGGCGACGAGCTGCGGCCGATCGCGTTCGTGGGCGACTACGACGACAGCGTCGGCGACGCCACGTCGGTGTACACGCAGCGCGTCGGCGTCGGCGTCACCGGCCGCGCCGTCGAGACGGGGGATGCGCTGCTCATCCCGAATGCGCTCGAGTGCGAGTTCGCCTGGCGGATCCCGGGCACGACCGATCTCGAGGAGTCGCTCGCGGCCGTCCCGCTCCGCTACGGCGCGCGCGTCACCGGCGCGATCGTGATCTCGAAGCTCGGCGTCAACCAGTTCGACGAGGACGACGTGCGCCTGCTCGAGGTGCTCGCGGGCCAGGCGTCGGTCGCGCTCGAGAACGCGCGGCTCTACGAGCAGCAGCGCCGCGAGGCGGAAGGCGCGAAGGCGCTGCTCGCGTTCGCCGACGACGTCTCGCGCGCCCAGTCGGTCGAGGACATCTGCGCGCTCGCGGTGCGCGGTGCGACGCGCCTGTTCGAGGCGGAGCGCGCGTCGCTGTGGCTGGGCGAGGAGTGCGTTGCCTCCGTCGGCGAGCCGCTCGCCGACGGAACCACCGCGCCGCTCGTCGAGGAAGACGGCGTCACGGGACGCGTCGTGGTCGACCTCCCGCAGCTGGACGACGACCGCCAGCGCCTCTTCGCGTCCTACGCGTACCAGCTGTCGGTGGCGCTCCAGAAGGCGCGGCTGTACGGGAAGCAGCTCGAGGCGGCGGAGATCGCGAACGCCCTGCTCGAGGCCGGGCGCGAGCTCGCGACCGCCGAGTCGCCCGACGAGGTGCTCCGGCGCATCGTCGAGGTCACGGCGCGCGTCCTCAACGTGCCGCGGACGACGCTGTGGATCCAGGAGGAGGCGGAGCCGCAGGATCTGGTCGCCCGCGCGTCGTATGGCTACGCGCCGGACCGCGACCCGGCTCCGTGCCGCCGCTTCACGGCGGCGGTGGCGCAGCAGTGGCTCGCCCGGCCCGAGCCGTTCGTCCTCGAGCGGGACGAGGCGGCCCGCATCGAGGGCGTCGACCCGGAGCGGGCGAACCGGTTCGTCGTGGCGCCGCTGCGACTCGAGGGCGGGCGTGTGGGCGCGCTCGTCTCGACGGTGGAGGATCGGCCGATCGACGGGCGGCAGCTGCGCCTCGTTACCGGCCTCGCCCACCAGGTGAAGCTCGCGATCGAGAGTGCGGAGAACTACGAGGGCCTCGAGCGGACGTTCGTCGCGACGGTCGCGGCGCTCGCGAACGCGCTCGAGGCGAACGACGAGTACACGTCGTCGCACGCCCGCTGGATCACCGACATGGCGCTCCTCGTCGGCCGCGAGCTCCGGCTCGACCGCGCTGCGATGAAGCGCCTCGAGCTCGGCGCGCTCTTCCACGACATCGGCAAGATCGGCATCCCCTCGCAGATCCTCCGCAAGCCCGGGCCGCTCACCGACGAGGAGTTCCGGATCGTGAAACAGCATCCGGAGCTCGGGGAGAAGATCCTGGCGCCGATCGACCGCCTGCACGACGTGCTCCCGGTCGTTCGCGCGTGCCACGAGCGGTGGGACGGCGGCGGCTATCCCGACGGGAAGGCGGGCGAGGAGATCCCCGTCGAGGCGCGGATCGTCCTCGTGTGCGACGCGTTCCACGCGATGGTCACGGACCGTCCGTACCGCGAGCGCCTGCCGGTGGCGGAGGCGGTGCGTCGGCTCGAGGAGGGCGCCGGGACCCAGTTCGACCCGACGATCGTCGCGACGTTCTCGCGCCTGGTCGCGGCGGGCGCCGTGCCGGCCGCCGCCTGAGCCTCAGCGCGGATCCTCGAGCCGCCGGATCGTGCAGACGTCCACGAACCCGACGCGCTTCAGGATCGGGTACGACGTGTCCGGCAGCGCCTCGGTGACGAGCGCGGGCGTCCCGCGTGCGACCGCGTCCTCCCACCGCGCGCGGACGAGCGCACGGTAGACGCCGCGCCCGCGCGCCCATTCGGCGACCGAGCCTGCGATCAGGAAGACGCCGCGGTCGGAGTAGACGGACCGGCCGGAGCCGGCGGGACGGCCATCGACCCGTGCGAGGAACGTCACCGGAACGTCCGCGGCACGAGCCGCCTCGAACTCCGAGCGGAGGTGCGCCCGCTGGCTCTCACGACGGTCCGCCGGCGTGTCGAACGCCTCCCACATCACCTCCGTCGCGGTCACGTGGTCGTCGAAGGACGCGACCTGCGTCACCTCGACGCCCCGGGGGCCGGGCGGCGGCTCCTCGACGCACGCGACCGCATGGAGGAGGGAGCCGCCGTCCTCCGGCTCCCGGAGCCCGAGTGCGAGGAGCCGGTCGTGCAGGTCGGCCGGCTGCGCGTCCGGGTCGAGCCACCAGGCGAGCGCCTTGCCGGCAGGGACACGCTCCCGGACCTCGGCGACGAGGGCCTCGACGGCCTCCGGCGCGACCCGCACGCCGGCCACCCCGGCCCAGGTGTGCCCCTGGATGACGCACACGCGGTCGTCCGCGTAGCGCTCGACGCCGTCCGGGATCGCGGTGTACCGGTCCGGCGTCTGCGCGAACTCGCGCAGCTCCCGCGTCAGCACGTCGCGGGGTCGAGCAGCACGTCGAGCTCCGCCACCGTCTCGAACCCGAGCCGCTGGAGGATCGGCCGTGACATCGCGCCTGCGAGGACGTTCAGCGCGGGCGTTCCCGCGGAGACCGCGTCGTCCCAGCGGGCTCGTACGAGCGCGCGATAGGCGCCGCGGCCGCGGGCCTGCGGCAGGACGCCGCCCGAGATCAGCATCACCGAGGGGCAGGAGGGGTCGAACAGCGCCCGCGCCGCGCCGACGGCGCGCCCGTCGACGAACGCCAGGTAGAGCCGGGGCGTGTGCCCGGCGCGCTCCGCCTCGTGGTCGGCGGGCGCCACGCCGTCCCGCTCCTCGCCGAAGGCGGTCTCCGAGATGCGGGTCGCGAGCTCGAACTCCTCGAAGGAGCCGACGCGTCTCGCCTCCACCGCCTCGACGCCCGGCGGCGGCTCCGTCAGCACCATCGCGGCCATGTGGGGCTCCGCCGCCGGGACGAGCCCGTGTCCGACGAGCCGCGCCCCGAGGTCCGCGGGCGTCGTGGAGCCGCCGACCCGCCATTCGGCGCGGCGGTGCCCGCGCTGCTCGATCTCCGTGCGGATCTCGTGGATCGCCTCGGGCACCTCGTCGGGGTCGAGGCGGAGGCGCGAGACGACCGTCGCGTCCGGCGAGGCTCCGAACAGCAGGCAGTAGCGGTCCGTCAGGACCCGCTCGAGCCCGCTCCGCGGGTCGATCTCGCCCCAGGCGGGCGGATCCTCGGCGAACGCCCTAATCGACGAACTCGTCGGCAACCGAGAGCGCGTCGTCGAGCACGGCGATGCCCTCGTCGAGCTCGTCGCGCGTGATCGTCAGCGGCGGGCAGCACATGACGACGTTCCAGTGCGTCATCAGGTACAGCCCGCGGTCGAGCGCGTGCTTCATGAGCGCCGCGACCGGCCTGGCCGCCTCGCCGGACCCGTTGAACGGCACGAGCGGCTCGCGCGTCTCGCGGTTCCTGACGAGCTCGATCCCCCAGAAGCAGCCCAGCCCGCGCACGTCGCCGATCGACGGGTGCCTCTCCTGGAGCCGCGCGAGCTCGTCGCGGAAGACGGCGCCCATCGCGGCCGCGTTCTCGACGATGCCCTCCTCCTGGAAGGCCTCGATCGACGCGACGGCGGAGGCGCAGGCGAGGGGATGCCCACTGTAGGTGAGCCCTCCGGCGAAGAGCTTGTCCTTCACCCACTCGGCGATCGGCTCGCGGACGACCATCGCGCCGATCGGGACGTAGCCGGAGTTGATGCCCTTCGCGACGGTCATGATGTCGGGGACGACGCCCCAGTTGTCGACGCCGAACCAGGTGCCGGTGCGGCCGAACCCCGCCATCACCTCGTCGCAGATCAGCAGGATCCCGTGACGGTCGCAGACCTCGCGGATCGACTTCAGGTAGCCGTCCGGCGGGACGATGATCCCGTTCGTGCCGGTGACGGTCTCGAGGATCACGGCGGCGACCGTGTGTGCGCCCTCGTACTGGAGGATCTCCTCGAGGTGCGGCGCGCCGGTGCACACCGGGCACGGGTCCGGGTGCCCGGCGGGGCAGCGGTAGGTGTAGGGGTCGAACATCCGGACGACGCCGGGGAGCCCCGGCTCGGCGGCCCAGCGGCGCGGGTCGCCGGTGAGCGTGATCGCGCCGGCGGTCGCGCCGTGGTAGCTGCGGTAGCGCGCGATGATCTTGTGGCGGCCCGTGTACCAGCGGGCCAGCTTGATCGCGTTCTCGTTCGCCTCGGCGCCGCCGTTCGTGAAGAAGCTCATCGACAGGTCGCCGGGCGTCACCTCCGCGAGCAGCTTCCCGAGGCGTGAGCGCGACTCGGTCGCCATCGGCGGGCCGATCGTCGCGAGCTTCTCCGCCTGGTCCTTGATCGCCTGCACCACCTTCGGGTGCGAGTGGCCGATCGAGACGTTGACGAGCTGCGACGCGAAGTCGAGGTACGCCTTCCCGTCGTAGTCGTAGAAGTAGCGCCCCTCGGCGCGCTCGACCGCGATCGGGTTGATCGCGTTCTGGACGCTCCAGGAGTAGAGGACGTAGTCCTTCGCGTCCTGGACGATCTGCTTACCCAGCTCGGTGTTCGTCTCCGTCGTCGCCATGCCCCGATGCTATCCCCGGATCCATGAAGAGGTGGAGGTCGCCGTGGCGGCGGAAGCCGAGCCCGTCGAGCACCGGCGCGGAGAGGCGGCCCGCCTGGACGACGAGGACGGGCGTCCCGCGCGCGACCGCGTGCTCCCAGCGCGCGCGGACGAGGGCGCGGTAGACGCCGCGGCGGCGGAAGGCGGGCAGCACGGCGCCCCCGAGGAGCGCGACGCCCGAGTCCATGTCCACGGCGCGCCCGAACCCGACCGGGCGGCCGCCCGCGTAGGCGGCGAAGTGGTGGGCCGTCCCGTCCGCGGAGAAGCGCTGCCGCTCCGTCTCCGCCCGCCGTGCGCGCTCGGCCGCGTCGTGGTGCCAGACCTCCCAGTCGACCTCGAGCGCGGCGAGCTGCTGCTCGAGCGTCTCGATGCGCCGGACGTCGACGTCCGGCGCCTCCGGCGGCGGCGTCTCGCAGGTCATGCCGGTCAGGGTCTGCTCGGTGGGGTCCGGCACGAGCCCGAGGGCGAGCAGCCGCCCGGCGAGGTCTGCGGGCGTCGCGCTCCACCCGACCCACCAGTCGAGCCCGTCCAGGGCCCGCTCGCGCGCCGCCTCGCGCACCCAGGCGACCGCCTCCTCGACCTCGCCCAGACGGATCCGCTGGACGCTCGCCGAGTTCCCCGTCGCGACCAGCACGAGGTCGCCGCGGTCGACCCGCTCGACGCCCGGCTGCGGGAGGACGTGCACGAGGGTGTCCTCGGCGAGCTCCTCCAGGCTCGGTGCCACGGCGATACTCTCCACGAGATCTCGCCGAGGAGGAAGCCGTGACCGACGTCGTCGACGCACCCGCAGCCGTGAAGCCGATCAACCACTGGATCGGCGGCTCCCGCACCGAGGGCCGTTCCGGGCGGTCCGGCCCCGTGTTCAACCCGGCGGCCGGCCGGCAGACGGGCGCGGCCGACTTCGCGTCGCCCGAGGAGGTCGACGCGGCGGTCCAGGCGGCGAAGGCGGCGTTCCCCGCCTGGCGCGCGCTCTCGCTCGCGAAGCGCGCCGAGCTGCTGTTCGCGATCCGCGAGCTCGTGCACGAGCGGCGCGAGGAGATCGCGAAGCTCCTGACGGCCGAGCACGGCAAGGTGCTCTCGGACGCGATGGGCGAGGTGACGCGCGGGCTCGAGGTGATCGAGTTCTGCTGCGGGATCCCGCACCTGCTCAAGGGCGGCATGTCGGAGCAGGCGTCGACCGGGGTCGACGTCTACTCGATCCGGCAGCCGCTCGGCGTCGTCGCCGGGATCACGCCTTTCAACTTCCCGGCGATGGTCCCGATGTGGATGTGGGCGCCCGCGATCGCGTGCGGCAACACGTTCGTCCTGAAGCCGTCGGAGAAGGATCCCTCCGCGTCGCTCTACACGGCGGAGCTGCTGAAGGAGGCGGGCCTGCCGGACGGGGTCTTCAACGTGATCAACGGCGACAAGGTCGCCGTCGACGCGATCCTCCACCACCCCGACGTCGCCGCCGTCTCCTTCGTCGGCTCGACGCCGATCGCGAAGTACGTCTACGAGACCGCGACGGCGAACGGCAAGCGGTGCCAGGCCCTCGGAGGCGCGAAGAACCACATGATCGTGCTGCCGGACGCCGACATCGACATGGCGGCGGACGCGGCCGTGTCGGCGGCCTACGGGTCGGCGGGCGAGCGGTGCATGGCGGTGTCGATGCTCGTCGCCGTCGGCGGCGTCGCCGACGAGCTGATCGACGCGATCAGGCGGCGCATCCCGAACGTGAAGGTCGGCGACGGCATGGACTCGACGAGCGAGATGGGCCCGCTGATCACGCGCGAGCATCGCGAGAAGGTCAGCTCGTACCTCGAGGGCGGCGGCGGCGAGGTGGTCGTGGACGGGCGCGAGGGCTGCCCGGACGACGGGTTCTTCCTGGCGCCGTCGCTGATCGACGGGCTGGAGCCCGGGATGCGCGCCTACGACGACGAGATCTTCGGGCCGGTCCTCGGCGTGACGCGCGTCGGGACGTACGACGAGGCCGTGCGCCTCGTGAACGAGAACCCGTACGGCAACGGCACGGCGATCTTCACGCGCGACGGCGGCGTCGCACGCCAGTTCCAGTTCGACGTGCAGGCGGGGATGGTCGGCATCAACGTGCCGATCCCGGTCCCGGTGGCGTACTACTCGTTCGGCGGCTGGAAGGCGAGCCTCTTCGGCGACCGGCACATCTACGGCCCCGAGGGGATCGACTTCTACACGCGGACGAAGGTCGTCACCTCGCGGTGGCCCGACCCCGCGACGTCGAAGGTCGATCTCGGGTTCCCGCAGACGCGCTGAGCGACGTGGGCCGCCCGCGATGAGGGTCCTGGTCGTCGGCGCGGGCGGGGTCGGCAGCGCCGCGGCCGCCGTCGCGGCCGAGCGCTCGTTCGTGGAGCGGATGGTCCTCGCCGACGTCGACGCCGCACGCGCGGCACGCGCCGTCGCGGGGCTCGGGGAGCGGTTCGCCTCCGCCCAGGTCGACGCGGGAAGCGTCGACGAGGTCGTCGCGCTGGTCGAGCACGAGCGCGTCGACGCGCTGCTGAACGCGTGCGACCCGCGGTTCAACCCGCCGCTCCTCGAGGCAGCGCTGCGGGCGAAGGTCACCTACCTCGACATGGCGATGACGCTGTCGCGGCCCGGCGTGCTGCTCGGCTCGGAGGAGCTCGACCAGGACCCCGCGTGGCGCGACGCGGGTGTCCTCTGCCTCGCCGGGATCGGCGTCGAGCCCGGGCTCTCCGACATCTTCGCCCGCCACGCCGCCGACCACCTCTTCTCGGAGATCGACGAGGTCGGCGTGCGCGACGGCGCGAGTCTCGAGGTGCAGGGCTACGACTTCGCGCCGACGTTCTCGATCTGGACGACGATCGAGGAGTGCCTCAACCCGCCGCTCGTCTGGGAGCGCGACCGGGGCTGGTTCACGACCGAGGCGTTCTCGGAGCCGGAGGTGTTCGACTTCCCCGAGGGGATCGGGCCGCTCGAGTGCGTGAACGTCGAGCACGAAGAGGTCGTGCTCGTGCCGCGGTGGGTCGATTGCCGCCGCGTCACGTTCAAGTACGGGCTCGGCACGGAGTTCATCGACGTCCTCAAGACGCTGCACAAGCTCGGGCTCGACTCGAAGGAGCCGGTGCGCGTGCGCGGGGTCGACGTCGCCCCGCGCGACGTCGTGGCGGCCGCGCTCCCCGACCCCGCGACGCTCGGCGACCGGATGACCGGGAAGACGTGCGCGGGGACGTACGTGACCGGCACCGGCAAGGACGGCCGCCCGCGCGCGGTCTACCTCTACCACGTGGTCGACAACGAGGAGTCGATGCGGCGGTACGGCCACCAGGCGGTCGTCCTGCAGACGGCGCTCAACCCCGTCGTCGCGCTCGAACTGCTCGCCGAGCGTGCGTGGGAGGGTGTCGGCGTGCTCGGGCCGGAGGCGTTCCCGTCCCAGCCGTTCCTCGACCTGCTGGCCGAGTACGGCGCGCCGCACGGCGTCGAGGAGCGGTAGCGCTACGCGGCCGCGAGCGCGGCCGGCCTCAGCTCGTCGCCGAACCGTGCGCGCTTCACGAACCGGCCGATTCCCGGCTTCGCGACGAGCTCGTCGTTCTCGACGAGCACGTTTCCGCGGAGGAGCACCGTGTGCGGCGAGCCCTGGACCTCCGTCCCCTCGAAGAGGTTGTAGTCCGCGCGCGAGTGGTGGGTCGCGGCGGAGATCGTCACCCGCTTCTCCGGGTCGAAGACGACGACGTCGGCGTCGGAGCCGACGGCGAGCGTCCCTTTCCGCGGGTAGAGCCCGAAGAGCTTCGCCGGGTTCGTGCAGAGCAGCTCGACCATCCGGTTGAGGGAGATCCGACCCTCGCGGACGCCGAAGTGGTGGATCATCTGCAGCCGGTTCTCGAGCCCGGGGCCGCCGTTCGGGATCTGCCGGAAGTCGTCCTTCCCGTGGTCCTTCTGCCCCTTGAAGAGATACGCGCAATGGTCGGTCGAGATCGCCTGCAGCACGTTCGTGCGGAGGGCGCTCCAGAGCACGTCCTGGTTCTCCTTCGCGCGGGGCGGCGGCGTGTAGACGTACTTCGCGCCCTCGAAGCCGGGCTGGTCGAGGAACGACTGGTCAATGAAGAGGTATTGCGTGCAGGTCTCGCCCCAGATGTTCCAGCCCTTCTCCCGGGCGAGCGCGATCGGCTCGACCGACTCCCGGCACGAGACGTGGACGACGTAGAGCGGCGCGCCGGCCACGCGCGCGAGCTGAATCGCGCGGTTCGTCGCCTCGCCCTCCGTCTCGGGCGGGCGCGTCAGCGCGTGGTAGATCGGCGTCGTGTTCCCGGCCGCGACCGCCTCGGTCATCAGCACCTCGATCGCGTCGCCGTTCTCGGCGTGCACCATCACGAGCGCTCCGGTGTCGGCGGCGACCTGCATCGTCCGGAACAGCGTCTCGTCGTCGACCATCAGCGAATCCTTGTAGGCCATGAAGAGCTTGTAGGAGGTGACCCCGTGCTCCTCCGGCAGGCGCGCGAGCTCCTCGAGCGTGCCGCCCTCCCTGAGGTCCGTCACGGCGATGTGGAAGCCGTTGTCGATGATCGACTTCCCCTCGCGCTTGCCGTGCCAGATCTCGAGCGCCTCGCCGAACGACTGGCCCTTCGCCTGGATGCAGAAGTCGACGTGGGTCGTCGTCCCGCCGAAGGCGGCGGCCGTCTGCCCCGACTCGAAGTCGTCGATCGTCGTCTCGCCGCGCCACGGCATGTCGAGGTGCGTGTGCGGGTCGACGGCGCCCGGCAGCACGTACTTCCCGGAGGCGTCGATCACCTTGTCCGCCGCCACGTCGAGCGACTCGCCGATGAGAGAGATCCGCTCGCCTTCGACGAAGACGTCGGCGACGTAGTCGTCGGCCGCGGTCACGACGCGGCCGCCCTTGATCAGCACGGACTTGGAGCGCTCCTTCCCTCGAACCCCCGGAACCGGGCCCGCGGACGGGCCCGGTTCCCGAGTCTAGGGCCTACTTTCCGCCCTCGGTGAGCTTGACCGTCATCGGCTTGTACTTCTTGCCGAAGACGTCCTGGTGGTTCAGCTTCAGCCCGGCGACCGCGAGCTTCGCGAGGTCGGTCCGGTAGGCGCCGGTCGGCGCCTTCTTGATCACGCCGAATTGCTGCGCGATCTTCGCCGTCCGGTTGAAGTCGGCCGTGTTCATCACGCCGATGCCCGTCTTGTTCGGCCAGACGAGCTTGTTGATCTCGTTCATCTGCCACGTCTGGTGGCCCTTCGGCAGGGTCGGGCCCTGCTTCAGGACGATGCTCACGCACTCGGTGACGTGATCACGGCAGTAGATCCACCCGGCCAGCGACGCGCCGATGAACTTGACCGCGGTTGCGCGGTTGGCGGCGCTCTTCAGGTACTTGCCGGTCGTGAAGATGCCGTCCTCCAGCATTCCGGTGCCGACGTTCTGCATCTTGATCACGTTCAGGTCGGCGAGCGTGTACAGCTTCCCGGTCTTCGGGTTCTTCGCCTCGAGGACCTGGGCGAGCTCGTTGTAGGTCATCGCCGACGCGGCGTCGATCTGCCGGTTCAGGAAGGCGTTCATCGTGAAGTCCTGCTGCACGATCGTGACGCCCTTGTTCTGCGCCGGATCCATCCCGTTCTTCGTCAGCGCCGCGAACAGCTCGAACTCGTTCCCGCCGAGCCAGTTCCCGACCTTCTTGTCCTTCATCTTCGCGATCGCGTCGACGCCCGAGTCCTTCCACGTGAGCTCCGTCATCCCGGAACGCGCGAAGACCTGCGAGATGTTGACGAGGTCGGTCCCCTTGTCGCGCGCCGAGAGGAGGCTCGGCAGCCAGTCCAGGCCGAACTGCGCCTGGCCCGAGGCGACCACCTGCTCCGGGATGATGTCCGGGCCGCCCGGCTTGATCGTCACGTCGAGCCCGGCCCGCTTGTAGAAGCCCTTCGCCAGTGCGGTGTAGTAGCCGGCGAACTGCGCCTGCGGGACCCACTTCGACTGGAGGATGACCTTCGTCAGGTGCGTCTGCTTCGGTGCAGCAGACGCATGCGTCGCGACCGCCGCGGCGGAGGCGATCGCCACCACCGCCGCGAGCAGCGTGCTCACGACCCAGCGCTTCCTCATGCACGTACTCCTTCCATCGGATTCCTGGGGGGCTTCCGGTTGCGGCCGATCATGACGTGGATCGCCCGGAATTACGAGTCCCGGCGGTCGGGCGCCCAGCGCACGACGAGCCGCTCGGTGACGACGACGGCGGCGTACAGCGCGATGCCGAGGAGCGAGGCGACGAGGATCCCGGCCCAGGCGGTCTGGAAGTCGAAGATCTGCGCCTTCGACCGGATCAGCACGCCGAGCGCGTCGTAGGAGCCGCCGAAGTACTCGCCGACGATCGCGCCGATCATCGCGAGGACGCTCGCCACCTTGAGCGCCGTGAACGTGTACGGAAGCGCTGCCGGGACGCGCACGCGGCGCCAGATCGTCAGGTTTGACGCGGCGTAGGAGCGCATCAGCTCGATCTGCCGCGGGCTCGCGCTCTGCAGGCCGCGAAGCGTGTTGACCATCACGGGCAGGAAGCAGAGGACGGCCGCGATCGCGATCTTCGAATCCGGCGAGAGCGGGTTGAACCAGGCGTTGAAGATCGGCGCGAAGGCGATGATCGGCACCGCGTTCGCCGCGATCGCGATCGGCATCAGCGCGGTCCCGAGCGACTTGAAGCGGCCGATCAGGGTGGCGGCGGCGATCCCGGCGAGCGACCCGATCACGAAGCCGCCGACGGCCTCTTTGAACGTGTGCCACCCGGCCGGCCAGAGCGTCTCCCGCTGGTCCCAGCACGCCTTGACGATGTCCGTCGGCTTCGGGAGGAGGAACTGCTGGATGTCGAACGCGGCGATCACGCCCTCCCACGCGGCGATCGCGAGCGCGAAGACGACGACGGCGGGGATCCACTCGCGCGCCTGGCGCCCGAGGCGCATGCCCATCCCGGGCGAGACGCCGGTGACGACGAGCCCGCTCATTCGAGCGCCGCCGCTTCCTCGGGGAGGAGGTGCTCGCCGCGCAGCCGCAGCAGCTCGCGGACCTGGGTGACGAGCTCGAAGAAGCGCGGCGCCTCGCGCGTCTCGACCGAGCGCTGCGCCGGCAGGTCGACGTCGACGACGCCGGCGATCCGCCCGGGCCGCGGGCTCATCACGACGACGCGCGTCGAGAGGAAGACCGCCTCCGAGATCGAGTGCGTCACGAAGACGACGGTGGAGCCGAGCTTCTGCCAGATCGCGAGCAGCTCGAGGTTCAGGCGCTCGCGCGTCATCTCGTCGAGCGCGCCGAACGGCTCGTCCATCAGGAGGAGCGCGGGCTCGAAGGCGAGGGCGCGCGCGATCGAGACCCGCTGCTGCATCCCGCCCGAGAGCTGCCACGGGTGGTGGTCGGCGAAGCCGCCGAGCTCGACGAGCTCGAGCATCTCGTTGACGCGCTCCCGGCGGCGTGCGCGATCCCAGCCGAGCAGCTCGAGCGGCAGGGCGATGTTCTTCGCGACGGACCGCCAGTCGAAGAGGACGGCGTCCTGGAACACGATCCCGTAGTCGCGATCGGCGCGCGCCTGGCGCGCCGTCTTCCCGTTCACCGTCACGGTTCCCCGCGTCGGCTCGACGAGGTCTCCGATGATGCGCAGGAGCGTCGACTTCCCGCAGCCGGAGGGGCCGATCAGCGAGACGAACTCGCCCGGGCGCAGCGCGAGGTCGATGTTCTCGAGGGCGGTGACGTTCCCGCGGGGGAACGTCTTCGTGAGGCCCGAGATCTCGACGACGTTGGCCCCTGCGCTCACGACGGCGTCTCCGGGGCTCGACGCACGACGACCTTCTCCGCGGCCACGACGACGACGAAGAAGACGATGCCGAGCAGCGCGGCGACGATGTTCGTCGCCCACAGCTCCTGCGGCTCGATCGAGTAGTACTGGTTGAAGTTGAGGATCGCGCCGCCGAGCCCCGACTGCAGCCCCGACGGCAGCTCGCCGATGATCGCGCCGACGACGCTCGCCGTGGCCGCGACCCGGAGCGCCGAGAACACGAACGGCAGCGAGGCGGGGACACGCAGCTTCCAGAGCGCGGTCCACCGGCCGGCGGCGTACGTGCGCATCAGCTCGAGCGCGCGCGGGTCGGCCGACTGGAGCCCGCGGAGCGTGTTGATCGCGACCGGGAAGAACGTCAGGTACGCCGCGATCACCGCGACCGAGCCCCAGCCCTGGAGGCCGCCGGGCAGCTTGGGGTTCACCCAGACGACGACCATCGGCGCGATGGCGAGGATCGGGATCGTCTGGCTCGCGACGATGTACGGCAGGAACCCGCGGGTCAGCAGCCGCGAATGGACGAGCACGACGCCGATGGCGAACCCGACGACGGCGCCGAGCGCGAAGCCGGCCGCTGCCTCCTTCGCGGTGAAGAGCGCCTTGTGGAAGAGGATCGTCCCGAGCGCCGGCTGGTTGACCTGGGCGGGCTGCCAGAGCGCGTGGAGGATCACCCACACGTGCGGCATCGTCGTGTCGTTCACCGGGAACGGGTGCGTCCAGCCTGCGGACGACCAGATCCAGCGGTACAGCTCGTAGAGCCCGACCAGCACGGCGAGGACCACGACGACGGCGACGGCGCGGGTGAGCCCGGTCGCGAGCGGCGCGCGGACCGAGCGGCGGCCGGGGAGCGTCGCGGTGGCGGCGTGGCTCACGACGATCCTTCTATCACGGTTTAGGATCGGGCTCATGGCGTTGAACCCGGGTCGCACGGTCGCCGATCTGGAGGAGCTGCGGGAGCTGACGGGGAACGAGGACGGCGCGCAGCGGGTCGCGTGGACCGACACGTGGGAGGAGGCGAGGAACTTCCTCCGGACGAAGATGGAGCCGACGGGCGCCGTCGAGGAGATCGACGCGGCCGGCAACCAGTGGTTCACGCTCCCGGGAGCCTCCGACCGCGCGGTCCTGATCGGTGGGCACATGGACTCGGTCCCGAGCGGCGGGTGGCTCGACGGCTGCCTGAACGTCCTCGCCGGCGTCGAGGTGATGCGGCGGCTCGCCGAGGAGCGCGACCGGCCGGTCACGGTGCGGCTCGTCTCGTGGGCCGACGAGGAGGGCGCGCGCTTCGGCCGCTCGCTCTTCGGATCGTCCGCCGCCGCGGGGTCGATGCGCGACCAGGACGAGCTGCGGCAGCTGACGGACCGCGACGGGATCGCGCTCCCGGACGCGCTGCGGGAGCACTCCGTCGAGCTCGACGACGCGCTCGCGGCGCGGTCCCAGCTCGCGAACGCGGCGGCCTACCTGGAGCTGCACATCGAGCAGGGGCCGGTGCTCGAGGCGCTCGGCCTCCCGCTCGGCGTCGTCCTCGGGACCTTCGGCGTGGAGCGCTCGCGCCTCACCTGGCACGGGCAGGCGGCGCACGCCGGGTCGACGCCGATGGACAAGCGCCGCGACGCGCTCGCGGGCGCCGCGAAGCTCGCGCTGCACATCCGCGAGATCGCGGCGGAGGTGGGCAACGGCGCCGTCTGCACCTGTGGCGGCGTCGTGACGCGGCCGGGGATCGTGACCTCCGTCGTCGAGACGGCGGAGCAGCTCCTCGACCAGCGCCACCTGGACGCCTCGTCGCTCGCGCGCCTGGTCGAGCTCGCGCGGGAGGCCTCCGAGCGCTTCGCGCGCGAGGAGGACGTGACGGTGGACTGGGAGCGGATCTGGAGCATCGAGCCGATCCTGTTCGACGACGCGCTGATCGAGCTCGCGGAGGAGTCGATCCGGGAGGTGGCAGGGACGTCGCACCGGTTGCCGTCCGGGCCGCTGCACGACGCCGCCGAGGTCGCGCGCGCCGGCGTCCCGACCGTGATGCTGTTCGTCCAGAGCCTCCGCGGCCTGTCGCACACGAAGCTCGAGGACACGAAGCGCGAGCACCTCGAGCTCAGCGTCCAGGCGCTCGACCGCCTCGCCGCGAAGGCGATCTCGCGCCTCTAGAAGAGGCGCACGAGGAGCGCGCCGACCACGAGCAGCGCGACGCCCGCCAGGCGGAGCGGCGACAGCGCGCGCTCGGGGTAGCCGATCAGCCCGAAGCGGTCGATCAGCACGCCGAGCACGAGCTGCGCGGCGACGAGGAGCCCGAAGTACGGGGCCGCGCCGATCCTCGGGGGCACGACGACCGCGGAGGTGACGTAGAACGCGCCGAAGAAGCCGCCGATCCACGCCCACCACGGCGCGTGGCGGGCGTCGACGGAGCCCGACCGGTAGAACAGGAGCGCGACGACGAGGAGCGCGATCGCGCCGACGGCGAACGACACCATCGACGCGCGGACGGGGCCGCCGACGAAGTGCGCGAGCCGCGTGTTGACCGCGGCCTGGAGCGGCAGGAAGAGGCCGGCGACGATCGCGAACAGGACGAGGAGGACGCCCGTCACGACGCCCCGGCCCGGATCCCGCAGATGATCTTCATCGGCAGATCCTGACGCACTAGGGTCTAGGGCATCGCGACGAGGAGGATCCCATGCCCATGAGCTTCGGCGTCACCGTGCTGCCCGACCCGCCGTACGGGCGGCTGATCGAGCTCGTGCAGCTCGCGGAGAGGCACGGCTTCGAGTACGCGTGGACGTACGACTCGCACGTCCTGTGGCAGGAGTCGTTCCCGGTGCTCGCCCTCGCCGCCGACCGCACGTCCACGATCAAGCTCGGCCACATGGTCACGAACCCGGGGACGCGCGAGCCGACGGTCCTCGCGAGCGCGTACGCCACGCTGCACGACATCTCGAACGGCCGAATGGTGATGGGCATCGGCCGCGGCGACTCCGCGCGGCGCTACATCGGCCAGCAGCCCGTCAAGGTGGCCGACTTCGAGGCGGCGCTCGAGATGGTCAAGCCGTTCATGAACGGCCGCGAGGTCCATTGGAACGACAAGGACCTGCAGCTGAAGTGGGTCCGCCCCGAGCTTCCCGAGATCGAGATGCACGTCGCGGGCTACGGCCCGAAGGCGCTCGCGGTCGCGGGCCGTCAGGGCGACGGCGTGATCATCCAGCTCGCCGACCCCGACATCATCCAGTGGATCATGGCCACGGCGCGCCGGGCGGCGGAGGAGGCGGGGCGCGACCCGGACGCACTCAAGTGCATCGTCAGCGCCCCGAGCCACGTCAGCGACGACATCGCCGACGCACGCGAGCAGGTCCGCTGGTTCCCGGCGATGGTCTCGAACCACGTCAAGGACCTGATCGACCGCTACGGCGCCGACGGCAGCGTCGTCCCGAGGGCGCTCACCGAGTACGTCCTCGCCCGGAAGTTCTACGACTACAACGAGCACTCGCGCGTCGGTGCACGCCACGGCGAGTTCGTCACCGACGAGATCGCGGACCGCTTCACGGTCATCGGCAGCCTCGACCAGTGCAAGCAGAAGCTCCGCGACCTGGAGGCGGTCGGCGTCGACCAGTTCAACATCTACCTGATGACGCACGGGCAGGAGGAGACGCTGCAGGCGTACGGCGACGGGATCATCCCCGAGCTCGTAGGGGTCGCCACCGAGGGGTGACCGAGGGGTGAACCCGGATGGCCCCGGGCCGCGGTGGCCGCTACCGTCACGGGCATGACCTCCACCAATGGCGCAGTCGTCGACGCGACCGACCTCACCCGCCGCTACGGCGAGGGCGAGGCGGCGGTCGACGCTCTCAGAGGCGTGTCGCTCGTGGTTCGACCGGGCGAGCTCGTCGCAGTGATGGGCCCCTCCGGCTCCGGCAAGTCCACCCTCATGCACCTGCTCGCGGCCCTCGACAAGCCGAGCGGCGGCACCGTCTCGATCGCCGGGCAGGACGTCGGCTCGCTCTCGGACCGCGACGTCACGCTCCTGCGCCGCGAGCACATCGGCTTCGTCTTCCAGTTCTTCAACCTCCTGCCGATGCTGTCGGCGGAGGAGAACGTCAAGCTGCCGCTCTCGATCGCCGGCGAGAAGCCGGACCCCGAGTTCTTCGAGGAGTTGCTGAAGCGCGTCGGCCTCGCCGACCGCCGCTCGCATCGTCCGTCGGAGCTGTCGGGCGGGCAGCAGCAGCGCGTCGCGATCGCGCGAGCGCTCGTCTCGCAGCCGTCGGTGGTCTTCGCCGACGAGCCGACGGGGAACCTCGACTCGCGGACGGGGAGCGAGATCCTCGAGCTGCTGCGGCAGTCGACGGCGGACCTCGGCCAGACGATGGTGATGGTGACGCACGACGCGCACGCCGCAGAGATCGCGGACCGCGTGCTGTTCCTCGCCGACGGCGTGATCGTCGAGGAGCTCCCGCGCAGCGACGCCGGCGCGATCCTCGCCGCCATGGGGCGCGCCGCGTCATGATCCGCGTCGCCCTCGCCGGGATGCTCGGACGCAAGCTGCGCACGGCGCTGACGGCGTTCGCCGTCGTGCTCGGCGTCGCGATGGTGAGCGGCACGCTGACGCTGACGAGCTCCATCGACAACGCGTTCAACTACATCTTCACGAGCGCCCGCCAGGGCTCCGACGCCGTCGTCACCGGGAAGCCGGCGGTCGACGTGAGCAGCGACCAGGGCTCGTTCGACCCCACGCTGCCCGGATCGCTGGTCGGCACGGTCCGCGCGCTTCCCTCGGTCGCCGTCGCGGAGGGAAGCGTCAGCGGCACCGCCACGCTGATCGGCCGGAACGGGAAGGCGATCGTGTTCGGGGGCGCGCCGAACCTCGGCTTCAGCATCTCGCGTGGCGACTCCCCCTTCAACCCGCTCAAGCTCGTCTCCGGAAGCTGGCCGAAGGACGGGGAGGTCGTGATCGACACGGGCGTCGCCAAGCGCAAGCACTACACGACCGGTCAGAGCATCGGCGTCCAGGCGGAGGGACCCGTCAAGCGGTTCCGGATCTCCGGGATCGTCAAGTTCGGGTCCGCGAGCTCGCTCGGCGGTGCGACCCTCGCCGGGTTCGCGCTCCCGACGGCGCAGAGCCTCTTCGACAAGCCGCGGCAGGTGGACGAGATCGCGGTCGCGCGGAAGGGAGGCGTCCCGGAGGCGCAGCTCCTCGCGCAGATCCGGTCGGTTCTCCCCGCCACCGCCCGCGTCCGCACCGGGACGGCGCAGGCGCAGGAGGACCAGAAGAACACCGATTCGTTCATCTCCTTCCTCCGCGACTTCCTGCTCGCCTTCGGCGGCATCGCGCTCTTCGTCGGCAGCTTCGTCATCGCGAACTCGCTCTCGATCACGATCGCGCAGCGCACGCGCGAGCTCGCGACGATGCGGACGCTCGGGGCGAGCCGGCGCCAGGTCCTCACGTCGATCGTCGTCGAGTCGCTCGTGATGGGCGTCCTCGCGTCCGTCACGGGGCTCTTCCTCGGGCTCGGGCTCGCGAAGCTGCTCTTCAGGCTGTTCGACGCCGTGGGCTTCACGCTCCCGAACAGCGGCATCGTCTTCACGAGCGGCACGGTCGTGACCGCCCTCCTCGCGGGCATACTCGTCAGCCTGCTCGCGAGCCTGCGCCCCGCGCTGCGCGCGACGCGCGTCCCGCCGATCGCGGCGGTCCGCGAAGGCGCGACGCTGCCGGTGTCGCGGTTCCACCGGTTCCGCACGCTCGGCTCGGCCGCACTGACGACGATCGGCTTCGCCGCGCTCCTCTGGGGGCTCTTCGGGCCGCATCTCGGGACGACGAAGGTGCTGCTCTTCATGGGTGTCGGCGCGATCTGCGTCTTCTTCGGCGTCGCGCTGCTCTCGGTCCGCTTCATCCAGCCGCTCGTCGGGATCCTCGGGTGGCCGGCGACGCGGATGGGCGGCGCGGCCGGCACCCTCGCCCGCGACAACGCGCGCCGGAACCCGCAGCGGACGGCGTCGACCGCGGCTGCGCTGATGATCGGGCTCGCGCTCGTCACGCTCGTCGCCGTCCTCGCCGCCGGGATCACCTCGAGCTTCCGGGGCGCCGTCGCCGGCATCTGGAAGAACGCCGACTACGCGGTCACGGCGCAGAACAACTTCTCGCCGATCCCGGTCGCGGCGGCGAACGCCGCTGCCAAGACGTCCGGCGTCGAGGCCGTGGGCAACGTGCGCACCGGGAACGCGGCCGCGTTCGGGAAGACCTTCTTCGCGACCGCCGTCAACCCGCAGGCATCGACCATCTTCCACCTCGACTGGACCGCGGGGTCCGACCGGACGCTCGCGTCGCTCGGCTCGAACGGCGCGTTCGTCGACAAGGACTACGCGAAGTCGCACTCCCTGCACGTCGGGTCGCCGATCGCGCTCACGTTCGCGAACGGGCAGCGGCGCACCTTCACGCTGCGAGGGATCTTCGACCCGCCGGCCGGCGGCAGCCCGTTCGGCCGCGTGACGATCTCGGCTGCGGCGTGGGACGCGTCCAACCCGAACCCGCAGAACCTCTACTCGTTCGTCCGCATGCGCGGTGGGCAGACCGACGCGAACCGGAAGCTGCTGGAGCACACGCTCGCGCAGTTCCCGAACGCGAAGGTGGCCACGCGCCAGGAGTTCATCGACAACCAGATCAGCGGGCTGAACTCGATCCTCAACATCCTCTACGTGCTGCTCGCCCTCTCGGTCATCGTGAGCGTGTTCGGCATCGTCAACACGCTCGTCCTGACCGTGTTCGAGCGGACGCGCGAGATCGGCATGCTGCGCGCGATCGGGATGACGCGGCGCCAGGTGCGCCGCATGATCCGGCACGAGAGCGTCATCACGGCGATGATCGGCGGCGTGCTAGGCATCGCGCTCGGCATCGTCCTCGGCGGGCTGCTCGTCGCCAGGGTCGACTTCATCGTGTTCAGCGTCCCGGTGGCGTCGCTGATCGTGTTCGCGCTCGCGACGATCGTCGTCGGGATCCTCGCGGCGATCTTCCCGGCCCGTCGCGCGTCGCGCCTGAACGTGCTGCAGGCGCTGCAGTACGAATGATGCGGCTGTCGGAGCTCCTCCGGGCGCACGTCGCCGCGGACGACCGGGAGGAGGCCGACCGCTGCGCGATGCTGCGGCTCGCCGAGGAGCTCGAGCAGCCGACCTCGCGCGCCGAGGCCCGCGCGCACTTCACCGCCTCGGCCCTCGTCGTCGACGCGTCGTGCGAGCGCGTCTGCCTCGTGGCGCACGCGAAGCTCGGACGGCTGCTCCAGCCGGGCGGCCACGTCGAGGCGACGGACCTGACGCTCGAGGCGGCGGCGCTCCGCGAGGCGCGCGAGGAGACGCAGCTCGAGCTCGAGCTCCATCCGACGGCGCCGCGTCCGTTCGACCTCGACATCCACGAGATCCCCGAGCGCCCGGGCGAGCCGGCGCACTTCCACCTCGACGTCCGCTACCTCGTCGTCGGCCGCGGCGAGCCGTGCGACGGTGCGGCCTGGTACACGCTCGGCGAGGCCGGCGACCCGTCGGTCGCGCGGCTCGCCGCGAAGGCGCTCAGCTACCGAGGCCCGGCGTCGCGCTGAGCGTCAGCGGGCTGCGCGGCAGCCCCGCCGCGGGCGTCGCCGCGTTGTAGCCGCCGGGAGCGACGTCGTTCGGGGCGTCGGCGTGGAAGAGCGACGCGAGGAGCTGGATCTGCGCGCGGCCCGGGCCGAGCTCGTACTGGCCGCCGCCGTAGAGCGCGATGCCCTCGCGCTCGCACGCGTCGTAGAAGTCGAACAGGCGCCGGACCGACCCGAACCGCGACGGCTTGCAGTTGAGGCAGCGGGGCCGGAAGGGGAGCGCCTCGACGTCGCTCCACTCGTGGATCGCCGCGTCCCAGGTGATGCGGTCGCGGTGCGGGGCGAGCACCTCCTGCGTCGGCCCCGTCAGCGCCGGGTCCTCGATCCACGCTCCGGGGAACGCGGCGGCGACGCGCGCGTAGAGCTCCGGGTCAGGAGGGCTGCCGAACGCGCCGCGGTAGATCCCCTTGAAGTCCACGGTCTCGACGTTCCGGAGCGTGTCGATCACCGCAACCGTCCAGTCGCGGTCGGGATCCAGCTTGAAGTGCAGGTCCGGGTAGAGCTCGAGCCAGCCGGGGACGTTCGCGGTGCGCGTCGACACCACGAACCGCAGCGGCCGCGGCTCGCGGCCGAGCGCCTCCCCGAGCGAGAGCCCGGCCTGCCGCAGCGCGAGGTCGAGCGCGGCCGACTCCAAGGCCCAGCGCCGGTACTCGGTCTGCCCTGCCTGCAGGAGCGAGAACGACTCCAGCGTGTGCTCCCCCGCGAACGGCAACTTCCCGTCGTCCGCCTGGAACGCCTCCTGCGCGCGCGGGTCGTAGTCGACCTCCTCGCCGCGTCCCTCCTCGCCGCGGCCGTGGAGCACGACGACGGTCCGGCGGAGCGTGAAACCGCGCGCGACCTCGCGCTCGAGCGGCTCGAGGTAGTAGCCGTCGACGTGCAACGGCAGCCGGCGGACGGATTCCCAGAGGCTCATCGGTGCGTTCGGTCGAGGTGCCTGCGGAGCGCGTCGAGCCGGTCGTCCCACTCGGCGCCCGCCTCGGTGAGCCTATAGCGCGTCTCGCGGCCGTGACGCTCCGCCTCGACGAGACCCGCGTCGGCGAGCGTCGAGAGGTGCTTCGCGACGGCCTGCCTCGTCATCGGCAGCTCGCCCGTGAGCTCGGTCGCCGTCGCCGTCCCGCGCTCGGCGAGGTAGCCGATGACCTGGCGGCGCGACGGGTCCGCGAGCGCCCCGAAGAGCTGGCCGAGCGCGTCAGGCACGCACGAGCGCGGATGCCTGCAGCTCGAGCGCGGTCGACCAGGCGGGCGAGGACTCGACGACGACGAGGCGCGTCCCGTCGGCGTCGTCCGCGAGCGTGAACTCCACGCTCCCCTCGTCCTCCCAGTCGAACGCGAGCCGGCGCTCCGGCTCGACCTCCGTCACGACCGCGTGGCGCTCCTCCCCGTTCGACCAGCGGAAGCTCGCGCCGCCGCCCGGGCGCAGGTCGAGCTCGACCTCGTTCGCGAACCAGTCCTCGAGGCGCCCGGCGTCAGTCAGCGCGTCCCAGACGTCGTCGCGCGACGCGGGCAGGACGATCTCCTTCCGAATCATCTGCAACCTCCAAGTTGCGCTAAGATGCAACCGACGAGTTGCACGTTACAGGAGGTCTCCATGCTGGTGGGTTCGGTCGTCCCGATGGTCGTCGAGCAGGACGGTCGCTTCGAGCGGTCGTTCGACATCTACTCGCGCCTGCTCCGCGAGCGCATCGTGTTTCTCGGCCAGGAGGTCAACGACGACGTCGCGAACCTGATCGCGGCGCAGCTCCTCCACCTCGACGCCCAGGAGCCGGGTCGGGACATCTGGCTGTACGTGAACTCACCCGGCGGCTCCGCCTACGCCGGGATGGCGATCTACGACGCGATGCAGTACGTGCAGTCCGACGTGTCGACCGTGTGCCTCGGGATGGGGATGAGCGCGGCCGCGATGATCCTCTGCGGCGGCGCCGCCGGGAAGCGGTTCGCGCTGCCGAACGCCAAGATGATGATCCACCAGGGCTCCGCCGGCTACCGGGGGACGCCCGCCGACATCCAGATCGCCGCGCGCGAGGTGATCTCGATGACGCGGCGGATGGCGGAGCTGATCGCGCGGCACTCCGGCCAGGACGTCGAGCAGGTCATGCTGGACATCGACCGCGACCGGTTCATGACGCCCGAGGAGGCGGTGGCCTACGGGCTGGTCGACGCGGTGATGGAGCCGCGCGCGCTCAGAACCAGCGCCAACGGGTCGGCGGCCAGTAGATGAAGAGCACCGGCCCGACGAGGCTCGACCGGGGCACCGCGCCCCACGTGCGCGAGTCGCACGAGTTCGCCCGGTCGTCGCCGAGGAAGAAGTAGTGCCCGGCGGGGACGTGCCACGTCCCGCTCGTGTGGTCACGGAGCGCCGGCTTCACGTACGGCTCCGCCAGCCGGTGGTGGTTCACCGACACGTAGCCGTCGCTCTCGGTGATCGTGTCGCCGGGTAGCCCGATCAGCCGCTTCACGAACGTCCCGCCGACGCCGCACGCGTCCGCGGGAGCCTGGAAGACGACGATCTGGCCCCGGCGCGGGCTCCCGAACCGGTAGGCCAGCCGGTTCGCGATCACGCGGTCGTTGAACGACCCGGTGCAGTGCGGCGTCGGCTTCGCGCACGAGAGGGTCGTCTCCATCGACGCCGACGGGATCCTGAACGGCTTCGCCACCTCGGCCTCGAACACGAGGACGAACGCCGCCGCGACCGCGATCGTGAGCACCCAGTCGACGACGGTCCGCACGGCGCAAGGGTAGACGCCGCGTCAGGCTCCTCGCGTCGTCCGGGGAGCCCGCCGCGCGCTCGCGACCACGCGCTCCACGGCCTGCCGCAGCGGGCCGGGAACCTCGCCCGCGCCACCCTGGAAGCGGCGGTAGGCGGCGGCGGGCTTCGCGCGCCGCGCGCGCAGCCCCGTCGCGCCCTCGAAATCGGGAACGAGCGCGACCGTCCGTTTGCGGCCCGCCACCCGCATGATCGTGTCGTTCGCGATCTGCTCGGCCTCGGCCGGCTGCTGGCCCCGCGGCGCGTCGCGGTCGTGCACGACGACGTACGGGATCTCGCAGGCGTTGCACACCTCGGCGAAGAGCGGGATGTTCCCCTTCCCCGCACAGTCGACGATCGTGATCGCCTCCTGGTCGGCGTCGTAGCCGAGCGCGTCGAAGACGAACGGGAACGAGAGCTTCTCGGTCCGCCCCTCCACGAGCAGCACGGCGCGCGAGAGGAAGATCTCGGCGCGCTCGCCGTCCAGCTCGCTCAGGAGCCGGAACGCCTGCGCCTTCGGCAGCGGCTCCGGCTGCAGCAGCGTCGTGCCCCTGCGCTCGTCGTGGCGGACGAGGACGAGCTCCTCGATCCGGTCGACGCCGAGGAACACGGGCGAGTGGGTCGAGTAGAGCACCTGGTTCCGGCCGCGCGCGGCGAGCCGCCGCAGCAGACGGTGGAGATGCCGCTGCGCAGGTGGGCTCAGGTACAGCTCCGGCTCCTCGATCAGCACGACGAGGCCGCGCACGCGTGCCTCGACGAGCGCGGCGACCGAGCGGACGAGCGCGAGCCCGCCGTCCTCCGCGTCCTCGCGCCGGACGACGCCGACCGCGCGCTTCGCCGGGTCGTCGGTGGGAGCGAGCAACGAGGCCGGCCGCAGGTTCGCGGGGAAGAAGAGCGCGGGCGGCGCACCCTCGCGGTTGAGGTTCAGGGTCGCCGGCGGTCGCGCGTCGAGGAACAGCGTCCGGTCGCCGATCGTCGCCTCGACGTGCACGCGGGTGTAGCCCCGCGAGACGTCGGCGGCCGTCGGCATCGGCGCCGCGGCCTCGAGCAGCGTCCAGATCGCCGAGAGGACGGTCGACTTACCCGACGAGGACTCGCCGACGAGCGCGCAGACGGGCCCCGGCTCGAGCGCGACGTCGCGTGCGCCGCGGAACCCGTGGACCGTGACGCGGCCGATGATCGCCACGCGGCACGGGTTACCCGCGCACGGCGTTTCGCAACAGGAACAGCAGGTTCGCCGGCCGCTCCCCCAGGCGCCGCATCAGGTACGGATACCACTCTGGGCCGAAGGGCGTCGCGACGAGCACCTTGTACCCGCGCCGCACGAGGTCGAGCTGCAGCTGCGGCCGGACGCCGTAGAGCATCTGGAACTCGAAGGTGTCCCGCGGCACCGAGTGGTCTGCGGCGTAGGCGATCGCCCGCTCGATCAGCGTCTCGTCGTGGGTCGCGATCGCGACGTACCCCGGCGCCGACAGCATCGTCTCCATCAGCCGCGCGTAGGCGGCGTCGACGTCGCCCTTCCGCGGGTAGGCGAGCTCGGGCGCCTCCAGGTAGGCGCCCTTGACGAGGCGGAGGTTCGGCTCGAGCGGCAGGAGCGCCTCCAGGTCCGCCGGCGTGCGGTACAGGTACGCCTGGAGGACCGTGCCGACGTTCGTCGCGCCGTCGTCGCGAAGGCGCCGGTAGATCCGCAGCGTCGCATCCACGAACTGCGACTGCTCCATGTCGAGGCGGATGAACGACCCCTTCTCGAGCAGGCGGCGAACGTTCGCGTACGCGAGCTCCTCGCCGATCTCGAGCCCGAGGTGCGTCAGCTTGAGCGCGACGTTCGCGCGCAACCCCTCGGAGGCGATGCGGTCGAGGATCTGCTCGTACGCCGCGACGACGCGCTCGGTCTCTCCCGGCTCGAGGACGCCCTCGCCGAGCAGGGTCGTGTTCGCGTACAGCCCGTGCTCGTTCAGGCGGCGGAGGACGGCGACCGCGTCGTCGAGCGTCTCCCCGGCCACGAAACGGGACGCACCGAGGCGCATCCCGTGCCGGCGGACGAGCGAGCCGATCCTGCGGCTGTCGGCGGCGGCGAGGATCCCCTTGCGGAGCGACGCGTTCGCGCCCGATCTCAGCCGTGCG
The DNA here is from genome assembly GCA_036403195.1 of Gaiellaceae bacterium. Lineage (GTDB taxonomy): Bacteria > Actinomycetota > Thermoleophilia > Gaiellales > Gaiellaceae > PALSA-600. The sequence goes on from DASWRL010000053.1 coordinate 88,444, forward strand.
ACAGCAGCCACGCGTGCACGTCCGGGACGAGGTGCTGGACGAGCGTCAGATGGCCGTGCTCGTCCTCGATCCGCGCGTCGGCGCCCGGAATGCGGCGCGCGAGCCACCGGCCGTGGCCGGGTGGGACCATCAGGTCGTCGCCGCCCTGGAGGACGAGGACCGGGCGCTCGATCCGCTCGACGTCGAACCCCCACGGCCGCGCGAAGGCGAGGTCGTCGTCCACCCAGCCGTCGACGCCGTCGGCGAGCGCGTGGCTCATGTTCCCGTGGAAGTACGTCGCGAGCTCACCGGTCAGTGCTCGACGGTCCGCCTCGCCGAGGTGAGGATCCATCCCGGCGCGCAGCTCCTCGGCGCCGAGGCCGAGGAGCCCGCCGCGCTCGTCCTCCAGTGCCGGGCGGAGGGCCTCCTCGCCCGCGAGGACGAGGGCGAACTCGCGCTGGTTCCCCTCGCCCATCCCGGCGAGCCAGTCGAGGTCGTCGACGTCGTACGGGGCGACGCCCGCGACGCTCGCGGCCGCCGTCAGGCGCTCGTCGAAGAGCGCAGCGCACGCGAGGGCATGCGGGCCGCCGCCCGAGAGGCCCCAGGTGGCGAAGCGCTCGAGCCCGAGCGCGTCCACCACTGCGGTGACGTCGGCGACGACGTCGGCGACCGAGCGGCCGGGACTGCGGGCGGAACCTCCGTAGCCGGCGCGGTCGTAGCCGAGGAGCCGCACGCCCGGCGTGCGCCACCGCTCGTACAGGGTCCCCGACCCCGGCGTCCCGTGGTGGAAGAGGACCGGGAACCCGTCGGGCTCGCCCAGCTCGTGCACCTCGAGGGCGCGCCCGTCCGGCAGCTGCACCGACCGCGTCACGAGGGCAAGCCTACGACGAACGTTTCGGGCGGCGTGTCCGGAGGGAGCGTTTTCCCGTGCGTGGGCTCTCGAACACGCTCGTCGACCACGGCGTGCCGTCCGATGCCGCGAAGGCGTTCGTCGTCGTCGCGCTCTTCGTCGCCGCGACGGCGTTCGTGCACGCGCCGAGGATCGTGGCGATGACGGAGCTCGACCCGGACCTCCACCGCGTGACCGCGGAGGCGACGGTGGCGGTCGGCCGCAGCTGGATGGCGGAGAGCCTCCTGCCGAGCCTGCTCCGCGAGCGCGCCGACGACGACCTGATCGTCCACGGCCCGGTGATCCTGCCGGCGGACGAGCGCGCCGCAACCCGGTTCGAGCGCGCGCACCGCTACGGGACGCCGCGGCGCGCCCGGCGCTAGACGACCCGCGACGTGCCGAGCGGCCGCCGGTGCACGTCGAGCGCCTGCACTGCGAGGGCGCGCGCGTTCGGCACCCGGACCGCGGTCTCGAACCCCGTCGCCGCGACCGTCTTCAGCGGCCGCAGCGCGGCTCGCGACGGCCCGCCGAGGACCGTCCAGTGCGCCGTGTCCGTGCTGCCGTTGAAGCTCGCGTACACCGTGGCGCTGCCGCCCCGGCGGCGGACCGCGATCGACGGCGGGTGCGCGGGCCGCCCGGCCCAGGGGTCGCGGAACGCGCGGTAGTTCCAGGCGCCGCCGTCGAACGTCGCGTCGAGGCGGACGTCCCCCAGTGGCCCGAACTCCGTGACGTACGGCGACGTGCCCCAGCCGACGACGACGGTGCCGTCGGGGGCGAACTGCGCGTTCCCCATCGCGAACGACGCGAGCGGCGGGGTCGGATGCGGGAACTCCTGCAGCAGGACGGCCGTCCGCCCCCGCGGGTCGAGCCCGAGCCTGACGGCGCGGGACGGGTGCGACGCGTTCCCCGGGCCGTCGTCGAACAGCGTCAGCGTCCCGTCCGGGTGCGCGCGGGCGTCGTGCTGGTACATGAAGAGCGCGCCGGGCCCGAGCTGGAAGTCGCTCCGGCGGCCGCCGAGCGTCCAGACGATCTGCCCCGTGCGGCGGTCGAGCTTGTACACGCCCCACGTGTTCCGTGCCGAGACGAGCAGGTTCCCGTCGAGGTCGACGTCGATCGAGTTGACGTGGAAGTAGTCGAACGGCGACAGGATCGGCGAGTAGCTGTCGGCGATCGATACGTGGTCGAGGCTGTGCCACTCGAACAGCACCTTGCCGCTCGCGACGTCCACCTCCTGGACGATCGAGTCGAGCGTCGGGTGCGCGCTCGGCCCGCCGATGCTCGAGAGGTCGACGGTCTTCTGGTCGTAGATCGTGATCAACGCCGTCCCCTGCGGCGTGAGCAGGAGCTCGTGCACGTCGGCCGCATAGCCGTTGCCGGCCCGGACGCGCGCGATCTCCTTGTAGCTCGTGTCGACGATCACGCCTTCCCCTTGGCCGGTGCCGATCTGCGTGATGTCGCCCTCCCACCACGTGAGCACCGGCCGGCCGCGGTAGGCCTGCCGCCGGAAGTTGATCGCGACCTTGCTCGTGCGGCGGAACCACACGAGGTTCCCGCGGTCGTCGACGATCATCGGCCCGCGGTGGCCGGGGCCCGTGAGGGTCGTCACGAACAGGTAGCCCGGGCCGGGGGCCGTGCGGGCGGTCACCCGCAGCGTCGGCACCTGCAGCGACGGCTCCGTGCGATAGGTGGCGACGCCCGCAGCTCCCGCCGCAGCTGCGACGCGCGGCAGCGCTACCGCGAGCGACGCGCCGGCGGCCGTTGCGAGGAACTCGCGGCGCGTCTGCTTCACGACGCGAGCGTAACCCGACGGCGCGCCGCGGCGTTCGACCCTAGGACCGATCTCTTCCCTCGAAAGGAGACCTATGCAGCTCCAGAACCTGAACGACCTTTTCGTCGAGCAGCTCCAGGACCTGTACAGCGCCGAGAACCAGCTCGTCGAGGCGCTTCCGAAGATGGCCAGCGCGTCGTCGCACGAGGAGCTCCGCGACGCGTTCGAGCAACACCTCGCCGAGACGCGCGAGCACGTCCAGCGGCTCGAGCAGATCTTCTCGGAGCTGGGCGTCGCGCCCGGCGGGGAGACCTGTAAGGGCATGCAGGGCCTCATCAAGGAGGGCGAGGAGGTCCTGAAGATGCAGGGCGAGCCGACGGTGATCGACGCCGCGCTGATCGCCGCGGCGCAGCGCGTCGAGCACTACGAGATCGCCGGCTACGGGACGGTCAAGACGCTCGCCGGCCATCTCGACATCGGCCAGGCGAAGGACCTGCTCGACCGGACGCTCGACGAGGAGTCGAAGGCGGACGCGCTCCTCACGAAGATCGCGACCGGCGGGATGTTCTCGACCGGCATCAACCAGGAGGCGCAGGCGAAGGCGTGATCGAGACGGCGGCGCCCCGCGAGACGCGGGGCGCCGCCGTCGATCTCGTCAGCCGTACGCCGGGTCGGGCGTGATGCGCCACTCGCGCACGGGGCCCGCCATCACGTTCAGGTAGTAGAGGTCGTGCCGCGCGCCCGCGGCCACCGGGTGGTAGCCCCGCGGCACGAGCACGACGTCGCCGTCACGGACCGCGATCGCCTCGTCGAGCGAGCCGTCGTCGGTGTAGACGCGCTGGAAGGCGAAGCCGTCGGCCGGACGCAGCCGGTGGTAGTACGTCTCCTCGAGGTACGTCTCGTGCGGCGGGTCGTCGCGGTCGTGCTTGTGGGGCGGGAAGCTCGACCAGTGGCCGGCGGGGGTGACGACCTCGGTCACGAGCAGCGACGCGGCGGGCTCGTCCTCCATCAGGATGTTCGCGATCTCGCGCGCCTCGGCGCCCGTCCCGCGCGTCTCGTGCCGGGGCGTGTCGAGGAGCCGCAGGTCGGCGCCTGAGCCGGCGGCGGCCGGCGCGGTGCAGACTGCGATCTCGGCCTCGCCGGCCGCGCTCCACGCGACACCGGGCGGGACGTAGAGCGCGACGGGCGGCCCGTCGAAGACGCTCGCCCGCCCCACGGACGGCCATTCGCCGTCGCCCGCCGCGAGCGTCGCGCTGCCGGAGAGGACGACGAGGCACGTCTCGTGCGCGTCCTCGCGACGACTGACCGAGCCGATCCGCAGCACCTCGAAGCCGACGTAGCGCCAGCCCGCCGACGCGGCGGTGACGCGGACGGTGCATCCGTCGCTCTCAGCGGCGTGCGAGTGGACGACGAGCTTCGACACGGCGTGTGTCGCATCGTAGAGTGGCCGCATGGCCGCCATCAGGCTCACCGCAGCGCAGGCGCTCGTCCGCTTCCTCGCCGCGCAGCACGTCGAGCGCGACGGAGAGCGGCGGCGCTTCTTCGGCGGCTGCTTCGGGATCTTCGGCCACGGCAACGTCGCCGGCGTCGGCCAGGCGCTGCTGCAGTATCCGGAGCTCCTCCGCTACCACCAGGCACGGAACGAGCAGGCGATGGTGCACGCGGCCGCGGCGTACGCCCGGATGCGGAACCGGCTCGGCGCGCTCGTGTGCACGAGCTCGATCGGGCCGGGCGCGACCAACATGGTGACCGGTGCGGCGCTGGCCACGATCAACCGGCTTCCCGTGCTGCTCGTCCCGGGCGACGTCTTCGCCGGCCGCGGCCCCGACCCGGTGCTGCAGCAGCTCGAGACCCCCTGGGCGGGCGACGTCTCCGTCAACGACGCGTTTCGCCCCGTGTCCCGCTACTTCGACCGCATCTCGAGGCCGGAGCAGGTGGTGCCCGCCGCGCTCGCGGCGATGCGCGTCCTCACGAGCCCCGCCGAGACCGGCGCCGTGACGTTGGCCTTCCCGCAGGACGTGCAGGCCGAGGCGTTCGACTGCCCCGAGGAGCTCCTCGCCGAGCGCGTCTGGCACGTGCCGCGCGCGGCGCCGGACCCCGACGCGCTCGCTGCGGCCGCCGCGGCGATTCGCGCTGCCCGCCGCCCAATGGTCGTCGCCGGCGGCGGCGTCATCTACGCCGAAGCGACGGAGCAGCTGCGCGCGTTCTGCGAGGCCACGGGGATCCCGGTGGGCGAGACCCAGGCCGGGAAGGGATCGCTGCCGTACGACCACCCGTCGAACCTCGGCGCGATCGGTGCCACGGGCACGTTCGCGGCCAACCGCATGGCGGCGGCGGCCGACCTCGTGATCGGCATCGGCACCCGCTACAGCGACTTCACGACGGCCTCGAAGACGGCGTTCCAGCACGCGGACGTCCGCTTCGTCAACGTCAACGTCGCAGACCTCGACACGTCGAAGCACGGCGGCATCCGGGTGACGGCAGACGCACGCATCGCGCTCGAGCAGCTGACGGAGGCTCTGCGCGGGCACGCCGTCGACGACGCGTACCGCGCGGAGGCGGCGAGGCTCAACGCGGAGTGGGATGCGGAGGTGGCGCGGCTCTACTCGCTCGGCCACGGCCCGCTCCCCGCGCAGAGCGAGGTGATCGGCGCCGTCAACGACTCCACGTCGCCCACGGACGTCGTCGTCTGCGCGGCCGGCGCGATGCCGGGTGACCTGCACAAGCTGTGGCGCACGCGCGACGCGAAGGGCTACCACGTGGAGTACGGCTACTCCTGCATGGGCTACGAGATCGCGGGCGGGATCGGCGTGAAGCTTGCGGCGCCGGAGCGCGACGTGGTCGTCCTCGTCGGAGACGGCTCGTACCTGATCATGCCGGGCGAGCTCGTCACCGCCGTCCAGGAGCGACTGACGCTGACCGTGGTGCTCGTCGACAACCACGGCTTCAACTCGATCGGGGCGCTCTCGCGCTCGCTCGGGCTCGACGGCTTCGGCACGCAGTACCGCTACGTCGACGGCGACCGCCCGGTGCTCGACGGGGACGACGAGCCGCCGCCGACGCTTCCGCTCGACCTGGCGGCGAACGCGGCGTCGCTCGGTGCGAGCGCCGAGCGCGTCACCTCGATCGACGAGCTGCGCTCGGCGCTCTCGCGGGCGCGGGAGCGCGACGGCGTGAACGTGATCGTCGTGGAGGTCGACCGGTACGAGGGCGTGCCGTCGTACGAGAGCTGGTGGGACGTCCCCGTCGCCGAGGTGTCCGAGCTCCCGGCCGTGCAGGCGGCCCGGCGCGACTACGAGACGGCCCGCGAGGCCGAGAGGAGGCTCCTGTGACGCTCAGGCTCGCGAGCGCGCCGTGCACGTGGGGCGTCTGGGAGCGGACGGTCGACCGGGACGACCTCGTCCCGCCGGCGCTCATGCTCGAGACGGTCCGAGGCCTCGGCTACACCGGGATCGAGCTCGGGCCGCCCGGCTATCTCGGCGACGATCCCGAGGCGGTGCTCGCGACGCTCGCGCCGTACGGCCTCGAGCTCGTGGGCGCGTTCGCGCCGATCAGGATCGCCGACGAGCGGGAGTTCGAGGACGACCTGCCGTTCCTCGACCGCACGATCGCGGTCCTCGCCGCGACGGGCGCGCGAGGTCCGGTCGTCCTGGCGGCGGACGAGAACGAGACGAGGCTGCGTGTTGCGGGCCGGCCGGACGCGCGTGCCGCGACGTCGCTCTCCGCCGACGAGATGAAGCGTGCCGCGGCACGGGTCGAGCGCGCCGCCGCGCGCGCCCGTGACGCCGGCGTCGCTGCCGCCTTCCATCCGCACACGGCGACGTACGTCGAGGGGCCGGAGGAGGTCGAGGCGCTGCTCGCCGCGACCGACCCCGGCGTCGTGCGGATCGCGTTCGACACCGGCCACTGCGTCGTCGGCGGCGGCGACCCGGTCGCCTTCGTCCACGAGTTCGGCGACCGCATTGCGCACCTGCACCTGAAGGACGTCGACCCGAGCGTCCTCGACCGCGTCCGCTCGCAGGAGCTGACCGTCGCAGAGGCGTGGGAGCACGGGCTCTTCTGCGAGTTCGGCACGGGGGCCGTCGACTTCGCCGCGGTGCTCGCGGCGCTCGAGGGCTACGACGGCTGGGCCGTGGTCGAGCAGGACCGGGTCGCCGTGCGGGCCGACGACCTCCCCGCGGTGCGGGCGGTCGAGGAGCGGAACCTCGCGGCGATCGCCGCCGCGACCGCCTGAGGCGTCGGGTGCGCAGGGATCCCCCGGCCGGCCGGCTGCACGTCGGCGTCGTCGGCGCGGGCCGCATCGGCGCCTTTCACGCGGAGACGCTCCGCGCGCTCGAGGCGGTCGCGCGCGTAACCGTCGCCGACGCGCTGCCCGGCCGAGGGGACGTCACGTCGGCCGAGCAGCTGGTCGAGGCGGGCGTCGACGCGCTCGTGATCGCGACGCCGACGGGTGCGCACGCCGATCTCCTTCGCCTCGCCGCCGCCGCGGGGCTGCCGGCGTTCTGCGAGAAGCCGGTCGCCCTCGAGCTCGAGGCGCTCGACCGCGTCGCCGAGGACGTCGCTCGCGCCGGGATCCTGGTCCAGGTCGGGTTCCAGCGTCGCTTCGACCGCGGCTTCCGCGCCGCGCGGGACGCCGTCGCCGCCGGCTCCGTCGGCCGCGTGCTCGTCGTGCGGGCGGCGACGCACGATCCGTCCCCGCCCAGCGAGGAGTACATCGCCGGCTCCGGCGGCATCTTCCGTGACCTCCACATCCACGACCTCGACGCCGTGCGGTTCGTGACGGGCCAGGAGATCGTCGAGGTGTACGCCGACGGCGCCGCGCTCGAGACGCCGTGGTTCGCGGACCACGGCGACGTCGACGCGGCGGTCGCGGTCCTGACGCTCGAGAGCGGCACGCTCGCCGTCCTCACCGGTACGCGGCACGACCCGCTCGGGTACGACGTCCGGCTCGAGGTCTTCGGCACCGGCGACAGCCTCGCCGTCGGTCTCGACGAGCGGATGCCGCTGCATGCGCCCGACACGCCGGCGCGGCCGGGGTACCGCGACTTCCTGGACCGCTTCGCCGACGCCTACCGCGCGGAGCTCGCGGTCTTCGTCGAGTCGGTCCGGACGGGCGGGCCGAGCGCGTGCACGCTCGAGGAGGCGAGGGCGGCGCTCGCAGCCGCCGTCGCGGCCGATCGCTCACGCGTGGCCCGGCGGCCGGTGCGGGCTGGCGCTGACACGGCTCTTGGGTAGAGAATCCCCCCGAGGAGAAACCCGAAGGAAGGAGTCTGCACACATGGACGTCGAGAACGACTTCGAGCGCGCGACCGTATCCCGTCGCGGTCTGCTGGTGAAGGGCGGCGTCGCTGCCGCCGGGTTGACGGCGCTCGGGTCGCCGGCGGCGGCGTTCGGCGCGCTGCAGGCGGGCAGCGTCAAGGTCGCGGTCGTGACGCACGGCGACACCGGCTCGTTCTGGTCCGTGTTCAAGCGCGGCGTCGACCAGGCGGCGAAGGACCTGAAGGGCCGCGGCGTCAGCGTGACGCAGGTCTACGCCAACAACGACGTCGCGAAGCAGGTCGCCGGCCTGAACGCGGCGATCGCCGCCGGCGCGAAGGTGATCGCGACGTCGGTCCCCGACGCGAGCGCGCTGAAGGACCCGCTCACGCGGGCCTCCAAGAAGGGCATCGAGATCATCACCGTCAACTCCGGCCTCGGGGCGTTCGACACCCTCCCGACCTACGAGGTCCACGTCGGCCAGACCGAGGACGTGGCAGGCATGGGCGCCGGGAAGCAGTTCAAGGCGGCCGGCGCGAAGAAGGTGCTCGTCGTGATCCACGAGGCGTCGAACTCGGGCCTGCAGCAGCGGGCCGACGGCGTCAAGAAGGTCATGGGCGGGGCGGCCGTCAAGGTGCTGACGATCCCGAACGCGAAGTCGGACATCCCGGGGACGAAGGCCAAGGTGAAGGCCGCATTCGCCGCGGACAAGAAGCTCGACGCGTTCCTCGGCCTCGATCCCGACGTGACGATCCCGTGCCTCGACTCGATCCCGAAGGGCACGAAGGCCGGGACGTTCGACGTCGGCGGCGCGATCAAGGAGATCGAGAAGGGCCGCATGCTCTTCGCGATCGACCAGCAGCAGTACCTGCAGGGGTACCTGCCCGTCGTCTTCGCGGTTCTGTACGTCACGAACCTCAACACCGTCGGCAACGGCCAGCCCGTGCTGACGGGGCCGGGGATCATCAACAAGGCGAACGCCGCGAAGGTCGCGGCGCTCGCGGCGAAGGGCACGCGCTAGAGCGAGCCGACACCGGCGGGGCGGGCGCAGCGGCCCGCCCCGCCGTCGCACATGGCAGAGACCGCCGCCCCGCCAGCATCGAGCCGCGACGAGCGTCTCGTGACGACCTCGCCGCTCGCCCGCGTCCTGACCCGGCCGGACATCGGCGCGTTCCTCGGCGCGCTCGCGGTGTTCTTCGCGTTCTCGTACTTCGCGCGCGGGGTCAACTGGATCGGCGATCCGGCCATCGCCGCGGGATGGACCGACCAGGCCGCGCAGTACGGCATCGTGGCGGTGCCCGTCGCGCTCCTGATGATCGGCGGCGAGTTCGACCTCTCCGCGGGCGTGATGATCGGCAGCTCGGGGCTGCTGCTCGGCTACCTGACGACGCACGCGCACATGAACGTGTGGCCGGCGATCGTCCTCGTCCTGCTGTTCGGCGTCGTCGTCGGGATCGTCAACGGCGTGGCCGTCGTGAGGACGCGACTGCCGAGCTTCATCGTCACCCTCGCGACCTTCTTCATCCTCCAGGGCGTCAACGCGGCCGGCACGCTGAAGCTGACCGGAACGACGTCGATCGAGGACATCGACAGCGCGCACGGGTTCAACTCGGCCCGCGACGTGTTCGCGGCCGACCTCACCCACTGGGCGTACAAGGTGAAGGTGCTCTGGTGGATCGGGCTGACGCTCGTCGGCGCGTGGCTGCTCGCGAAGACGCGGTTCGGCAACTGGATCTACGGGGCGGGCGGCGACCCGGCGTCGTCGCGAAACGTCGGGGTGCCCGTCGCGCGGACGAAGGTGCTCCTGTTCGTGATGACCTCGGGGACGGCGGCGCTGATGGGGATCATCGAGGCGCTCGAGCTCCGGTCGATGCAGTCGAAGGAAGGGATCGGGCTCGAGTTCATCTTCATCATCTGCGCCGTCGTCGGCGGGTGCCTCCTGACCGGGGGCTACGGCTCGGTGATCGGCACGGCGTTCGGGGCGGCGATGCTCGGGATGGTGCAGCTCGGGATCGTCGACGCGCAGTGGGACAGCAACTGGACGTACACGTTCCAGGGTGCGATCCTCTTCGTGGCGGTCATCCTGAACACGGTCGTGCGCTCGCGGGCGCAGAAGGTCCGATGACGGCCGAGCCGCACCCCCACCTGCTCGAGGCCGTGGACGTGATGAAGTACTACGGCAACATCGTCGCCCTCCGCGGCGTCTCGATGCACGTCGACCCGGGCGAGGTGCTCTGCATCCTCGGCGACAACGGAGCGGGCAAGTCGAGCCTCATCAAGATCCTCTCCGGCGCGCAGCAGCACGACGGGGGCCGGCTGCTCGTCGACGGCGAGGAGGTGCGGTTCAGCTCGCCGCGCGACGCGCGCGAGCGCGGGATCGCGACCGTGTACCAGGATCTCGCGATGGTGCCGCTGATGTCCATCTGGCGGAACTTCTTCCTCGGCGCCGAGCCGATGAAGCGCCTCGGGCCGCTGCGGTGGTTCGACGCCGAGCTCGCCCGTTCGACGGTCCGCGGCGAGCTCGCGGCGATGGGCATCGACGTTCGCGACCCGGACCAGCCGGTGGGGACGCTCTCCGGTGGAGAGCGTCAGTCGGTCGCGATCGCCCGCGCGGTGCACTTCGGCGCGCGCGTCCTGATCCTGGACGAGCCGACCTCTGCGCTCGGCGTGAAGCAGGCGGGCGTCGTCCTCAGGTACATCCTCCAGGCGCGCGAGCGCGGCGTCGCGGTGATCTTCATCACCCACAACCCGCACCACGCCTTCCCCGTCGGGAACCGCTTCGTGATCCTGAACCGCGGCCAGTGCATCGGGACGTTCGCGAAGGACGAGATCGACCGCCAGGAGCTCGTGCGGATGATGGCGGGCGGCCACGAGCTCGCGGCGCTCGAGCACGAGCTCGCAGAGTTCGAAGCCGCGCCGTAGCCCCCTACGGCCAGGGCCAGTCGGGCCCGACGGCACGAGGCTCGCCCGCGACCGCGCTCGCCCGTGCCGCGATGCCGACCGCGACGGCGCGACGGTCCTCGACGATCCCGGGCCCGGCCGCTTCCTCGCCGCGGCATGCGGCGACGAAGGCGCGGAGCTCCGCCGCGTAGGCCTCGCCGAAGAGCTCGCGGTAGTCCTGCGGGAACCCGGCCGCGTCGGCCCGGGTCGCGGGCGACCCGGGGGGCGGGTTCCCGACGAACAGCGACCCCTCGTCGCCGACGATCTCCGTCCGGACGTCGTGGCCCCACGGGCAGGTTCGCGAGACGTGCAGCGACGCGAACGAGCCGCCCTCGAAGCGCACGACGACGGAGGCGTTGTCGAGGTCTCCCAGCTCGGCGAGCTCGGGGAACACGGGCGATTGCCGGACGGCGTGCACCTCGACGGGGGCCGCGCCGAGGAACCAGCAGGCGGCGTCGTAGTCGTGAGAGGCCATGTCGAGCAGGAACCCGCCGGCGGGCGCGGGGTCCTCCGGCTCGGGTGTCCGCACGTCGCGCGCGACCCCGATCACGGCGAGCGGCCGCCCGACGGCGCCGTCGGCGACGCGTCGTGCGGCGTCCCGCCAGCGCGGGTCGAAGCGGCGGTGGTACCCGACCTGGACGACGGCGTCCGGGTGCGCGGCCGCGGCTGCGGCAAGCGTGTCGTGGCCGTCCAGGGAGGTGGCGCCCGGCTTCTCGAGGAACAGGTGCTTCCCGGCGTCGAGCACCGCCGCGCCCCAGCGGGCGTGGTCGACCGACCGCGCCGCGACGACGACCGCGTCGACGTCGTCGCTTTCGAGGAGCTCGTCGTAGGAGGCCGCCCTGACCCCGAGCTCGCGCGCCGCCTCGTCGGCGCGCTCGCGGCGCGTCGAGGCGACGGCCACCAGCGTCGCGTCGCCGCCGAGGTCGAGCGCGTTCCGCGCATGCAGGGTGCCCATACCGCCCAGCCCCGCGACTCCGAGCCTGATCCTTGACACGGCCGACCCGACTATGACAGCGTCGCAATCGCTTGCGCAACCGTTTGCCGAACGGTCAGATGGTCACTCTCGCCGACGTCGCGCGGCGGGCGGGCGTATCCGCGTCGACGGCGTCGCGCGCGCTGAACGGCCGTGGCGAGCTCTCGGAACGGACGCGGGCTGCAGTGGCGGACGCGGCACGCGCGCTCCAGTTCCAGCCGTCGCAGCTCGCGCGGTCGCTCCGGACGTCGACGACGCACACGGTCGGCTTCGTCGTCCCCGACGTCGCGAGCCCGTTCTACGCCGCCGCGCTGAAAGGAGCGCAGTCGACGCTCCACGAGTCCGGCTACCGCGTCGTGCTGATGGACTGCGAGCAGTCGGCCGACCGCGAGATCGAGGCGCTCCGGACGCTCCTCGCCCATCGCGTCGACGGGCTTCTCGTGTCGACGGTCGGGCTCGGCCGCGCGCGGTTCGAGGGCGTCGTCGGCGGGCGGGTCCCGTGCGTCTTCTTCGACAGCTCGATCGTCGGCACCGGGGACGGCAGCGTCATCATCGACAACAGAGCAGGCATCGACCTGCTCGTCGACCATCTCGTCGAGCACGGCCACCGGCAGATCGGGCTGCTCGCGGGGTCCCTCGCGGAGACGAGCGGCTCCGAGCGGCTGGCGGCGTTCGAGGCGGCTATGGGGCGCCACGCACCGGCCGTCGCCGTCGCGGGAGTCGCCGGGCGGCGCTGGAACCTGGAGGAGGGGCGGCGCGCGACGCACGAGCTCCTCGCGCGGACGCCGCGCCCGACGGCGATCGTCGCGTCGAGCGTCGAGCTCGCGCTGGGCGCGATGCTCGAATGCCGGGACACGGGCGTGGCGGTGCCGGGCGATCTGGCGCTCGCGACGTTCGACGACGCCTACTTCGCGGAGCTGCTCGACCCGCCGCTGACGGCAGTGGCCTACGACCCCGGCGAGGTGGGGCAGGCCGCCGCGGCGCTCCTCGTCGAGGCGATCGCCGACGACGAGCCGGCGCGGCGGGACACGAGCGTCCCGGTGCGGCTCGTTCTCCGCGGCTCGTGCGGGTGTCCCCGGTGACGACGCCGTCGGCCGCGTCGATCCGCCTCGTCGGCGTCTCGAAGCGCTACGGCGCGCACACGGCGCTGCGACCGACGACGATCGAGATCGGCGAGGGCGAGTTCTTCTGCCTGCTCGGGCCGTCCGGCTGCGGCAAGACGACGACGCTGAACCTGATCGGCGGCTTCGTCAACGCGTCGAGCGGCGAGATCTGGATCCGCGACGAGCGCGTCGACTCGCTGCCGCCGCACCGCCGGCGGGTCAACACGGTCTTCCAGTCGTACGCCCTGTTCCCGCACATGAGCGTGCGGGACAACGTCGGCTTCGGGCTGAAGATGGCGCGCGTCGCGGCCTCGGACGCCCGCGGCCGCACCGACGAGGCGCTCCGGCTCGTCGGCCTCGAGGAGTTCGGCGACCGCGTTCCAGGACAGCTGTCCGGCGGCCAGCAGCAGCGCGTGGCGGTGGCGAGGGCCCTCGTCAACCAGCCCGCCGTCCTTCTCCTCGACGAGCCGCTCGGGGCGCTCGACCTGAAGCTCCGGCATCGACTCCAGATCGAGCTCGCCCAGATCCACCGCGACGTCGGGACGACGTTCGTCTACGTCACGCACGACCAGGAGGAGGCGATGTCGATGGCGACGCGCATCGCCGTGATGTCGGACGGCCGGATCCAGCAGGTCGGGACGCCCAGCGAGATCTACTACCGGCCGCGCTCGCGCTTCGTCGCCGACTTCATCGGCGAGTCGAACTTCCTCGACGTGTCGACGGACTCCGGCGCCGCGCGGCTGACCGACGGCCGTGCCGTGCCGTGCGCGGTGAACGGCTGGCAGGGCGGAGCCCAGGCGACGTTGATGGTGCGGCCCGAGGTGGTGCGGCTCTTCGCTCCCGCCGCGGCGCCCGACGGCGCGATCCGCGGGCGCGTCGTGCAGACGTCGTTCCTCGGCAGCGAGACACGCGTCGCGATCGCATGCGACGCAAGCGACGTGCCGCTCACAGTGGCGCAGTTCGGCCGTGAGCGGATCGATGCAGGTGAACTTACCCCGGACAGGGAGGTGGCGCTCTGGTGGGACTCGGATGACGCAGTGCTTCTGCCGATCCAGTCAACGGAAGAGGAGGAATAGGTGTCGATCACCGAAGGGCGGCTTTCCCGTGCCGACCTGCTGAAGGCAGGTGCCGCCGGTGCTCTCGGACTGACGTTCGCGCGGCCTGCGCTCGGCAGCGTGTTCGCCGTCGAGAGCACGACCGTGAACATGCTCACCTGGTCCGACCACTACGCGAACGACCAGCTGAAGGCCGTCGCGAAGGCGGTCGGGATCCAGGGCCGGCCGACGTTGTTCAGCGACAACGCCGACGCGTACCTGAAGATCAAGCAGACGGGCGCCCAGTTCGACATCGTCTCGGGCGACGCCCTCTGGGTGCCGAAGTACCACAAGGACGGCCTGACGCAGTCGTTCCCGCTGTCGGAGCTCCCCGTCTCGAAGCAGCTCTACTCGATCGCGAGGACGTTCCCGTTCTGGAAGGACGGCTCGAACTACATGGGCTATCCGTTCTCGTGGTCGACGGTCCAGATCTACTACAACCCGAAGTACGTCAAGGTGAAGCCCGACTCGTGGCACGCCCTGCTCGACCCGAAGTACAAGGGGAAGATCTCGCTCGAGAACATCCCGACCGACGTCATGGCCATCGCCGCACGGGCGACCGGCGCGAAGAAGCCGTACTCGATGACGACCGCCGAGATCTCGAAGGCGAAGGACTTCCTGAAGCAGTTCAAGCCGAACGTCCTCAAGCTCGCGTCGCAGAACAACGAGGTCGTCCGCGCGCTGGCCGACGGGTCGGCGTGGATCGGGATCACGAACCTCGGCACCGACGACCGTGTCAAGGACGCCGGCGGCCCGACCGTCAAGACGGCGTACCCCAAGGAAGGCACGATCGGGTTCATCGACTCGGAGCAGATCGTCAAGAAGTCGAAGAACCACGACGCGTTCTTCAAGTTCGAGAACCAGATGCAGCAGGCACCGTGGATCGCGAAGAACTTCATCACGAACGGCAGGCCGCTGTTCAACGAGAAGGCCTACAAGATCCTCGTCAACACCGGGCACGGCGACCGCGCTCGGCGGCAGTACTACAACAAGCCGGAAAACGCCCTCAAGATGACGATCAAGGGCCCGGCCGGCGACGAGCAGGCGTACGTCGACGCCTTCAACGAGGTGTTCGGCTAAACCGATGACCGACACGGCGACAACCGCCCCCGCGCAGGTGCGGGGGCGGAGCCGTCTCGGGTCGTTTGCCCAGTACGTGGGCTTCCTGCCCGCGCTCGTGCTCTTCGGGGCGTTCTTCGCGCTGCCGCTCGGCCTGATCGTCGCGTACAGCTTCTGGGAGACGATCGACTACAACGTCGTCCACCACTGGACGCTCGACAACTACCGCTACTTCTTCAGCGTCTCGACGTACGTCCGCACGATGTGGGCCACCGTGTGGGTGTCGGTCGTCGCGACCGTGGCGACGATCGGGCTCGCATTCCCGTTCACCTACTGGCTCGTGCGCTACGTGCGGCGCGGTGCCCTGCAGCGGCTGCTCCTCGTGCTGGTGATCCTCCCGTTCTGGACGAGCTACCTGCTGCGCGTCTACTCGTGGCTGAACATCCTCGGCGACGAGGGCGCGATCAACCGGTTCCTGCAGTGGGTGCATCTGACCGACCACCCGCTGTCGTTCTTCCTCTATGACCGCCCCGCGGTCATCCTCGTCCTCGTCTACCTCTACTTCCCGTTCGCGGTGCTGACGCTGTACGCGTCGCTCGAGCGGTTCGACTGGGATCAGTTCAAGGCGGCGATGGACCTCGGAGCGACGCCGCGTACCGCGATCGTCCGGATCCTCCTGCCGCAGATCAGGCCGGGGATCACGACCGCCGTGATCTTCGTGTTCATCCCGATCCTCGGCGAGTACCTCGCCCCGCAGCTCGTCGGCGGCGCGCGCGGCGTGATGATCGGGAACCTGATCGTCAACTTCTTCACCGGAGCGCAGTACACGCGCGGCGCCGCCGCCGCGCTCCTCATCGCGGCGCTGATCGTGATCCTGCTCGTCGTCTTCCGCCGGTCGCTCGAGGTCGAGGACGCCTACCGTGCGTGAGTTCGAGGTCGTCTCGCCGCGCGCGCGCCTCGTCCGGATCCTGCTCGGCAGCTGGGCGATCGTCATCTACGTGTTCCTGTTCGCCCCGATCGTGGTTCTCGTCCTGTTCAGCTTCAACGCGAACCGGTACGGCACGTTCCCGTTCACCGGCTGGACCGGTCACTGGTACGCGCAGGTGTTCTCGGACTACCAGATCAAGGACGCGCTCTACACGACGCTGCGGATCTCGGCCGAGGTGACGGCGATTGCGACCTTCGTCGGAACGGCCGCGGCGTTCCCGCTCGTCCGGTCGCGGCTCCCGTTCCGCAGCGGCGTCCGGATCGGGATGACCCTGCCGATCATGATCCCGGGCCTGCTGATCGGCGTCAGCCTGCTTGTGCTCCTGACGAGCGTCTTCCACCTGCAGCTGTCGGAGCAGACGGCGGTGATCGGCCAGTCGGTGTACACGACACCCTTCGTCGTGCTGCTCGTCGCGGCCCGGCTGCAGGGCTTCGACCCGGCGCTCGAGCGTGCCGCGTCCGACCTCGGCGCCAACACGTGGCGACGGCTGCGCTACGTGGTGCTGCCGCTGATCATGCCGGCCATCTTCGCCGGCGCGCTGTTCGCGTTCACGCTGTCGCTGGACGAGTTCATCATCACGCTCTTCCTGATCGGCGCGCACAACACGCTGCCGATCTACATCTACACGCAGGTCAAGTTCGGCATCACGCCGGAGGTGAATGCGCTCGCGAGCCTGCTGCTCGCGGCGTCGCTCTTCCTGATCGCGTTCGCGTTCACGCTGCCCCTCGCGGTGCGCCGCGTGCGACGGCTCGTCAGATCGTGACCCAGGTGCCGCGGCTGCGCACCGCCGCCTCGACGGTCGCGACGCCGCGGGCGCCGTCGCGGAACGTCGGGAACGGCGCGTGCGGGAGGCCCCACACGGCGTCGTAGACGGCCTCGAACAGGTTGCGGAACGCCCCGCCGTACCCCTCGCCGTGGCCGGCCGGGTAGCGCGCGAGCGGCCGCGCGCTCGCGGCGTTCGCCAGCGGGTCCTTCACGACGACCTGCCGGGGCGCGTCGACGGGACGGAAGAGCGCCTCGGTCGGCGTCTCCTGGTCCCAGGTGAAGCCCGCGGCGCGGCCCTCGAGCTCGAAGAGGAGCTGGTTCTTCCGGGCGGCTGCCCCGGCGGACAGGACCAGCGAGCCGGCGGCGCCGCCGTCGAACCGGAGGAGGAGCGCCGCATAGTCCTCCAGCGGCCCGCCGGCGAAGGAGCGGAAGTCGGCGAGCGTCTCGACGACGTGCTGGCCGGTCACGTGCTCCGCGAGGTCGAGCCAGTGCGTGCCGAGGTCGCCGACGACGTACGACGGGCCCGACCGCTCGGGGTCGGTCCGCCACCCGGACGCGGGGAAGAGGACGTCGTCGCAGAGGTAACGGCCGTGGACGAAGGTGAGCTCGCCGAGCGCGCCGGCGGCGACCTCCGCCCGCATGTGCTCGACGAGCGGATAGCCGCGGACGTGGTAGCAGACGGCGTGCACGACGCCGGCCTCCTCGGCGGCGCCGACGAGAGCCTCGCACTCGGCGGTCGAGACCGCGAGCGGCTTCTCGCAGACGACGTGGACGCCGCGGCCGATCGCTGCGAGCGCCTGCGCGCAGTGGACGTCGTTGGGCGTGCACACGTGCAGGACGTCCACCCGGTCGCGGTCGAGGAGCGCCCCCAGGTCGTCCCCTCGCCCCGCGTGCCAGGCGACCTCGACCCCGAGCGCCTGCAATGCCTGCGCGTGGACGCCTGCGATGAAGCCTCTGCCGACGATCCCCGCGCGCATCAGCGCGAGAGCGCGAACATCTTCGTCAGCACCTCGATGTCGAGCCGCGCTCCCTCCGGCGGGGTGCGGCAGGCGGCGCCGTCGGCGATGCAGTCGTGGAAGTGCCTGAGCTCGCGGGCGAACGACTCGTCGTACGCGTTCACGATCCGGACGTCGTCCGTGCGGCCGCTCCGTCGGCTCCGGCGGTAGACCGTCGGGTGCTGCTTGAGCCACGGGGAGGGGAAGTCGAGCTGGTGGACCTCCTCGTCGAACATGAAGACGATCTGCTCCCGGTACTCGAACGTCGGCAGGAGCTGCACCCAGGAGAGGTCGGCGCGCGCCCCGTTCCGCAGGCGCAGCGCGCCGTACACGGCGCGGCCCTCGTGCCACCAGTCGCCGGCGACGACCTCGGCGGGCAGCGGCTCGCCGAGCCGCTCCAGCATCCCGTGGACCACGTTGAGGTCGTGCAGCATGCTTCCGAGGAAGCTCTCGCTGAAGGCACGTACCACGTCCTCGTCGCCCGAGCCGACTGCCTCGGCCACCTGCTCCGCCTCCTGCCGCCGCGTCGTCACGACGAGCTCGCGAGGCACGTCGTCGCCGCGGACGACGTCGCCGGGCTCGAAGTACGGGTCGAACTCCGGGTCGTTGACGATCACGTTGACGTAGCGCAGCGTCTCCGCGTCCCCCGGCAGGTTCTCGAGCATCGCCTCGACGGCCGGGTCGTACCGCTTCATCGTCCCGACCTGCACGACCTTCCCCGCGTGGTCGCGGGCGGCGACGATCGCGTCCGCGTGGGCGAGCGTGATGCACATGGGCTTCTCGACGAACACGTGCAGTCCCGCGTCGAGCGCGTCGAGCACGACCTGCGCGTGCGTTCCGGCCGGCGAGCACACGACGACGGCGTCGAGACCGCCGGCTTCGATCAGCTCGCGGTGGTCGGTGTGGAGCCCCGGGATCCCGTAGCGGGCCCCGAGCGCCCCGCGCACGGTGCGGCTCGGCTCGGCGAGCGCGACGAGGCTGAAGCGGTCGCGGAGCGCCGTCAGGTACGGGATGTGCTCGGCCTGCGCGACGAGCCCGCCGCCGACCACCCCGACGCGGACCGTCAAGCCAGGATCCCGCGGGCGACCTTCTCGAACGCCAGCGCGATCTCGTCGACGTCCGCCTCCTCGAGGAGCGGAGACAGGTCGACGTGGATCGTGCGCTCGAGCAGGTCAAGCGTGCGCGGGCAGTCGGGCGCCGGGCGCCCCGCGTCCTCGAGGTGTGCGAGGACCGGCGCCCAGTACGGGTAGATGTGCAGGTCGGGGAACGTGGGGTCGTAGACCCGCATCGCGGTGACCCCCTCCGCCTGGAGCGCGTCGACGGCCTCGGCGGCGAGCGCGGCGGTCGCGGTGAAGGCGATGAGGCAGATGCCGGCGTCGCCGCCGTCGTCGTTCGGCCGGCGGATCGTGAGGCCGGGCAGGGAGGCGACGGCCGCGGCGAGGCGGTGCTGGGTCGCCCGCATCCGCTCGAGCAGCCCGTCGAGTCGCGTCAGCTGCACGCGCGCGACGGCGCCCTGCAGCTCCGACGCGCGGAAGTTCCAGCCCGGGAACCGCGGCAGGCCGGCGCCGCGCCGGAGCGAGCCTGCGCAGTCGTGGACGTCGATCGCGAGCTCGTAGAGGTCCTCGCGGTCCGTGACCATCACGCCGCCCTCGCCGGTGGTGATGATCTTGTTGAACTGGAGGCTGAACGCGCCGGCGTCACCGAACGTCCCGAGCCGGCGTCCGCCGTACGAGGCGCCCGCGGCCTGGCAGACGTCCTCGACGAGCGCCAGGCCATGCTGGTCCGCAAGTGCCGTGAGGGCGCTCATGTCGGCCGGCGCGCCGCGCATGTGGACGGGCAGGATGGCCTTCGTGCGCGGGCCGATCCTGCGCTCGACGTCCGCCGGGTCGAGCGTCAGCGACTCGTCGACCTCGGCGAGCACCGGGATCGCGCCCGACGCGATGACGGCGTTCGGCGTCGCGTTCCAGGTGTAGGCGGGGACGATCACCTCGTCGCCCCTGCCGACGCCGGCGCCGATCAGGCCGCAGATGAGGGCCGACGAGCCGGCGTTGAGGCACAGCGCGTGCTTCGCGCCGACGTGCGCCGCGAACTCGCGCTCGAAGTCGGCGACCTCGTGCGGGCCGTCGTCGACGCCGTAGTAGCGGAAGACGTTCCTGCTCGTGAGCACGCGCGTCGCGGCCGCGACCTCCTCCTCGCCGATCTCCATCCCTCCCGGGAACATCGGCGGGTCGGGGCGGGTGCGCGCCGGGGCGCCGCCGTCGCGGGCGAGCCGCAGCTCGAGGCCGGTCTCGGTCACCCTCACGATTGTGGACATCGCCGGATAGGGTTGCAAGGGAAGGCGCGCAGGCTGCCGCCGGGCCGAACGAAGGAGGAGCGACATGGCCATCCAGACCGACGTACGGAGCCCGCTCCACGAGACCGTCGCGACGACGGCGACCGACTACTGGAACGACTCCTGCTCGATCGAGGAGCTGACGTACGCGATCGCGAACGGGGCGGTCGGCGCCACCTCGAACCCGACGATCGTCGGCGAGGTCCTGCACAAGGAGATGCACCTGTGGCGCGACCGGCTGCAGGCGATCGTCGACGGGCGGCCGACGGCCACGGAGGACGAGCTGACGTGGCAGCTGATCGAGGAGATGGCCGTCAAGGCGTCCGAGCTCCTGCTGCCGGTGTTCGAGCGGGAGCACGGGCGCAAGGGCCGCCTCTCGATCCAGACGAACCCGAAGCTCTACCGCAACGCCGCAGAGATCACGGAGCAGGCCCTTCGCTTCGCGGAGCTCGCGCCCAACATGCAGGTGAAGGCGCCGGCCACGCGCGCCGGCATCGAGGCGGTCGAGGAGATGACGGCGGCCGGAGTCAGCGTGAACGCGACGGTCTCGTTCACGGTGCCGCAGGCGCTCGCCGTCGCTGAGGCGGTCGAGCGCGGGCTGCGGCGCCGCGAGGAAGCAGGCGAGGACGTCTCGACGATGTCGCCGGTGTGCACCATCATGGTCGGGCGCCTCGACGACTGGCTGCAGGTGCAGGCGGACCGCCTCGGCGTCCTCCTCACGCCGGGCTTCGTCAACTGGGCCGGCGTCGCATGCGTCAAGCGCGCGTACGCGCTCTATCGCGAGCGCGGGTACAGGACGCGGCTGCTCGCGGCCGCCTACCGCAACCACCTGCACTGGTCGCAGCTGATCGGCGGCGACATCGTGCTGACGATCCCGTACAAGTGGCAGCGACTCTTCAACGCGTCCGACATCGAGGTCGTGGCGCGGTTCGACGACCCGGTGCCGTCCGAGGTCCTGGCGGAGCTGCAGGCGAAGCTCCCGGACTTCCGGCGCGCGTACGAGCCGGACGGCATGTCGGTCGCGGACTTCGACTCGTTCGGCGCGACGCGGCGAACGCTGCGCGGGTTCATCGCGTCGTACCAGGACCTCGTCGCGGTCGTGCGGGACGTGATGATCCCGAATCCCGACGTGGAGTGAGAGCCCTGCGCCGTCGCGCTCGTGCCGCCTGAGCGCGTCGTCGAGATCGCGACGCCGCACGGGACCGCGCGGGCGCACGTCCGGGCCGCGCGCGGCTCGTCGGCCGCACTCGTCCTCGGGCACGGCGCCGGAGGCGGCGTCTCCGCGCCGGACCTCGCGGCGGCCTGCCGTGCGGCGCTCGAGCGCGGGCTCGCCGTCGCGCTCGTCGAGCAGCCGTATCGCGTCGCCGGCCGCCGCTCGCCGGCGCCCGCGCAGCAGCTCGACACGGCGTGGGAGGCGGTCGTCGCGCACCTGCGCGAGCACGAGCTCGCCGGACGCCCGCTCGTCGCCGGCGGCCGCTCGTCGGGAGCTCGTGTCGCGTGCCGCACCGCCCGCGCGACGGGCGCGACCGCCGTCCTCTGCCTGGCGTTCCCGCTCCACCCGCCCGGGCGCCCGGCCGTGAGCCGCCTCGCCGAGCTCGACGCGGCCGGCGTGCCGACGCTCGTCGTCCAGGGCGAGCGGGACGCGTTCGGACGGCCGCCGGAGGGGCCGCACCGCTCGGTCGTCGTCGTCCGCGGCGACCACGCGCTGAAGGCCGACCCGGCCGCGGTCGAGCAAGCCGTCGGCGCGTGGCTGCGGGAGGTCGCTAGATGACGCCGTACGTCCGGAAGGCCTCGGTGACCGGCATCCCCTCGGCGAGCTTCGTGCGCACCAGGTCCTCGCCCGCCACTTTCTCCTCGGCGGCCGCGACGATCCGCTCTCCGAGGCCCGCCGGCACGACGACCACACCGTCGTGGTCGCCGAGGACGAGGTCGCCCGGTGCCACGGCGACGCCGCCGCACTCGACCGGCACCCCGAGCGCGTCGACGTCGATGCGGCCGAGGGAGTCGGCACAGTGAATCCCCGCCGCGAACGTCGGGAAGCCCATCGCGATCAGCGCGAGCGTGTCCCGGGTGTAGGCGTCGGCGACGACGCCGTGCGCCCCGCGCGCCCGGGATGCCGTCGCGAGCAACTCGCCCCAGAACGAGCCGCGGCACGTCGAGACGACGAGCACGTCGCCGGGCCGGAGGGCGTCGACGGCGGCCAGCTCGTTCCGGTACCAGTCGTCGCGCGCCTCGGGCACGGCGTCGACCTCCACGCAGTGCACGGTCGCGGCGAGCCCGGCGACCTTCGAGCCGGGGTCGAGTGGCCGGATGTGGGGGGCGAGCACCTGGTTGCGGAGGCCCTCGCGGTCGAGGCAGTCGGCGACGACGGCCGGGTGGAGACGGGCGAGGCGTTCGACGAGCGTCAGGTCGCGGTCCATGGACGTGCTGCTCCTCCTGTGATGGCTTCGTCTGGGATGCTCGGTCGATGAGTACACGACGCAGTGCCCGCTGGTTCGGCGGGGACGACCTCGCCGGGTTCATCCACCGTGCGTCGCTGCATGCCGAGGGGCTGTCGGGAGACGCGCTGACGGGGCGGCCGGTGGTCGGCATCTGCAACTCGTGGTCCGAGCTCGTCAACTGCAACCTGCACTTCCGGGGGCTCGCCGCCGCGGTGAAGCGCGGCGTCCTGCTCGGCGGCGGGCTGCCGCTCGAGTTCCCGACGATCTCGCTCGGCGAGAACCTCATGAAGCCGACGGCCATGCTCTACCGCAACCTCATGTCGATGGACGTCGAGGAGTCGATCCGCGCGTATCCACTCGACGCCGTCGTGCTGATCGGCGGCTGTGACAAGACCGTCCCGGCGCAGCTCATGGGTGCCGCGAGCGCGAACGTCCCCGCGATCGTGCTGACCGGCGGCCCCTCGCGCCCCGCGTTCTTCCGCGGACGCGAGCTCGGTGCGGGCACCGACCTCTGGCACTACGTCGACGAGGTTCGCTCGGGACGGATGACGGCGGCCGAGTTCGCGGAGCTCGAGCAGGCATCGGGCGCGAGCGTCGGCCACTGCAACGAGATGGGAACGGCCTCCACGATGGCGGCGCTCGTCGAGGCGCTCGGGATGAGCCTTCCGGGGAGCGCCACCGTCCCCGCCGTGGACGCCGCGCGCTTGCGCGTCGCGGAGGCCACGGGGAGGCGTGCCGTGGAGCTCGCGGAGGAGGGGCTCGCGCCGTCCCGCATCCTCGTTCCCGCCGCGTTCGACAACGCGATCACGACGCTGATGGCGATCGGCGGGGGCACGAACGCCGTCGTGCACCTGCTCGCGCTCGCCGGCCGCGTCGGCGTCCCGCTGACCCTCGACCGATTCCACGACCTCTCGCGGCGGACGCCGATGCTCGTCAACGTGCGCCCCGCCGGCGAGCACCTCGTCGAGCAGCTGCACCACGCGGGCGGGATACCTGCGGTCCTGCGCGAGCTCGGCGAGCTCGTCGACGGGGACGCGCTGACCGTGACGGGCCGGCCGATCGGAGAAGCGATCGCCGGAGCCCAGGTGCACGACCGCGCCGTGATCGCGGCGCGTGACGAACCGCTCACCGCCGAGGGCGGCATCGCCGTCGTACGCGGGAGCCTCGCGCCCGACGGCGCGTTGATCAAGCGGAGCGCGGCGAGCGCCGCCCTGCTCCGTCACCGCGGCCGCGCGGTCGTGTTCGAGGACGTCTACGACGTGGCAGCGCGGATCGACGATCCCGCGCTCGACGTCGATCGCGACAGCGTTCTCGTGCTGCGGAACGCCGGCCCGCGCGGCGGCCCGGGGATGCCGGAGTGGGGACAGCTCCCGATCCCGAAGCGCCTGCTCCAGGCCGGAGTCACCGACATGGTCAGGGTCTCCGACGCGCGCATGAGCGGGACCGCCTTCGGAACCGTCGTCCTGCACGTCGCGCCCGAGGCGGCGGCCGGGGGGCCGCTCGCGGCCGTCCGCGACGGCGACCCGATCGTGCTCGACGTCGACGAGCAGCGGCTCGACCTCGACGTCCCCGCGGCGGATCTCGAGCGGCGGCCGGCCGCGCTCGAGCCGCGGGAGCCCGCGTACCGCCGCGGCTACGGCGCGCTCTACCTCGCGCACGTCCTGCAGGCGAACGAGGGCTGCGACTTCGACTTCCTGCGCGGGCGCTCCGAGGAGGACGCGACGGAGCCGCTCGGGCTCCTGAGCGGGTGGGTCGGCGGGTGGTGAGCGCCTACGCGGCGTGCCGCCCCTCGCCGGTGACGGCGTCGAAGACGTAGATCCGCTCGACGTTCACCGCGAGCGCCAGCGGCCGGCGCTCCGTCGCCGTCGTCTCGCGGCCGAGGCGCGCGACGAACGGGCTGCGCACGCGCGCCGGCTCACGCCCGACCGGTTCGTCCGGCGCCTTCGCCTCCGCCACGTCCTCGCGCCGGACGGGCGGGACGCCGAGGTCGAAGTGGACGTAGACCTCGGCGCCCATGTCCTCGCGGATCTCCGGCACCACCGTCAGCGTCGACCCCGGCGGCGCGGCCGGGACGAGCGCGGCGTCCTCGAAGTCCTCGGGGCGGATCCCGATGATCGCGCGCCCCGGCTCGGCGGTCACGCCCCGCCCGAGTCGCAGCCGGTGCTCGCCGAACGCGGCGACGAGGCCGCCGTCCGACCCGACGATCTCGGCGTCGAGGAGGTTCATCGCCGGCGACCCGATGAACTCGGCGACGAACAGGTTCGCGGGGCGGTCGTAGATGCGCTGCGGCCGATCGACCTGCTGGAGCAGCCCGTGGCGCATCACCGCGACGCGGTCGCCCATCGTCATCGCCTCGGTCTGGTCGTGCGTGACGTAGATCGTCGTCACGCTCAGGTCGCGCTGGATGCGGAGGATCTCCGCGCGCATCTCCACGCGCAGCTTCGCGTCGAGGTTCGAGAGCGGCTCGTCCATCAGGAACGCCTGCGGCTCGCGGACGACGGCGCGGCCCATGGCGACGCGCTGGCGCTGCCCGCCCGAGAGGGTGCGCGGCTTTTTCCCGAGCATGTCGGTGAGGCCGAGCGTCGCGGCCGCCTCGCGCACGCGGCGGTCGATCTCGTCCTTCGGGACGCGCCGCTGCCGCAGGCCGAACGCCATGTTCGTGTAGACGTCCATGTGCGGGTAGAGCGCGTAGTTCTGGAACACCATCGCGATGTCGCGCTGCTTCGGCAGCAGGTCGTTGACGACGCGACCCCCGATGCGAACAGAGCCTCCCGTGATCTCCTCGAGCCCCGCGACCATGCGCAGCACGCTGGTCTTGCCGCAGCCGGAAGGCCCGACGAAGACCATGAACTCGCCGTCGGCGATCTCGAGGTCGAGCCGCTCGACCGCCCGGGTCCCGTCGGGGTAGACCTTCTCCAGCGCCTCCAGCGCGATCTCAGCCACCGGCGACCTCGAGCATCACCTTGCCGCGCTCGCCGACCGGCCGGGCCAGCGCCTGGAAGGCCGCCTCGAAGTCGTCGAGCGGGAACAGGTGCGTGACGAGGCGGCCCGCGCCGAGCCGTCCCGCGTTCAGCAGCTCGACGACCCGCGACCAGGCGGCGGAGGTGTATCCGAAGCTGCCGGCGACGGTGAGGTCGTTGTTCGCGAGCAGGTCGCCCGGCAGCTCGAGCCTGGAGGTGGTGGGCGGCAGGCCGAGGATCAGCGCCTGCCCGCCGCGTCGAACGGCCGTCACGGCGGAGCCGATCGCGTCGACGCTTCCCGACGCCTCGATCGCGACGTCGAAGCCCCCGTCGGGCTCGCCGGTGGAGAACGAGGTCGCGCCGAGGTCGGCCGCGATCGCCGCCTGCTCGTCGCGCCGCCCGATCACGGCGATCTCCGCGGGCGACCAGAGCGACACGAGCAGCACGGCGAGGAGCGCGATCGTCCCGTCGCCGACGACGAGCACGCGCAGGCCCGGGCGGAGGCGGAGCTTCTCGAGGCCCGTCAGCACGACGGCCGTCGGCTCCGTCAGCGCCGCGTCACGCAGTGCCACACCGTCCGCGAGACGATGGACCACGTGCGCCGGCACGACGATGTGGTCGGCAGCGCCGCCGGGGCGTGTGAAGCCGACCTCGTCGTAGATCTCGCAGACGTTCGTCCTGCCGGCCCGGCAGCTCGCGCAGTTGCCGCACGGGATGATGCCCTCGGCGACGCATCGCATCCCCGGCGCGAGGCCGGCGACGCGCTCGCCCACCGACTCGACGACGCCCGACCACTCGTGGCCGAGGACGAGCGGGTACCGCGCGAACGCCGGGTCGACCTCTCCCGCCAGCAGCTCGAGGTCGGTGCCGCAGAGACCGCAGTACGCCGGCCGAAGGAGCACCTCGCCCGGGCCGGGGGCGCGGGCCGGGAACGTCTCGAGCCGCAGCGCGCCGGGCCGCTCGAGCAGGAGGCCGCGGCTCACGCCGGAGCCCCGAGGACGCCCGAGATGCGGTCCGCGTGCTCGCGCACCTTCGTCCCGAGCAGCACCACCTGCCACGGGGCGAGCTCGCGCTTGATCCCGGTGACGCTGATCGCGCCCACGCACCGCCTCGCGTGGTCGCGGACGGCGGCGCCGACGCAGAACACCCCCGCGTCGTCCTCCTCGTCGTCGACGGCGTAGCCGCGCTGCGCGACGGTGTCGAGCTCTGCGAGCAGCGTCTCCTCGTCGGTGATCGTCTGCCGCGTCTTCCCCGGCATCCCCGCTGCCGCGACGATCGCGCGGGCCGCGTCGCGCCCGAGCGCGGCGAGCATCGCCTTGCCGACCGCGGAGCAGTGCAGGTGCTCGCGCTTCCCGAGGTTCGCCGAGAAGCGCACCGAGCTGTCCGGCGCGTCGACGCGCGCGATCACGACGGCATACGGCTCGTCGAGGACGGCGACGCGCGCGGCGAGGAGCGTCTCGCGCGCGAGGTCGTGCAGCACGGGCAGCGCGACGTCGCGCAGCGCGATCTGCGAGACGACGACGTCCCCCAGGCGGGCGAGGGCCATCCCGAGCCGGTATCGCCGCGAAGCGCCGACGCCGAGGTCGGCGACGAACCCGCCTCCGAGCAGGGTCTGCAGGATCGCGTAGGCCGTGCTCTTCGACACGCCGATCGAGCGCGCGAGGTCGGTGAGCGTCGCGCCGCCCGGCCCCGCCGCCGCGAGCGCCTCGAGCAGCTGGAACGCCCGCTCCACGCTCTGCACGCGGTAGCGCTCCTCGAGGGGGCCGTTCGACGGGTGGACGAGCTGTTCTGCCATGACGAACGCCGGATCGGCCTGCCGAACATACGCGCCGCGGCGAGGCGTTGTCCAGCCATTGACACGATGCTCGCCGCCGTGCGAGTGTCGGCGCATCGGAACGATGTTCGGCATCACCGAACCGGAGGCCGCCGAGGGTGCGCCGCCCGAGGTCGCACGGAAGCTCGGCGCGCTGCGGGAGCTGCTCGACCGGCGCGGCCTCCCGGCCGTGGCGCTCTGCGGCACCGACGGGGTCGCCTGGGTCACCGGCGGGCTCACGAACCGGATCGAGTCGGGGAGCCCGGCGAGCGCCGCGTGGGTCGTCGTCACGCCGGGCTCGGCGGACGTCGTCACGACGAACGTCGAGCTGCCGCGGCTCGCGGCCGAGGCGGCGCTCGAAGGCTTCGGGCTCCACGGGGTGGACTGGTTCGACCCCGGCGGCTTCGCGGGAGCCGTCGAACGGCTCGCCGGCGTGGAGGCGGCGCGCGTCGGGGGCCTCGGAGTCGACGTCGACGACGACCTGGTGGAGCTGCGCCTGCCGCTCGGGCCGGAGGAGCAGGACCGCCTCGCCGCGCTGGCGCGCGACGCCGTCGCCGCGCTCGAGGGCGCCGTCCGCTCGTGGCGGCCAGGCGAGCTCGACGTCGAGGTCCAGGCACGGGTGGCCGCCGGGCTCGAGGCCGTCGGCGCCTTCGGCGCCTGCCTCTTCGTGGGCGGCGACGACCGGGTCGAGCGCTTCCGGCACCCGCTCCCCGGCGGCCATGCCGTTCACCGGCTCGTGATGGCGGTCGTCGTCGCGGAGCGTCACGGCCTGCACGTCGCCGCGACACGCTTCGCGAGCGCAGGCCCGCTGCCGGCGCCGGTGCGCGCGGCGCGCGCGAAGGCGGCGGAGGTCGAGCGTGCGGTGCTGGAGGCGACGCGCGCCGGCGCGACCTACGGCGACGTGATGGAGGCGCTCGCGGCGGCGTACGCGGGCGTCGGCCGTCCCGGCGAGTGGCGCGACCATTACCAGGGCGGGCCGATCGGCTACCGGCAGCGCGAGTTCGAGCCCGTCCCCTCGCAGGAGGGAAGCCGCTGGCTCCCGACCGCCATCTCGACAGGGACGGCGATCGCCTGGAACCCGAGCGTCGCGGGCGGCGGCAAGTGCGAGGACACCTTCCTCGTCGGGGACGCCGGCCTGCAGTGGCTGACCGACGGCGGCGACTGGCCGCTGGAGGACGGGCGTCCCGCGGTCCTCGACGTCGAGACGGGAGGCGCCGCGTGAAGGCGGACGCCGCGCTCGACCGCCTCCTGCAGCCCGTCCGCGGCGCGGGGACGTTCCCCGACGGCGCCGACTTCCGGGTCGAGATCCCGAGCGTCGAAGGCCCGCGCGTCCTCGAGGCGGTGATCGAGGCAGCCGCCGAGGAGGGCATCGTCGTGCACCGTGTGTCCCAGGGCAGCGGTGCGATGCTCCTCCGGGAGGACGAGCTTCGCGAGCTGGCGGACCTGGGCGCCGACCACGGCATAGAGGTGTCGCTGTTCGTCGGGCCGCGCGAGTCCTACGACATCACGGCGCACGCCCGCACGAGCGACGGAGCGGGGCACGGCGGCCAGGCGCGCGGCCGCCGCGGCCTGCGCTACGCCGTGGAGGACATCGCGCGCGCCGCGGAGTGCGGGATCCGTGGCTTCCTGATCGCCGACCTCGGCCTGCTCGCGCTGGTCAACGAGCTTCAGCGTGCCGGCGAGCTGCCTGCGTCGATCGTCTGGAAGGTGTCCGTGATGCTCGCGCCGTCGAACCCGCTCGCGCTTCGCGAGCTCGAGCGTGTCGGCGCGTCGACGATCAACGTTCCGTCGGACGTCTCGCTGGAGACGCTCGGCGAGCTGCGCGCGGCGACGGCGCTCCCGATCGACCTGTACGTGGAGTCGCCGGACAGCCTCGGCGGGATCGTCCGCGGCGACGAGCTCGGCGACCTGGTCCGCGTCGGCGCGCCGCTGTACGCGAAGTTCGGCCTCCGCAACGCGCGGAACATCTACCCCTCGGGTCGCCACCTCGTCGAGGAGGCGCGCGCGATCGCACGCGAGAAGGTGCATCGCGCGGCTGCGGCGCTCGAGTGGGTCAATCGCTTGCATCCCGGGCTCGTGCAGTCGGCGCCGGGAGCCGACGGCCTCGGGGTGCCGCAGCCGGAAACGGCGGCGCACGTCGGATGAGTGCAATCAAAGGAGGGACGGTGCGGAGGATCATCATCGGCTGCGCGGCGGTCGCTGCGCTCGCCGTGCTCGCAGGGGCGGCGTACGCGGCCGGCCGGGCGAGCCACGAAGGCGTCACGTTGACGCTCTGGCACAACTACGGCACCGGCGGCAACGCCGTCGCGACGCAGAAGGTCGTCGCAGCCTTCGAGAAGCAGAACCCGAACATCACCGTCAAGGTGGTCAGCCAGCCGGGCGGCAACTACTTCCAGCTGCTCCAGGCGGCGTGGATCGCGCACACCGCCCCGGATCTGTCCGTCCAGTGGACGGGGCTCTTCGACACGAAGTACGAGAAGCAGCTCCTGAACCTGAAGCCGTACTTCTCGGCGGCCGAGCTCGCCAAGGTGAACGGCGCGAAGTGGGCCTCGTCGAACTTCAACCCGGCGCAGGGCCTGCTCGTGATGCCGCTCGAGAACCAGTTCTACATGGGCTTCTACAACAAGGCGCTCTTCAAGAAGGCGGGCGTCGCCAGCGTCCCGACGAACTGGTCGCAGCTCTTCGCGGCGTGCACGAAGCTGAAGGCGGCGGGTGTGGCCCCGATCGTCTACGGCGCCGACCCGCAGGCGATCGGGCCGAACCCGTACCCCTACTACGACCTGAGCTACATCGCAGCCGGTGTGTACTCGCCGGCCGCGCTCAAGGGTCTCTACACCGGCAAGATCCCGTGGACGTCGCCCGCGCTCGTTCAGCAGGTCGGCAACTGGGCGTCCATGCCGAAGCGTGGCTGCACGAACAGCGACGTGCTGACGAAGACGAACATCCTCGGCGCGTTCATCAAGGGACAGGCCGCGATGATCATCGACGGCAACTGGGACACGGCGACGCTCCAGAAGGCGATGGGGGCGAACGTCGCGCCGTTCCTGCCGCCGTTCACGTCGAAGCCGCAGCACGGCGTCGTTCAGTACTCCGGCGACGGCTTCGCGGTCTCGAAGCAGTCGAGCCACCCGAAGGAGGCCGTGCAGTTCCTCAAGTTCCTGATGTCGCCGACGGCGCAGCACATCGTCGCCGCGGCCGGGTTGATCCCGGACATCAAGGGCTTCAGCGCGACGAGCCCGCTCGCGAACCAGATGCTCGCGTTCGCGAAGTCGGGGAAGACGGTCTACCCGATGATCGACAACGTCATCCAGGGCGACGTCGTCACGACCGGGATGAAGCAGCTCGATGCAGCGCTCGGCGGGAACATCTCGGCCGGCTCGGCGCTGAAGAGCATGAAGCAGACGCACGACTCGCTCCCGTCCGACCAGCGAGGCCCCGTCTACCACTGATGGCGGGCGCCCGCCCGATGCCTGCCTCCGGCCCTTGCCGCCCTCACGGGCGGCGAGGGCGGGGCGGCGGCCGATGAGCGCGCAGGAGGCGAGCGCCGCCCTGCCGGAGACGAAGCGGCGGGCGCGGCGGAGCCCGCTGGCCGCGCAGCGGCGGCGGATGGGGATCCTGTTCACGCTGCCGGTCGCCGCGTTGATCGGTGCGCTCCTCCTGATCCCGATCGGGCAGACCTTCTACTACAGCTTCACGAACTGGGACGGGTTCACCTCTCAGTGGATCGGCTTCGCGGCGTACGGACGCCTGTTCCACAACCCGGAGTTCGTCACCGTCCTCGAGAACAACGGCGTGATGGTGCTCGCGATCCCCGTCGCGATCGCGCTGCCGCTGGCCGTCGCGTTCCTGCTCAACACGCACCTGCGCGGCTGGAAGTTCTTCCGCTCCGTGTTCTTCCTGCCGACCGCCGTCTCGTGGGTCGTGATCGCGTTCGTCGCCCGGCGGTTCTTCGACCCCGACAAGCAGGGCATCCTGCAGAGCGTCCTCGACCACACGGGGCTCGGCTTCTGGCACCCGGACCTGCTCTCGCACGAGCACTCGGCGCTGGTCGCCGTGATGATCACGTTCATCTGGTCCGTGTTCGGGACGAACATGATCATCTTCCTCGCCGGCATGTCGACGATCGACCAGGAGATCTACGACGCCGCGAAGGTCGACGGCGCCGGCTCCTTCACCGTGATGCTGCGCATCACGTTCCCGCTGCTGAAGCGGTTCGTGCAGTTCGCGTTCATCATCAGCGTGATCACGGCGTTCAGCGCCCTCTTCAGCCTGATCATCGTGATGACGAACGGCGGCCCGGGCTACGGCTCGACGACGCTCGAGTTCTTCATCTACGAGCAGGCGTTCACCGAGAACAACTTCGGAGTCGGCGCGACGGCCGGCGTCGTGCTGTTCGCGCTCGTGTTCACGGTGAGCATCGTGCAGATGCGGCTGCTCCGGAGCGACGATTGAGCACCGTCGGCTGGAGCGAGCGGCAGCTCGGCGCCGTCTGGCGCCGCCGTGCGACGAAGGCGCTGACGTACGCGGTGCTGCTCCTCGTCACGCTCATCATGCTCTACCCGTTCTGGCTGATGGCGCAGATGTCGTTCCGCTCGCTGCCCCAGTACTACCTCGGGCGGGGCTTCTCGCTGACGACGTGGCACGACCTGTTCGCGGCGCTGCCGATCGGGCGCGAGATGGTCAACTCGACGCTGATCACGCTCTCGTCGATCGCGGTGATCCTCGCCGTCAGCACCGCCGGCGGCTACGCGCTCGGGACGCTCCGGTACCGCCTCTCCGGGCTCGTGTTCCTGATCGTCGTCAGCTCGATGATGGTGCCGATGCAGTCGATGATCATCCCGGAGTACATCAACCTCGCGCGGCTCGGGTTCATCAACCACTACTCCGGGGCGATCGCCGTGTACGCCGCGCTCGGTGCGCCGTTCGCGACCTTCCTGATGACGACGTACTTCCGCCGCCTGCCCGAGGATGTGATCGAGGCGGCGCTGATCGACGGCCTCGGCTACGGAACCGTGTTCTTCCGGATCATGCTGCCGCTCGCGGTCCCCGCGATCGTGACGGTCGCGGTGCTGCAGTTCATCCAGATCTGGGACGACCTGCTCGTCGGCCTGCTCTTCCTGCAGACGCCCGCGCACAGGACGATCACGGTCGGCCTCCAGACGATCCCCGCGCAGCACTTCCAGAACTTCCCGATGGAGATGGCGGGGTCGCTCGTCAGCGCGCTGCCCGCGGTGCTCGTCTACCTCGTCTTCCAGCGGTACCTGATCCGCGGGCTGACGATGGGCATGAGCAAGTAGCTAGCCGGCGTAGGAGCGAGGCGGCAGGCCCCGGGCGCCCGGCTCCGCGACGAACAGGCCTCCCGCGTGCTCGCCGGGCCCCGCCGCCGAGGTGATGTAGAGGTCGGCGAGGCCGGCACCGCCGAAGGCGGGCTTCGTCACGCGGCCGGCCGGCACTTCGACGACGTCGACGAGCCGTCCGTCGGGCGCGTACCGGCGAACCGCGAAGCCGTCCCAGAAGGCGACCCAGAGGCAGCCTTCGGCGTCGACGACGAGCCCGTCGGGCGACCCCGGGCCCTCGACGGCGAACAACGGGCGGCGGTTCGACACGTTGCCCGTGGCGCCGTCGTAGTCGAACACGTCGACCCTCTCGAGCGGGGTGTCGACGTAGTACATGAGCGTGTCGTCGGGGCTCCAGCCGATGCCGTTGGACACCGTGACGCCGTCGCAGATCGTCGTCACGGCACCGTCGGGGTCGAGGCGATAGAGACACCCGGCGCCCGCACGCTCGTCGAGGTGCATCGACCCCGCCCAGAACCGCCCCGCCGCGTCGCACGCGCCGTCGTTCATCCGGATGTCGGCGCCGTGGCCGACCGACGCGACCGTCGTCACGTCGCCGTCCGCGGTTGCGGCGGCGAACCCGTCGGCCACCGCGAGCGCGTACCCGCCGGAGGCGCGCGGGACGACGGCGCCGACGTAGCTCCCGGCCGTGAACGGCCGGTCGGTAGCAGTGCGGGGGTCGAAGCGGTGGACGACGCCCGCGGTGATGTCGACCCACAGGAGCTCGTCGCTGCGGGCGTCCCAGATCGGCCCCTCGCCGAGCTCCGCGCGTGCGTCCTGGACGAGCTCGGCCTTCACGGCGCGCACGCTACAAGCGTGCGGCCGGTCACGCCGCGGCGGCCGTCGCCGTCTTCGCGGTCCAGCCGATCGCCGGGGCGATCTCCCGCGCGATCGTCTCGAGCAGCCGCGCGTTGTACTCGACCCCGAGCTGGTTCGGGACGGTGAGGAGGATGGTGTCGGCTGCCCGGACTGCGGCGTCCTGCGCGAGCTCCTCGGCGATCCGGTCGGGCTCGCCCGTGTAGCTGCGGCCGAAGCGGCTGATCGCGCCGTCGAGCCACCCGACCTGATCCGCGTTCGCGTCCTTGCCGAAGAGCCGGCGGTCGAGGTCCGAGGTGACGGGGATGACGCTGCGGCTGACCGACACGCGCGGCTCGCGCGCGTGTCCCGCGGCCGCCCACGCCTCCCGGAAGAGAGCGATCTGCTCCGCCTGGAGCTCGTCGAACGGCACCTGCGTGTCCTCGAGGAGGAGGGTCGAGCTCATCAGGTTCATGCCCTGCTCGCCCGTCCAGGCGGCCGTCTCGCGGCTTCCGGACCCCCACCAGATCCGGTCTGCGAGGCCGGGCGACTGCGGCTGGATCGGGAGGAGCGCGTCGGCCGGCCGTCCGCCGGCGTCGGCGCGGACGACGCCGGCGCCGGCGATCGCGGCGCGGAACAGCGCCGTCTTCGCGCGCGCCTCGTCGGCGTCGAGCGAGTACCCGAACGACTCGGCACCGCGCCACGCGGGCTCCGGCGACCCCCGGCTGACGCCGAGCTGCAGCCGCCCGCCCGCGAGCAGGTCGGCGGCCGCCGCGTCCTCTGCCATTGCGAGCGGGTTCTCGTACCGCATGTCGATCACGCCCGTCCCGATCTCGATCCGTGTCGTCCGGACGCCGATCGCCGCGAGGAGCGGGAACGGCGCCGACAGCTGGCGCGCGAAGTGGTGGACGCGGACGAACGCGCCGTCGATGCCGATCTCCTCGGCGGCGACTGCCAGGTCGACCGTCTGCCGTAGCGCCTCGGCCGCGGTCGGCGTCAGGCCGCCGCCGGGATGCCAGTGGCCGAACGAGAGGAAGCCGATGCGCTTCGGGTGCGTCACGCTCCCGAGAACGTCCTTGCGGGCACAACTATTCCTGGCGGCTCAGCTGCGCCACCACGGGTCCTCGCGGGCGAGCTCCGTCCCGCCCGTCCGGTCCAGGCCGTCGAGCGCGTCCATCGCGGCGGCGTCGAGCTCGAAGTCGAACAGCCGGGCGTTCTCGACGATGCGCGAGCGGTGCGTCGACTTCGGGATCACCGGCGTGCCGTGCTGGAGGCACCAGCGGAGCAGCACCTGCGCGGGCGTCCGGTCGACGCGCTCGGCGATCTCGGTCACGCGCGGATCCTGCAGGTGGCCGCCGGTCCCGAGCGGGCTGTAGGCCTCGAGGACGACGCCGCGGCGCTCGCACTCCTCCAGGAGCCCCTTCCGGTAGGCGAACGGGTTGAACTGCACCTGGTTCACGGCCGGCGGCACCGTGGCGGCGGCGAGCAGCTCGTCCACCTCGGCGACGCTGAAGTTGGAGACGCCGACGGAGCGCGTGTAGCCGAGCTCGCGCGCCCGCTCCATGCCCGGCCACGCCCACAGCGGCCCGCCCGCGGGCCAGTGGATGATGTAGAGGTCGACGTGGTCGAGCCCGAGCCGCCGGAGGCTCCGCTCGAGCTCCGCGACGGGGTCCTCGCGCCGCGGGAAGAACTTCGTCGTCACGAAGATCTCGTCGCGGGGGACGCCGCTCTCGCGCAGCCCCGCGCCGACGCTCTCCTCGTTCCCGTAGGCCTGCGCCGTGTCGACGTGGCGGTAGCCGGCCTCGAGTGCCCAGCGGACGGCGTCGACGCACGCGCGGCCGTTCTCCACCTGCCAGACGCCGAGCCCGAGCATCGGGATCTCGTTCCCGTCCGCGAGGGTGCCCGTCGGCGCGTCTGCTGCACTCGGTCCCGTCACGCCGCCTCTCCCTCTCTCCGGCCGTCGCCGCCCTGAACCCTCGACGACGTGGGGCGCCTTCCGGCGCCCCACGTGGCGATCTCCCGGCGGCCGCGATCAGCCGCAGCCGGTGCTCGTGCCGCAGTCGCGGCACGTGTAGCAGGTGCCGGCGCGAACCATCCGGCCGCCGCAGCGGTTGCACTCGATCGCGTCCTCGAACGAGTTGAAGAGCGCCGTCTGCCCGGGCGCCGGCGCCTCGGCCGCGGGCGCCGTGCCGCCGTTCGAGTAGCGTGCCGCCAGGTTCGCGCGGACCTCGGCCGAGAGGATCCCGGCCTCCTCCTGCTGGTCGACCGTCAGGAACTTCTTGCCGAACCAGCGGAAGATGTAGTCCACGATCGACTTCGCAGTGCGGATGTCGGCGTCGTTCGTGGGGCCCGACGGCTCGAACCGCAGGTGCGACAGCTTCGACACGTACACCTCCGGCGGGACGCCGTACTGGAGGCCCATCGAGACCGCGATCATCAGCGAGTTCATCAGGCCCTGCAGCGTCGTCCCGTCCTTCGCGATGTCGACGAAGATGTCGCCGGGCGTCCCGTCGTCGTCGAACACGCCGACGTGGATGTACCCCTCGTACTCGCCGACGCGGAACTTCCGGCCGACCTCGGTGCGGTCGTCCGGCAGCCGGCGGCGCTTCGGCGCCGCGATCCCGCCGCCGGGAGCGACGAGCTGCTGGCCCTTCTCGCCCTTCCCCTGGAGCGGCTGCGCGACCTTGCAGTTGTCGCGGTAGATCGCGATCGCCTTCACGCCGAGCTGCCACGCCTCGACGAGGAGCTGTGACACCTCGTCGACCGTCGCCGTCTCGGGCAGGTTCACGGTCTTCGAGATCGCGCCGGAGATGAACGGCTGGATCGCGCCCATCATCTTCACGTGGCCGCGGTAGTGGATCGCGCGCTCGCCGACCGCGCAGTCGAACACGGGGTAGTGCTCGTTCTTCACGTACGGCGCGCCGACCACCGTGTTCCGCTCGTCGATGTACGCGACGATCTCGTCGACCTCGTTCGGCACGTAGCCGAGCTTGTCGAGCCCGAGCGGCACGGTCTTGTTGACGATCGTGATCTCGCCGCCGCCGACGAGCTTCTTCGACTTGACGAGAGAGAAGTCGGGCTCCACGCCGGTCGTGTCGCAGTCCATCATGAAGCTGATCGTCCCCGTCGGCGCGAGCACGGTCGCCTGCGCGTTCCGGAACCCGTACACCTCGCCGAGGTCGAGCGCGTCGTCCCACGCCTTCCGCGCCGCGCCGAGCAGGTCGGACGGCACGGTGTGCGCGTTCGCGATGTTGCCGACGGCGGCCCGATGCTTGGCGATCACGCCGACCATCGCTGCGGCGTTCGGGCGGTAGCCGGCGAACGGCCCCATCCGCTTCGCGATCTCCGACGACTTGCGATACGCCCGCCCCGTCATCAGCGCCGTGATCGCCGCCGCGTACGCGCGGCCTTCGTCGGAGTCGTACGCCAGGCCGCGCGCCATCAGCAGCGCGCCGAGGTTCGCGTAGCCGAGGCCGAGCTGGCGGTACGCCTTCGCGTTCCGCTCGATCTCGGGCGTCGGGTACGACGAGTTCCCGACCAGGATCTCCTGGGCCAGGAAGACGACGTCGCACGCGTGCTCGAACGCCTCGACGTCGAGCTCGCCGTCCTCGCGCCGGAACTTCATCAGGTTCAGCGACGCGAGGTTGCACGCCGAGTCGTCGATCGACATGTACTCCGAGCACGGGTTCGACGCGTTGATCCGGCCGGTGTTCGGCAGTGTGTGCCACCCGTTGATCGTCGTGTCGTACTGCACGCCCGGGTCCGCGCACTTCCACGCCGCCTCGGCGATGTCGCGCAGGAGCTTCCGCGCCTTGAGCGTCTCGACGACGGACCCGTCGGTGCGCGCCGTCAGGTTCCAGTCGGCGTCGTTCTCGACCGCGTGCATGAACGCGTCGGAGACGCGGACGGAGTTGTTCGCGTTCTGGTACTGGATCGACGCCCAGTCCGGCGAGTCGAGCGACATGTCGTACCCGGCCGCCTCGAGGACGCGCGCCTTCTCCTCCTCGTGCGCCTTGCACCAGATGAACTCGACGACGTCCGGATGGTCGACGTCGAGCACGACCATCTTCGCGGCGCGCCGCGTCTTGCCGCCCGACTTGATCGTGCCCGCCGACGCGTCGGCGCCCCGCATGAACGAGACGGGGCCGGAGGCGTAGCCGCCCTTCGAGAGCTGCTCCTTCGACGAGCGCAGCCTCGACAGGTTCACGCCCGAGCCGGAGCCGCCGCGGAAGATGATCCCCTCGCGGCGGATCCAGTCGAGGATCGCGTCCATCGAGTCGTCGATCGAGAGGATGAAGCAGGCGGAGCACTGCGGCTTCTCCTCGAACCCGACGTTGAACCACACCGGCGAGTTGAAGGCGGCGAGCTGGTTGACGAGGATCGCCTTCAGCTCGTCCTCGAACGTCTGCGCCTCGTCCTCCGTCGCGAAGTACCCTCCCTCGCGGCCCCACCTGCCGACGGTGCCGACGATGCGGCCGATCATCTGCTTGACCGAGCGCTCGCGCTCCGGGCTCGACATGCGCCCGCGGAAGTATTTCTGCGCGACGATGTTCGTCGCGGTCTGCGACCAGAACTTCGGGAACTCGACCGCGCGCTGCTCGAACGCCGGTCCGGCCTTGCCCGGGATGTGCGCGTCGCGCGTCTCCCACTCGACCTCGTCGAACGGATCGCGCCCCTCGATCGTGAAGAGCCGGCGGACCGCGAGGCTCGCACCGTCGTCGATCACGCTGTTGACGAGCTCGTCGGGGTGGATCGGGACGCTCTCCGGAACCGCGGGGGCCTGCTCAATGGACGCCATCGTCTCGCCTCCTCCGCGCGCCGCTCGGCGCGCGACCATCGTAAGTGCCGTTTTGAAGGGAGAGGGACCCTAGAACCGGCACCGGACGGACATGGTACCGGCCGGGATTTGGCTCAGGCAGAGGGTTTTCGGCCCTGCCGGCGCTTCGCCACGAGACCGGCGGCGCCCGCCGCGACGAGGAGCAGCGCGAGCGCGCCGAGCACGATCAGCGGCACGGGCACCGAGGACGGGCTCGAGTGGTTCAGCTTGTCCGCGACCCCGCCGAGGCCGTTCCCCGGCTTCCGCCCGGGGGTCGACGTCGTGGGCGCGGGCCCGGTCGTCGTCGACCCGCCGCCGCCGTTCCCGCCGCCCGCCGCGCCGCCGCCGCCGCTCGACCCACCACCGGACGAGCCGCCGCCGCTCGGCGGGACCGGCGTGTTCGGGGTGACCGTCTTCCCGGACTTCTTCAGGCGCGCCTGCGCCGTCTGGAGCGCGCGGAGGATGTCGTCGTGCGCGCTCGAGTAGGTCTGGACGTCGGCCGGGAGGTGGCGCAGCGCGTCGCGGTAGCAGTGGATCGGATAGGTGTTGTCGATCCGCCCGTCGTACCAGTCGTTCAGGAGCACCTTCCAGCACGGGGTAGCGGCGTGCGCGACGGAGGGGCGTGCGACCGACGCGAGGAGCGCGAGGGCGACGAGCGCGGCGGCGGCTGCTGTTCTCAGCATCGGGGGATTCTGGCCACGGTGAGGCGGGAGCGTAGGGCGCTGCTGTAAGGCTTCTGTGTGCGGCGCGAGTGCAGTCGCGGGCGGATGGTAGCTTCGCCGAGGATGCGGGCGATTCGCGAACTGCCGCTCGCCGCGCCGCTCCTCCTCGCCGCTCTCGCGCTCTTCTTCGGAGGCGGTCCGTCCGACGGGTCGATCTTCTGGCTCGGTGCCGCCGCCGCCGGCGCGATCGTCCTGCTGCTCGCGACCGCGGGCGCACCGGGCGGCGCCGGGGCGGTGGCGCCGCTCGCGCTCCTCGCCGTCGCGTGCGCCGTCTCCATCGCGTGGTCCGGCCTTCCCGACCGGTCCTGGGACTACGCGAACAGGACGGCGCTGTACGCCCTGCTCGCGGGGGTCGGCCTCTGGGCCGCGGGGCGGACGACGGCGCTCGCGCGCGGGCTCGCACTGGTCCTCGGCGCGCTGATCGCGTGGTCGCTCCTCGGGAAGGTCCTGCCGTTCGTCTACGACTACGGCGGCCCGGGGCCGACGCGGCTCCGCGGGCCGATCGGGCTCTGGAACCAGCTCGCGCTCGCGACGGACTACGCACTCGTGCTCGCACTCACGGTCCGCCGCGCCCCGGGGACGCTGCTCGCGTACGTGGCGCTCGTCGCGCTCGTGCTCACCTACTCGCGCGGCGGCGTCGTCACGGCGGCGCTCGTCTGCGCAGCCTGGTTCGCGTTCTCGCGCGAGCGCGCCGAGGGCGCCGTGACGCTCGTCGCGGCCGCCGTTCCCGCGGCCGTCGTCGGGGGGCTCGCGTTCGCATTGCCGGGCGTCACGAAGGACGCGCAGACGCTCCACGTGCGCTGGCGCGACGGCCTCGCGTTCGGCGCGCTCCTCGTCGCCGGCGCCGCCGCGGCCGCGCTCCTGTCGCGGCTCCCGCGACCGCGGCCCTCGCGCCGTCTGCGGGTCGCCGGCGTCCTCGCGGGGCTCGCGGTCGTCGGTGCGGTCGCCGTCGTCGTCGCGGTGCACGGCATCGGCTCCGGCGCCGTCGGCAACAGCGGCGGCAGGCTCGGCTCGACGAGCTCGAACTTCCGGTTCACGTGGTGGTCGCAGGCGTGGCAGGGCTTCCGGGACCACCCGCTCGGCGGTGCGGGCGCGGGCGCCTTCCACCTCCTCAACCTGCGGTTCCGCACGACGTACCTCGACTACACGATCGAGCCCCACGACCTGCCGGTCCAGTTCCTCGCCGAGCTGGGGATCGTCGGGCTCGCGATCCTCGCGCTCGCCTGCGGCGCGCTGATCCGGCCGTCGCTCCGTCGCTCCGGCCACGAGCTCGCGCTCGCGCTGCTCCTCCCCGCGTTCCTCGTGCACGCGCTCGTCGACGTCGACTGGGACTTCGCCGCCGTCGCGGCGCCGGCGTTCGTCGCCGCCGGCGCGCTCGCCGGCCGGCCGGCGACGCGCCGCGTCCCGGCGTACGCGCTCCTGCCGGCGGTCGGGGTCGCACTGGCCCTCCTCGGGTCGCTCGCCTCACCGTGGCTCGCGCGGCGCTACGCGGGCGACGCGCTCGCGGCCGGCTACGCGCGGTCGATCACGCTCGCCAGGCGCGCCCACTCGCTCGACCCGCTGCTCGTCGACCCGTACTGGGCGAAGGCGTACGCCTACGACCGGCGGCGGCTGACCGTCGCCGCGTTCCGCGAGTTCGTCGGCGCCGTCCACCGGCAGCCGAAGAACCCGCAGACGTGGCTCGCGGCCGGCGAGTACGCGAAGACGTCCGGGTGCCCGTACCTCGCCTACACGTACCTCGAGAGGTTCACCGAGCTCGACCCGTACGCGCGGCCGAGTGAGGGCGCCGACGACTACCGCCGCGTGCTCTACCAGGTGAACCACCGGCAGTACCGCTGCTAGGAGGGGCTCGTGCGGACGTTCACCTACGCGGAGCGGCCGGACCTGGCGGCACGGACGGGCGAGGTGGAGGACACGATGGCGCCGTTCATGGGTCACGGCGCGGTTCTGGTCGAGCACTGGGGCAAGCTCCGCACGGAGCTTCCGGAGTTGCAGCTCGTGCTCTACGACGAGGACGCGGACGCCGTCGTCGGTCACGCGCGGACGCTCCCGGCGCAGGTCGCCGACGGGCTCCCCGGCGGCATCGACGACATGCTCGAGCAGTGGTTCGCGCGCGATCGCCGTACCCAGGCCGACGCCCTCTCGGCGATGGTCGCCGTCGTCGACCGCTCTCGCCACGGGCAGGGGCTCTCACGCCTGCTCCTCGAGGCGATGCGCGACCTCGCGCGGGACGGCGGGTTCGACGCGCTGATCGCCCCTGTGCGGCCGACGTGGAAGGAGCGCTACCCGCTGATCCCGATGGAGCGCTACGCCGGCTGGGCCCGCGACGACGGCCTGCCGTTCGACCCGTGGCTCCGCGTGCACGTCAGGCTCGGCGGGGAGATCGTCGAGGTCTGCCCGGCCTCGATGCGGATCGAGGGGGCCGCCGCCGAATGGGAGGAGTGGACGGGTCTCGCGTTCCCGGGGGACGGGGCGTACGTCGTGCCGGGCGCGCTCGTGCCGGTCGAGGTCGCCTCCGGGCGCGGGACGTACGTCGAGCCGAACGTCTGGGTTCGGCACGCGGTTCGCTGACCGGCGCTCAGCGCGCGCCGAGCACGACGACGACCTGCGCGCCGTGCAGCGCGGAGGGCGCCAGCCCGTCGAGCGGTCCGACCACCTTGACGTGGAGGTCGTGCGCGAGGCGCCGACCCTCCCCGGTGAAGCCCTTGCGGTACATCACGACGGTCGACGCATAGTCCTGGCGCTTCGCGTTCCCTTTGCCGCCGATGCGATAGCCGAGCGACGACAGCCTCGAGGCGGCGGACGAGGCGGCGCCGGCGCGGCCGTTCCCGTTCAGCACGAGGACGTGGGTCTGCGAGCGGGTGAGCTTCACCTTCGCCACGCGCTTCGCGACGGCGTGCACGACGGCGCGCTGCTTCACCGCCGGGGCGACCGCCGCGGCGGCCGCGTGCCGCTGGACCGCGTGCGCGAGCGGCTTCGCGAGGAGCAGGAACGCGGCCCCGACGAGCAGCACGAGCTCGACCGCCGCGACGAGGCTCGCGACGAGGGTCGCCGTCCGCCAGGGGCGGACGAGCGC
Organism: Gaiellaceae bacterium; assembly: GCA_036403195.1. Classification (GTDB taxonomy): domain Bacteria; phylum Actinomycetota; class Thermoleophilia; order Gaiellales; family Gaiellaceae; genus PALSA-600. The sequence continues at coordinate 130,544 of DASWRL010000053.1, forward strand.
GTCGGTCGAGGGGAGCGGAGCGTCCACGGCTCCGCCCGTTTCGCTACGCCGCCGCGGCTTCCTTCGTCCACGCCCACGTCCGGGCGATGCCGTCGTCGAGCGGGACCTGCGCGCGCCACCCCAGCTCGCGGCCGGCGCGGGACGGGTCGAGCACCGACCTGACGACGTCGCCGAGGCGCGCCTCGCGGTGCTCGGGCAGCGCCTCGACGCCCGCGACCCGCCGCGCCGCGGCGTGCAGCTCGTTGACCGTCGTCGCGACGCCCGTGCCGACGTTGTACGGGCCACCGCTCCGGCCGACGCTCGCGAGCATCGCGTCGACGACGTCGCCGACGTAGACGAAGTCCCTGCTCTGCTCGCCGTCCCCGTAGATCACGGCGTCGTCGCCGCGCGCGAGCCGCTCGAGGAAGATGGCGACGACGCCGCCCTCGAGGCCCGAGTCCTGGCGCTCGCCGTACACGTTCGCGAAGCGCAGCGAGACGTGCGAGGTGCCGTGGATGCGGTTCCAGCCGGCGAGGTACTCCTCGCCGCACTTCTTCGCGATCCCGTACGGCGAGAGCGGCAGGAACGGCGCGTCCTCGGCCGCCGGCACCGGGCATTCCCCGTAGCCGGCCCCGCCCGACGAGGCGAAGATCACCTGCGCGCCCTGCGCCCCCTGCAGCACGTTGACGGTGCCGACGACGTTCACCGCTGCGTCGTACCCGGGCCGCTTCATCGACGTCTGGACGTCGGCCTGCGCGGCGAGGTGGAACACGACGTCGGCCTCGACCCCGAAGGGCTCGCGGATGTCGTGCTCGAGGAGCGCGGCGTCCGGGTTGAGGTTCTCGCGCTTCCCGGACGCGAAGTTGTCGACGACGGTCACGTCGTCGCCGCGCGCAACCAGCGCGTCGACCAGGTTCGACCCGATGAATCCTGCTCCCCCCGTCACGACGGCTCTCACGGACGCCGTAGATTAGAGGAAGCATGTTCGTGACCTTCGAAGGCGTCGACTGGTCCGGCAAGAGCACGCAGGCGGAGCTGCTCGCGGCGTGGCTCCGCGAGCAGGGGCGCGCCGTCACGCCGTCGCGCGAGCCCGGAGGTACCGCGGTGGCCGAGGGCGTGCGCGAGCTCGTGCTCCACGGCGACGAGATGGCGCCGTGGGCGGAGGCGGCGCTGTACGCCGCCGCCCGCGCCGACAACGTCGAGCGCGTCATCCGGCCGGCGCTCGCGCGCGGCGACGACGTCGTCTGCGACCGCTACCTCGACTCCTCCGTCGCCTACCAGGGCGTCGTCCGCGGGCTCGGGCTGGCCGAGGTCCGCGACCTCAGCCTGCTCGTCACCGGGAGCCTCCTCCCGGACGTGACGTTCCTGGTTCTCGTCGACCCTGCCGACGCGCGGCGGCGCGCGGGCGGCGACCCCGACCGGATCGAGCGCGAGGGCGCCGACTTCCACCAGCGCGTCGACGCCGCGTACCGCACGCTCGCGGCGCGCGAGCCGGAGCGCATCGTCCCGGTCGACGGGAGCCGGAGACCGGCCGAGATCGCCGAGGAGATCCGTGAGCGCGTTCGCGCGCTTCTCTGAGCAGCCCGAGGCCGGGCGGCTGCTCGACGCGGCGCTGCGCGAGGGCCCCGCGCACGCGTACCTCTTCCACGGCCCGCCCGGGGTCGGCAAGAGCGAGGTCGCGCGTGCCTTCGGGCGGGCGCTCCTCGCCACGAGCCGGGAGTTCCACCCGGACATGTACGAGCTGGACCCGCTCGGCGAGATGATCCGGATCGACGCGATCCGCGAGCTGCGGCGCGACCTCCACATGCGCCCGTTCGAGGCGGACCGCCGCGTCTACCTGCTCCACCGCGCGCACCTGATGAACGAGGACGCCGCGGACGCGCTCCTCAAGGACCTCGAGGAGCCGCCCCAGTACGCCGTGATCGTGCTCGTCGCCGACGACCTGGGGTCGCTGCCGGACACGATCCGGTCGCGCTGCCAGCTCGTCCCGTTCCGCCGCCTCTCGGAGAAGGCGGTCCGCGCTCTCGTCGACGCGCGGGCGCCGCAGCTCGCGGAGACGGAGCGGGCGGCGCTCGCCCGCGCCGCCGCGGGCCGGCTGGACCGGCTCGAGCGGCTCCTCGACCCCGCGTCGGCGGCGCGGCGCGACGCGCTCGTCGAGCAGGCGCGCGCCGTCTACCGCGACCGCGCGTTCGACCCGAGCGCCGCCGCGTCGGTGCTGATCGCGAACGCGCAGGCGCGTGCGGACGAGGCGCGCGACGTCGAGGAGGCTCGCATCCACGAGCTCGACCTGCCGGCGAGAGAGGCGGAGACGCGCGTGAAGCGCGCCGCGCGCGGAGCCGAGCGCGAGGAGCTCCTCGCGCAGCTC